>NZ_KI912427.1:154316-1194181 GCF_000518345.1 Bradyrhizobium sp. URHA0013 | reverse complement strand
CCTGTCGCTTCGTCGCGGCTGTCATTGACCCACCGCGCCGCCTGGATCAAAGCCGCTGGGCCCAGGAAACGCTCGGAATTCCACCAGTAGCTTGGACAAGATGTCGAGCAGCAGGCGCAGAGGATGCATTCGTACAGCCCGTCGAGCTTCGCCCTATCCTCATGGCTCTGGCGCCATTCCTTCTGCGGCGTGGGCGACACGGTTTGCAGCCAAGGCTCGATCAATGCGAGCTGGGCGTAGAAATTCGTCAGGTCGGGAACGAGGTCCTTGACCACGGGCTGATGCGGCAAGGGCAGCACGCGCAACGGCTCGCCGTTCGGGACGTCCTCACTCATGGATTTGGTGCAGGCGAGCGTGTTCTGGCCGGCAATATTCATCGAGCAGGAGCCGCACACGCCTTCGCGGCAGGACCGCCTGAACGTCAGTGTGGAGTCGATGTTGTTCTTGATCCAGATCAGACCATCCAGCACCATGGGCCCGCAATCGCTGATATCGACGAAGTAGGTGTCGAGCCGGGGATTGCGACCGTCGTCGGGATTCCAGCGATAGACCTGGAATTCGCGCAACGATTTGCTGTCCGGCTTGGGCCAGATCCTTCCCTTTTCGACGCGGGAGTGTTTCGGAAGCCTGAACTCGACCATGTTACCTCCGGGCGGACATGAGGCGTTGATAACTGCGCATCAATTGGGATTGAAGCAACGTAGTTGCAGGAGATCATCCAGCGACACACCAAACAGCACGATGCGAAAGGCCGGTGCTGTCGCGAGCAACAGCAGCAATATAAAAAGGGCGTAGACCAGAGCTGGCGGGCTCTCTCTAGCGAGCCTGTAGACTGCTTTCCGCATGGACCCTCGCTTGCGTGGCGGCGCGTGTCATGGCTGCGCCGATCACCAACATGGCCGCACCCCATAGCAGGAAGCCGATGTCCCAGAAGATGCGCTGTTCGTCGGGTACGGTCTCATTCACTTGGTGCAGCTTGAAGATCTCATGATCCACCACGCCTTCAACCAGATTGAAGATGCCCCAACCGAGCAAGACCGCTCCGAGACACCGGCTGCCCGACAGGTGAATGTCGGACCTGCGCGCCCGTTGCCACAGCACATACAGGCCGAGCAGCACAAGCACATAGGTCGCACTGTGGAAGATGCCGTCCCAAGTCGTATTGAGCTTGACGTTGTCGATGGAGTTGAGCGGGTACCAGCCGCTCAACATATGATGCCATTGCAGCAGCTGATGAAACACGATGCCGTCAAAAAACCCGCCCAGGCCAAGCCCGAGAAGGACACCCGCGGAAATCGGGAAGCTGGATGAATTGCTGTCTTGCATGGATCTGCTCGTGCGTCGGTCGGCATCTGGATGATGGACAAACCCTCCTCCAGGTTGCCGTTCCTATGATCATGGCGCACTCCCCGTGCCAATAACCTGCGTTAACCTGCCGGCTCATGCCACGATGCCGATGACATGAGGCAGAGCATCACTCGGCGGCTTACGGGGACGATAGGAACGTTGGAAACGGTCGCGGCGTCTTGTGAATCCAACATTAGAGATTCAGCATGCTGAGAAGATCGTTTTTACTTGCATTGGGCGGCCTCGGATTATCGACCTACGCTGCGCAATCCAAACCAGTCCCGCGGCGGGATTTTTTTCGAACGGCCGACCTCGTGGGTGGGGCGCTTGCGATGCAGACGAGTCAGCTCGCCCTGACGCGCACCGGCAATCCCGACATCGTCAACTTCGCCAATGCAGAGATCACCGAACAGGTCCAGGTCGCGAGCGCGCTCGGAGCAGCGCCGGGATCGGCACCGCTGCGGCCGGATCATGCCGCCCTGCTTCAGCGCCTTCAGGCCACACCGTGGGTCCCTTCGACCGGATGTATGTGCAGGGGCAGATCCCCGGAGAACGTGAATTGCTCGCGCTCAACAATTCGTATTTGCGATCCGGTGGCAACCCCAGCGAACAGCAGGTCGCACAGATGTCGCTGCCCATCATCCAGCGTCACCTTGCGATCCTGAGCAGTCTCAGGGAAGTCGGCTAGAGGTTCACCCCAGCGACAAGGAGGTACAAATGGCAAGAAGATCGAGACGGCCCCCGTGAAGCACGGCAAAGGAAAAAGGGGAAACGGCGCGCAACGTCTCAAGCGCAAGCGGAAGTGGCAGCCGTAGCATTGGCGGTGGCCGCGCGTGACGGCCGCCGTCAAAGTTGCCGATGATCAAACTGTGAGGACCGAGATGGCGTATGCCCTGTTCAAGGATGACGAAAAACTGAGCCGGACATTTTCGACCAAAGAGGAAACGCTGAAGAAAGCCGAAGACGCTGGTCTGGTCGAAAGCAGCGAGGGCAAGCCCAGGCTCGAGGACGACCTGAAGATCAAGCCCTGCTCGCCCGACCCCGAACCTCGAAGCGAGGATGACCTCGATTGGACGCCGGGAAGCCCGGCGTCCTGATCACCAATCTAGCAGCCTTTGCAGATGCTCTTGATCTTTCGATCGACGTGCGAATCCTGAGAGTTCTCGGAGCGTATTTCGGCGTCGCCCGGCATCGACGGACCGGGTGTCGCAGTGCCGTCGATCCGTCCGCTGCTGGTGCCTCCTGCGGGATTGCCGGCCCGCCCGACGGTGGTCGATCCGTGCGGGCCGCTACCCGTTGATTGGGCCGTTCCAGCGGTGTTCGTGCCGGTAGCCGTCGTGCCGCGCGAAGCCGCGGCCGCGTCGGCTGGATTGCCCAGGCTGGGCGATACATCCCCCGCCTGGTTTGTCGCTCCCGTCGACCCAAGACCTGTCGACCCAGGATCTGCAGACCCAGGACCTGCAGACCCAGGACCTGCAGACCCAGGACCTGCAGACCCAGGAGCTGCAGACCCAGGAGCTGCAGACCCAGGACCTGCAGACCCAAGGCTCGAAGCACCGCCGGCTGACCCGGGGCTTGTCGCACCGCCGGGGCCGCCGCTCGTGCTGCTCGCGCTTGCTCCGCCCGATCCTCCCGAACCGCCACCGCCGCCGCCCCCACCCCCGCCACTCTGCGCCGAGGCGGCCCCTATCGACGCGCTCGCCAGGAAGGCGATCAGCATCAAGCTCGAACTCGTCCTATGCATTGCTCAGCTCCTCTCACGATCATTATGCGTGTGATGTTGATCGCGCTCACCACCGCCTCCCGAGACGTGTGATTTGCGGTCGTTGGTGGGCGTTCCGGGCGCAGGGCGCTCGTGCTCGCGACCTCCCTTTTCCGGGTGCTTGCGGTCCTGCCGCGATGAGCCCGGACCACCGAAGCGTTCAGTGTCAGAGTTCTTGTGTGGCATTCATCGGTCCTGCTGGTAGCCTTGGTTTGTCGTGTTCTGCTTGATGTTGCCGTGACGGCCCTGGGTGTCGAAGTTCTCGCGGCCGTGCACCTTTTCGTCCGTCTCGATCTTTGGATCAGATCCGGGTCCCTTGTCGCTGCGCTGCTCTGGCGGAACGGGGGGCATTTTGGACATTGCATGCTCCTTGTTTCGGTCTCGCGACCTCATGCGCTGGCAATGAGATGCGGCGGCGGTCGTTCCTGATCGATGCCCATGCATGCCCGTAGGAACGAACGATTCCTGCGCGGGTTGACTCCGCAGTTCATACCGAAGGCTTTTTGTTCATGGTCAAGTATCTATCGCGTGAAACGGAGAAGGACGGCACCCGGAAGCTGATGATGGCCGGATCGGGAGTGGCCGCGGTCCTGTTTGTAGGTTTCATCGTCTGGTTCGCCGTGCCCCAGATGTTCGGGGCAACAGACTATCTGGGCCGCCCCTCCACAGGCGCCGACAAAGGTGCCCCTGCCACAACGGTCGGCACGGGAGTTCCCACGCAACGCGAAGCAGTCAGCAAAGCGGCCAAGGAAAACCCGGCTGGCAATGAAGACACGACCGGCGCCCGTGCGCGGGATGTGAAGCAGAGCGCCCAGCCGGCTGGCCTCAACGATCAGCAACGCGAGCAGCTCCGCGCCATCATCTCATCGGCGCATGGCCCGACGATGGATCGCCCGAATTTCGAAATGATGATCGGTACGTCTGTGCCGCGCCAGACCGAGGTTGCCGATTTGCCGCCCGAAGTCACCCAAGTGCTGAACGGGTTCTGGGGCGATCAATATCTGATCGCCGGAAACGATCTCGTCATTGTCGATCAGCATTCGCGCCGCGTCGCGGCAATTATCGCTGGCGTACGCTGATCGCGTGCCGCCGCATCGACAGACTATAAAGAGGACAACTTATGCCGAGAGCGAAAGCACCTGAAAACGACCCCAGAGAAACCCCGGTCGACGATCCGCGACAGCAGACCGATCTGCCAACCCACCGGCAGACGGACCAGCCTTGGCAGGGGAATCCCGAGAAGGAGCAGATCGACCCAAAGCGTCCCCCGATTGATCTGGAGCGGTGGCAAAAGTCGAATACCCACTAGCTGGCACGCACGCACTTCGGTCACGCGTCGAGCTCATGGATGGTGGGGCGCAGGTCGCCGCCCTCGTCCATTTCGAGCGTTGCCAGCGTGATCGGCAACTTGAAGCGCCTTGGACCGGCGCTCCCAGGATTCAGGAAAAGCACTCCGTTGATCGTGTTGACCTGCACCCGATGTGAATGTCCTGATATCACCACGTTCACACTGGTTGCCGCGGGGTCGATGGCGAGCGCCTTGAGATCGTGAAGGAGGTAGAAACAGCGAGCGAAGAGGTGCACTGTTTCGGTTTCGGGATAGCGCCTCGCCCAACTACCAATGTCGACGTTTCCCCTGATGGCGGTGACCGGTGCTATTCGGCAAAGCCTCTCCAGAACCTCCGGCGCGCCGATATCACCGGCGTGGAGGATATGCGACACCCCCGCAAGACGGCGTTCGGCCTCCGGCCTGAGAAGGCCGTGCGTATCCGAGATCACGCCGATCCTCAACGTCATGTCAGGCCAGGGCTTCAGTGCAGGACATCAAGGGGTACCTTCCCGATCTCCTCGCCCTCCTGGTTCGTGACCAGGATGGAAAAATGACGATTTCTGAGTTCGGGACGCTCCGCAAGAAGTCTCCTGGCGATCTCCTCGGCAACATCCAGGGCCATGATGTCGTCGGGCAATTCAGCACCTCCCTCGTCTGCAACGGTCTTCGAATCGACCAGATCGAAATGATAGCGCGGCACGTGAACCCTCGAATTCGTCGCAGGAACGCGCGATCTCGAGCCTTCGTTCCGGCGCTCGCAGGTCAACTCCCGGCACGTCCGCAGGAACCCTCAGGGTCGTCGCGGCATTGCTGCGTTTTTGGAGCCGACACATGCTCGGAGAGTTGCGCGTGCTTGCCCAGCCGGGTGCGATCATCGCCAGTCTTGCCGTCCTGTTGCTGATGGCCGCTGGCGATGCGGCGATCGTGATCGCCGTGAAGGGCTGGCCGTTTTAGCCCGATGATCGATGTCGGACATGTCCTTCGTCGGCCAACCGTTCCGGCTGCACATAGGAACCTTTGTAGGCCTGACCGGTTCCGCCTGTGAAGCGGAGTGCGACAAAACGTCAATGCAGGTCCGGGTGCAAAGGATTCTGGTGTTGTGCATGACCTGGCCGCTTGCCGCGTGCGCGGGCCAGCAGTCGGCGCTCGACCCTCAAGGGCTACAGTCTGAGCAGATTCGTCACACGCTGTTTCTCTTCCTCATTGTCGCGGCGATCGTCTGGACTGCCGTCGTCATCGTTCTGGGCGTGGGGCTGTTGCGCCGGAAGCGCGCAGCCGATCAGCCGCTGGACCTCCACCAGCCCTTCGAACGACGCTCCGGGCGCGTCATCCTCGCGCTTGGGATTGCGACCACCGTCGTCGTGCTCGGACTCTCCCTGGTCAGCTATGCCGGTCAGCGCACCGTCTTTGCCAAGGACGAGAAAGCCCACACGCTCAAGATCATCGGCCACCAATGGTGGTGGGAGGTCCGCTATGAGGCCGATAGTCCGCACCAGAGTTTCGTGACCGCCAACGAGATCCGGATCCCGACCGGACAACCGGTTAAAGTCGAGCTGGAATCCGCCGACGTGATCCACAGCTTCTGGGTGCCCAGCCTGACGGGCAAGATGGACTTGATCCCCGGGCAGAAGAACGAGCTGCAATTTACGGCGAAGAACGCGGGCATCTATCGCGGTCAATGCGCCGAGTTCTGCGGGATCCAGCACGCCCACATGGCGTTCGCCGTGATCGCGATGTCCCCCGACGAGTTCGGCCGCTGGCGCGACCATGAAAACCAGAGCGCTAGTAACCCCGCGGATCAGCTCGGCAAGCAGGGCGAGGCTCTGTTCCGGGCGCGCGGATGCGCCTTGTGCCACAACATTAGCGGCACGCTGGCCGGCGGGCAGCTCGGCCCGGATCTCACGCATATCGGCAGCCGCACGACCATCGCGGCAGGAACGCTGCCGAATACTCCCGCGACGCTCGGCGCCTGGATCGCCGATCCCCAGCACATCAAGCCCGGCAATCTCATGCCGAAGATGCCGCTGCAATCGGACGAAATGATCGCGATCATTCATTATCTGGAGCAGCTCAAGTGAGCATGGCCGCTGAACCAAATGAAATGCGCGACGACGTCCTGAACGGCCTGCAGCTTTCGACGCAGCTCGAGCGGGTGTGGCGCACGCCGTCCGGACTAACCGGCGCGCTGATGTCGGTCGACCACAAGGTGGTCGGCCGCCGTTACATCGTCACGGCGTTCGTATTCCTACTCCTCGGCGGCATCCTTGCGGTCCTGATGCGCATTCAGCTGGCCGGGCCGGAGAAGACGTTTCTCTCGGCCGACAAGTACAATCAAGTCTTCACGATGCACGGCTCGACGATGATGTTCCTGTTCGCCGTGCCTGTCATGGAGGCGTTCGCCGTCTATCTGGTGCCGTTGATGGTCGGCACGCGGAACATCGCCTTTCCGCGCCTGAATGCCTTCAGCTATTGGATGTTTCTGTTCGGCGGCTGCTTCCTGTGGACCTCCTTCCTGTTCAACGTCGGCCCCGACGTCGGCTGGTTTTCCTACGTTCCCCTCTCCAGCCTGCAGTTCACACCGACCAAGCGCGCCGATGTCTGGGCGCAGATGATCACCTTTACCGAGGTTGCGGCGCTCGCGGTCGCCGTCGAGATCGTCGTGACCGTGTTCAAGCTCCGCGCGCCAGGGATGACGCTCGACCGCATTCCCCTGTTCGTCTGGGCCATGCTGGTGACGGCCTTCCTTGTGATGTTCGCAATGCCCTCGATCATGGTCGCATCGACGTCACTGATCCTGGATCGCCTCGTCAATACCCGCTTCTATGATTCCTCATCGGGCGGCCATCCCTTGCTCTGGCAGCATCTGTTCTGGTTCTTCGGCCATCCCGAGGTCTACATCATCTTCATCCCGGGCACGGGAATGGTCTCTGCGATCCTCGCGACGTTCGCGCGGCGGCCGGTGATCGGCTATCCCGTGGTGATCCTCTCCTTGATCGCGACCGGCTTCCTGTCGTTCGGCCTCTGGGTCCACCACATGTTCGTCACGGGCCTGCCCCAACTCGGCGCGGCCCTGTTCACGGCCTCCAGCATGCTGATCGCGGTGCCGAGCGGGCTGCAGATTTTCTGCTGGCTGGCAACGCTCTGGGACGGACGTCCGGTGTACCGGACGCCGCTGTTGTTCGTGATCGGCTTCATCGTGATCTTCGTGCTCGGCGGGTTGTCCGGCGTGATGGTCGCCTCGGTCCCGATCGATACCCAGGTGCACGACACCTATTTTGTCGTCGCCCACTTCCATTATGTTCTGATCGGCGGCGCCGTCTTCCCGCTGGTCGGCGCGGTCTACTACTGGTTTCCCAAGATCGCCGGCCGCATGCTGAGCGAAAGACTAGGGCGCTGGAATTTCTGGCTAGCCTTCATCGGCTTCAACGTCGCCTTCTTCCCGATGCACATTCTCGGGCTGATCGGAATGCCGCGCCGGGTCTATACCTACACCGCCGACATGGACTGGGCGCATCTGAACCTCGTGTCCAGCGGCGGTGCTCTCGTTTTCGCGTTTAGCTTCGCGCTGCTTCTGGCCAATGTGGTCTATAGCCTGCGCAAGGGCGCGCTTGCGGGCGACAACCCCTGGGATGCCTCGACGCTGGAATGGGCGACCTCATCGCCGCCTCCGCCGCAGAATTTCGACCGCATTCCGGTCGTCAAGCACCGCGACCCGCTGTGGGCCGATAGCGAGAGCCTGCCTGTGGTCGCGGGCCTGAGCGCAGAGCGGCGCGAGGTGCTGCTGACCTCGCTGGCGGAAGCCGAGCCGCAGATCCGCGAGGCTTCGCCCGAACCGAGCATCTGGCCACTGCTCGCGGCGATCGCGACGACGATCTTCTTCATCGGCTCGATCTTCACGCCCTGGGCGGTGCTCTGGGGCACGCCGCCGATGGCCGTCACCTTGATCGGCTGGTTCTGGCCGACCGGCAGCAAGGAGGACGAGGAGTGAGACAGACCATCGTCCGCAATGTCTCGGACCTCCCGACTTATGGCTACGGCCCGCGCAGTGGCCCGTGGTGGGGCGCCATGGGTTTCATGGCGCTCGAAGGCATGGGCTTTGCCATTGCCATCGGAGCCTACCTTTATCTCTACGCAGTCAACCCGACCTGGCCGATCGGAGCACCCCCGCCGGATCTCTGGCCGGGGACGGTCGAGACGGTGATTTATCTATTGAGCATCATTCCCAACGAGTTCACGAACCGCGCCGCACACCGACAGGATCTCGCGAAGGTGCGGATCGGCCTGATCGTGATGGCCTTGATCGGCATCGCGCTCCTGGTGCTGCGCGGCTTCGAGTTCGCGCATCTCAACACCCGCTGGGACAATTCAGCCTATGGCTCGATCGTATGGCTCATTCTGGGGCTGCACACGACCCACCTTGCCACGGATGTCGGCGACACGGTCGTGCTGGCGGTGTTGATGTTCACGCGCCATGCGAAACCGCGCCGGTTCAGCGACGTGAGCGACAACGTGTTCTACTGGAACTTCGTCGTGCTCGCCTGGCTGCCGCTCTATGTCTTGCTCGATTGGGTGCCTCGCCTATGACCGCAGCCGACGGACGTTCCAGACTGCTCTACTGGGCCGGCGTTGCGCTTGGCCCCATCGCGTGGGGGATCAATTTGCAGGGCATCTACGTGCTCGCGCACTTCTCCTGCGAACAGACCAAGATCAGCGGCGCGATCATGAGTGCGGTTCTGGCTGTCGTCGCCCTCGCGGGCACTGTCATTTCCGCCCGCGCGGTTCGACGCGGCGCGGGGGCCGAATGGACGGATGCGCAAGGCGGCGGGCCACGAACGTTCATGGCCTGGCTCGGCGTCGGCTCCGGCGTGCTGTTTGCGTTGGTGATCGCGAACCAGTTCGCCGCCTCGCTCATGATCAGCCCATGCCTGCGCTGAACCTTGCAGCACTGCTGCTCGCGCTGCTCACGGCGCCGGCCGATGCGCACGGACTATCGGAGGTCGATTCCGGCTCGCTGTGGAGCTACGATCCCTGGCTGATGGCCCCGCTCTATGCCGTCGGTATCGCCTTCTATGTCGGAACGCAGCGGCTCTGGCATCATGCGGGCGGCGGCCGCGGCGTCAGCTTCCGCCAGGTCGCCGCATTCTGGACCGGATGGCTGGTGGCCGCGCTTGCCGTGACCTCGCCGCTGCACTGGCTCGGCGAGCGTCTGTTCACCGCGCACATGGTCGAGCATGAACTCCTGATGGTGGTCGCAGCACCGCTGATGGCGTTCGCCCGGATCAATGGCCCACTGCTGTGGAGCCTGCCGGCCCGGCTCCGCCCTGCGGCGGGTCGAATGCTCAATTGGCCGATACTGGCGTGGCCGTGGCGGTTTGTGAGCCATCCCATGAGCGCGACCATCCTCCACGGCGCAGCGCTCTGGGTCTGGCACGCACCGCCGTTATATGCATGGGCGCTCGAGAATACGACGATCCATCGTCTCCAGCACATCAGCTTCTTTGCGACCGCGCTGTTGTTCTGGTGGGTGCTGCTGCATGGCCGGGGTCAGGGCCGTAGCACACGAATTCGCGACGGCATCGCCGTCGCGTGCCTGTTCATCACGATTTTGCATTCGGGTGTGCTCGGGGCTCTGCTGACGGTGTCGCCGCGGCTGTGGATCCCCGGTCAAGGCGCCCTCGCCGGTGAATTCGGCCTCTCGGCGCTCGAGGACCAGCAACTCGCCGGCATCCTGATGTGGGTGCCCATGGGCCTACTCTATACCGGCGCGGCGTTGTTCTTTGCTCACCGGTGGCTGACTGCGAACGGCGGCCATTCCCACCTGCCGCTCCCTTCAACATCCGGGCTGAGCGATACGGCATAGGAACCGCAACTTCTGTTCGAACGTTCGCCTGCCGACTGCGACACTCCACGGAGGCCACATGGAAAAACGATCCGTCATGGCGCTAACGGCTATCTTCACCGCAGCATTCTTGGTGCCTGCAGTCTTGAACGCGCAGGACCAACCCCAGCCGGGGATGTCGTGCCCGGTCGACCATGACAAGCTCGCCGATATCCTCAAGAAGAGCGTCAAGTCGGGCGGCGGCCCCAGCAACGGAGGTCTGGACAACAACGAATGGGCTGCCGTCGTCAATCGGCAGGGCGTCGTCTGCGCAATTGCCTACAGCGGCGGCAAGGTCGACGACCAGTGGCTGGGCAGCCGTGCCATCGCGGCCGAGAAGGCCAACACAGCGAATGCGTTCAGCCTGAAGGACAAGGCGATGGCGACCGCCAATCTCTATGCAGGTGCGCAGCCGGGCGGGTTCCTGTTCGGCGCGGCACTCGGCAACCCACCATCCCAGGAAGCCTTGTACGCCGGATCTCCGGACAACTTCGGCACGGCTCAGGATCCGATGGTGGGCAAGCCGATCGGCGGCACGATCGTGTTCGGAGGCGGGCTCGCGCTCTATGACGGCAACGGCGTCACGGGCGCGCTGGGCGTCAGCGGCGACAGCTCCTGCGCGGATCACAACGTGGCCTGGCGCGTGCGTCACCAGCTCGGGCTCGACCGGGTGCCGGCCGGAGTCAGCCCCAACATGAAGGACGCGATCATCTACGACATCGGCCCCGACGGCAAAAGCCCGTCGGGATTTGGCCATCCCAAGTGTAACGGCAAGGAAGATCAGATCTCAGTCGACCTCGGCGCCGGCGTATCCGGCAACGTGGTGAGATAGCGCTGCGTCAATCGCCGCTTTTTGGAACCAAGGGAAGTCGGAACGTTTGTACGTCCGCAAGCCGGCCTGCAATGCGGCACGGCCGCATCCCTGCCGTGGAGATCTTTACATATGTTAGTGCGTGGTCTCACGCGTCTGCTCAACCGGATTCCGGCCATCCTTTGCGCCTGCTGCGCGATGCTGTCATCCGCGTCAGCACAAAGCGATCTCGCCAGCCGCATGAAAGATCCCGGCCAGTGGCCGATGGCGGCGCGCGACTACGCCAACACCCGCTACAGCGAGCTCGACCAGATCAACGCGTCCAATGCTTCGCGCCTCCAGCTCGCCTGGACCTTCTCGGTGGGCGCCGACCGGGGCCAGGAAGCGGCGCCGCTCGTGGTGGACGGCACCATGTATGTGGTCGGTCCCTATGCCGGCCCCTATCCCAACCGCGTGTTCGCGCTAGATGCCACGACTGGCGAGTTGAAATGGTCCTATGCGCCGAAGCCGGAGCCCGCAGCCGCGGGCGTTGCCTGCTGCGACGTCGTCAATCGCGGGCTGGCCTTCGACAACGGCAAGGTCTTCCTCAACACGCTCGATAACCACACCGTCGCCATCGACGCCAAGACCGGCAAAGAGCTCTGGCACACGAAGCTCGGCGAGATCAACAAGGGCGAAACGATCACGATGGCTCCCATCGTGGTGAAAGGCAAAATTCTCGTCGGCAACAGCGGCGGCGAACTGGGCGTGCGCGGCTGGGTGACCGCGCTCGACGAGACCACCGGCGCCATCGCTTGGCGCGCCTATTCGACAGGTCCCGACAAGGACGTGCTGATCGGCGACGATTTCAAGCCATTCTACGACAATCTCAAAGGCCAGGATCTCGGCGTGAAGACCTGGCCCGCCGACCGCTGGCAGGTTGGCGGCGGCACGGTCTGGGGCTGGATCTCCTACGATCCCGATCTGAACCTGGTCTACTACGGCACGGCCAATCCGAGTCCCTGGAACGCGAACCAGCGCAGCGGCGACAATCTCTGGAGCACCACAATCTTTGCCCGCGATCCCGACACCGGTCGCGCCAAATGGGCCTACCAGATCAACCCGCACGATCTATTCGACCACGACGAGATTAACGAGAACGTGCTTGTCGACCTCGAACTGAATGGACGGCCGCGCAAGGTGCTGATCCACCCCGGCCGCAACGGCTATATGTACGTCATGGACCGCGCCACTGGCGAGGTGATCTCGGCGGACGCTTATGACTTCGTCAACAGCTACAAGGGCGTCGATCTGAAGACCGGCAAGATCATCCCGAACGAGGAGAAGACGCCGCTTGTCGGCAAGACCGTCGAGAACATCTGCCCGAGCGCGCCGGGCGCCAAGGATTGGCAACCGACGGCGTGGTCACCGCGCACAAAACTTCTCTACGTGCCCCATCAGCATCTCTGCATGAGCTTCAAGGCCTCTCAGGTCGGCTACATCGCCGGGACGCCCTATGTCGGCGCAGACGTCGATATGTATGCCGGCCCCGGCGGCTATCGCGGCGAGTTCATGGCGTGGGATCCAATCGCGCGCAGGAAGGTTTGGGAGATCCACGAGAAGCTGCCGGTCTGGAGCGGCGCGCTGGTCACAGCAGGTGATGTCGCCTTCTACGGCACCATGGATCGGCTTTTCAAAGTCGTGGATGCCAAGGATGGACATGTGCTGTGGCAATTCCGCGCCGGATCCGGGTTCATCGGCCAACCGATCTCCTATCGCGGCTCCGACGGACAGCAATACGTCGCGATCCTGTCGGGCGTCGGCGGCTGGCCGGGTGTGGTGGCCAATGCCGAGGTCGATCCGCGGGTGCGCAACGGTGCGCTGGGGTTCACCGGCGCGACGCAGGATCTGCCGTTCTACACCGCCGGCGGGAGCGAACTGCTGGTCTTCAAGCTCGGCGGCGCAAATGGTGAGGATACCAGCCATGCGCCTTCGAAATAGTTGCCCGGGCATCGCCCTTGGTTTTCTGGTCGGGCTTGCAACCACGGCGGCGGCAGCGTCGGATCGCGAGCTTCGCGTCTGTGCCGATCCCAACAATCTGCCGTTCTCGAACAAAGCCGAAGCAGGATTCGAGAACAGGCTCGCGGCCATGGTGGCCGAGCATTTCGGCCAGCAGGTCACCTACACCTGGTGGGCGCAGCGCCGCGGCTTCATCCGCAACACACTGAAAGCTGGCAGATGCGACGTCGTGATGGGCGTACCGTCCGGCTATGATCTCGTCGAGACGACCAAGCCCTATTATCGCTCGAGCTATGTGTTCGTCACGCGGCAGGACCGGCACCTCGACCTTTCGTCCCTGCTCGACCCGCGCTTGCATCACCTCGTGATCGGCGTGCATCTGATCGGCGACGACGGCAACAATCCACCGCCCGCGCAGGCGCTTGGCGACCAAGGCATCGTCGATAACGTCCGCGGCTACTCCATCTACGGCGATTATCGCCAGGCCGATCCGCCGGCACGCCTGATCGAAGCGGTCGAAAGCGGCAGCCTCGATGTCGCCGCAGCTTGGGGCCCCCTCGGCGGATATTTCGCCCAGCACTCTCCCGTCCCGCTGACGGTCACGCCGATCCGGGATTACGAACGCTTTGCACCTCAGCAGTTCCGGTTCGCCATCGCGATGGGCGTGCGCAAAGGCGACGACGCCTTGCGCGACCGGCTGAACGAGTTCATCGACGAGCATTGGTCCGAGATCACCTCGCTGCTGCGCAGTTACGGCGTTCCGCTGGTGGACCAACCCGTCACGGTATCGGGAGGACATGAGTGATGTCTGCTCCAGCAATGCGCGCGAGCGCCCTGTCGTTGCTGCTGGCGGTCTTGCCGAATGGTGCAGGGCTGGCCCAGCAGACCTTGCCGCAGTCGCAGGAGGCGCAGATGCCGACGCTGTCTCCGCGCCCGAATTTCGGTGGCAGCGTCGGCAATGGCAGCCCCGGCGTCTTCATGCAGGTCCCGGTCAGTCACCTCCATCCCGGCGCGCAGCCGGACCCGCCCCAAATCAAGAATCCCGTGCAAGGTGATCCCAACGCGCAGCAGCGCGGGATGACCTACTATGTCAACTTCAACTGCGTCGGCTGCCACGCGCCGAATGGCGGCGGCGGCATGGGGCCGGCGCTGAGCAACAACATCTTTACTTACGGAGCGCAGCCCGAGAACATCTTTCTCTCGATCTACCAGGGGCGGCCGAACGGAATGCCGGCTTGGGGCGGCGTGCTGCCCGACAGCGTGATCTGGGATCTCGTCACCTATATCGGCAAGATCAGCAACGGGCCAAGCCACCAATGGGGCCGCACCTTTTCGGCCAATCTGCCATCGCCCGAGGTCGAGCAAGTCCCGAGCGAGCAGGTCTCCACGACCGATCCCTGGTCTGCCACCAAGTCCTTCAACTTCGGCCAGAAGCCCTGATCGGCCGAGCGGAGCAGCGATGGTAAATCCGATCGCGAAATTGCTAGTCACTGCACTCCTGGCTACCGCTACCGCCGCCTGCGAGGCTGCGGGCCCGGACAACTTCACCGGCGACGCGCGTCGTGGCGCCGACCTCGTCAAGCAGTACCAGTGCGGCGGCTGTCACGATATTCCCGGCATTGCCGGCGCCGAAGGCAATGTCGGCCCACCCTTGCATCGGATCGGCACGCGGACCTACATCGCCGGCTACATCCACAATTCGCCGGACAACATGGCTGACTGGATCGAGGATCCACAGCGGGCGTTGCCGGGCAATGCGATGCCGAGAATGGGTATCCCGCAAAAAGACGCGCGGGACATCGCGGCGTTTCTCTATACGCTCAAGTGACCATCATGACTCCGACACATCGTTCAACGAATTGGTTCCGTGACGCGCCATTGCTGGCCATCACCGTCGTGGTTGTCGCCATCATGGGACTGGGCCTCTTGGCTGGCGGTGCCTGGCTCGCAGCGCTCGGTGGCTCCGTCTACTACCTGATCGCGGGGATCATGCTTCTGCTCACGAGCTGGCTGCTCGCGCGCCGTCGCGCCGAGGCGCTCTGGATTTATGCCACGCTGCTGGCCGGAACGATGGCTTGGGCGATCTGGGAGGCCGGCCTCGATTTCTGGTCGCTGGCGCCGCGCGGCGACGTGCTCGTGCCGCTTGGCCTATGGCTGATGCTGCCCTTCATTGCCTCTCGCCTCGCGCCTCGCTTGCGCGCGGCGCGATGGGCGCTCGGCCTTGTGTTGATCGCCGCAGCCATCGTCGTCGGCATGTCCCTGACGAGCGATCGCCGCGATCTAGCCGGCACGATACCTGAGGGCGAAACAACGGGGGCCATTGCGTCTCCCGAACCGGACCAACCCGCTGCCGGCCAGAACTGGACGGCCTACGGCGGCAGCGGCTTTGGTACGCGCTTCTCGTCGCTGAGCCAGATCACCAAGGACAACGTCAAGGACCTCAAGCTCGCCTGGGAATTCCGCACTGGTGACCACAAGGGCCCTGATGACCCCGACGAGATCACCAACCAGGCAACGCCGCTCAAGGTGGGGGATCTCCTCTACACCTGCTCGCCGCACCAGATCGTGTTCGCGCTCGAAGCTGCGACCGGACAACTGCGCTGGAAATTCGATCCGCAAGTCCAGCACAACAAGGCGTTCCAGCACATGACCTGCCGCGGCGTTTCCTATCACGCGACCAGGCCCGGCGCCGTGACTGCCGACGGCGCGCCGGCCCCGAACGATTGTGCGGGACGCATTTTCGTACCAACCAACGACGGGCGGATGTTCGCTCTCGATGCCCAGAGCGGTGTGCCTTGCCAGAGTTTTGGCAACCAGGGACAGATCGACCTCAAGCAAGGCAGCGAAATCCAGACACTCGGCTTCTACGAGGGCACCTCGCCGCCCGTCGTCACGGGCAAGGTTCTGATCGTCGGCGGAGCGGTGATCGACAACTATTCCGATCGCGTCCCGTCGGGCGTGATCCGCGGCTTCGATATCTATTCGGGACGGTTGCTCTGGGCGTTCGATGCCGGGAATTCCGATCCGAACGAGATGCCTTCGGCCTCGCATCATTTTACAGCCGGCTCACCCAATTCGTGGAGCATTTCGGCGGTCGACGAGAAGCTCGGACTCATCTACGTGCCGCTCGGCTCGAGTTCTCCGGATATCTGGGGCGGCGGCCGTTCGCCCGAAAACGAGCGCTACGATTCGGCATTGATTGCGCTCGATGTCTTGACCGGAAAACTGCGTTGGTCGTTCCAGAACGTGCACCACGATCTCTGGGACATGGATATGCCGTCGCAGCCCAGTCTGGTCGATTTGCGCTCTAACGGCGGCGTGACGCCGGCGATCTACATCCCGGCAAAGACTGGCGACATCTTCGTGCTCGACCGGCGCGACGGGCGTCAGTTGGTGCCCGCACCGGAGAAGCCGGTGCCTCAGGGCGCCGCGAATGGAGACCGGCTGTCGCCAACCCAGCCATTTTCGGAATTGAGCTTCCGCCCCTCCGGCAAACTTACGGACGCGCAGATGTGGGGCAGCACGATGTTCGACCAGCTCGCTTGCCGGATCAAGTTCAAGCGCCTGCGCTATGAGGGGCCGTTCACTCCGCCGTCTGAACAAGGCACGCTGGTGTTTCCCGGAGACTTCGGCATGTTCGAATGGGGCGGCATTGCCGTCGATCCGCAGCGCCAGATCGCGATCGCGAATCCCCAATCGATTCCCTTCATCTCTCGCCTGGTGCCGCGCGGAAAGGACAATCCGGCCGCGCCGAATGCGGCGCATCCACCAGGAACCGAGCTGGGCGTGCAGCCGATGTACGGCGCCCCCTACGGCGTTGATCTCGGCATTTTCCTCTCACCGCTCGGCATTCCCTGTCTTGCTCCGCCGTGGGGAAACATCGCAGCGATCGATCTTAGGACGCACAAGGTGGCCTGGCAGCATCGGATCGGCACGATACGCGATCAGGCCCCGCTGCCGCTGCCATTCAAGCTCGGCGTTCCCATGCTGGGCGGTCCGATCGTCACCGCGGGCGGCGTCATCTTCATCACGGGAACGATGGATGACTACATCCGCGCGTTTGACGTTCGCGATGGCAGACAGCTTTGGCAGAACCGCCTTCCTGCCGGCGGCCAGTCGACGCCGATGACCTATGAGGCTGGCGGCAAGCAATATGTCGTGACGGTCGACGGCGGCCACGGGTCATTCGGAACTAAACTCGGCGATTACGTGCGAGCCTACGCGCTGCCGTGATCTGCCTCGGCAGGACTTGCTTGTACTTGCCCACGCCTTGTCCCGATCTGCCGGCGCGACGCGCAACTGCTGACGCCAGGAGAGCTACGCCCGCAGCTATTCCCAGCGCCGCGAGCCCCTGACTGATGACGCCGGCAGGTGGGAGCTGCTTACGTGACAGCCAACCGCCATCGATCGACGTACCCTGCGGACCAGCTTCAATCATGGTGCCCTCGCTGCTCTTTGCGGGGCGCGCGCGCGACAGCAGGTAGCGGAAGGCAGCTCCCACGATGTTCTCGGTAATCTGCGGAGCCATCGCGTAGGCAAATTGGCCGGCACGAGCCGGCCAGCCCACGGCGACTTCGTCTCGGGGCGCGCGGACGAGGCTCACGAACGTCTCGGCAACGTCCTCCGCCTGATACAGCAGCGGACCGGGATCAAGCGTCCGGCCGGACATGTTGGCGCCGTGGACGAAGCCCGGCGTGTCGACCATGGCCGGGAAGACGCCGCAGACATGGATGTTGCGGCGAGCACTGAGCTCTTGACGCAGGCTAGCGGTGAAGCCCCGAAGGCCGAATTTGCTCGCGGTATAGGCCGCAGCAAAAGGCGTCGGCGTCCAGCCGCCGAGCGAGATGTTGTTGATCAGGATGCCGCGGTTCTGGCGGAGGAAGATCGGAAGCACCGCGAAAGCGCCATGCATCGTGCCGAGGAGATTGACCTCGATCGTTCGGCGATGAAGCGCGATATCCGCGTCCTGATAAGCCCCGAAAACGCCCGTGCCGGCGTTGTTGATCCAGACGTCGATGCCACCGAACGCGTCTTCGGCCTCTCGGGCCAGCCGCTGCACCGCCTCGGCATCGGTGACATCGGTCGGGATCGCCAATGCGCGGCCTCCGAGCGCCTCGCATTCTGCGGCGAGGCTCGTCAGGACTTCGGCACGGCGTGCCGCCAAGACCACGCTTGCGCCCTTGCCCGCGAAGGCCAGCGCCGCAGCACGCCCGATTCCGCTCGAGGCACCGGTGATGACGACGCGCGTGCCGGTCATTTGCCGCGGCTCAGATCCGGAGCGGGCCGCCGGAAGCAGCCAGTGCAGGGATCGCCGGAGGCGCTCAGTTCCCTCCGCTTCAAACCAGTCGCCATGCGCGAAGATCACCCGCTCCGGAGACAGCCGTATAAGCCGCTCGGCTGCGGACCGCACGGAACGGCCGCCGAGGCGCAGCAGAAGCCGTAGATAGACCGGCGCCATTCCGTTTGGCTTGGAAATGCCCAGGAGGTTTGCCGCCGCCTCATTTGGCGCGCTGAGATCGTTGGGATCGAGATTTTGCACGAGATCCGTCAGGATCAGTGTCCGGCTGCGCTTGTCGAACAGCTCGATCTCGGAGAACATCGGAGCGTTCACCGAGACGGCTTCGAGGTCGGCCCTCCATTCCTCGGGCGTCGCCTCTCCAAGCTCGCGGTCGATGCGGATACGTGCCGCTCGAACTTGCCTGCGTGCCGCAAGGCCGCGCGCCGCGAAAGTCGTCGCCGGCGGCAGCTCTCTCTGCCAGTCGGACAGGAACATCCAGTGCGCGATATTCGGCGCGAGCAAGTACCTTATCGTCCCAAGCCGCTCCAGCTCACCGCGGAGAGCCGGCGAATATCTTACCGGCGAATGCAGCACGAGATCGCCGTTCGAGAGCCGAATGACGGTCATACGCACCGGAAGTTTTAGACCGGCGGCGCTGATCGGGGCGTCGTCCACGACCCAGATATCGTCCGTCACGCGCGACAGACGGGCGGTCGACAAGGTGGCGTCGGAACTTTGCATGAGCATCTTCCATCACGGGGCGTAGCTCAAGCTTTGGGAGTGACGCTCGTTCCTTGCTAGGACGCCCGAGCCTGCTGGCCAGCGTTGCGTCGGCGACGGCGCGCTGCGAGCCGGCCTCGCCCCCTCTCCGCCGGAAAGTGCCGCGTGATCGCCGGTACGCACTCCGGCTCTGAGGGAGGTTGTTCGCAGGCAATCGGCGCATGGTCCGGACGAGCTTCCATCAGATCAAGCACGGCGCGGCCCTTGGCCGTGATGCGCCACCCGCCATTTGTCCGGTCGATCAGCCTTTGCGAAAAGATGTCCAGCCCCGGCACCCGCCCGGCGAGCCGCCGGGTGCGCTCGGTCCAGTCGCGACCGCTGGTCGCCAGAATGGCCATATCCCGCTTGAGATCCTCCAGGGCAGCGAACCCATCCGGGTAGCTCACCAGGATCTTGAGGACCGTCACGTGGAAATTCACCCCCGCCCCCACATGACCATCGTCACATCGTCGGGACTTCTGAGAGAGCATTGCGGGCCGCTTGTTTGAGGCGATCCGCAGAGATGTCCCCCCTGCTTGCAGTCTCCAGAAGCTTCGAGGCCACGTGGGTCCGGGCGCCGATCTCACAGCGTGGAACACCTTCACACACCTCGTCGAGAACGGTGCGCAACAACGCCTTTGTCGCCGTATCGATCATGGAAAGCCCCAGCGGAAAGGTTCACGCTAGGGCAATCGCTCCGGTCTGTGATTCAACATTGTTAATGATCTGAAAATTTCGCTGGCGTCCATTGCCGGCCGCGCTCACCTAGCCCGAGGGCGGGCGCAATCGCCTTGGGCGCCACGACTTCAAACACCGGCATCTTGGAGGTAGGGGTCTGAGGAGTCCGGCATCACGTCGCGACACCACCGCGAGCCTGGAGAAGCTCGAATATCTATGTCGGAATGACAAGTTTCGAGGTGATTGCGGAGTATACAAGCGCCGTCGCCGGAGAGATAACCGGCGAACGCAGCGACGCAATGTCCGAGCCCGGCAATCCTTTGGTCTTCATCCTTTTTTAAGAAGCCAAGGCCGGAGGACGTTCAGCTCTATCCCGAGTAGTTGCCAAACGCCCTCAAGGTTTGTGGCGCTGGGATCGCGCAATGAGCAGCGTGGCCGCCGGAATTTCTGCATCGCCTGCACATTCCTCTATTCCGAAAGTTCGATTGCAATGGGTTGGTGATCGGAGGCATCGGTCGCTTCGTTGACCTGGATGCTGCGAACGTAGCCGGTCAAATCTTCCGTCACGAAAATGAAGTCGCGGCAGTCGGGCCCGTCGGCCCACTGCGCGCGGTCGTAGATTCCGCAAGTCGGCGCACGCGTTCGGTCGCGGCCATCGGCGATCCATGCATCCCGATAGGCCAGACCGGGCCGGCCGGATCGGGCAATCAATGCGTGCTGGGGGTCGGCAACGTCAAAATTGAAATCGCCACACAGCAGGCTCGACGCAGCGACGGTCTGACTTCCATACGGCTCGTCGTGCCGGGAGCTGGCCTGCTTCGGGCTCATCGACGCCTCCTCCTGCAAATCCAGCAGACGGGCGATCTGTGCCTCGCGCTGACCGGCCGAATGGAATTCGAGATGCGTGTTGACAATGCGGACCGCGCCAAACGAGGCCTGAACCGTCACCTCCAGGGCGTGACGGCGCATGCTGCGCACCGTGGCTGCGTCCGGCCATGGCAGCAGGTGGTTGGCGATCTGCAGCACCGGCAACCGCGACAGCGTCATGTTGCCGAAGCGATGGAGGTTGCCATCACGATCGACAGTTTCGATAGCAGGTCGGAATATTGCGGAGTAGCCGGGCAAAAGGGCTGCCAGCTGTTCACTCTGATCCCCTCCATCACCAAATCTGGAGAAGTTCGCGCTCACCTCCTGGAAGCAGAACACGTCCGCGTCGAGCGTCTGCTGGGCGACGGCAACGATCCTCGCCAGATCGGTCACGCCGTCGCATCCTTTGCCGCACTGTATGTTCCAGGTGAGAAGTCTCATTACCGGATGCCTGCACGCATGAACGACTGGACGAACTGGCGCTGGAACAGCAGAAACGCGATCAGCAGCGGCGCCATCGTCATCACGGTTGCCGCCGTGATCACTGACCAATCCACACCGGTCTCAGGCGCGCCGAATACGGCAAGCCCCACCGTGAGCGGCCGCGCTTCCACCGAATTCGTGACGATCAACGGCCACAGGAAATTGTTCCAGTGATAGCTGACGGAGACGAGGCCAAAGGCGACGTAGGTCGGGCGAGCCAGCGGGACATAGACCCGCCACAGGATTCCGAGCGGACCCGCTCCCTCGACCCGGGCGGCTTCCACCAACTCCTGGGGCACACCCTTGAAAGTCTGCCGCAGCAGGAAGATGCCGAAGGCGCTCGCGAGATAGGGCAGCGCGATCGCAGGGATCGTATCGAGCAATCCCAGCTTGGCGATCGCGCGGTAGTTCTCGACGATCAGGACGTCGGGCATGATCATCAGCTGGAGCAGAACGAGGGCGAAAGCGATGCCGCTGCCCCTGAACTTGAAGCGCGCAAAGGCATAGGCGGCCAGCGTCGACAGGATGAGCTGGCCGACCAGGATCAGGGTCACCAGCACGACCGTGTTGAGATAGTACCGGGCGAACGGCGCCTGGTTCCAGGCCCGGGCAAAATTCTCCAGCGTCCAGGGCGCGGACAGGCTGAACGACGTGGCGTAAGCGGCCGGATGCAGCGCGCTCCAGAAGGCATAGGCCAATGGGGCGAGCCAGATCAAAGCCAGGAGCCATGCTGCGACGGCTTCAATGGGGCGTGTCCGGCCTTTCATTGATAGTGGATCCTGCGATCGAGATAACCGAACTTGATCAGCGCAACCGAGCTCAGCAGCATCAGAAGTACAACCGTCAGTGTTGCCGCGTAAGAGGAATCCTGGAAGGTGAAGGCAACCTCATAAATGTAGTAGAGCAGCAGCGTGCTGGCGTTGTTCGGACCGCCCTTGGTCATGATGACCAGATGGTCCACCAGCTTGAAGGAGTTGATGACTGCGTTGATTGCCACGAACAGCGTGGTCGGCATCAGCAGCGGGAACGTGATCCGGCGAAACGTGTACCACCGGCTCGCGCCTTCGATGGACGCGGCCTCTTCGAGATCCGGCGAGAGCTGCTGCAACGCCGCCAGGTAGAAGATCATGAAGAAGCCGGCCTCCTTCCAGATCACCATCACGACCAGACAGCTCATCACCGTCGAGGGATCGCCCAGCCAGTTCCAGCCGCCGAGACCGAAAAGGCCGCGCAACTGATCGAGCAGCCCATAGTCCGGCGTGTAGAAGAACAGCCAGATGTTGGCGACGGCGATCATCGGCAGCACGGTCGGCGTGAAGTAGGCCAGCCGCAGAAAGCCGCGGCCGCGCATGTTGCGATTGACCCAGATCGCCATCACCAGAGCCAGGGCGATCGAGGTAGGGATCGTGCCGAGCGCGAACCAGAAATTATTGACCAGCGCCTTCCAGAAGATCGGATCGGCCGCCATGGACCGATAACTGTCAAGCCCGACGAAGGCCTCGGTGCCGTTCCGGCGTGTGACGAATAGCGAATGCCGGATCGTCGCCAGAATCGGGAAGTGCGTGAATGCGATCAGCAGGACGGCCGCCGGCAACAGCAGCAGCCAGGCGTTCACGGTGTTCCACCACGCCTGCGATCGGGCGCGGCGCGGGGCGATTGGCGATGAGGCGACCTCGTCGGACATCTGTGAGCCGGCGGGATGGCGGCGGCGCGCCATCCCGCCTCGTCCCTATTTGTAAGCGCGCAAGACGCGGTCGGACTGCTGCTGCGCGGCAGCCAACGCCTCCTGCGGCTTCTGCGCGCCCGTGATCGCGGCCTGCACGGCATCGCCGACAAACTTGTAGATGCGGCCGTTCTCATGGACGGAGAGCTCCGGCACCGCATGCTCCAGCTGATCGCGCGCAACTGTGGCCTGCGGGAAGCCCTTTGCGTAGGCCTCCATCGTCGGCGTCTTGTAGGCGGCCGGCGACACCGCCACGTAGCCGGTCTTCATGCTCCATTCCGCCGCGCGTTCCGGAGCCGTCATCCATTGAATGAACTTGACGGCCGCCTTCTGCTGGTCGGGAGACGCACTCTTGAAGATGTAGAAATTGCCGCCGCCGGTCGGTGATCCGCGCCGCGCCCCGGCCGGCAGCATGGCCACACCGAACTGGAATTTCGCGGCGTCCTTGACCGCCGTCAGATTGCCGGTGGTGTGCCACATCATCGCCGTCTTGCCTTCGAGGAAATCGTTGCGCAGCGTCGCCCAATCGATGCTGCCGGCGGGGGCGACGTTGTGCTTGCGCGACAGGTCGACCCAGTACTCGAGGGCGGCGACCGTCTTCGGGGCGGTCAGATAAACCTCGTTGCCGGGCTCGTTCATCATCTTCTGGCCGTTCTCGATCGCCAGCGCCTGCAGCATCCAGTAGGCATAACCAGTCGAGGGAATTTCGATGCCCCAGCGTGTCGTGTTGCCGCCATCCTTCTTGACCAGTTTCTTCGACATCTCGACCATTTCGTCCCAGGACGCCGGCGCTTTCTCGGGATCGAGGCCCGCCTCCTTGAAGGCGTCCTTGTTCCAGTACAGCACAATGGTCGAACGCTGGAACGGCACGCTCCAGGTCTTGCCGTCGATCTGCCCGTTCGCCATGAACGCCGGATAGAACTCCCTGAACCAGGCCTTGTCGCCGACGAGATCGTCAAACGGCACGATGGCGTTCTCGTCCATCAGCGTGAACACGTCGGTCGACAGCAACACCGACAGTTGCGGCGGCTGCCCGCCCTTCATGGCGGTCATCGCCTTGGTCATGGTATCGGTGTAGTTGCCGGCATAGACCGCCGTCACCTTGATGTCCGGATTGTCCTTCTCGAAGCGCGAGACCATGTCGTCAATGATCTTGGTGACGGGACCGCCGACCGCGACCGGATAGTACATGGTCAGATCCACGGCGGCGGCCGGGCGGGCAGCCATCGAAAGCACGGCGAGTGCCGCTGCTATCAACATCGTTCGTCGCGCAAACATGTGACAATCTCCTTCGTTACCACGTTTGAAACAGCCGCTGCTATCGACCGGTTATCGCCCGCTGGCCCTCTTTGACGATGGTCTCCAAGCGAGCTTCCGAATTCGAATCGAACCGATGCTCGAGCCCGGGTTCCCACGCGATCCGGACATCCTCGCCTGGCCGAACCTTGCTGAAACCTTCGAGCCGCACTGAAATCGGCTGACCATCGACCTCGCACAGAACGATGCTGTCGGCCCCAAGATGCTCGATCGCCCTGACGCGCGCAAAATGATCCCCGCCCGACACGATGCGGATATGCTCCGGCCGGATGCCGATGAGATGATCGCCATGGCGCAAAAGATTCATCGGCGGCGTGCCGATGAACCGCGCCGTGAACGCCGTCGCGGGCCGGTTATATAGCTCCTCCGGTGTGCCATTCTGCTCGATACGACCATCGCGCATCAGCACGACGCGATCCGCCATCGTCATGGCTTCGGTCTGGTCGTGGGTGACGTAGACCATCGTCATTCCGAGCCGCTGTTGCAGGGCGCGGATCTCCGTCCGCATCTCATGCCGCAGCTTGGCGTCCAGATTTGAAAGCGGCTCGTCCATGAGGCAGACCCGCGCTTCCGCAATGATGGCTCGCCCCAGTGCAACCCGCTGGCGCTGGCCGCCGGACAGCTGCGACGGCTTGCGTTCAAGCAGCTGCGCAAGGCCAACGATCTCGGCCACACGCCGGAGCCGTTCGTCTCGTTCGGCGCGCGACACGCGACGCACACGCAGGCCGAAGACGATGTTCTCGGCTACACTCAAATGCGGAAACAGCGCGTACGACTGGAAGACCATGGAGATCTTCCGTTGCGCCGGAGTCAGATGGGTCACGTCGACGCCGCCGATGGCGATCGTGCCGGCGTCAGCATTCTCAAGGCCGGCGATCAGCCGCAGCGTGGTCGACTTGCCGCAGCCGGACGGTCCCAGCAGCACCAGCAGCGAGCCCTCGTCCGCCGTCAGACTGACGTCATCGACGGCGCGCATCGCGCCCCAGAACTTGGAGACATGACTCAGCGTAATCGCTGACATGGCCCGTTCGCTCTCAGCTGCAGGGCTCTGCGCCGCGCGCAGACATAGCTCGGCATGCTCGCAGCATCCTGCTCGCGCGGAGCAGCCCAAAGCTGGTCGCCATGAGCAGACAGATCCATGCCGTCCCTCCCGATGGCCACGCAACGTTCGCCGGCGCGGCAAGTCATTTTGTTCATATGAACATATTGGAGCAGCATATGAAACAGAAAATTGCGCCCTAAACGTTCGGATGATAGTTTGTTTCGAACGGACAGCCCTATGCTCAAGACAGTCTCGTCACGTCAGGCCTACATACTGGAGATCGTGCGCGACGAAGGCTTCGCCTCGATCGAGCAGCTTGCAACGCGTTTTGACGTCACGCAGCAGACCATTCGCCGCGTCGTGAACGGGCTCTGCGATCAAGGGCTGCTCCGGCGAATGCACGGCGGCGTCAGCCTGCCCGTTCAAAGCCAGAATCTCGCTTATGGAAGCAGACAGGGATTGAATGCCGACGCCAAACGGCGCATCGCACACGCGACTGCGAGCTTCATTCCCGACGGGGCGTCGCTTATGATCGGGCTGGGTACAACACCTGAATATGTCGCGCAGGCGCTATCCCGCCGTCAGGATCTGCGCGTGATCACCAACAATCTGAATGTGGCCGCAGCGTTCGCACAAAATCCCGACGTGGAAATCACGATCGCGGGCGGCACGCTCCGTTCGCTCGACCGGGACATCGTGGGCGAAGCGGCGGCCCGCTTTTTCTCGGGCTATCGAGCCGATTACGGGATATTCGGCGTCGGAGGCGTCGATCAGGACGGTGCGCTGCTCGACTTTCACATCGACGAAGTCCTGGCGCGGCAATCCATCGTTGCCAATTCGCGCACCGCCGTCCTGGTCGCCGACACGACAAAATTCGGCCGCAACGCCACGGTGCGCGGCGGACATCTCGCCGATTGTAACCACCTATTCACCGACGGGCCGCTGCCACCGGCCTTTACACCGGTCGGCGCCAAATTTGCCGAGCGCATTCACGCATCCGATGCCGCGCGTGCCGGAGCCACGTAGCCTGCGCGAAATTAACCCGCGCCAGCAGTCGCCAAGGCCGCGGCCCCTACGCCCCCTCAATTATATCGGACGCCGTTTCGGCTGATTTGTAAGCACAATTCTCCACGTGTGACGGACAAATCCCGACGATATACCCACTGCGATTTTTCGGTCTTGAATTCACGGAAAATTCGAGCCGCTCGCAACGCTGGTGGCTCCGGTACCTATCGGGGTCAATCGACTGTCGGCACTGTGTGGGGGCGAAGATTGCCGTGCGCGCACTGGTGCGGTGTAAATTCAAATACCGTCAGAGATCGGAAGGCGCTCGGCCGCTCGCTCGGTCCGCACAGACAAAGGCGTGCTTGCCGAGAAGATCAATATTCTCTTGATGCCGCTGCTGTCGACCTCGCCGTCTATCGGGGTAGCCAGCCGGATCTATTTTCCGCGGAACACCGCCGGGCGACGCTCCACGAAAGACTGGATGCCTTCTTTCATGTCTTCGCTGCTGAAAACGCGGTCCTTGATTTTCAGGATATAGTCGATCGCCGCTCTTTCGCCGGCCTCAATGTACTTCAGCGCGGCCTCTTTGGTTACCTGAATGCCGATCGGAGCGTTCTTGGCGATCAGACCAGCAATTTCCATCGCGCGGGGAATCTGCTGACCAGGAGCGACGACTTCCTGAACAAACCCGATTTTATACGCCCGCGCCGCGCTGAACTCGTCGCACAAGAACAGATGATACATCGCATCCCCCCATCCTGCCCGCGCCACGTACCGGAAATGGGCGCCACCGAGCGGCGCGATCCCGCGCTTGGATTCCATTTGGCAGAACCGGGCGTCGTCGGCGGCCACAACGATGTCGCCGGCCAACATCATTTCGATGCCAATCGTGAAACAGATCCCCTGCACGGCCGTCACGATCGGCTTACGACACCGGCTTTTCAGCGCGAACGCATCGATGTTGCCGGGCTTGATCTCGGTATTTTCGGCCTTGGGTCCGAAGAACTTCGGCATATCAAGGCCTGCCGTGAAGTCCGGGCCGTCGGCGCAGAGCACACCGACCCAATAGTCGTCGGTGCGGTCGAGAAGCGTCATCGCATCCGACATCTGCGCCATCATCTGCGGGCTGAAAGAATTCTTCTTCGCCACGTTGTCGATGACGATCTTGAACACATGCCCATGCACCTCGGTACGGATCTGACCGACTTGCGTCGTCTCGGTCATTTGCTGGTCTCCGAATGCTCCTAGGCAACTGCGCGACGTTGCGCAGAATTAACCTGTCAATTTTGCTCAGCTCAGCGCCGCAAACGCAGTCCGTTCAAAAGCCATCAGTTCTTCTGTCCGTCCGTCGCGTATCTTCAGCAGCCACTGCGGATCCTGAAGCAGCGCCCGCCCCACCGCGACGAGATCGAACTCCTCGCGATCGAGGCGGCGGATCAACTCGTCGAGGTCAGTCACCGCCTCCCGTGCGCCCCGGCTGCACGGCCGATGTACTTGGCTGCGCTCCAACGCTGCTCACCTACCATTTTTCGACCCAAGGCCGCAGCACGACTTCGAACGCCCAGGTCGACCGATGCTGACGATGCAGTTGCAAATAGGCTTTTGCGATATGGTCGGGGTCGGCCATATTGTCGTCGACAGTTGTCCCCGCCAGCCGATGCGCGCGAGTGCCGTCTTCCTGGGTCCAGCCGATCGCGGCGTCGATCGGCACATTCGCTATGTGGACGCCCTGCGGCATCAATTCTCTTGCCATGCTCTGCGCGAGTCCGGACTTGGCATGACATGCCATTGCAAATGCGCCACTTGATGGGAAGCCTTTGAGCGCCGCGCTGGCGTTCGTGAAGATGATTGTTCCTCTGGCGCCGTTGGCGTCGGGTTCGTTCCCAAGCATGAGCCGGGCTGCCTGTTGACCGACCAGAAACGCGCTGAACGCCGAGTTGCGAAGTGTTTCGAACGCCATGCCCGGGTCGGCTTCGATGATGCTTTTGCGGAAAATGCCGGGAACCCGGCCATCGATGTTATGCACGACAAGTCGTGGCGTGCCGACGTCCTGAACGACGTTGCCGAACAGCTGTGTCACCGCCGCCGGATCAGTTGCATCGCAGGCATATCGAAGCACACGATGCGTCTTCTCCAAGGCTTCGAGGACCGGCTTTTCGGGATTCCTGGCTGCGACGCAGACACGCATGCCGTTCTCCGCGAACAGCCGGGCGCAACTCGAGCTGATGCCCGGACCGCCCCCCACGATCACCGCAACCTCGTGCACGGAACTTTTGATATCAATCATCTTGACCTTTCCAGTCCTGCGTTGTCGCGCTCTCCATGAAGAGATGACACGGAAACCGCCGTGACCCTGCTTCCCGCTAGCCGGGCGTCACCAGTTTTCGCCGAATGGCCGCAGCTCTGTGAGGAACGACCAAGCCGATCGATTCTGCCCATAGAGATGATAGAGTTCGTCCGCGATGGCAGCAGGCTTGATAAAGAATTCATCTGGCTTGTCGCTCATCCGCGCGCGCATTCTGGGCGTATCAATCACGGCGTCGATGAGAACATAGGCGACGTGCACGCCCAGAGGTCCCACGTCACGTGCGATCGACTCGGCCAAAATGCGCTGCGCCGCCTTTGTCGGCGCGAAGCCGGCGAAGTTGGCCTTGCCCCGGATCGAAGACGTGTTTCCGGTCACCAGGATTGCGCCCTTGCCTCGGTCGATCATGTCAGGAGCCACTTCGCGCGCCAGGTATAACAAGCCCATCACGTTGACCTCGAAATTGCCCTTCAGCATCTTCGGATCGATCTCCCGAAAGCTCCCCCAGCCTCCGCCGACCGCGTTGTGGACGAGAACTTCAGCCGCGCCAAAACGCCGCTTTACATCCGCAACGACGGTCCGCACCTGATTTTCGTCTGAAACGTCGCAGGTCGCCGCGTGGACATCAGGAAGCTCTTGCGCCAGGCGATTGATGAGCTCGGCTGAGCGAGCCAGCGCTATGATACGGAACCCGCCGGCAGAGAAGCGCTTGACGATGGCAGCTCCGGTGCCCGGCCCGACCCCGGTCACGATCGCGACTGGTTTCTCACTCATTTGAACTTTCTCCACGTTATTGTCCGGCCGCTTTCAAATGAATTCGCTCGGACTGCGACTGATAGGCGGCTGCCTCCTGCGCGGACACCAAGGCCAAACGAACCGCAACATTCTTGTGGTAGGGCGTGCCGGCAATGGGATCGCGGTTGCCGCTCTCTGTGAGCAGATTGATACGTGGCCCATTGATCAGTCGCTCTCCGTCCGACGCGGGGTATGCCTGCCCATAGCCGTGCGGCAGCGCCAGCTGGCCGTTTCGCATGGCGTCATCGAGCTTGCAGCGGACGACGAGCCGGCCAATCACGGATTCCACCGCGACCCAGTCACCATCCTCCGCGCCCAGATTTCTCAGATCGCTCGAATTGATCAGCATGGCGCCATCCGGATCCTCGCGACGCCATGCGGGGTCACGGAAGATCTGGTTGGCGTTGAACATGCGGCGGCCGCCGGCTGCCAACATGAACGGAAACTCCTTTGGCGCGCCCGCGGCACGTGGATCGAGCCGCGCGAGCCATTCGAACATCTGCGGGACCACCAGTCGAACCCTGCGGTCCGAATGGCTGATCAATGACCAGACCTCGTCATAGTCGTGCTCGGTAATCGCCGTCCCCTGCCGCGCAGTCACGATCGTGTCGAACAGGAGATCGCCAAGTTGATGGTCCGCCACGTCGTCCGATGCACCAATTGCCCGTCGCACCGCTTGCGGCGACCGCTTCGCGCAAGCCAGTGCCGCGCTCCACATAGGCGCCGCGACCGCGGTACCATCCGGAAGCGTCTGCCCCAGCGTATGGTAGAGCACGAGGGCTGGCACTGCCCCTGGGTTTTCCGCGATGAAAGCACGAAGGGCCGCGGCGAATTCCGGTCGCGAGCGCCGTGCTATTTCGCGCAGCGGCGCCAGCACATTGTCACCTGGTAGAAGCCCCAAGGCGATCGCAAGCCGCGTGTAGATCTCGGGCTCCGGCAGGGTCCCGGCGAGCGGCGCCAAGACACCCGCACGAACGTGGAAATAGTTCGTCGGAAACTCGAAATTGAACAAGGTGAATTCCGTTTTCTCAAACTGCGAAGACGCCGGCAGAACGTAATGTGCGAGCCGTGCGGTTTCGGTCATCGCAACGTCGACCACGACGCATAGGTCGAGCGAGCGCAGCGCGCGCTCTACAGCTTCGGTGTTTGCCGCCGTGTTGGCTGGATTGGAGCTGTCGACCCAAGCGCAGCGCAACCGGTCGGGATGGTCGTTGAGCACCGCCTCGGGAAAGATGTTGGGCGGCAACAAGCCCCCGATAATTGCATCGCCAGTCGGTGCGAAGGTCTGGTTCGGCGAATTGCCCCACAGCGGTTGGAGCCAGCTATGCAGTTGGTTGGTGCCTTTCCGGCCGAAATTTCCGGAAAGCATGATCAGGAGCTTCTCGAGATAGGAGTTGAGCGTCGAGTTGATGCCCTGCTGGATGCCAAGCTCGACCCGCACCACCATGGCCTTCGCGGCTGCGATCATCGCGGCGCACCGCTCCAGGTCCGTGATCGAGATATCGGCGGCTGCAGCCCATTGTTCAATGGGGATATCCAGTAGCGCCTGCCTCACTTCCGAGAAGCCGACGGTGTGCTCCTGAATGAATGCGTCGTCGATCCGATCGGAGCGGACAAGCGTGGCCAGCAGCGCGCCAAGAAGGAACGTGTCGGCACCCGGACGCACTGCGAGATGTAGATCCGCCATTTCGGCGGTTTCGGTGCGCCGGGGATCAATGACGATCAGCTTGCGGGTCGGATCCTTGCGGATTTGGTTGAGATGATCGCGCGCATTGGGGAAGCCGTGCGCGATCCAGGGATTTGCCCCGATGACCAGCAAGAGATCGCAATGATGGACATCCTCGGCTGTGTGACACGTCTGGCTGCCGAACATGTGGCCATTGACCCAGAAGTCGCCGGTCTTCTCCTGCGAAAGAGCGTTGAACACGCTGCGCGAACCCAGCGCGCGCAATAATCCGCTGGCATAGGCGCCGCCGGCGTGGTTGCCCTGCCCGCCACCGCCGTAAAGGGCAATAGTCTTTCCGCCATGCTTGTCCACGATCTCGCGCAGCCGCGCCGCGATTTCCGCGATCGCCACGTCCCACTCGATTTCGTCAAAGCCTCCGTCCGCGCGCCGACGTAGCGGCTTGGTCAGCCGATCCTTGTGATGGGCATAATAGGGAATCCGGGTCGCCTTGTTGCAGAGATAGCCCTGTGATTTCGGGCTCGAACGGTCGCCTCGCACTTTCTCGAGGCGCTCGTTGTTCACGAACACCTCGATCCCGCAATTGATGTAACACAGGTTGCAGGCTGTTTTGAGCCACTTGCCGGCCGTCATGGTGACCTCCCTGGTATTGTTATTTGTCAGCGCATCGTCCTTGTCGCCCGACGCCGAGGCTTTTGAGTCCGGCCACTGGCAGTCATGCGTCCCGCAGCGAGAATTCCGTCGGAAAGCTTCCCAGCACCAACAGCGCGCGACAGCACGATTGATCCAACCAAGGTTGCGATAGCGCCGGTCGCGATTTGGCGGGCCTGTCGAGGTGGCTGATCGGGAAGCAGCTCAACAAAGACGTCGATCATCTTCTCCAGCTTGTCGGCAAACGCCTGCTGCTCGCTGGAGCCCGATCGAGCGATATCGACAGCGAGGGTTGGAAGGGCGCAACCATGTTTGGGATTGTCTCGATGCCGCGGACTCAGATAGTCGGCAATCAAGTTCGCGAAGCGTTCGCCGTTGGCCGTGTTGTCAGTCAGCTTTTTCCAGCGCTCGGTCGTTTGGTCCATTGCAAAGGCGATCGCCTCGCCAACAAGCGCCTCACGCGACTCGAAATGATTGTAGAAGCCGCCATGCGTCAGACCCGCAAGCTTCATCAAATCGATGACGCTGAGCCCTTTGGCGCCCTTCTGGCGTAAACCGTAAGAGGCATTTTCAACGATCCGACGGTGCGTCCGACGCCTGTGGTTTTCTCCGTAACGCATCACCACCCCGTGCAAGCTCCCTGGAGGACCGGCCGTACAATCGTACTCGTCCCCTCGGAACAATTCTCGAACCGCGCTTTCTTGACGGCTGCGGCAAGATTTCATTGCAATGCCTGCCATCTTATATGACTATCATCATATAACAACAGATATCAGCAGGAGAGTTCGCGATGGCCGCCGTTTCCGATCCCATCGTCATTGTTTCCGCCGCTCGCACGCCCCTTGGCCGGTTCATGGGCGAGTTGTCGCCGCTGAGCGCCCACAAGCTCGGCGCTCACATTATCGGTGCGGCACTGGAGCGGGCGAAGCTGGCGCCTGAAAAGATCGACGAGGTGTTCATGGGCAATGTGCTGCCGGCCGGCCAGGGCCAGGCACCGGCCCGTCAGGCTGCGCGCGGCGCCAAACTGCCCGACGCGACCGGCGCCACCACCGTGAACAAGGTCTGCGGCTCCGGCATGAAGGCGACCATGCTCGCCCATGACATCATCAACGCGGGGTCAGCGGAGATCGTGCTGTCCGGCGGAATGGAAAGCATGAGCAATGCACCCTATCTGCTGACGAAAGCAAGGAGTGGATATCGCGCCGGGCACGACCGGATCATTGATCACATGATGATGGACGGGTTGGAAGACGCATATGAAACCGGGCGTTCGATGGGCGATTTCGGCGAGGCCACAGCGGAGGCTTATCAATTCACTCGCAAGGACCAGGACGCCTACGCGATCGAGACGCTGACCCGCGCGCGCAACGCGGTCGAAGGGGGCGCGTTCAGGGCCGAGATCGCGCCGATCACGCTCACAGAAAAGGCCGGACAACGGATCATCGCGAACGACGAGCATCCGCTGAAAGTGGATCCAGCCAAGATTCCCGGATTGAAGGCAGCGTTCCGCGCCAACGGCACTATTACGCCGGCCGCCTCCTCCGCCAATGCCGACGGCGCCGCGGCTCTCATCCTTGCAAAACGCTCTCTCGCCGATCGCGATGGCCTACCCGTGCTGGCAGAGATCAAAGGTCATGCTACCCATAGCCAAGAGCCGCAATGGTTCACCACGGCGCCGATCCCGGCGATCCGCAAGCTGCTCGACAAGGTCGGCTGGAGTGTCGGCGATGTCGACCTGTTCGAGATCAACGAGGCCTTTGCCGTGGTCGCGATGGCGGCACAGAAAGACCTCGGCATTCCCAGGGAGAAGCTGAACGTCAACGGCGGCGCCTGCGCGCTCGGTCATCCCATCGGCGCTACCGGTGCGCGGCTGATCGTCACATTGTTGCATGCCCTCGAGGCCCAAAATCTCAAGCGGGGCGTGGCTGCGCTCTGCATTGGAGGCGGTGAAGCGACCGCAATCGCCATCGAGCGAGTGATACACCGCTAGCACGTCAATCTGCAACCGGACCGTTTTGGTTTCCGGGCGTACCGGCCATGCCGATTGCTGAATCCTGCGCGCCGGGCGCGGCAGATGCGCCCGGTTGAAGCGGTCGAATTGGACGAGGCGAGGATCTCAGCCGCGCGCCTTCAGATGCAGCATCGGGTGATGCTCGTAGTGGCCGGCGCCATTCTTCACGATGGGGTCTTCCGAGGTGATCACCTCGATGTCGAGATCATCCGCGATCTGGTAGAGCGACACGCCATAACCGCCACGCGGGTCCATGACGAGACCGTGCGCGACGATCTGCCCCTTTGCGAGCAGATCATCCAGGAAGGCACCGTGCTGCTTCATCAACTGTTTCTCATCGGCGTTCATGGTCACCAGGAAATCCGCCCGGGGCGAAGGTACTTGCAGAGGTAGTACTTCATCGGTCGCTCCTCGGTGAACACGGCTTTCTACCTTGCATGTCGGCCTCGCTCGCGCCCCCCTCGATTTGAGAGATCAATCGGCGACGCCCATCAGCTGTTGAATGCGATCGGCGAGTATTGATCCTTGCACTGAAGGTTCTCTCACAAGGCCTTGTCAAGCAACGGCGCGCGTGGCCGCATTGTCGACAGTACCGTCAAGGAAGCCGGTCAGCCGCTGCCGGATGATCTGTTCGGCTTCCGTCATGATGCGATCAATCAGCTCCTTCACCGTCGGGATATCGTGGATCAGTCCGACCACCATGCCGCAGCTCCAGGCGCCGGCGTCCATCTCGCCGTCAACCATCACCCTGGGGTAGACGCCCGCCACCTGCTCGTGGATGTCCTCGATCTTGAGGCTCGCCCCCTTCTCCCGCTCCACTTCGAGCAATTGATCGACGCCCTTGTTCTTCAGCACGCGCTCGGTGTTGCGCAGCGCACGCATCACCAGCACGGTGTCGAGTTCGGTGGCTTTGACCAGAGCCTGCTTGACGTTGGCATGGACGGGCGCTTCCTTGGTGGCGACGAAGCGGGTGCCCATGTTCATGCCAGCGGCGCCCATCGACAGCGCGGCAACAAGGCTGCGTGCGTCCGCCATGCCACCCGAGGCCACGAACGGAATCTTCAGTTCATCCGCCGCGCGTGGCAGCAGGATCATGTTCGGGATATCGTCCTCGCCGGGATGACCGCCGCATTCGAAGCCGTCGACGCTGACGGCGTCGCAACCGATCTTCTCGGCTTTCAGCGAATGCCGCACCGAGGTGCATTTGTGGATCACCTTGATGCCAGCCGCCTTCAGCGCGGGCATGTACGCTTCCGGGCTGCGGCCGGCGGTCTCCACGGCCTTGACGCCGCCCTCCTTGATGGCGGCGATATATTCGGGATACGGCGGTGCAGTGAAGCTCGGCAGGAAGGTCAGGTTTACACCGAACGGCTTGTCGGTCATGTCACGGCAGCGTGCGATTTCCTTCGCCAGCAGCTCCGGCGTCCGCTGTGTGAGGCCGGTGATGATGCCGAGACCGCCGGCGTTCGATACCGCGGCGGCAAGCTCGGCAAAGCCGACATAATGCATGCCGCCTTGGATGATCGGATGCTGGATGCCGAACAGTTCGGTGATTGCTGTCTTCACGTGCGCTTCTCCGCTTTCCGATCAGTTGACAATTTCGAACAGGCCGGCTGCGCCCATGCCGCCGCCGATGCACATGGTCACCACGCCGTATTTCGCCTTGCGCCGGCGCCCCTCGATCAGGATGTGACCGACAAGCCGGCTGCCCGTCATGCCGTAGGGATGGCCGATCGCGATCGAACCGCCATTGACGTTCAGTTTGTCCGGATCGATGCCGAGCTTGTCGCGGCAGTAGATCACCTGGACCGCATAGGCTTCGTTCAGCTCCCAGAGATCAATGTCGTCGATCTTCAGGCCGTGCCGCTTGAGAAGGCGCGGGATCGCCGCGACCGGACCGATGCCCATTTCGTCCGGCTCGACACCGGCGGCGACGAAGCCACGGAAGATGCCGAGCGGCTTCAGGCCCTTCTTCGCAGCGATCTTGTCGCTCATGACCACGCACGCCGATGCGCCATCGGAGAGCTGGCTGGCGTTGCCGGCCGTGATGGTCTTGCCTTCGAACACCGGCTTGATCTTCGCCAGTCCTTCCGCCGTGGTCTCGGGGCGCGGACCCTCATCCTTCGACAGCGTCACCTGCTGATAGGTGACCTCCTTGGTGTCCTTGTTGACGACGGCCATCGTCGTCTTGATCGGGACGATCTCGTCATTGAAGCGGCCCGCCTGCACCGCCGCACCGATGCGGCGCTGACATTCGAGGCTGTATTCGTCCTGCCGGTCGCGGCCAATCTTGTAACGCTCGGCGACGATTTCTGCGGTGTCGAGCATCGACATGTACATCTCTGGCTTCATCGCCATCAGCTCGTCGTCGACCGCATGGAATCTGTTCATGTGCTCGTTTTGCACCAGGCTGATCGATTCGATGCCGCCTCCGATTGCGACCTCGACGCCATCAAGCATGATCGAGCGTGCCGCGACCGCGATCGCCTGCAGGCCGGAGGCACACTGCCGATCGATCGTGGTGCCGGCAACGGTGACTGGCAGGCCGGCCCGGATCGCCCCCTTGCGTGCGACGTTCATCACCATGGTGCCCTGCTGCATCGCGCAACCGATCACCACATCTTCGACCTCGCCCGGATCAATGCCCGCACGCCTCACCGCTTCGGCCATCACATGGCCGGCCATGGTCGGACCTTCGGTGTTGTTAAGCGCACCGCGAAAGGCCTTGCCGACGCCGGTGCGTGCGGTGGAAACGATAACTGCCTCTGTCGTCATGCTTGCCTCTTTTGCTATGCAGCCGCGTCGAGCTGCACGTAACGCAGCAGGTGGTGAGCGGGATCGCCGAACTGGATGTTGATGGAGGAGATTCGCTTGAAGTAATGGCCGACGTTCAATTCGTCGGTCATGCCCATGCCGCCGTGCAGCTGAACCGCCTGGTCGGCGATGAACTTGCCGGCATAGCCGACCTTCGACTTGGCGCCGGAGGCGAGGCGCGAGATACCGCTCTCGCCGGCACCGAGGCTAAGATTGAGATGCTGCATCAGGGAAAGCGCCTCCTGATGGGCAATGAACATGTCGACCATCCGGTGTTGCAGCACCTGGAAGCTGCCAATGGTGACGCCGAACTGCTTTCTCACCTTGGCGTACTCCAGCGTCGCTGAGTTCAACTCGGCCATGGCGCCGACCGCCTCGGCACAGAGCGCGCCGATGGCCCGGTCCCGGCAGGCTTCCAGCAGGGCGACGCCCTCCCCCTCGCTGCCGAGCAACTCGCCGCGAACATCCCGTAAGGTGATTTCCGCGGCGCGGCGGCCGTCGATGGTCTTGAAGCTGCGCAGATCCAGATTGGCCGTCCGGGCATCGACGACGAACAGGCTGACGCCGGAGCGATCGTCGTGCTTGCCCTTGGTGCGGGCGGAGACGATGAAATAGTCCGCCCATGGCGCGGCGACGACGGCGGTCTTCTCACCAGTGAGCATGTAATCGCTGCCGTTGAGCCGCGCCGTGGTCGCGACATTGGCGAGGTCGAAGCGCGAGGCTTTTTCGGTCCAGGCCAACGCCCAGATCTTCTGTCCGGCGATGATATCGGGAATCAAAGCCTGCTTCTGCTCATCGGTCCCCGCATGTTCGATCAAGCCGCCGGCTAGCACGACCGTTTCGACGTACGGCTCCACGACGAGGTGACGGCCGAACTCCTGGACAACGATCATGGTGGAGAGCGGGCCGCCACCAAGGCCGCCGCTCTCCTCGGAGAATGGCGCGGCGAGCAGGCCGAGCTCCGCAAAGGCATCCCACTGCCTGCGGCTCCAGCCCTCGTCGCTGGCGACGGCCTTGCGGCGCGCCTCAAAACTGTACTGGTCGCGCAGCATGCGCTGCACGCTGGAGCGCAGCAGTTCCTGCTCTTCCGTGAACTGGATGTCCATCCGATCCTCTTGTTGCGCTGTTGCTAGAGACCGAGCACCGCTTTGGCGATGATGTTGCGCTGGATTTCGTTCGATCCGCCGTAGATGCTGAGCTTGCGCGCGTTCAGGTACTTTTCCGACGCGGTGTGGCCGTAATCGGGACCCGGCATGAACTGGTTTGCGCTCAAAGATTGCTCGCGAAGCGCCAGCCCGTAATTTCCGATGGCGCGATGCGTCAGCTCGGTAATGCCCTGGAATATCTCGGTGCCGCGGATCTTGAAGAGCGAAGCCGCAGGACCCGGATCGATGCCGCGCGCCATCTGCGCAACGACCCGCAGCTCGGTGGCCTCGAGCGCAAGCACGTCGAGCTCGATCCGCCCGATTTCCTTGCAAAATTCGAGATGCGCCGGATCATCCGCGGGGATCTCCGCCTTCACGATCTTCTTCAACCGGTCGAGATAGCGCGTCGACCGGCCAATTCCGGCCATGCTGGTGCGCTCATTGCCCAGCAGGAATTTTGCGTAGGTCCAGCCCTTGTTCTCCTCGCCGATCAGGTTCTCGACGGGGACGCGGACGTCCTCGAGAAAGACGTCATTGACCTCGTGCGATCCGTCGATTGTGATAATCGGACGCACGGTGACGCCGGGCGACTTCATGTCGATCAGGAGGAACGAGATTCCGGCCTGAGGCTTTGCACCCGGATCGGTACGCACCAAGCAGAAGATCCAGTCGGCATGCTGCGCCAACGTCGTCCAGGTCTTGTGGCCGTTGACGATGTAGTGGTCGCCGTCGCGCACGGCCTTAGTCCGGACGGTGGCGAGGTCCGAGCCCGAGCCCGGCTCTGAATAGCCCTGGCACCACCAATCTTCACCCGAAAGAATCCGCGGCAAGAATTTCTGTTTTTGCGCGTCGTTGCCGAAGGTGTAGATGACCGGACCCACCATGGTCACGCTGAACGCCAGCGGCGGCAGCGTCCCGGCCCGGCTGGTTTCCTGCTCGAAGATGAAACCCCGGGTGATCGACCAGCCGGGTCCGCCATATTCTTTGGGCCAGAGCGGCGCGATCCAGCCCTTCTTGTAGAGAATGCGGTGCCAGAGCAACGATTGCTCTTTGGTCAGGTCGGTCTCCGGATTGGGGACCCGCATCTCCTTCGGATATTTTTCGGAAATGAAAGCGCGCACCTCATCACGGAAGGACGCGTCTTGGGGAGACAGTGCGAGTTCCATCCTGAGCGCCCTACCACTTCTCACCGAAGGGGCGGATTTCCAGCTCGAAGGTCCAAGCGCTCCTCGGCTGCTGGTAGAGCTGCCAGTAGGACGTCGCGACCGAGGCCGGTGGCATCAGCAGATCCGGATCGTCGAGCGCACCGGGCCCGAGCGCTTCCAGGCGCCGCTGACGGACCCACTCGGTGTCGACGCCGGAATCGATAATCAGGTGGGCGACATGGATATTCTTCGGGCCCAGCTCACGTGCCATCGCCTGCGCCACAGCGCGCAGTCCGAATTTGGCGCTGGCAAAGGCAGCATAGCCGCTGCCGCCGCGCAACGAAGCGGTCGCACCCGTGAAGAAGATGTTGCCCTGGCCGCGCGGCAGCATCAGCCGGGCCGCCTCGCGCCCAGCAAGGAAGCCGGAGTAGCAGGCCATCTCCCAGACCTTGCGGAAAACGCGCTCGGTCGTTTCGAGGATCGGGAAGTTGACGTTGGCGCCAATGTTGAAGATGCAGACATCCAGGGGCGCGTGCTTGTCGGCGTCGTTCAGGAAGGAGATGATCTCCTCCTCCTTGCGCGCGTCGAGCGAACGTGCGTGAATCTCGCCGCCGGCGGCCTCGATCTCCTTGACCAGCGGCGCCAGCTTGTCGCCGTTGCGGCGGCCGGCGAAGACAGTAAAGCCCTCGGAAGCAAACTTCTTGGCAATCTCGCCGCCGATGAAATCGCCCGCGCCGATCACGGCGACGGTTGCATTTCTCTTTTTCAAGGAACTTCTCCCGGTTAAGTTAGGCGCGCTGTATGCGAAGCCGTTCTATCGGTTCTGGAACGTGGACCACGTTTTTGAGCCAGACCAGAACGATGGGGATTTCGCCGTCGCGCTGATCGAGGCTACCATGGCCGCGGCGCAGTCCTCGAGCGGCCCGATCTGGTCCAGCGCTTTGGCAAAATGGCGACCTGTCGATTGGTCGATGCGGCCAGCAAACCGAAAAGCAATTTGATCGAGACCGAGTGCTTGCGACAGCTTCGCCACGACTAACCGCCTCCCGACTGAAGAACATCGGCGCCTTTTTGAGCATTGCGCCTCGTGGTGAAACATGCGTTCTTTTTTAGAACTCGTCAATCGCTATTTTGTTGTCACAGTCGGATCAAGAAATGGCACGTTCGCTGTCCTATGCAGAGACTATCGAGAACCCCGTTTACAACGCGGCTTCCAGGCGATACCGATAGCGTATCAAATAAGAACTTATAGGAGAAGCGAGCATGGGAGAGAGTCGCGGAGTCGCGATGCTGGTCGGCGCAGGCGATGCCATCGGCGCTGCCGTTGCGCGGCGGTTTGCCAGCGGCGGCTACACCGTTTGCATCTGCAGGCGCGATGCAGCCAAGTCCCAGGCGCTTGTCGATGAACTCAGGGGGAAAGGCCACAGCATTCACGCCTTCAGCGTCGATGCCCGCCAGGAAGCGGAAGTGCAGAAGCTGTTCGCGGACGTCGAACGCGATATCGGCCCGATCGAGATCTGCCTGTTCAATGCCGGTTCGAACGTCAACAAGCCCCTGCTGGAGACTACCGAAAAGCTATTCTTCAAGGCCTGGGAGTTGGCCTGCTACGCCGGCTTCCTGGTGGGGCGCGAAGCTGCGCGCGTCATGCTGTCCCGCGGACGCGGCACCATCTTTTTCACCGGTGCGACCGCAAGCATCCGCGGCAGCAAGGGGTTTGCTGCGTTTGCATCGGCCAAATTCGGTCTCCGCGCGCTGGCCCAGGCCATGGCGCGCGAGCTCGGGCCTGAGAATATTCACGTCGTCCATCTCATCATCGACGCCGGTGTCGATAGCGAAGCCATCCATCAGCGCATGAAGGCGGCCAGGGGGATCGAGGCCAGCGAGATCCCGCCTGACAGCCTGACCAAGACCTCCTCAATTGCGGAAGCGTATTGGTTTGCCCATCAGCAAAGCCGCGATGGCTGGACCCATGAACTCGATCTTCGTCCCGCTGTAGAGAAATGGTGACATGAGCGACAATCCAGACCTCATTTTGTGGGGCGTCGGGACAAGCCGCACCGTTAGGCCGCACTGGGCGATGCACGAGCTCGCTCTGGCTTATACGATCAAACCGATCGGCCCACGGACCGGCGAGACCAAGACCGCCGAATATACCAAGCTCAATGCGCGCCAGAAGATTCCGCTGCTGCAGGACGGCGACTTCCGCATTGGCGAGAGCGCCGCGATCGTCGCTTACCTGTCGCGCGTGTACTCTACGCCCGAGCGTGCATTGATCCCTGAATCCACCCGCGACTATGCAGCGTGGCTGGAATGGTGCTTCTTCATCGTCACCGAGCTCGACTCGACCAGCCTGTACGTGATGCGCCGTCACAGCGCCGATGCGCTCGGCCCGATCTACGGCGTCGCGCCGGAGGTCGTAGCTCAAGCCGCCCAATACTTTCGAGCGCAGCTGCGCCATGTCGAGGTCGCGCTGGCGGACGGCCGACATTTTATCATGGGCGAGCGATTCAGCAGCGCCGATATCCTGCTGACGACGTGCCTGGACTGGGCGGTCGCCTACGGTGTCGGCATTTGCGACAATGCGCAGCCCTATCTCGACCGTATGCGAAGCCGGGAGGCTTACCAGCGCGCGGCTGCGGCGAATGCTCCGCGCGCGCCAATTACACCGACGCCTGCCAAGGCCTGAGAACCGTTCGCCGGTCGCGCGAAGCGCTTCGGTCTACATGGCCACGCGCAACGTGCGTGCAGCGACCATATCGTCGATCGCGCCGTCATCGTAGCCAAGTTCGCGCAGCACCTCGCGCGAGTGCTCCCCGACACGGGGGGCTGGTCCGCCGATGGCAGCCGGGTTGATCTCGAAGCGGGCCGCGGGCTTAGGCTGGCGCACAAGGCCGACCTTCGGCTGATCGAATTCCGCGATGATCCCGCGCGCCACCACCTGCTCATTGTGGATGATTTCGCCGCGCCGCAGGATCGGCGCGCAAGGGACATCCGCGGCATCCAGACGCTCCAGCCATTCGGCGGTCGTGTGCTGGCCGATATACTCTGCCATCTTGTTGATACGCGCCGTGGCGTTGACCGAACGCGCCGACGGGGTCGCGAACCTGGGATCGTTGGCAAGCTCGGGATCGCCGGACGCGCGGCAGAAGCCCTGCCATTCGGAATCGGAGATGGTGCCGGCCGTGATGTAGCCGTCGCTGGTCTTGAACACGAGATCGGGCCGGTCATTCGGATCGGCAGCCACGGCCTCGGCTCCGACCACCGTGTACTGCATCATGCCTTCCGGCCAGAGGTAGGAAATCATCGCGTCCAGCATTGCGACCTGGATATGATCCCCCTGTCCGGTCTTCTCACGCGCGTAGAGCGCGGCCGCCACCGCCTGCGCGGTGAACACGGCGGTGGTCTTGTCGCACACGATGGTGCGGATCATCTGCGGGCGATTGGTGACCGGCTGCGACTGGATATCGGCAAAGCCCGACAGGCCCTGAATGATTGGATCGTAGACGCGCTTCTTCACATAGGGTCCGGTCTCGCCGACGCCGCTGATCGAGACGTAGATCAGGCGCGGATGACGCCGGCGCAGCTCTTCGACGCCGAGGCCGAGGCGCTCCATGGTGCCGGGCCGGAAGTTCTGCACCAGGACATCGGCCTGCGCGACCAGTTTGGCCAGCACCTCACGCCCGGCCGTGCTCTTGACGTCGATCGAGAGCGAACGCTTGCCGCGGTTTGACGAAATGAACAGCGCGGAGAACTCGCCGTCCTTGTCGATGGTGGCCCGGCTGCGACGGGTGATATCGCCACCGATCGGCTCGATCTTGAGCACGTCGGCACCCTGATCCGCCAGAAACATCGTCGCAAACGGGCCCGACACCACGCCGGTCAGATCGAGGACACGAACGCCGCCAAGCGGACCAGCCATTGCACTCTCCCTGGATTTTTTTCTGCCAACCGGCTGAAGGTAAACTCTTGCTTAGTGTCAGCCCTTCGCCTCAACACGCACGGACCGCAAGTTGGTAACTAGCCGGTCTTGGAAACGGGCTGCCGGGTCTGTTCGACGATCGATTCCTCGACGTCCCGGAGCTGATCCTTGCCAAAAAACATCTCCTTGCCGACGAAGAATGTCGGCGAGCCGAAGGCACCGCGGGCGACGGCGTCACTGGTCAAGTCGATCAGCCTCTTCTTGACGTCATCCTGCTGCGCGCGCGCAACCAGCCTGTCGATGTCGATCCCCGAGGAGGCAAATGCGGCCCGGAACACTTCGGGATCGTCCATCTTCTTGGGCTTCTCCCACATGTGATGATAGGCGGCGCGGAAATAGGGTTCGAACACGCCTTCGAACTGGGCCGCGACGGCGCCGCGCATCAACATCAAAGTGTTGACTGGAAAGAAGGAGTTCTGGCGAAATTGTGTGATGTTGTGGCGCCGGATGAACCGCTGGGTCTCGAGCGCCTGGTATTCCGGCTTGTTCTTGATCCCGCGAAGCGAGTCGAACGGGGACATGTTGCCGGTCGCCTTGTAGATCCCGCCGAGCAGGACCGGGACGTACTCGAATTTTACGCCGGTCCGCCGCTCGATCCCGGGGAGGGCAACCTCCGCCAAATACGCGTTCGGGCTGCCGAAATCGAACTGGAATTCAACCTTGAGGGTCATGACCGCTTTCTCCCGCAGAGCGTATTGGATGGTCAGGGACCAGCGATCCAATCGCATGGCTTGCTTGTTCTCACTTCTATAGTTCTAAAATCGAACTGTCAAATTTGGCGGGAGTTGTGCTGGTTTGACCGGTTCATCGGGTATTGTTTGGAATTCAGTACCTATCTAGAATGCTAGGGAGATGCGGCGGCCCTGGCGGCGAATCGAGCGGGTCTCGCCGGGATGACTGGAGAATACGGATGAAGTGGAAAGAACTGGAGGAAGAGCCGTGTTCGATGGCCCGAACCATCGGCGTGATCGGCGACCGCTGGACTCTTCTGATCCTGCGCGAATGCTTTCTGCGCACACGGCGCTTCGAAGGATTCCAGTCGGCGCTTGGAATTACCCGCCATCTCCTCGCCGAACGGCTGAAGAAGCTGGTTCGGCTGGGCATTCTGCGCCGCATTCCCTACCAGGAAGCGCCCAAGCGACACGAATATATCCTGACCCAGAAGGGCCTCGATCTCTATCCGATCATGATGGCGCTCGTGCATTGGGGCGATACTCACATGGTCGACGAGCGCGGCCGGCCGCTGTTGCACCAGCACCGCAAGTGCGGCAAGGACTTCGACCCGGTCATGGTGTGCTCTGAATGCGGCGAGCCGCTCCTGGCCAGGGAGGTTCATACCCATCCAGGGCCAGGCGCCCAAGGCCCGCGGACGATGGAGGCACCTGGCAAGACGAAGGCAAAGGCCCGCCGCAGCGCGGCTTGAGCCGGCCACCGGCGTCAGGCATTGAACGCATCCTCAGACTCGAATCACAGTTGCGTCAGGTTCGTTGCAGTGAAGACGGTCCGTTTGTTCAGCCCGGTGCTTGAGCACAGCACGTTGATTGACATAGGCCTTGTCGGTGATTTCTCCCGCGGCCAATGAGGGCGGATCCTTCAGCAGGGTGAACGAGCAGATTTTTTCGCTGCTTCCGACAGCCTCATTATATTCCTGCAAACGATGTCTCAGGAATTCGATTACCTTGGGGTCGCAAGTCAAATCCGCAGCCGGCGCGTTCGAAATCCGAGCCGCCTCGGTCGGATTCAGCCAGCACAGCAGCGCGCAGGCTTCACGGTTTTCTCCCGCAACGACGATGTCCAGCAGTACGCCGCGCGTTGCGGCCAGAATGGCGGCACGCATCGCTCCGATCGCAACCCAGGTGCCGTTCGCAAGCTTGAAGTTCTCGGAAATTCTGCCCGTGAAACGCAGACCGAGCTCCGGCTTCTCGGGATCGATAAACGACACGGTGTCGCCGATGCGATAGAACCCCTCCTCGTCGAAGGCCTTCTCAGTGAGATCGGCCCTGCCGAGATAACCGGGGGTAACGTTGGGGCCTTTCACCCTGGCCTCGTACGTGTCGGAAACAGGGATCAGTTTCAGCTGCACACCCGGCGCCGGAAGACCAATCTCGCCCGGCCGATCCGTTGCCCAATGCGTCGTGCTGATTGTCGGCGCCGTTTCAGTCGTCCCATAGCCCGACATCACCGGAATCCGCCGGCCTGTGATCGATGATGTCAGCCGGTAAAGTTTTTCGAGCGTGCCTTGCGAAATTGCAGCCCCGGCGTAGCTCAATCGATCCAGCCGCTTGAAGATGCTCGCGCCGAGGGCGGCATCGTTCTCGATGGCATCACACAACAGGTTATAGCCGGCGGGCACATTGAACATCGCCGTCGGAGAGATCTCCTTGAGGTTCGCCACCGACTTGTGAAAGAGCTGAGGCAGCGGGCGGCCGTCATCGATGTAGAGCGTCCCGCCGTTCTTGAGAATGCCGTGAAGAATGACGTTGCTGCCCATCGTATGGTGCCACGGCAGCCACTCGACCTGGACCGGCGCCTCCGGAGGCGACACCAGCAGGCTTCCCATTTGCAGGGAGCTCGCCATCATGCGGTGCGTGTTCAGCACACCCTTTGGCAATCCGGTCGAACCGGACGTGAAGAGAATTTTCGCAACGGCGTCAGTAGAGATCGCACTCGACGCTTGCGCAAATCCTGTCCACTCCGTTCGATCCGTCAGGACGCGGAAGGGGATCGTATCCGGCGCGCCATCGACGCTGATCCAGGTAGAGTCTGCCAGTTCGGGAACGGAACGGGCGGCGGAAAAGTCGCGTCCACTCTGAACGAAAACGAAGTTCGGACGCAGCACCTGCGCGATGTCCTTGAGGCGCGCAAGGCCGCCGGGCATCAGCGTGTAGTTCGGCGATATCGGCGCCAGAATGACGCCTATCGACATCGCAGCAAAGGAGATCACCGCGTTCTCGATGGAGTTGCCCGAAAGCACGGCCAGCCTGTCAGCCGGCTTTGCGCCCATGTCGATCAGACTCTGGCCGACCGCCTGCACCTGCGACCATGCTTCGCCATAGGTGATCTCGTCCCATCCCCCTTTGGCATTGCGCTGTGCGAGGAATATTCGCTGCGGAGCCGCGGCTGCCCAGCGCGGCAGAAAATCGGTGACGCGCCAGTCGCATGGCCCCAATTCGAGCGGCGACCTCAATATGAGCGTGCCGTCGATCCGGCGCTCGACGGAGAGCTCCCTTGGCGCAAACGTCAATGGCTTCGTCGACATCGAAAACGATCTCCTGAATTACCGCGGATGGATAGAACGGGCTGCGCCAGAGTCACTCGGACCTGGCGTCCAGGACTTCTCCGAAGGCTTGCCACGTTGTGCCGGTCCAGCGCTGCAGCCGCATCTGCGTCCAGATCATGTTCTCGGTCTCGCTGGTGTTGACCTTGATCCCGGGCAGCACGGTCGGAACGACGACGTCTTTCAGGTTCTTCGCCTGCCCCAGAATATTCTTCCGCGACAGATCATCACCGCATTGCTTGAGGATTTGCTCGAGCAGGACGCCTTGCTGATAACCGGTCAGATAGCTGCCGTTGGTAATATCGGCGCCCTGCAGATACTTGTCGAAAAATGCCCGGTAAGCCCGCATGCCCGGATCGTCCTTCCATGTCTCGTCCAGGACATCCTTGTTGGTCGTGCCGACCATCACGCCGACCGATTTGTCGAGCCCGGCCGGTGCAAGCGTGCCTCCGACGGATCCGGACGGGAAATTGATGATCACGGTCGCTTTCCAGCCGATCACTGAAGCCTGCCGGATGGCCTGTGCCGCGAACTTCGGCGTCCCGGCGATCACCAGGGCCTCGGCTCCCGAGCTCTTCAGATTGGTAATCTGCGAATCAATCGTCGGTTCGGTGACCTCGTAGGACGCACTGACGACCTTGCGATCGAAATCCTTGCCGAGAAACGCCTTGAAGGCAGCGACATAATCTTTGCCGAGATCGTCGTTCTGATAGAGGATGGCATACTTGGCGTTCGGCAGCGTCTTCGTCAGGTATTTGGCGTAGATTCTTCCCTCCGTGTCGTAGCTGACAAGGCCCGTGGTGAGCAGGGGGTAATTGGCGACGTCCGTGAACTTGGATGAGCCACTGACGATCGCGACACTCGGTACCCCCTTGGCCCTCAGGTATTTTGCAGTGGCCGAGATGCCGGGCGTGCCGAGCTGGCCGAACATGAACGACACTTCGTCGCTCTCAACGAGCTTGCGGACGTGCTCCACCGCCTTGGGAGGACTATATCCGTCGTCATAGGCGATGTAGTTGATCTTGCGTCCGTTGACGCCGCCACGGTCGTTCAAGGCCTGGATGTAGGCCATGAGCCCCTTGCCCACGAGACCGATCGATGATGCCGGTCCGCTGAAGGGGAAAACTCCGCCGATCTTGATCTCGGTGGCAGTGATTCCCGGCTCGTCGGCGCCGAATGCGGGGCCGCTCAGGAATAGAGCCAGAGCCGCGACGATCTTCCATCTCACCAGCATTGCGTCCTCCCAAACTTGCACCCCTTTTCGAGCGTGCGGCTTTGTTTTGTTGCGCCGGTGGCGGCTCGTCGCGCCCTTTGCGAAGAGGCATCGCGCAGAACGGGTCCAGCCGTAAATCCGGCACGTCGCGGCCGTTGCGTTCGGCCATCTCGTGCGCAGCCTACAGTTCTTTTTTTGAACTCGTCAAGCGATTAGATGCTCACGTGCCGTGACTTTGACGACAGGCCGCGCTCTCGTACTTGGAAATAATTCGGTCTAAATCCCGCGTGAAATGGTGCGTTTTCGACTATTCTAGGACAGGATCGCTGGCGTATTTCCACGCCGCTGTACACATTCTTTTTTTGAACTATAAGGCCGGCGCGAGGCCTCGCAGTGCCTGGCTTATCTAACCAGACACCCACGGCGCAGCAGGGATAGATCTCGCCGAGCCCTACTCGGCGGCGATTGCTGTTCGCAATTCTGCATCCTTCGCCGAACGCTCGTAGAGCTCGTCCGGGGCCGGCTTGATGCGAAACCAGGCCACATAAAGCGCAGGAAGGAACAGCAGGATCAGGACCGTGCCGACTGCCGTGCCGCCAATCAGCGTGTAGGCCATCGATCCCCTGAACACGGAATGCGTCAGAGGAATGAAGGCCAGCACGGCGGCAAGTGCGGTCAGGATCACCGGCCTGGTGCGTTGCACGGTGGCTTCGATGACGGTTTGATAGTCATCGAGGCCGGCAGAACGATTCTCCTTGATCTGTTCGGTAAGGATCAGGGTGTTACGCATCAGGATGCCTGCCAGTCCGATCAGGCCAAGAATGGCGTTGAACCCGAACGCAGGATGATGAAGAACAGGGTGACGGCCCGTTCGCGAACGGCGATCGCGGAAAGATTGAGGTTCATCTGCTAACTTATAATTGGCTGGGCGGCAGCTTCCTTGAGGCCAGCTGCCGCTTGCGCGGCAAGCCCGCGCGCGGCTTCCTGTGAATCTTGAAATTCCTCGAGTGCATGGACTCTGCCCCACCGCAGGGTGAACACGTGGAGACCGCGGTTGACGTACGAGCCGTCGCCGTCGAGCAGCGTTGCGGTGCCGTCCCACTCGACAAACACGGTGGTGTTCCAGGGCCAGCCCTTCACCCAGACGTTGTTGACCTTGATCTGGAGCGTGGGCAGGACGCGTCCGAGCCGCTCGAACCAGCGGCGCAGGGCCGCTTTGTCGTGGCGCTCCCCGCCCAACGCGTGATTGCCGGAAACACGGTGATGGATGTGCGGCGCCACCGCCTTCACCGCTTCATCCCAGCGATGGTTGTTGACATGGTCGAAGGTCTTTCGGATCTCCTGCTCGACGATGTAGCTGTACATGTGCTTCTCCAGCGGCTGGCGCGGAACGATTGAGACTCTTCAGTTGCTCCGGCTTTCAGCGGCGGTCCTGACACGAGCGCCCTCCTGCAGGAGGTGAGCGCCGAGCGAAACAATCGCATCACCAGAATTCAAGCCGGAGATCACGGCGGTTTCGTCGGTCACCCGAACAAGCTTGATCGGCCGAAAGCGTACGGTTGAGGGGCGCGGTCGAGGATCCAAACTCCGGTCTTGCGGCCATCGTCGAGCACTGCTCCGAGCGCTACCTGAACTTGCGGCTCGCTCGTCTGGCTCGGCAGCCGAATGGTCACCGTCGCGCCAAGTGGTGCGGCCGCGGCTTCACCGTCCAGGACATATCGGGCTTCATAGGTTCGGGTCTGGGCATCGGCGGCGTCGGACAATTGCCGCAAACGCGCCGTATAGCGCCGCCCTTCGGCTGCTCCGTACACGCTGGCCTCGGCCACGGAGTCGATTGCCGGCCGGATCGTTTCAGGAAGCGCGACCACCGCCTCGCGAGGACCGGCCTTGGCAATCCAAACAACCGTCTGGCCGGCCGAGACGACCTGCCCGGGCTCGCCAAGCGTTTCGACCACCGTTCCGTCCGCGTCCGCGACCAGGATCGAGTACGTCGCCTCGTTCTCGGCAACCCGTGCATCGGCTTCAGCCGCGGCCTTGGCTTGCTCGTAGCGCTGTCGGGAAGCCCAGCCGTTGCTCACCAACTTGGCGTATCGCTGTTCGTCCGCTTCGGTCTGCACGACGGACGCGCGCGCGGCGGCAACGGCGTTGCGCTTCGCCGTGACCGCAAGACGAAGGTCGGTTTCGTCGATCCGCATCAGCGGCTGACCGGCTTTGACCTGCTCACCGGTATTCACAAGCCGCTCCACGATCTTGCCGGGAACGCGAAAACCGAGGCTGCTCTGCACCCGCGCCCCGATGATGCCGGTGAAGCCACGCTCCGATCCGGTCACCCGCGCCGCGGCCGTGATCCTGACGATCGGGACTTCCTGTCTCGGATCGCTCACGGCCGAGGCTGCCGGCGCGCGAAGCGCAACGAATGCGGCCACCGCGCATCCCGCGATCAGGACGCTGCCCAGCACGATCATGGGTCGTTTTTTCATAACGCCGCCTCATGCCAGATAGATTGCATTCGAGCTCTATATCGAATAATAGATGTCGAACGCAATCTAAATGTGGAGACCAATGATGCGAGTGAGTCGCATTCAGGCTGAGGAAAACCGGCAAAACGTCATCAATGTCGCAAGCCGCCTGTTTCGGTCGCGGGGATTTGACGGCATCGGCCTCAAGGACCTGATGGAAGCTGCCGGGCTGACCCAAGGCGCATTCTACAAGCAGTTTGAGTCAAAGGAGGACCTGGCCGCACAGGCGTCGGCGCGCGCGCTGGAGAGCGCCACGCTTCGATGGTCGACCGCCATCGCCGCGAACCCTGAGGATCCCCTTGGGGCGATGATGGGGTTCTATCTCAGCACGGGCCATCGCGACGAAAAGATGGACGGTTGCCCGATCGTGGCGCTCGGCTCGGATGTGGCCAGACAGAGCAGCGAGGTGAAAGCGTCGTTCGAAGGCGGGATCAAAGCGCATATCGAAATCCTCAGCCGCCTGATTGCCGAAGCGAGCGACGAGGAATCCAGGAGCAAAGCCATGGCCATTCTTTCGACGATGGTCGGAGCGTTGACACTCTCACGCGTCGTCAACGATCCCGATCTCGCTCAGGCCTTTCTGGAAACGGCGTCGCGACAGATTCGCGACACTGTCGCCGCTTGAAGATCGGTGCTTGATAACTCACGGGGAGAACGCAAATGCGCAAGGCAGGGATACACAATTTTCCGGCAATCGATCGTGTCGTTTACGGCAAAGCTGCGTCTGAGGCCTTGAACGATGAAGCGGTGCGACTGGATGCCAAGCGCGTCTTCCTGATCGTCAGCCGCACCTTGGGCACCAAGACCGACGAGATCGAGAAGATCCGGCGCGCGCTCGGCGGAAGACATGTCGCGAGCTTCGATGGAATCGCAGAGCACACTACGCGCAAGCAAGCTGCCGAGGTTGCACGTCAAGCCAAAGACGCCGGAGCCGACCTGGTCGTCGCGGTTGGCGGGGGCTCGGCAATCGACCTCGCCAAGATCGTCATCATGGCGATGGAACATGATATCCGCGACGAAGCGGGTTTCGATCAATTCCCCATGGGCCCGGGCGTCACCGTCTCTCCGTTCCGATCGCCAAAGGTCCGACAGATCGCGGTGCCATCCACGCTGAATGGCGGCGAATACAATGCAGCCGCGCTCGTCACCGATGAACGCAACAGGCTGAAGCAGATTTTCTTTCATCCCCGGATGATGCCGGTGGCTATCATTCTCGACCCCGCGCTCACCGTTCATACGCCTTCCAAGCTCTGGATGGGGTCGGGAACGCGGTCGATGGACCACGGCATCGAAGCCTTGTGCTCACCCGCTGGCACGCCGCTCGCCGACGAGGTCGTCCTGGCCGGCATTCGCACCCTGCGTGAGGGAATGCTGCGAACCTTGCAGCAACCTGATGATCTGGAGGCGCGCCGACTGTCTCAATACGGCGCGTGGCTCGCCGCTTTCGGCCTCCAGGCGCGGGTGCCGATGGGAGCCAGTCACGGCATCGGCCATGTGCTTGGCGGTACCTTCGGTGTTCCGCACTACTATTGCACACCAGTCATCATGCCGAGCCTGCTTCGGTACAACAAGCCGTTCACCGAGGATGCGCAACAGCGCCTGGCGACGGCCCTTGGCGAGCCGGGCATGGAAGCCGCCGCCGCCTTCGCGCAATTCACCAAGAAACTTGGATTGCCCGGCCGTCTTGCCGACGTCGGGATCGGCGAAGACAAATTTGATCAGATCAGCAAGATCGCGATCAATCATCGCTTCGTCCAAGCCAATCCGCGGCCATTCAAGAGCGAAGCCGAGATCGTCGATCTGTTGCGAATGGCCGCCTAGCCGAATTCGCACAGGAAAATCCAGCCGCGACCATCAGCTCCGTTTGCCGAACTGTGGTCCGTAGGAAAGCGACTCGAACCCGACCCGAACAATCTCGTTTTCGTTCTGCAGCAAGCGATATCCTGCGGCGACGGGCAGAACGGATCGTCCGTTTTGCCCGCTCCAGTATCCTATACTACGATGAGCACGTCATCGATCTGTCCATTGGATCCGCGTGCCGAGTCGAATGGGTGACGGTATGGAAACAAGGGAAAGCCAACGGCAAGCTGGCCGCGTCCGCCCACACAAAGAACCTCGCACAAAGCGCACTTTGTTCTGGGCGTTGAAATGAAAAGAACCCGCATCAGCAGGATCTTGAATGGTGGGCGCACCAGGGCTCGAACCTGGGACCCGCTGATTAAGAGTCAGCTGCTCTACCAACTGAGCTATGCGCCCGAAAGGCGGTCAATGCCTTGCGAGGCCGGTCGTTTAGCAAAGCGATCCGGGTCTGGCAAGCGATGGTACGTAAGTTTTCCAAGGGTATGCCCACATCCCCCAAAAAAGCGAAAAGCCGCTGGATTCCAGCGGCTTCGCCAAGGTTGATCGCGGCAACCCTTGCAGCTCAGAGCCGGCCCTCGCGGTCCCGGTCCGGGCCGCCGTCGCGGTCGAAACGGTCACGGTGGAAGTGGTCCATACCGCGCTCCATCATGCGGTCCATGCCACGCTCCATGAAGTGGCGGCGCGGGCCGTCTTCGCCGCCGCCGAACGGGCCGCGGTGGCGGGTCAGCACGGCGAGGCGCCGCTTCTGGCCCTCGTCCAGGGTCTTGTAGAGCGGATCGGCGGCATCGGCGATCTTCTTCAGGGCCGCCGACGTCGCCCCCATGTCCTCGGCGCGCTGGCGCAGGCGGGCGACCGGATCCTCCGGCCTGTCGGCATCCTTGTTGGCGTCCTTATTCGCGTCCTTGCCGGCATCGCCGGGACCGGCATTCATCCGCGCATTGGCGCGATCGATGCGCAGCTTGGCGAAGTCGCGCACGGCGGCCTCGACCGGCGGCCACAGCTTTTCCTGGTCGGCGTTGAGCTTCAGCCCGGCATGGACGGCGGCGATCCGCGCGTCGATCATGGCGGCGCGGTCTTCCGGGTTCATGCGGATGTGGCGCATGTGCTCGTGCATCCACGGGCGATGATAATGGGCATAGACCGCGCCCGAGCCGGCGATGCTGAGCACGGCGATGGCGGCGATGGTGAACTTCCTCATGCGAACTCTCCTCTGGAAGGATGTCGTGAGGATGGGCGCAGCGCGGCTTACGCGCAACTTACAACTTGGACAGGGAGCGGGTTCTTTCGAAGATGTAACGCTCCTGAACCTTTATTCAGTCGTAATCGGAAATCATTCGCAACAAAAAGGGGCTTCCGCGCCCGGCACGGAAGCCCCCATTCATCATCCGTTCAAATCAGTTCGTCGTGCTCTTCGCTTCCTTCTGGAATTCGTCGATCAACGGTTGCCCGATACGGCTTGCCGCGTCCTTGTAGACCGGCTCCATGGCCTTGCGCATCGCCTCATCCTGCTCCGGAGTGAGCTTGATGATCTCGCTCTTGCCGCTCTTCCTGATCTCGGCGAGCGCGTCCTCATTTTCTTTCTGCGACTGCGTATTGTTGAAGTCGGTCGCTTCCTTCATCGCTTTGGTCAGCTGGTCGCGAAGGTCGGCCGGCAGATCGTCCCAGAACTTCTTGTTCACGATCACGACGTAGCCGATATAGCCGTGGTTGGTCTCGGTGATGTACTTCTGCACCTCATGCATCTTCTGGGTATAGATGTTCGACCAGGTGTTCTCCTGCCCGTCGACCACGCCGGTCTGCAGCGCCTGGTAGACTTCCGAAAACGCCATCACCTGCGGCAGCGAGCTGAGCGCCTTGAATTGCGCCTGGAGCACGCGCGAGGACTGGATGCGGAACTTGACGCCCTGATAGTCGGCCGGCGCGACCAGCTTCTTGTTGGCGCTCATCTCCTTGAAGCCGTTGTCCCAATAGGCAAGGCCGGTGATACCCTTCGGTTCGAGCAGCTTGAGCAGCCTGGCGCCGAGCGGACCTTCGGTCACCTTCCGCAGCGTCTTCAGATCAGGGAGGATGTAGGGGAGATCGAATACCTCGAACTCGCGGATGCCGAGCGGGCCGAACTTGGAGTTGGACGGCGCCAGCATCTGCACGCTGCCGAGCTGGAGCGCCTCGAGCTCTTCCTTGTCCTTGTAGAGCGTCGAGTTCGGATAGATCTCGACCTTGACCTTGCCGCCGGTGTACTTCTCGGCGAGCTCCTTGAATTTCTCCGACGCCTTGCCCTTCGGCGTGTCGGTGGCCACAACGTGGCTGAACTTGATGATGATGGGCGCTTGGGCCGATGCCGGCCCGGTCAAGCCAAGAGCCAGGACCGCGATGGACGCAGCGATCGCGAAGGTGCGCATAATCTCTCCCTGTTGTTATTTGGGCCACCCGGCGCACGGGTGGCCTATGCCGTTAGCATCAATACAGGTCGACATCACAAGCTGCTATTGGCCGTTAGCAGGGCAGCCATTCATGGTGAACGCCGCAATCACCGCCTCTCCCGCTTCCGGAAGAGGCGGTGGTAGCAACCTCAGCTCGCGGCGGCGGTCGTCACGGTGTCGCGCTGGCGCTTCATGACGATTTTGTTGAGCGCGCCGAGATAGGCCTTTGCCGAGGCCACCAGCGTATCCGGATCCGCCGCGCGCGCGGTCATCGCACGTCCCTCATGCGACAGCCGCACCGAGACTTCGGCCTGCGCATCGGTGCCCTGAGTCACTGCGTGGACCTGGTACAGCTCGAGCTTGGCTTCGTGCGGCACCAGGCGCTTGATGCAGTTGAAAACCGCGTCGACCGGACCGTTGCCCTCGGCCTCCTCGATCTTGATCTGGCCGTCGACATCGAGCTTCATGGTCGCGCGCTGCGGGCCATGGGTGCCGGCGATCACGGTCAGCGAGGTCAGCTTGATGCGGTCGTGCGAAGCCGCCATCTCCTCGTCGACCAGCGCCTCGATGTCCTCGTCGTAGATGTCCTTCTTGCGGTCGGCCAGCGCCTTCATCCGCGTGAACGCATCTTCCAGCTGGTTCGGGCCGAGCTTGTAGCCCATCTCCTCCAGCTTGTGCACGAAGGCATGGCGGCCGGAATGCTTGCCCAGCACCAGCGAGGACTGCTTCAGGCCGACCATCTCGGGCCGCATGATCTCGTAGGTGGAAGCGTCCTTCAGCACGCCGTCCTGATGGATGCCGCTCTCATGCGCGAACGCGTTGCGGCCGACGATGGCCTTGTTGTACTGCACCGGGAACGAGGTCGCCGCCGACACCACCTTCGAGGCGCGGGTCAGCTGCGTGGTGTCGATCTTGTTCCAGTAGGGGAATTTGTCGTTGCGCACGTTGATCGCCATCACGATCTCTTCCAGCGCGGCGTTGCCGGCACGCTCGCCGATGCCGTTGATGGTGCACTCGACCTGGCGCGCGCCGCCGACGACGCCGGCCAGCGAGTTCGCCACCGCCATGCCGAGATCGTTATGGCAGTGCACGGAGAACACCGCCTTGTCCGAGTTCGGCACGCGCTCGATCAGCGTCTTCATGAAGTGGGTGTATTCGTCGGGCGTGGTGTAACCGACGGTATCAGGAATGTTCACGGTGGTGGCGCCGGCCTTGATGACGGCTTCGACGATGCGGCACAGATAGTCCATCTCGCTGCGGGTGCCGTCCTCGGCCGACCATTCGACGTCGTCGATCTGGTTGCGGGCGCGCGCGACCATGGCAACCGAGGTCTCGAGCACCTGCTCCGGGGTCTTGTTCAGCTTCACCCGCATATGCAGCGGCGACGTCGCGATCACGGTGTGGACGCGGCCACGCTTGGCGAATTTCACCGCCTCTGCACAGCGGTCGATGTCGGCCGGATGCGCGCGCGACAGGCCGGCGATGACGGCGTTCTTGGAGCGGCGGGCGATCTCGCTGACCGCCTGGAAGTCGCCTTCCGAGGTAATGGGGAAGCCGGCCTCGATGACGTCGACGCCCATATCGTCCAGCATCTCGGCGACCTCGAGCTTCTCCTCGAAGGTCATGGTGGCGCCGGGGCACTGCTCGCCGTCGCGCAGGGTGGTGTCGAAAATGATGACGCGGTCCTTATCGGACTTGTTCACGGGGGCCATTTCAAATTCCTTTTGAGCTTTTGCGCCGTCAGTCTTCTGGGCGCTTGAGGTGTCCGGTGATCTCGACCAACCCCTGAGCGCCCAGGCGCATGGCGCCCAGCCGGCCCTCAGGGGCAAGTAAGAAGAAGCCCGCCAATCAGGAGGGTGGGCAGCAGCGCGGCCGGGATCGTGGCGGCGGCCAGAGCCACCTCCCCCGAAATCCCATCAATTTGGCCGCGAATCAGCATTGCCAGACCCTTTTGAGCCCTCAAATCCTCGGTCAAAACCGTTGACGGTTGGTTGCCGGGAGGCTCGATGCGTCGTTTCTAGACGAGAAATGGCAGCAACCGCAACGCCAAAAGATGGACAGAAGGGCTGACATGATCGCAGCGCCGGATGCGTTGCAAGGACCCGGTGCCGTATGTGTGACCGACCGAACGCCGGCAAGACCGTCGAGTTACGCCGTGCGGCGAGCGCGAGCCCTGCTCTCCCAGCGGTTCAGCATCTGACCGAGCTCGCCGGTGACAACCGGCGCACCCTTGCCGGCGATCGCGATCTCGTTGGTATTGGCCGGTGCGTTGGCACTCAGCCAATCCGGCTCGCTGTACTCACGCCAGCGGCGCGCTTCGGCCCGCCTTTTGCGGGACACGTAGTCGCGGGTGAAATAGCCGGCCGGAAATGCAATCCCGAGCAGCAAAACCAGTACGACGACAGCGACCACAGTAAACTCCGACTTACGCCCCCAATGACGTTCTGCCAGCCTCGCGCAGGAGGTCAAGGCTTGACATGCTCCACAGCTTGGCAATGTCCCGAACGCAGTTCCGGTAAACTCCGTCGCGCCGGACGAATTTGTCGTTTCCGTGTTCGATGTTGCAGCGCCTTTGCCGCCCCGATATCTCGCTGAGGATGCGTACCTCCCCCTCGCAACCGTCATCGGACCGGACTAACCTCGCCCTGCTCGGCCGGATCAACCGGCTAGCCGAACATGACCGGGAGGACGCGATGATACGCCAAAAGCAGCGTGACCATGATGCTGCGCTTTCACGACGAACGCTCGTTCAGGGGCTTGCGCTCGGCGCCGCCACTTTTGCTGGCGCCGGTTCCGCGCTGGCCCAGACCGGACCTGCCGCGCCGCCGACGACGATTACCACCCCACCACGCGATTTCGGTCCCAACGGCGCGCCGACCACTTATTTCTGGGACCCCGACGTCATCGCGGTCGATCCGTCCTTCAACGATCTCGCGCAGCCCAACACGGCGATCAAGCGTCTCTATACGGGCGTGCTGTGGGCTGAAGGCCCGGCGTGGAGTGCACAGGGCCGCTATCTGCTATGGAGCGACATTCCCAACAACAGGCAGATGCGCTGGAGCGAAGACGACGGTCGCGTCAGCGTGTTCCGCTCGCCGTCCAACAATTCCAACGGCAACTCGTTCGATTTCCAGGGCCGTCAACTCTCCTGCGAACATTTGACCCGGCGGGTGACGCGTTATGAACATGACGGCACCGCGACCGTGCTTTGCGACAATTACAACGGCAAGAAGCTGAACTCGCCGAACGATGTCGTCGCGCATCCTGACGGCAGCTACTGGTTCACCGATCCGCCCTATGGCGGCCAGCTCTACGAAGGTGAGCCGGACGCCGCGGGCGGTCCGAGCAATTCCAGCGGCAAGCTCAATCCACGGATTGGACAGCCGGCCGGCTTCGCACCGGGCAGGCGCGAGCTGCCGACCAATTGCTATCGCATCGATCCTAGCGGCCGTGTCGACCTCGTCGTCACCGAGGAGCAGGTGCCAGATCCAAACGGGTTGTGCTTCTCGCCGGACTTCAAGAAGCTCTACGTCGTCTCAACCGGCAAGGGACCCGGCGACACCGGGCCCGGCGGCAAGGGCGAGATTTTCGTGTTCGACGTCGGCGGCGACAACAAGCTCACCAACCAGAAGCGGTTCAGCGAGTGCGTGATCGACGGTGTGAAGTGCGGGCCGGACGGTGTGCGCTGTGACGTCAACGGCAATGTCTGGGCCTCCAGCAATGCGGGCCGTGCCGTCGGCTATAGCGGCGTGACGACGTGGTCGCCGGACGGCAAGCTCCTCGGCCGCATCCGGCTGCCCGAAGTGTGCGGCAACATCTGCTTCGGCGGCCCCAAGCGCAACCGCCTGTTCATGGCCGCGAGCCAGTCGCTCTATGCGGTGTACACGGCCACGCAAGGCGCAGGCCCGGGCTAAGCCCGCGCGAGAGACCACAAGCCCGGGCGTCGGCATGGACCGCCGGCGCCCTCGGTTCCCTGATCGCAATCAAGCTACGCCGCGGGCAAATCTCCGCCATCAATCCAACGAAGATTGTATGGCGCGGCAGGGCCGCAGCGCGGTGCGAAGGCATGATGCCCTTCGTTCCCGCGCCCGACTTGAACGGGGAGTTGCGCGATGCGCCGTATGCCAAACGACACCATCATCGTCAGCGTTGGGTCCCAGCAATTCGTGACCGAGTTCGGGGACCCGGGCCTGCCGAACGACGGCCGCGGCGGCAGCGACAAGATGATCGCGACCGTCGACGGGGGCAACGCGGTCCTGATATTCGTTGGCGACGACCAGACCCTGCAAGAATATTCTCACGGCGGAAACGACCATCTCGCTGCGACCGTCACAGGCTTCGGCGATTACGTGTTCGTCGACGGCGACGCGCAGGCGATGTCCGGCCACGCCCGTGGCGGCAACGATGTGCTTCATGTCGATGCATCGACATCGATCTACGCGACCCTCGGTGTTTTTGGCGATGCCGAAACCGCCATGTCAGCCGACACGAGCGGCGGCAATGACGTCGTCATTGCATCGATGGGAAACAGATCGTCCGGCGCGTTCAGCGGAGACTCCGGCAGTTCCATGAGCGATCATGCACATGGCGGCAACGATATCCTCAGCGTGACCCAGGTCGGCAGTTACGGCGGCGCTTCGATATCGGGCGACGCCCTGGTGTCCATGAGCGGCGATGCGCGCGGCGGCAACGACATCCTCAGCTACACCGTCGGCGCCGCCGCCCAATCCGGCGGCGCGTCTCTGGTTGGAGACGCCGGCTACATGAGCGACGATAGCCGCGGCGGCAACGATATCCTGATCGCGGCTGTCAACGGCAACCCGGACTCCACGTCCATCGTGCTCGTCGGAGATGCCTCGAACATGTCAGGCAACGCGCATGGCGGAGATGATATTCTTCTCGGCAGCAGCCGCGACGATTTGCTGTATGGCGACGCACAGACCTACGCCCCGTTCACGGCCGGCTCGATCACGGGCGGCAAGGACATGCTGAACGGCGGTGGCGGAAATGACCAACTCTGGGGCGGACCGAACGACGACAGATTCGTCTTCGACAAGGGCTCGGGCCTGGACGTGATCAACGATTTCGACCAGGGCAACAAGGCTGTCGGCAGCACGGCGCGAGAGCATGATTTGATCAATTTGCACGATTACGGCTTCGCAGACTGGGCGGCGCTGAAAAGCCTGATCAGCGATGACAGCACAGGAAACGCGGTGATCCATCTGACGGCGACCGATACGATTACGCTGGAGGGGGTCCATACCGCGGATCTCCATGCAAAGGATTTCATTGTATGAGAGAGCATTCGTGCGCGTTGTGATCTGCGGCGGCGGCGTCATCGGCGCCTGCACCGCCTGGTTTCTTCGACGTCACGGCATCGATGTCATCCTCGTGGAACGAACCGAGGTGGCGGCCGCAGCGTCAGGTAAGGCGGGCGGCTTCCTCGCGCACAACTGGTGCGAGGGCTCGCCGCTCGATGCGCTGGCACGACGGAGCTTTGCTCTCCATGCGCAACTGCCGGACGAGATCGCAGGCGATTGGGGTCATCGCCCGATGAGTGCCTATAGCGGCTCCGTTGCCGCCGACGGCCATCCACGCCGGGATACACCGTCCGCGCTTGGCTGGCTCAGCAACGGCGTCATCATCACGCAGCGCATCGGCACGACGGAGACCACCGCGATCGTTCACCCCAAGAAATTCACCTCAGCCGTGATGAACGCGGCGCTCGCGCAAGGCGCCGAACTTCGCATCGGCCACGTGACCGGTATCATGCGCGATGCGGACGGCACGACCGCGACGGGCGTCGCGGTCGACGGCCGCATCGTCGAGGCGGACGCCGTCGTGATCGCGATGGGACCATGGTCACTGCTCGCCGCGCAATGGATGAGCCTGCCCGCCGTCTACGGCCAACGCAGCCCGAGCATCGTGTACGACACCGGCACGGATGTGCCGGCCGATGCGCTGTTCCTGGAGTCTGAAGAGAATGGCAGTGCCGTGTCGATCGAGGTCTTTCCTCGCGCCGACGGCAGCACGCATATCACCGCTCTCTCCGACATCGCGCCGCTTCCGCTTGATCCGGCCGCCGTGACGCCGGACAACGACGCGATCGCGCGCCTGCAAACCATGTCCGAGCGGCTGTCGCCGCAGTTCCGCTCCGAGAGGATCATCGCGCGGCAGGCTTGCTTCCGGCCGGTGACACAGGACGGCCTGCCGCTGATCGGCAAGGTGCCGCGAAGTGAAGGTCTTTATGTTGCGACGGGGCACAATGTGTGGGGCATCCTGAATGCGCCCGCTACAGGCGAGGCCATGGCGCAACTGATCGCGGAGGGTGCGACGCGCAGCGTCGACATCTCGCCATTTGATCCGGCCCGGCTCGCGCCCCTCGATCCATCGCTGCTGCGAGCGCGCTGAGCCGACGCGACGGCATCGCATTCATCGATCGCGCTGCTGTGCGCCGCGATAGCTGCGCATGCCTACCAACGAAATCTGCATGCCTACGCGTGAAACGGGTCCGACAGCTTTCCTGCCCGCTATTTGCGCAGCGCTAGACTTTAGTCCGTGCCTCACGATCCTGGACGCGGTTTCACTTGCCGAGAATGTCTCCGCCGGTATAGTCGCGGCATAATGGCTCATAAGAGGCCTGTTAAGGGAGAGAACAAGATGAAGAAACCGCTCTCTGTTGCGTTGCGAATAGCACTCGGTACCGCCGCGGCCGCTGTGTTGATGACCTCAGGCGCGGCACTTGCGGCCGATCCGATCAAGATCGGTGTGATCGCGGAAGCGCAGGCGATTGCCGGCGCCTCCATCCCTCAGGCGGCGCAGCTCGCCGCCGACGAGATCAACGCCAATGGCGGCGTCGACGGCCGCAAGATCGAGATCGTCTCTTACGACAATCACTCGTCCTCGGCAGATTCGGTGCGCGCATTCCAGCGCGCGGTAAACGAGGACAAGGTCAATGCGGTCATCGCCAGCTACATCAGCGAAGTCGTGCTGGCACTGGAGCCCTGGGCCTCGCGGCTGAAGACGCCGTTCGTCACGCCCGGTGCCGCGTCCAACGAGATCAGCAAGAGCGTGCACGCCGACTACGAGAAGAACAAATACACCTTCCACGGCTATCTGACCTCCGCCGCGCTGGCGCTCTCGGTCTGCGACGGCGCCAAGGACCTGCTGGTCGACAAGATGCACATGAAGACCGCGGTCATCATGAGCGAGGACGCCGCCTGGACCAAGCCGCTCGACATCGGCTACGAGGAATGCCTGCCCAAGATCGGGCTGAAGGTGCTCGACCACATCCGCTTCTCGCCTGATACCACCGACTTCACACCGATCTTCAACAAGATCGAGGGCTCGAAGCCCGACGTGATCATCACCGGCATCTCGCACGTCGGCGTGCAGCCGACGGTGCAGTGGAAGAACCAGCAGGTGCCGATCCCGATGTTCGGCATCGCCTCGCAGGCCACCAACGAGACTTTTGGCAAGGACACCAATCAGGCGGCGGAAGGCGTGCTCTATCAGGGCGTCTCCGGGCCAGGCGTCGCGGTGACGCCGAAATCGGTGCCGTTCGCCGAAGCCTTCAAGAAGAAGTTCGGCAACTATCCGTCCTATGCCGGCTACACCGCCTATGACGAGGTCTACTACATCGCCGACGCCGTGAAGCGCGCGGGCTCGAGCGACGCCGACAAGCTGGTCGCCGCGCTGGAGACGACGGACTGGGAAGGCACGATCGGCCGCGTCCAGTTCTACGGCAAGGACGATCCGTTCACGCACTCGATCAAATACGGCAAGGGCCTGATCACCGGGCTGATGCTGCAATGGCAGGGCGGCAAGCAGAGCGCGGTCTGGCCCAAGGAAGTCGCCAAGGTCGACATCAAGTTCCCGAGCTTCATCAAGCTCTCGAACTAGCAGGACACGCTCCCGGGACCAGCTCCCGGGAGCTTCCACATGCGGCCCCGCAGCACGTTGCGCCAGCAACATCGTCTCTCATAAATCAGATTGCCAACCCTAGATGCGTGCTTTCCAGATTCTGATCGATGGCTTTGCCATCAGCGCTCTCTATGCTCTCGGTGCCACCGGCTTCACGCTGATCTTCGGCGTCTCCGGCGTCCTCAACCTCTCCCACGGGGCCATCATGGTGGCGGCAGCGGTGGCGGCCTGGGCCGCCGCCAGCATCCTGAATGTCGGCACCTATGCCGGCGCGCTGATCGGGGTCGGTGTCGCCCTCCTGACATCCTTTGCGACCTATTTCGCGGTAGTGAAGCCGATCCAGGACTCCCGGCGCATCCCGAATGAAGAGAAGGAGATCTTCGTCCTCACCGGCACGCTGCTGTGGGGGATCATGATCCAGGAGGTGATCGCTTATTTCTTCACCAACAACGCCAAGACCGTGCTGCCGATCGTCGAGGGCGTCGTCGAGATCCTCGGCGTACGCACGCCCAGGAACGAGATCTTTACCGCGATCGTGTGCTGCTTCGTCATCGCGCTGTTGTGGCTCCTGGTGAACCGCACCCGCACCGGCAAGGCGGTGCTGGCCGCCTCGATGAACCCACGTGGCGTCACCCTGCTCGGCCTCGAGCTCACCAACATCTACGTCGTGGTATGGGCGATCTACGGCATCCTCGCCGGCATCGCCGGCGTGCTGCTCGGGATGTTCCTCGGCGTCAGCTCCTACAGCGTCGGACCGCTGACCGCGAGCGCGTTCTCGATCGTCGTGCTCGGCGGCCTCGGCAGCGTCTCCGGCTCGCTGATCGCGGCCTTCGTGGTCGGCTATCTCGAAACGCTCACGGCCTACCTGATCTCGCCGGCCTACCGCACCATTCCGGCGCTGCTGCTGCTCGTGTTCGTGATGTACATCCGGCCCCAGGGCCTTCTGGGGAGGCGCTGAGATGGCCAGCTTCTTTACGACCCGCCTGTTCTTCATCTCGCTTGCGCTGGTCGTCATCGCGGCGACGCTGCCGCTCTACGTCTCCGGCTACGTGCTCGGGCTCCTCACCGTCGCTTTCTATTTCGGCGTGTTCGCGATGGCCTGGGACCTGCTGTTCGGCTTCGCCGGCGAGGTCAATTTCGGGCCGACCTTCCTGATCGGCGTCGGTGCCTACACCGCCGGCATCCTGAATGCCCAGTTCGGCTGGTCGGTTTACGCTTGCATCGTGCTCGGCGCGCTCGCCTCCGTCATCGCGGGCCTCGTGCTGGCGCTGCCGGCGCTTCGGGTGCGCGGACCGTATTTCGGCCTGACCACGCTGGTCGCGGTACTGATGCTGCAGAATTTCATCGTGGTGTTTGCCGACCTCACCGGCGGAGAGATCGGCCTGACCATTCCCGACGTCATCTCCATCAACGCCGGGGTCAATTACTGGATCGCGCTCGGCTTCATGACGATCTCGGCGGCTATTCTTTATGGCCTGTCGCAGTCGCCGATCGGCCTGGTGCTGCAAGCCAGCGGCCAGGATCCGGTGCAGGCCGGCGCGCTCGGCTTCAACATCGTCAAGCACAAGCTCGCCGCCTTCATCGTCAGCGCGTTCTTCTCGGGGTTATCAGGCGCGCTGCTGGTGTTCTATTTCGGCACCGCTTCGGTCGGCACCGTCGTCGACGTCGCAGTCGGCGTCAACGTGATCGTCTCAGCCGTGCTCGGCGGCCGGCGCACCGTGCTTGGCGCGGCGCTGGGCGCGATCTTCCTGATCGTCGCCGGCGAGTTCCTGCGCCCGACCGGCGAGCTAGCGACCTTCATCGTTTCGGCCGTCGCGCTGCTCGTCGTGCTGTTCTTCCCCGGCGGCTTCCTCGGAGCGGCCCTCTCGCGTGAGGCGCGCTCGTGATGGATATGCGAACTTCAAACAGGGCCGTGCTCGAAGTCCGTGGCCTGACCAAGCGCTTCGGCGGATTGACGGCGGTGAAGAACCTCGGCTTCGAGGTCAATAGCGGCGAGATCTTTGGCCTGATCGGGCCGAACGGCTCGGGCAAGTCGACCGCGATGAAGAGCGTGATGGGCATCGAGCGCCCGACCGCCGGCGAAGTGATCTTCGAGGGCGAGGACGTCGCCGGCTTTCCCGCGCACAAGATCGCGCGCAAAGGCTTTGGCATGGTGTTCCAGCATTCGCGGCCGCTGAACCGGCAGACCGTGCTGGAGAACATCATGGTCGCGCTGCTGCCGGACAGCCTGTTCATGCTGTTTCCCGACAAGGCGCTGGTCGAGCGCGCCAAATGGATTGCCGACCGCGTCGGCCTCGGCAACGTGATGAACCGCCGCCCGCCAACGCTGCCCTTCGCCGACCTGCGCCGGCTCGAACTGGCCAAGGCGATCGCGCGCGATCCCAAAGTCGTGCTGGTGGACGAGCCCTTTGCCGGGCTGACGCGGGCGGAGGTCGAAATCTTCTCCGACCTGATCCGCAGTTTTCGCGACGAGGGCCGCGCGGTGATGCTGGTCGACCACAACGTCAAGAGCGTCGCGGCGCTGGTCGACCGCGTGCTCGCGATGTATCTCGGCGAGGAGATCGTCACCGGCAAAGCCGAGGACGTCATGAAGAACGAGACGGTGCGGCGGGTCTATCTCGGCGGCGCCATCGAGACCCATGCGCGGCCCGAGACCAGCTTCAAGGACAAGGTGCCGCTGCTCCAGGTCGAGGACGTCAGCGTGTTCTACGGCAAGGCGCAGGCGCTGGAGAACGTCTCGATCCACGTCCACGAGGGCGAGTTCGTCTCCATTGTCGGCCTCAACGGCGCCGGCAAGACCACACTGTTCAACACCATCTCCGGCTTCCTGCCTTATACCGGCGAGATCGTACGCAACGGCGAGAATCTGCGCGGCACGAGCCCAGCGAAAATCGCCCGCAGCGGCCTCGTGCAGTGCCCGGAATCGCGCGAGCTGTTCGGCGAGATGAGCGTGCGCGAAAACCTCGATCTCGGCGGGCAACACCTCGCCGACGACAAGCGCGCGGCACAGCTTGCCTGGCTGTTCGAGCTATTCCCGATCCTGAAAGAGCGCCAGGGCCAGATGGCGCAAACGCTCTCCGGTGGCGAGCAGCAGATGCTTGCGATCGGCCGCGCGCTGATGATGCAGCCGCAGATCCTGATCCTGGACGAGCCGACGCTGGGCCTCGCCCCCGTCATTCTCGAACTCCTGTCCAAGGCCCTAACGAGGCTGCGGCAGACGACGTCGATCACGGTGCTGCTCGGCGAGCAGAACGTGACCTTCGCGCTTCCGCATGCCGACCGCGTCTATGTGCTCGAACATGCAAGGATCGTCTGGGAGGGCGATCCTGGCCGCTTCGCCGCGGAGGCTGGCGCCGATTTTCTCTAGTTCGCGCATATCAACAACAAACAAGCAAAAGGGAAACGACCATGCGACCATCGACGAATTTGAGCGGCAGCTTTCTCCTCGCCTCCGCGCTGGCGCTGTGCCTCGCTGCTCCCGCCTACGCGCAGTCGAACGAGCCCATCAAGATCGGCGTCATCGCCGAAGTGCAGTCGATCGCGGGTGCCGCGACGCCTGGCGGCGCGCAGATCGCCGCCGACGAAATCAACGCCAAGGGCGGCATTCTCGGCCGCAAGATCGAGATCGTGACCTACGACAACAAAAGCTCCTCGGCGGACTCGGTGCGTGCGTTCCAGCGCGCGGTGAGCGAGGACAAGGTCTCCGCCGTGATCGCAAGCTATATCAGCGAGGTCGTCCTCGCGCTCGAACCCTGGGCGGCGCGGCTGAAGATGCCGCTGATCACCCCCGGCGCCGCCTCGAACGAGATCACCAAGGCGATCCATAACGACTACGAGAAGAACAAGTACACCTTCCACGGCTATCTGACTTCGGCCGCGCAAGCGCAGCTCGTCTGCGACGCCGCCAAGGATCTCCTGGTCGACAAGCTCAAGTTCAAGACGGTCGCGATCATGAGCGAGGACGCCGCCTGGACCAAGCCGCTCGACGTCGGCTACGAGGCCTGTCTTCCGAAAGCAGGCCTCAAGGTGGTCGAGCACGTGCGGTTCTCGCCTGACACCACCGACTTCACGCCGATCTTCAACAATATCGAGGGCAAGAAGCCGGACGTGATCGTCACCGGCATCTCGCATGTCGGCGTGCAGCCGACGGTGCAGTGGAAGAACCAGCAGGTACCAATCCCGATGTTCGGCATCAGCGCGCAGGCGCTGAGCCCGACCTTCTGGAAGGACACCAATGGCGCCGCCGACGGCGTCCCGTCGCTGGCGGTCGCAACGCCTGACGTTGCCGTGACTTCCAAGACGAAACCGTTCGCGGCCGCGTTCAAGGCCAAGTTCGGCTCGCCGCCGGCCTATACCGGCTACACCGCGTATGACGAGGTCTACTTCATCACGGAGGCGATCACGCGCGCGGGCTCGACCGATCCCGACAAGATGGTCGCCGAACTCGAAAAGACCGACTACGAGGGCACGATCGGCCGCATCCAATTCTACGGCAAGGACGACGAGTTCACCCACGGCATCAAGTCCGGTCCGACGACCGTATCCGGTCTGGTCTTCCAGTGGCAGGACTCCAAGCAGGTCGTGGTCTGGCCCGAGAAGATCGCGGAAGGCAAGCTGAAATTTCCGAGCTTCGTGAAGCTGTCGCAGTAATACGCCGGACTGGGCACCGGGCTCGGTCCCGAGCGCCCCATCGCCTTTGCAAGGCCCGTCGCTCCAGCCGCGACGGGCCTTTGTTTTGTGCAGAACGCCACTGGTACGCTGTCATCGGTGGACCCATCCTGCGATCCTGCCGTTAACCTCCCATGCGTGGGCCGGAGCAGCCAGATGGACGACCGACCAAGACGACCCGATGGCCTGATGCAGGACGACGGCTTCGTTCGCGTGCGCGGCGCGCGTGAGCACAATCTCAGGAACGTCGACGTCAGTATTCCGCGCAACGCCCTCGTCGTGTTCACGGGCGTGTCGGGCTCCGGAAAATCCTCGCTCGCCTTCGGGACGATCTACGCCGAGGCGCAACGGCGATATCTGGAATCGGTGTCGCCTTACGCGCGCCGCCTCTTCCACCAGATGCAGATCCCTGAGGTCGACGACATCGAAGGCCTGCCGCCCGCCGTCGCGCTCCAGCAGCAGCGCGGCGCGCCGACGACGAGGTCGTCCGTCGGCAGCGTGACGACCATCTCGAACCTGCTCAGGATGCTCTATTCCCGTGCCGGCGATTACCCGCGCGGACAGCCGATGCTCTATGCGGAGTCGTTCTCGCCGAACACGCCGGAAGGCGCCTGCCCGACCTGCCACGGTATCGGCCGGATGCTCGACGTCACCGAAAAATCCATGGTGCCCGACGACACCCTCACCATTCGCGAGCGCGCCGTCGCGGCCTGGCCGAGTGCCTGGCAGGGACAGAACCTCCGGGACATCCTGACGACGCTAGGCTACGACGTTGACAAGCCCTGGCGTGAGCTGCCCAGGAAGGACCGCGACTGGATCCTGTTCACGGAGGAGCAGCCGACCGTTCCGGTCTATGCCGGTTACACTGCGGCAGAAGTCAAACGAGCCCTCCGCCGCAAGGAGGAGCCGAGCTATCAAGGCACGTTCACCGGCGCCAAGCGCTACGTGATGCAGACCTATGCCAAGTCCGAGAGTGCGATGATGAAGCGCCGCGTCGCGCAATTCATGATCACCCAGGACTGCCCGACCTGCCACGGCACGCGATTGAAGCCCGAGGCGCTCAAGGTCAAATTCGCCGGCCTTGATATCGCCGAGATGTCGCATCTGCCGCTCAAGAAGCTGCAGGAGGTGATGAAGCCATTCGCGAAGGCTTCGACGGATGACGCATCGGAGAAGACCATCGTTGCCAGGCGAATCTGCGAGGACCTGTCGGCGCGGCTGGCCGTCCTGCTCGATCTCGGGCTTGGCTATCTCGCTTGCGAGCGCAGTACGCCGACGCTGTCGCCGGGCGAGTTGCAGCGGCTGCGGCTTGCGACACAGGTCCGCTCCAACCTGTTCGGCGTCGTCTACGTGCTCGACGAACCATCGGCAGGTCTGCATCCCGCCGACACCGAGGCGCTGCTGCGGGCGCTGGACAGGCTGAAGCATGCGGGCAATTCGATCTTCGTGGTCGAGCATGAGATCGAGGTGATCAAACATGCCGACTGGCTGGTTGACGTCGGGCCGGATGCTGGCGAGGGCGGCGGAAACATTCTCTATAGTGGCCCGCCCGCGGGGCTCGGGCAGGTCGCACAATCGCGAACCGCCCATTATCTCGCGCATCCACGAAAGCCGCTGCCGACGGTCCGCCGCGAGTCGAAGGGCCACCTGAAGATCCGGGGTGTGACCCGAAACAATCTGCGCGGCCTCGACGTCGATATCCCGCTCGGCATTCTCGCCAGCGTGACCGGCGTGTCGGGCTCGGGCAAATCGAGCCTGATCAGTCAATTCCTCGTCGATGCCGTGGCGGAGCATCTCGGCCATACACGGGCCGCGGACGCGGACGACGACCGCCTGGCAGCACCCACGGTCGAGACATTGGGCGGCAAGATTGTCGCCGGCCTCGACCAGATCGATCGCCTCGTGGTGGTGGACCAGAGGCCGATCGGCCGCACGCCACGATCCAACCTTGCGACCTATACCGGCCTGTTTGACCACGTCCGGCGGCTGTTCGCCGCGACGCCGCAGGCAAAGTCCCGCCGCTACGATGCCGGGCGCTTTTCCTTCAATGTCGCGAAAGGCCGATGCAGCACCTGCGAAGGCGAGGGATTTGTCTGCGTCGAGCTGCTGTTCCTGCCCAGCGTCTACGCACCCTGCCCGACCTGCAAAGGCGCGCGCTACAATGACAAGACGCTGGAGGTGAAGATCCGCGGAAAATCCATCGCGGATGTGCTGATGATGCGCGTCCACGAGGCCTTCGAATTCTTCCGCGAAGATCCAACTCTCAACCGGTCGCTATCGGTCGTCCGCGAGGTCGGGCTCGGCTATATTCGTCTCGGTCAGTCCGCGACCGAACTGTCGGGTGGCGAAGCCCAGCGCATCAAGCTCGCGACCGAGCTCATGCGGCCGCAACGCGGTCACACGCTCTATGTCCTGGACGAGCCGACCACCGGTCTGCATCCGAAGGATGTCGAGCGACTGATCGCCCAGCTCGAGCGCATCGTGGACGCCGGCAACAGCGTGGTCGTGGTCGAGCATGACATGGATGTCGTCTCTCACAGCGACTGGATTATCGACCTCGGCCCCGGCGCCGGCGATGAAGGCGGCCGCATCGTTGCGTCAGGGACACCGCGCGAGATGGCCAAGGCCGGCGGGAAGACCGCCGGCTATCTCGCCCGTCGCTTGAAACAGTAGCGCTCGGTCTCATCACCCATTTCGCAATTGCGTTCTGCGTCGCGGAGACCGGACCCCGACTTTCGCCATGTTGACTTTCCGCCGCCCCGCTCCCCATACTTCGAAAAAGAATAACAAGACCAAATCATAAAACGGTTCTTGAGGAGGATAGGATGCCGACTTCACGCAGGCAGCTGCTGAAGAGCTCGGCGGCTGCCGCCGCCGCACTCAGCCTCGATTGGACACGCGCCCAGGCGCAAGCCGAAAATTTACGCATCGGCCTGATCTACGACCTCACCGGTCCGTTCGCCGCTGGCGGCTCGGTCGCCTCCTCGGTCGGCGCGCAGATCGCCATCGACCTCGTCAACGAAAAGGGCGGCATCGGCGGCAAGACCAAGATCGTGCCGGTCGCGGCGGACTCGCAGAGCAAGGCGGACGTGGCGATCAACGAAGCCGAGCGGCTGATCAGCCAGGAAAAGATCGACATCATCAACGGCGTCTATTCCAGCGCGCATGCGGTGCCGATGGCGGCGAAGGTCGAGCAGCAGAAGAAGATCCTCTGGATCACGACCGCGGTCTCGACCGCCGTGTTCAAGGACAAGAATCTGCAATATGTGTTTCGCGCGCAGATCCATTCCGATCAGTACGGCCAAGCCTTCGCGGGCTTCGTCGCCGAGCACGCGCAAGGCAAGCTCGGCATGGACCCGAAGGACGTCAAGGTTGCGCTGATCCACGAGGACGGTCCCTATGGCGTCGGCGTCGCGGCGGCCGACGAGGCCTATGCCAAGCAGGCGGGCATCCAGGTGGTGATGCGCGAAGGCTATTCGGCGTCCGCGCCCGATCTCTCGGTGCTTGTGACCAAGCTCAAGCGCGCCAAGGTCGATGTGATCTCGCATGCCGGCTACAACCCCGACATCACCCTGTTCCTGCGTCAAGCCCGCGAGAGCGGATTGCGCTTCAAGATGCTGTTCGGCGCGGGCGCCGGCTACAGCCAGCTCGACAAGTTGCGCGCGACCTTCGGCCCCGACATCGACAATTTCTGCAACATCGATCCGGTGCCGGCGCAACTGCTCGATTCCGCCAAGCTTGCGCCTGGAATCGGCGATCTGACCAAGACCATGGTCACGCGCTACCAGGCCAAGACCGGCGCGACCGACGTGCCGCCGCACTGCTCGATGGGTTTCAACCAGACCTGGATCCTGCTCAACAGCGTGCTGCCGGTCGCCAAGGAAAAGTACGGCAGCTTCGAGCCCGAGGCCATTCGCAAGGCCGCGCTCGACGTCGACATTCCCGCCGGCGGCACCATCCAGGGCTATGGCGTAAAGTTCTTCCCACCGGGCACGCCGCTTTCCGGCCAGAACGAGCGCTCGACCCCGGTCGTGATGCAGAATGCCGGCGAGCACATCTCGGTTGTGTGGCCGACGAACATCAGGACGCAAGACCCAGTGTTTCCGCTGCCGAAGGGATCGACCTACGGGACGTGAGGCTACGCGCCGCGACGATGGTGCACCCTCTCCCCTTGCGGGAGAGGGTGGCTCGCCGCGAACCGGTGAGACGGGTGAGTAGGTCGCACCTCCCCAATTAGGCAATCGTTTTACTGTTTGATTGAGGTGACTGTGCCTGTACAGCCAGTCGATGCTCTGAACGTTCCGGTGCCTCGATTGCCCGAAGTAAAGCTGGTACCGGTGACGGTGACCCCATCGTAGATGCCGACGGAGTGGCCGACCCCGTTGGCGTTGATCGTTCCGGTGGCACCCCCGCCACTGACGCTTCCGCCGGAGACGACGACTGTCGACGTGGTGGTGGTACCGCAGCCCACTGCAGTAACGAGCCACACGCCGTCGAACTTGCTAACACCGCTACCACCACCACCGCTTTTCCGGGCGGCTTCGGGCTTGCTGCGTCGTGCGGGCTTCTCAGGCTCCACCGTGCGCGGTGCCTGCCGCAAGCCGGAAAGGGATTTCTCATCATTCGAGATACTCCCGCCTGCACTGCCAGATTGAGCCAACGCAGCGCTCGCCATGCAGGCCCAGATCAGGAGCGAGACGAGTGTATTTCCAAGCGTAGTTTGAGCTGAACTTTCCACAATGATTTAATCCATATCCAAACAGACCGTGCCAATAACGCGACAAAGATTTGCCAGTCATGTCCCCTCGTCAAGCGCTACGATGGGCTGGTGGGGTCCTTGGCACAACGGGGGCGGCTTCAGCCGCGATATCGGCGGCGGCTATCAGGCCCCGCAATCAGTGTCGGACAATGAATTTCGGGGCAAAAGCTCGGTTTTACTGCATCGCCCACTGGTGGCCGAACCGGGACAGGACGGCATCGTCGTCGCAAGCCCGGAGCAAGCCATGCGAAACCCGAAGTCCTTCACAGTCCTTCAGCCGATCCCCGGCCAGAGCCCGAAGCCGCTGTTCACAGTCTGCGCCTCGATCAGGCTCGCGCCCTTGTCGCGGCAAGGTCGCGGGCGAGACCAGGCGACGCACAGCGCTTCTCATTGACGACACTCGGGAGGCGCTGAAAACGGACGTACCAGGTTCAGCTAGATCGGCGTTGTCACGCCCTACAACACCACCCGCCGTCCCTCCTCTGCCGCCCAGTATCCCGCATAGTTCACCTTGATCGTCTCATACGCCAGCGCGAGGTCCGACAGCGGCTGCCGTCCCGTCGCGGCGCATTCCATGAAGTCCTGGATCTCCTGGAGATAGCCGCGCGTCCACTCCTCTTCGAGGCAGACATATTGCCAGCCCGTTTTGCGGTCGACCTTCTCGGTGATGTAGACGGAGGCGAGCTTCTCCTCGGAGGTCTGGTAGCTCATCAAATGATTGTTCGGCGTGATGTTGGCGAACAGCGAACCGCCTGACGTGTAGGTCTCGATCAGATTGCGGACGCCGCCCATGATCATGTCGCCGGAGAACACGGTGGCCTTGGTGCCGTCCGAAAACGTCGCGGTCAGCGTGCCCCAATCCTCAACGTCAACAGGATTTGCCTTGATGTAGGTACGCTCCTCCGGCTTGAGGACGGCCGTGACGTTGCCGACATCGCCGGTGACGCTGGCGACGCGGATGGTCTCGCCGCGCGCCTTGGCCTCGACCTGCTTGAGATACAGCACGGCGGAGAGCGGATGGCAGCCCATCCGGATCAGCGAGCCGCCGCCGGTCATCGCCCATTGCGCGGCATGGGCCGCATGCGAGCCGGAATGGCTCTCCTCGCCCTTCATGAACAGGATTTTGTCTTTCGTCGCCTTGATGATCTCCGCGGTCTTGGTCACCGCGGGCGCGTAGATCCAGTCCTCGGCATACATGAAGAGCTTTCCGGTGCGCTCGATCGCGGCGCGCGTGGCGTCCATCTCCTCCAGCACGCGCTCATACATCAGCGCCTTCGGCACATGCTTGCCGATCGGCTGCCGATCGCCGTCGCGGCCGAAATAGCCGGCGAACGGCTTTTCGCAGATCACGTGCTTGCCGGCCTGCATGGCGGCGACGATCATTTCGGCATGCAGATTGGGCGGCGTGCAGATGTCGATGACGTCAAGCTCGCGGTCCGCGATCAGCTCGGCAAAGCCACGATAGACCCGCGGGATCTGGTGGCGCCCGGCGAATTCGACGACATGGTCGCCGCGCGCAGCGACCGCCGCGACCTCGACATCCACGCCGTAGACGCGCCGGAACGCATACATATGCAGCTCCGACACGAAGCCGCAGCCGACGAGTCCCACCCTGATCCTGGCCATAGCGCCCCCTGACCCATGCTTTGGGCGGCACTATAGCGCGCCGGCGGACCTATTCCACCGAGACCCGCACCACGCCGGCGCTCATCATGCCCAGCGCCTTGGCGGCCGGCACCGAGAGATCGACGATCCGGCCGCGGATGAAGGGGCCGCGATCGTTGACCCGGCATTGAATCGAGCGGCTCCCGTACGACACCCTCAGCACGCTTCCGAAGGGGCGCGTCCGGTGCGCGCAGGTCAGCTCGCCTTTTCCGGCTTTTCCGTATCCGTAATAGGAGGCAAGCCCGCTCTCGGCCTGGGCAAAGGAAACTGCAGAAAGCGAAAAAGTGGCAAGGCAAGAAAATAGCGTGGTCTGCGCTCGCACGGCACCGCTCCCGGTTGGCCCTGCCCCGCGCAGCAACGTTTGTTGGTTCCCGTGGGTTCCTCAGGCGCCGCCGGGTCGCGCCCGGCCGTGCCATCACACATTGTTACTGTTTGTGAAACACGAGCGTACGAACCTCGATACTTTCGCGCGGTGCCGCATCGGGCGGCGTTGTGGGATCGACGAACGCGGTGTGCGGCCCGAAGCGGGTGCGGCCGTCCGTCGCGGAATCGTAGCACTTGAGCAGCAGCGCTTCGTCCGCCGTCATCTCCGGGAAATAGAACCAGCGATGGTTCGGATTGTATTTCACCGAATAAGTCTCGCCGCGGCGGTTGGGATAGATCAGATCGGAGGCGACGAGATCGTCGGGCGCCACCGTCGTGCCGTCGGCCATCGCCAGCGGCGAGTCGCGCAATGGACCACGGATCGGCCGCCACAGATTGATCACCTGGACGCGGCCTTTCAGCAGCTCCTCGGCCTCATCGGGCAGATGCTCGCGCACGCGGTTGGCGCCCGAGACGGCGGTCTGGTCGACGTGGACGCGTGTTGCCGGCTGACGCGGGCCACCGTCGCGAATATCCGCGGCGCCCTCGACCCGCCTGCGCACGGTATGGTCGAAGATAGCGACGCGGTCGGCTTTCAGCGTTGCGCGCAGGAAGGCCTCGACGGCGGGATAGTAGACCGCCCTCACCTCGTCGTCGTTGCTGAAGTCCTTGACCTGGGTTGGATGCCGCACCAGCGCAAAACCTTCGCGGTCGAGCGAGAAATTCTGCGCGATCAGTCGCGCATCGAAGATCGGGACCTGATGCGGCTCCGGCAACGACGTGCTCTTGGGCTCGCCAGGCGGCGGATCGAAGGCATAGGTACGCGGCTTGCCGGAAACCGGCGCGAGATAGTTGAGTTCGGCGGTGACGAAGGGAAGCGATTCGATTTTTGTTTCTTGCAGGCCCATGGCCGGTCTCCCGATGTGGTCGTCGTTATGATTTTTGCCGGGATGGAGCGCGGCGCAAGGGAGGTCGTGCAAATAGCAACGCGGGTGTTGTCATGAGCGCGGAATGCAGAAGGATCGTTTCGAGGAAAGACCAACGCTCGCCGCAGTCCTTCTCCCCTTGCGGGAAAAGGTGGCGCGAAGCGCCGGATGAGGGGTTCTATCGGCTCACTTCAATGTGAGAGACTACTCGCGGAGAGAACCCCTCCCCCGTCTCGCCGCTACGCGGCGAGCCACCCTCTCCCGCAAGGGGAGAGGGGTAAGCGTCGCGTCCGGGACACCCGGGTGCCCTACAGCCCTGCCTTCGCAATCGCATCCGAGAACGAGCGATCTACGACCTCGGCCGCATCGAGCTTCTGCTTGATAAGGCCCCAGCGAAAATAGAGATCGATCGTGCTCTGCTCGTCCGCGACCACGCCGTCATCGATCGGCGCGATCCGGATTTTTGCGCGCGACAGCCAGTTTTGCGGCACGGCGGTCGGGATGTTCATCAGCCTGCCCCAGGTCGCGGCATAGCTGTCGACATTGTTCAGCGACCACGCCCGCGCCGCGGTGAGGCGCCGGATGAAGTCGGTCAGCTCCGCGCGCTTGTCGCGGATGGCATCGGGCCGCGCCACCTGAAAGCTCAGCCCCGGCGTCAGGCCCTCTGAGGTGATGACGCGGCGCGACTTGAACAACACCTCCTCCTGGCTGACATAAGGCTCCCAGGTCGACCACGCGTCGACGGAGCCTTGCGTGTAGGCGATCTTGGCATCGGACGGCGCCAGGAACGCAATCTGCACGTCAGCCGCAGCCCAACCGTTCTTCTCGAGCGCGGCAAGGATCAGCTGATGCCCGATCGAGCCACGGCCGGTCGCGATCTTCTTGCCGCGCAAATCCGCAAAGCTCTTGATCGGAGAATTCTCGGGCACGAGGATGGCAAGCCCCTCGCGCGTCTGCCGGATCGCGGCGATCGCCTTCACCGGCGCGCCTGAGGCGGCGGCGAAGGTGAAGGGTGCGTCACCGACGAGCCCGGTCTCGATCGCGCCAGCGCTGAGCGCTTCCAGCAGCGGCGCGGCCGCGGGAAATTCCTTCCACTCGATCTTGTAAGGAACGTCTTTCAGCACGCCGGCAGCTTCCATCACCGCTTGCGAATTGCCCTTCTGGTCGCCGACGCGCAAGGTCGTTTGCGCCGCCGCCAGCTCGCACGAGCCGAACAGCAGCGCGCCGGCCAGCATGAGGCGGATCATTCCGCCGCCACGCCGCGAACGGCCTGGCGCTTGGCGATCACCTCGCGCGTCAGCGGGATCAGCTCGCGGCCGTATTCGATGGCGTCGATCAGGGGGTCGAAGCCGCGGATCAGGAAATGGCTGACGCCGAGGTCGTAATAGTCGCCGAAGACCTCGGCGACCTGCTCGGGCGTGCCGACCAGCGCGGTGGTGTTGCTGTTGGCGCCGGTGAGCTTTGCGATCTCGGTCCACAGCCGCTTGTCGATGCGGCTGCCCTGGTCGGCGAGCGAGAGCAGGCGCCGCGCGCCGGCGGTGGCATGGCCGTCAGCGGGCTTGCGATAGCCGGTCTTGTCCTGGAGCGCGGTGGCGCGCGCAAGAATCTCTTCCGCCTTGTCCCAGGCCTGCTTCTCGGTCGGGGCGATGATCGGCCGCACCGAGAGGCTGAATCGCGGCGTCGGACGGCCCTGCCTGACGGCCGCATTGTGAACGCGCGCGGTGACGTCGCGCACCTGCGCGTAGGATTCGCCCCACAGCGCAAAGGTGTCGGCATGCTTGCCCGCGACGTCGATCGCAGCGTCGGAGCCACCGCCGACGAAGGTGTAGATGCCGGCCTTCTGCAGCGGCTTCACCTGCGAAAAACCATTCTCGACGTTGTAGTACTTGCCGCTGTAGTTGAACGGCTTCTCGCTGGTCCATTCCAGCTTCACCACGTCGAGAAACTCGCTGGTGCGGGCGTAACGCTCGTCCTTGTCGTCGAGCGTGTTGCCGTCCTGTCTGAGCTCGGCTGCATTGCCGCCGGTGATGACGTGCAGCGAGACGCGGCCTCCATAGAGCTGGTCAAGCGTCGCCAGCTGCCGCGCGAGCAGCGTCGGCGCGGTAAAGCCCGGTCGCTGCGCGATCATTACCTTTAACGACTTGGTGATGGTCAGCACATGCTGGGCGACTTGGAGCGCATCGGGCGTGGTCGAATGGAACGCCAGCAGCGCGCGATCGAAACCCGCGAACTCATGCGCCTTCGCCACCGTCTCGATATAGGCTGGATCGAGCACCGGACCTTGGCGCACGATGGTCTCGGAAGCATTGCTGTTGGCGATAAAGCCGATGAACTCGATCGACATGATGTTCTCCCTGAATGTTTGGCGGCAGGCTAGAGGCCCAATGCGGCACGGCCGAGGCCGGTGCGCGTGGAATCGTCCTGCGGCGTGTGCACGCGACCGCACAGGACGTCGCGATAGTGCCGCTCCAGCGGATTGGCGCGGGACAGGCCGTGATTGCCGGTCAGCGACAAGGCCTCCTCGACCGCGGCGACCGCGTTGTTGGTCACGGTCAGTTTGATGACGTTGGACTCGGTCGCCGAAAGCGCGACACCGTCGTCGAAATCACCGGCGAAAGATGCGATCAGCCGCGCATTGACGATGAGCCGCGTTTCGATCCCACCAAGGATCTCCTGCGCCCGCGGCAAGGTCGCAAGCGGCGCGCCCAGGCTGGCCGGCACGCGCTGCTTCAGGAACCCGACCAGCCAGTCGCGTGCAGCCCGCGCAACGCCGTCATAGATCGCGGCGACAAAGATCGTGTGGACGGTCGCCTGCGCGACATCAGGGGCGCGCCAGTCGGCCGGCTTGCGCACGTCGATCTCGGCATCGAGAGGAATCACGACGTCGTCGAAGATGACGTCGTGGCTGCCGCTGGCCCGCAGGCCGTGGTGATCCCAGGTCTCGACGATACGCGTGCCCGGCAGGCCCGCCGGCACCAGGAACTGTCCGACACGCGGCTCGGCTTCGTCCGTCCGCGCCCAGACCAGATACCATTTCAGGATCGGCGATCCCGTCGAATAGATCTTGTGCCCCGAGAGCCGCCAGCCGGTCTCGGTCCGGCGTGCAATGGTCGCGGGCAGGCCGCCGCGCGCAGGCGAACCCAGTTCGGGCTCGACGCGGAGTGCGTTGACGAGCGCAAGGTCTTCGACACTCTCGCGCGCGAGCTTGCGCGACAGCCGCGCCGGCCAGGTCGGGCTCCGTGCCATCACCAGATGGTTGATGTAGTGCATCGACAGCACCAGCGCGGTCGACGCATCGGCCTTGCCGATGATGCCGAGGACGCGTGCGGCGTATCGTGCGCCCGCCCCGGCGCCGCCATGGGCGGCAGGCACCGTCAGCGACAGCAGGCCTGCCTCGGACAGCTCGCGAAAATTCTCGAACGGGAAGCTTCCGGTGCGATCGTACTCGGCCGCACGGGCAGCGAAAGCCTCGGCCAGCGCTTCGGCACGTGCGATGTAGTCGGGCTCGTGATGCGCCGCGCGCCCCTTGGCGATCGGAGTTACCATGTGGCGTCCAATCCGAGCAGGCCAAGAATTTGGCGGCGCAAATCGGCCAGATACGGATCACCGCGATGGCGCGGATAGGGCCGGTCGACACGGATATCGGCCTTCACGCGCGCCGGGCGGTCGCTGAACACGATGACGCGGTTGGCGAGCACCAGCGCCTCCTCGGCGTCATGCGTCACCAGCAGCGTGGTAAAGCCCTTGCGCTGCCACAGCGAGACCAGCTCGGCTTGCATGGTGATGCGGGTCAACGAATCGAGCTTGCCCAGCGGCTCGTCGAGGATGAGGATTTTCGGATCGTTGACCAGCGCGCGGGCCAGTGCGACGCGTTGCGCCATGCCGCCCGAGAGCTGGTGCGGATAGGCATTGCGGAAGGACGATAGCCCCACGAGATCGAGGGCGGCATCGACGCGGTGACGCTGGCTCTTCAGGATGCCCTGCGCCTCCAGCCCGAGCGCGACATTGTCCCAGACTGTGCGCCAGGGAAACAAGGTCGGATCCTGGAACACGACAACGCGCGACGGGTGCGGTCTCGTGATGCGCGCCTCGTCCTCGCGCAGCGTTCCGGATCGGGGCTTGTCGAGGCCTGCGACGAGGCGCAGCAGCGTGGACTTGCCGCAGCCGGAGGGACCGAGCAGCGCAACGAACTCGCCCGGCTCGACGGAGATGCTGACGTCGCTGAGCACCGGCAGCTCGGCGCCGTCGATGTCGAAGGCGTGGCTGACCTGCTCGATGTCGAGCGCGGCGCCCGCGGCCGAGTGAGCGTCGATTTCAGCCAGTGCAGTTGCGGCTACCATTTCACGGTCCCCTTCTGCCAGACCAGCAGGCGATCGCGGATCGCAAACAGCAGCGTGATCGCGCCGGAGCAGAGCAATGACATCACGATCAGCGCCGCATACATATTGGCGTAGGCGGCCCAGCCCTGCGCCCATTGCAGGTACCAGCCGAGGCCGGCCTTGACACCGATCATCTCGGCGACGACGAGCACGGCAAAGGACGAGCCGAGCCCCATGAACAGGCCGACGAAAACGTGCGGCAAGGCCGCGGGGATTGCGACCTTCAACACCAGGAAGGACGGCTTTGCCCCCAGCGTCCGCGCGACGTCATAGTAGGCGTTGCTCACGCTCGCGACACCCGACCAGGTCAACACGGTGACCGGGAACCCCGTTGCCAGCGCGATCAGAAAGGTAGACGCGCTCCAGCTTGACGGGAACGTGAAGAAGGCGATCGGCAGCCACGCGGTCGCCGGCAGCGGGCCGATGAAGCGCAGCACCGGGTGCACCCAATAGCCGACCGCGCGCGACCAGCCGATCGAGACGCCGGTCAGGAAGCCGACCGTCGCGCCGATCAGATAACCGCCCAGCTGGAGCTTGACCGAGGCGAACACGCTGTCGAGCAGTTTCGGCAGATCGTCGGTGTAGACCTCGATGATCGACTGCGGCGGCGGGAAGAACGGCAATGGCAGCCAGGCGAATTTCGCCGTCGCGACTTCCCACAGGGTCAGGACGACGCCGAGCACGACGAGCCACGGCGCGCGCTGGCGCAAGGCCCGGCCCGTCGAACCGAGGTAATCGGCGCCGACCGTCCCGAACAGCGCGATCGCTGCGATGACAAGTGCGGCAATGCCGAGCGAATGGGTCCGCGACCAGTCGCCGACGTCCTCCCACCACAGGCAGGACAGTCCGAAGGCAATCCACGCCACGCTGGCAAGAATGCCGACACCGGGGTCCCGGACCCAGCTCGTCAGCCACGGTGCGCGCGAGAGGCGCGGCGCGCCGGAGGCAAGGCCGTCAGACAGCGAATACGTCGACATAGATGCGCTCCGCAAATCTGGCCGTATCCGTGCTCTGCTTGAACACCTGCACGCTCTTGAGATCGTCGGCATAGGCCTTGAGCTCGCGCTTCAGGACTTCGCCGACGGGGTGATGGTGATGGGTGTGGTAGCGCACCATACCCTCGATATCCGTGAGCGACGCCGTCTTCGGCGCGTAAGGCTGGAACGATTTCGCCGTCACTGACGGATTTTGCGCAGTGAACATCGCGGCATCGAGCAGCGCCTGCGTCAGGGCGCGCGCGACCAGCGGCTCCTCGCGCACCAGGCTGCCGCGCAGGCCAAGGATACAGCAGCTCTTGTCGCGATATTCGCCATCGAGATTGGAGGCGACCTCCTTGTACTGGCTGTCCTTGAGCCAGAGATAACCCAGCGGGTCGGACGACAGGAAGGCCTGCACCTCGCCCTTCTCGACGGCGACGTTGAGAAGGTTGCCGGGATAGGCGCGCCAGTCGACATCCTTGTTCGGATCGATACCGAGCTTGGCGAGCTGAATGGAGAAGAAATTCTTGTCGGGGCCGCCGAGATCGCCGACCGCGACGATCTTGCCCTTGAGATCGGCAAGCTTGCTCACGCTGGAATCGGCGCGCGTCAGCACCCGCATGCAGCCACCATGGGTGCCGGCGGCAATCTTGACGTCAAAGCCCTGCTCCAGCGGCTTCAGCCAGCGGAGCGCCATGCCGAGCCCGGCATCGCTCTTGCCGGTCGCAATGGCCTCGAGCAGCTGGTCGGTCGAACCGGAATAATTGATGAGTTCGATGTCGAGATTGTGCTTCTGGAAGAAGCCGTGCTCGATGGCGACCGGCACCGGGGCGAGACAGACCGCGCCGGCGTTCCAGGACAGCTTGAGCTTGCGCGGCGCCCCGGTGAGCGCGGGCACATCCGACGCCGTCCGGCACAGCGGAAACTCCGAGAGATCGACGCCGGGCGCGATGGCCCGCGGCGCAAAGGCCTGTGCCGCACCGAAGGCACCGAGCGGCGCAGCGAATGCCGCAGCTAATCCCACCTGGAGCAAATGGCGCCGGTCGAGCCTCGATCCGTCGCGCTTGTCATCGTCGTTCATCCGTCTCCACTCCTGCGCTGGCACGGCTCCGCCATCGGCACAACGGCTTGCGTTGCGCCTGTTCCGTGCGGAGCTGCGTCAAGAGAAATTCTTTTCGCCAGCGCCTGCTCGGTGCCTTGATGCGATGCGCAAATCATGCGGCGCGTTCGCCGTATCGTCAATGAAATGGAATTTCGAATGTGGCACGAAGCGAAGTCATTCTCTCCATCTGCGCGTGCAAGGACGATGAAAGGATTTCCGCCGATGCATCGGTTGGCGGAGACCGGCGCGACTCCCTCTGCTGCTTCATTTTTGCGCAGCTTCGGCCGTACATCCCGCACGTTCTCGAAAGCAGAGCTTCGTTGAAACGTCCTTGCTGATCGCGCGCGCAATACGGTTAGCCATTTCATTGACCGCGCATCGCGCGACCATAGACTTGATCGTCTCGCTGCATCGTTCGCTCACGCGTCGTGAGCAAAGCAACAAGACAGGCCACATGAGCATCAACTCCCTCGATCATTCCATCACGCGCCGGCTCGCAGCATCGCTGCTTGCCGCCGCCATCACCCTGTCGACGGCCGCCGCCTCGTTCGCGGCCGACGCAATCGTGCTGCGCGTCGGCGACCAGAAGGGCGGCAACCGTTCGCTGCTCGAGATCTCGGGCTACGCCAAGGATCTGCCCTACAAGATCGAGTGGTCGGAATTCCCCGCGGCAGCTCCAATCCTGGAGGCGCTCAACGCCGGCGCGCTCGACGTCGGCTACACCGGCGACCTTTCATTCCTTTCGGTCTACGCGGCCGGCGCGCCGATCAAGGCGATCGGCGGCACCCGGTCGGATGCGAAGACGCAAGCCATTCTCGTGCGCCAGGATTCGCCGATCAAATCGGCCGCCGACCTCAAGGGAAAACGCCTCGCCGGCACGCGCGGCGGCTGGGGCCAGTTCCTGATCGACGCCACGCTGGAGAAGGCCGACATCAAGCTGGAGGACGCGACCTTCGCGCCGCTCGGCCCGGTCGACGCCAAGATCGCGCTGGTCGCGGGTTCGATCGACGCCTGGGCGGTGTGGGAGCCCTACGTCTCCTTCGCGACGCTCAAGGACAAAGCCCGCGTGATCGCCAACGGCGAAGGCCTGACGCCGACCATCACCTTCATCGTCGCCTCCGACAGCGCCATCGCCACCAAGCGCGCGGCGGTGCAGGACCTCGTGCAGCGGCTGAACAAGGCGCGGCTGTGGTCACTGGATCATCTCGGCGAATATGCCAAGAGCACGGCCGAACTGACGAAGCTACCGGAGGACGTGCTACTCTCGGCCTATACCGCGCAGCGCACCAGCCCGATTCCGATTGACGAGAACGTCGTGAAGGAGGTGCAGGAAGCCTCCGACCGCTCGACGCGCTACGGCATCCTGCCGAAGAAGCTCGACGTCAGCAAAGCCGTCGACCGCAGCTTCACCGCTGCGGCCGCGGGATCGAACTAGAGCAGAGTCGGCGGGATGCGCGCGCTTCGTCTCAAGGCGGGCCCGCTGCATCTCGCCGCGATCGTGCTCGCGCATTTGGCCTGCATGGGCCTGATCGTGTGGCTATCGCTTTAGACGCCAGCCAGGGCCGCCGTTCGCCGGCCCGGCCTTAAGGAAAAGATCAGGACAACATAAGGAGCCCATAAGGACTTACGAGACGCCGCTGGCCTAGCATCGACCGTGTGATCGCGTCGGTAACAGGATGCCTCACCCCGCGGCTTGTCCAGGCAATCACAACTCGCTCTCGGGTTGCCGATCCCGACTGGACGGGCTTACAGTGATCCGCCCTGCGGCCGTCGACGCTTGCAATGGGAAGGCGACCTTCGGGCTGGAGATCAGCGCCATGTCAGCCGATCAGTATCTTCGTTACGACCCGTCCGTCGAACACATCCGGCCGGAGGAAGCGGCGGCCGTCGAGGCGATCGTTGCTTCGATTTCGCGAACGAGCGATCGCACTTTTCACAAAGACAAGCACGGGACCCGACAGCAGCACGCCAAGGGTGCCGGCTATCTCCGGGGCGAGCTGATCGTCTACGAGGGTTTGCCGGATCATCTGCGCCAGGGCCTGTTCAAGCAGGCTGGCCACTTCCCGATCATCGTCCGCCTCTCCACCGCATTCAACAGGAGCGATCGCGTACGCTCGCCACGGGGATTTGCCATCAAGGTCCTGGGCGTGACTGGGGCTAAGGCGCTCGGCGACGACGATACGACGAACCAGGATCTCCTGCTCGTCAATCACCCCAGCTATTTTGCAGATGCGATGGCCTATATGCGCGCACAGCAAAAGGTCGAGCACACCCTGTTCCTGCCTGATCTGGCGTACGGACCCATAGGCTTTTTGGCGCGCGTGCTGGTCGCCGCATCGGACAGAACAGGCATTCCGATCCCGATCGTCTTGAAAGCGCTCGGTGATGCCGGCAGCAATATCCTCGGAGAAACCTTTCATACGGAGGGAGCATTGCGGTTTGGCGATTATATCGCAAGGCTTCGCCTGGTACCGATCTCGGCGTCGGTTTGCCAACTCACCGGCCAGCCCTGCCACGATGCCGATGATGCCGTGCTGAACAGCGTCGTTGCGTTCTTCAAGGACAATGCGGCCGAGTACGAACTGTTTGCCCAGCTCTGCACCGACCTGGAGCGAACACCGATCGAAGATGCCTCGATCGACTGGCCCGAAGCGGTCGCGCCGCCGCAAGCACTCGGCAAGATCACGCTTCCGCGCCAGACCGCCGACAGCCCCGCGCGTCGCGTCTATTCCGACGAGGTGCTTTCGTTCGACCCATGGCGATGTCTCGCCGCGCATCAGCCGCTCGGCTCGATCATGCGGTTGCGCAGGGATGCCTACCGTGCCTCCCGCACGCGGCGGCAGCAGCAAAATCAATTCAAGGTCAAGCAACGGCCCGGCGAACCACGGGAGATCGCGGACCTGCCGGATTAAACTGGCCACCGTCCCTCATGATTGGACCCGTTGTCCCGGCCTGCGTCGAAAAATGACGCCGATCGCAGCGGATCGCCGGGATCAAGCGTCTCTGCCAGCGATGCGATCACCTGGCTGGAGCGGTCCTGCCACTTGGCAGCCCTTTGCGCTTGTCCGAGGCTCTCATAGAGCACCGCGGTCGTGCGATAAACCCGCCAGCTGGCATGCGGCAGCCTGGCATGGCGGAGGATCGAAATGGCCGTCGACAAATGCTCACCGGCAACTTGCGTATCCTGCTTCAGGATCGCAATTCTCGCCATGGCCTCGTAGCACAGCGCGAGAAACGGCCGGTCGGGTGCCGCGCTCGTCACCTCGTGAAACTGGCTGGCCCATGTTTGCGCGCGGTCCAGATCGCCGGTCGCGATCCAATAGTCGCAGCAGGTCAGCAGATAATGCGGGATGACCAGCGACTCCATCGGCACCCGGTCGACCTCCATCCGCCGCTCCATCGCATCGAGATGCTGCCGCGCCCGAGGCAGGTCGCCCATCCGGACATAAGCTCGCGCCAGCAGGTTCCTGCCGACGAAGAAGGTGAACGGATTGGCCTCGATCATCGGGCCGAGCGCATCCTCCGCGCGCCGTGACGCGCTGCCATATTCCTCCGCCTCGGAATACAGCCATCCGATCGTGAGATGACACAGCGCGACGGCCTGCGGATTTGCATTCCGCTCCGAGATAGCCAACGCGGAGACGACGTTTCGTTGCGCCCGTCCCCATTCACCGAGATAAATCTGGGCAAAGGCCTCGACCGATTCATAGAGCACGAACAGATAGACGTCACCGACCAGGCGGGCGAGCTCCTTTCCCCTGGTCGTCGCATCGCAGCAGGCCGGATAATTCGCGCGCAGGAATTCCAGCACCATCTCCATCGAGCAGCGTCGCAGCCGCATGCTCAGATCCTGCTCCCCGGTGATCAGTGCTGACGCACGCTCGGCGAGCTCCGCATTCTCGCGATCCCAGCCGCGGAGCATCAGCTTCAAATTGGCGACGTTGCCCTGGACCAGAGCGCTGAACGCCGCGTCGTCGATCGCCCGGCTCTTGACAAGCGCCTGTTCCGCAACAGGCAGGCTCTGGCGGCGATCGACGTAGAGACAAAATCTGCTGAGATCGACCAGCGCGTTCACCTCTTCGCGCACGTGCCCGTTCTCCGCCGCGTGCGCGACGACTGCGCTGAGATCTTGCAGCGAATTCAGGAAATCTCCACTGGCCCGCCAGGCCCAGGCGCGCTGAAGCAGCAACTTCAGACGTGTCGTCACTCGAAACTCCGGCGGCAGATGCGGCACCAGGTCCAAAGCGCGGGACAGGTAATTGGCGGCCTCGCGCGTGCTGAACCTTCGCGCCGAGCCCTCGGCCGCCGCGCCCAGATAATGCATCGCTTTCGGGAAATCGCGGCCCAGTTCGAAATGGCGCGCGACGACGGCGGCGAGCTCCACAGCCTGCGGCCCGTAGCCCTGCTCGATCCCCGCCCCAAGCAGCGCATGGGTTTTCGTGCGGCGCGCCGGCGCGAGCCGCTGGTAGAGGATCTCCTGGTAAAGCGCGTGCTGGAACGCATAGCGACCGGAGACGCCTCCGTTCGGCCACTCGGTCATGCCGGCAACGACGATGACGCGATCAGTCCGCGCCAGGTCCTCGCACATCTGCTCGACATCCAGCACGGGACGGTCCAGCGCACCGGCGATATGGAGCGCGGAAAACTCCGCTCCCGCCGCACTGGCGACCTCGAGCAGGCAGCGCTCGTCCGCGGTGAGGTGATCGATCTGCTGCTTGATCATTCCTTCCAGATCGCGCGGCATGCTGTCCTGCGAGGCCGCGTCTTCACTGACCAGCCGCCAGCCCAATTCGTGCTCGACCAGCGCGCCTTGGGCCACGAGATGATCGAGCAGAGACGACACGAACAGAGGATGCCCGCCGGTCCGCGCGAAGATGCGCTCGACCAGCTCTTTGGCAAAATCGGCCGAGCTGAAGCGCAGGGAAAGATAGCGTTCGACGTCGGTCCCGGTCAGTCGGTCGAGCGCGAGCTCGGTGGCGTGGCCGTGAATGCGCAAGTCCTGGTGAACGGCACGGATAGGATGTCCGCCGACGGCGACTTCCATCGGCCGATACGTGGCGAGCACGAGGATAGAAGCCCTCCGATCCCGGCGCGCAAGCCGGGAGAGCACATCCACGGTGGCAAAGTCGCTCCAATGCAGATCTTCCAGGATGATCACCCATGGTCGCGTGACGGCGAGATGTTCCATGAGATCGGCAAATTCGCGCAGCATGCGCTCCCGGGTTGCGCCGAAGACCTCGTGCTGGAATGCGGCCCGGTCTGCTTCGCCGAGGAAACCGGGCATTTGCGCGAGCCAGGTCGGGGCGTGCTCGCGGATCGACGTCAGCAGCGATGCTCCATCGGTTCGACGGCAGCACTCGTTCAGCGCGCCGATCAGCGGAAGAAAGGCCTCATGGGTGCCGAACAATTCGTTGCAGCTACAATGCAGCACGCCCAGTCCCTGCTGGTTCATCCTCTCGAGCGTCATTTGCAAGAGGGTGGTCTTGCCGATCCCGGCCTCGCCGGTGATGAAGACGACCTGACGCTGTCCGGTACGGGCGAGTTGCAACGCCTTGTCCAGCGTATCGAGTGCCCCAGTGCGCCCGACCCTCCAGTGCCGGCGTCGATCGACGGCCTGCTCCGTGGCGGACGCCGCCTCCTGTTCGCGCGCTCGCTCGATCGCAGGCAATTCGACGGTCGCGACCGCCGCAATGAAGCGATAGCCGCGCCGCGTGACTGTCTCGATGTAATTGGGGGACTGCCTGTCGTCGCCGAGCACCGAGCGTAGCGCGTTCACGGCAACGGCGAGGCTCGACTCGCTGACGTGCAGATCGGACCAGACCGCGTCGAGCAACTCTTCCTTGGTGACGAGCTCACCGGGCCGACCGACAAGATGGCAAAGAACCTCGAACGGCTTCGGCGCCAGCGCGATCCGCTCCCCGCCTCGCCACAATAGCGCGTTGGCACGGTCGAGGCGGAATTCACCAAAGGCAAGCGCGTCTGTACGCACGGCTCCGACCCCCGGATGCTCCCCCACCTTAAGGGAAAGCTCAGCCAAATGTAAGGACACGATAAAGACCTGCGCCCTGCGCCGGCACTAGCATTAGCCTGTCCATTTCAGAGACGCCGGCAAGGCGTCGGACGGCCTTTTCATCACGCTGTCATTTCAGTCGACAGGCAGTCGATGCCTGAATTTTGGCAAGGAGTTGGCCATGAGCATTTTAAGACATTTGGCGATCCCGCCTCTCGCTTTTGCCATTCGCCATTACGACGTCAGGGTGATATTGGGCATCACCGTCCTCAGCCGCGTCTTCCTCCTCGCAATCTACCTTGCCTGCGGCGGCCCGGGCCTGTCCGAGTTCGATCTCGCCAACACCATCGCGCTGCCATGAGCTCGGGACCGCTCGAATGGTGCATCGAGATCGCGATCATCGTCGCGATCTGCATCGGGATTGTCGCGGGCGGGCATGGCCGGCTCGTCGTGCCGCATCACCGGGTTCAACGCGCGCAAGCCGATCGGGCCGCTTGCCTGCAGCGGCCCACAAACCTCTTCGGCATCGTGGCGCTGCGGCGAGGCGGTCCGCCCGTTTGATCGATCACCAATATCCGCGGTGATAGGCCCGGTACGGCCGGTAGTAGCCGTAGCGCGGACCGTAATATGGACGATAGGCGCGATAGCCGTAATAGCGGGGACGCGCGTAGTAGCCGCCATAACCGTAACCCGGTCCATAGCCACCATAATAGGCAGGAGCATAGCCGTAAGCCGGCCCCGGGTATCCGTAGCCGCCATAATAAGGCCCGCCGCCATAGTAGCCGTAGCCGTAAGGCGAGCTGCTGGCGATGGCGCTACCGATGATCGCACCGGCTGCGAGGCCGCCAATGCCCCATCCAAAACCTCGGCCGCGCCAATACACCTGCGTGACATCATCGCCGGCCGCGGCCTTCATGGTCGCGACATTCGTGGGCATCGGGCCCGCAGCGGCCGGCTCGATTTGGCCGGCCATGACCGCGCCGGCCAGCGAACAGGCAATTGCCGTTTTCCAGATCCTCATCGTCTTACTCCCTGTCTGACGTTTCGCTTGGACATGGACGCAGCCCATGATCGGGCATCCTGGCGCAAGGTCAAAGCCAGAAATTCGGCCTCGAGTTTGCGTGCACCGCACAAGACGCATGCCTCCATTCTGATCAACCGGTACCGACGGGCTCGACGACCTCGCCGCGTGTGACACCGGGAGGACGGTGCTGGGGCCCGATCACCGCGGCAAAGCATTAAGCTTCCGGCGCATTCGCAACCAACAACCACCTTCCCGATTGACTATTCGTGCCGTTACTATCGGTTCCAATGTGCGCGGCCGGGAGGCTTCTCGCGAGCGCCAGAGTTGTGGGAGAATGACATGAGTGCCGCGAGACCCGAGCCGCTTGCCCGTCAGGCCCTGGCGTTCGTCCTGGCCGGCGGACGCGGCAGCCGGCTGCTGGAGCTGACCGACCGGCGCGCCAAGCCCGCGGTCTATTTCGGCGGAAAATCCCGCATCATCGATTTCGCGCTGTCGAACGCGGTGAACTCGGGCATCCGTCGCATCGCGGTCGCCACCCAGTACAAGGCGCACAGCCTGATCCGGCACCTTCAGATGGGCTGGAACTTCTTCCGTCCCGAGCGCAACGAGAGCTTCGACATCCTCCCGGCGAGCCAGCGCGTCTCCGAAAACATGTGGTATGTCGGCACGGCCGATGCAGTCTACCAGAACATCGACATCATCGAATCCCACGCCTGCCGCTTCATCGTGGTTCTCGCCGGCGACCATATCTATAAAATGGATTACGAGGTGATGCTGCGCCAGCATGTCGAGAGCGGCGCCGACGTCACCGTCGGCTGCCTGGAGATGCCGCGGACAGAATCCTCGGGCTTCGGCATCATGCATATCGACGAGAACGGCTGGATCAAAGAGTTCCTTGAAAAGCCGAAAGATCCGCCGCCGATGCCCGGCAAGCCGGACGTCTCGCTCGCCAGCATGGGCATCTACGTGTTCGACGCGAAATTCCTGTTCGAGGAGCTCAAGCGCGACGCCGAGGATCCGAATTCCAACCACGATTTCGGCAAGGACATCATCCCCTACCTCGTCAAGAACGGCCGCGCCATGGCGCACCAGTACTCGACCTCCTGCGTCCGCTCCGGCAGCGACCCGCGCGCCTATTGGCGCGATGTCGGCACGGTCGACGCCTATTGGGCCGCCAATATCGACCTCACCGACGTGGTCCCCGAGCTCGATTTGTTCGACAGCGCCTGGCCGATCTGGTCCTATTCGGAAATCACGCCACCGGCAAAATTCGTCCACGACGAGGAGAGCCGGCGCGGCCAAGCCGTGAGCTCGCTGGTCTCGGGCGGTTGCATCATTTCCGGCGCCTCGCTGCGGCGCTCGCTGCTGTTCACCGGCGTGCGCGTCAACTCCTATGCTCAGGTCGAGAACGCCGTGATCATGCCGTACGTGAACATCGGCCGCGGCGCGCGTTTGAAGAACGTCGTGATCGATCGCGGCGTCGAGATCCCGGAAGGGCTCGTCGTCGGCGAGGATCCCGAGTTGGACGCAAAGCGCTTCCGCACCACCGAGCAGGGCATTTCGCTCATCACCCAGCCGATGCTCGACAGGCTCAATACATGACGCCTGTTCGCGTCCTCGCGGTCGCCTCTGAGGTCTATCCCATCGTCAAGACCGGCGGCCTCGCCGATGTCGCGGGCGCGCTGCCGATCGCGCTGAAGGCGCATGGCGTCGAGATGCGCACGTTGATGCCGGGCTATCCCGACGTGATGCGGGTGCTGGGGGGAGCCGACGAAATCCGGCGCTGGCCGGATTATTTCGGCGGACACGGTCGTCTGCTCGCCGCCTCGCATGACGGCCTCGATCTGTTCGTGCTCGACGTGCCGCATCTCTACGCACGGCCTGGCAACCCCTACGTGACGGCCGAAGGTGTCGACTGGGCGGACAATGGCATGCGGTTCGCCGCGCTCTCGCGCATCGCGGCCGACATCGGCCACGGCCTCGTTCCCGCCTTCGTCCCCGACGTCGTGCACGCCCACGATTGGCAGGCCGGGCTCGCGCCAGCCTATCTGCACTACGACAACCGGCCGCGGCCCGCCACCGTGATGACCATCCACAACATGGCCTATCAGGGCAAGTTCGCACCCGAGCTGATCGGTTCGATTGGCCTGCCCTGGCGCGCCTATGGCGTCAACGACCTCGAATATTTCGGCGGCATTAGTTTTTTGAAGGCGGGCCTGCAATTCGCCGATCGCATCACCACGGTCTCGCCGACCTATGCGCAGGAGATCCAGAGCGACGAAGGCGGCATGGGGTTCGGCGGCCTGCTTCGCGCCCGCGCGAACGTGCTGAGCGGAATCCTCAACGGCATCGATGTCTCCGTTTGGAATCCGCAAGAAGATCCGCACATCGCCTACCGCTTCGGCGCGGAGGACCTCACGTACCGGGCCGCGAACAAGGCGGTGCTGCAGCAACAGTTCAATCTGGATTCCTCGGACGAAACGCCATTGCTCGGCGTCATCAGCCGCCTGTCCTGGCAGAAGGGGCTCGATCTCCTGCTCGAAGCCGTTCCGACCATTTTGCGCGAAGGCATGCAGCTCGCGCTGCTCGGCAGCGGCGACCGCGATCTGCAGGATCGCTATCAGGCCGTTGCGCGCGCGAACCCCGGCCGCATCGGCGTCGTGATCGGCTATGACGAGATCATGGCGCATCTGATCCAGGCCGGCTCGGACGCGCTCATCGTACCATCACGGTTCGAGCCGTGCGGCCTGACCCAGCTCTGCGCGCTGCGCTACGGCGCCGTGCCCATCGTCTCGCGGGTCGGCGGCCTCGAGGATACCATCGTCGATATCGGCGAGGCCGACAAATCGGGCCACGATGCCACCGGCTTCAAGTTCGCACCCGTCACCGCGGATGCCCTCGCCGGCACGCTGCGCAAGGCCAACATCGCCTTTCACGACAAGCTGACCTGGCGCCGCCTGCAACTGAGCGGCCTTGCGACCGACGTGTCCTGGCGCAACCGCGCCGGCGACTATGCCGCGCTCTATCGCAGCCTCATCACCGCGCGCGCCTGAGGCCCGACATCGTCGAATCAATGCTATAGAGCCGCCATGGACCCGTTCTTGATCAAGCTGATCGGCTTTGCCGCCGCGACCTGCACCACCGTGGCCTACGCGCCGCAAGCCATCAAAGTGTGGAAGACCCGCTCCACCGGCGATATTTCGCTCGGCATGTTCCTGGTCATGGTGCTGGGCCTGGCGCTCTGGCTCGTCTACGGCCTGCTGTCGGGCGATGCGCCCCTCGTCGCCGCAAACGCCATCACCATCGTGCTCGCCGGCGGCATCCTGTTCATGAAGCTGAAATACGGGTGAGCCACTCTTCTTCACCTCTCCTCGCTTGCGAGAAGAGGAGAAGATCACCCCCCGAACACATACGAAGCCATCGCGACATTCGCGACCTCGTCGACGAATACGCGCTGGCCCGCGTCGCTGCCGGCGGCGCCGGCGGCTACCATCAGCGGCAGCAGATGATCTTCGCGCGGATGGGCCAGGCGCGCGCTCGGTGCGTTCTCCCAGTCAACCAGCATCGCGTTGCGGCGCGCTGCGTCCTTGTGGCTAATCGCCTCGTTCAGATACGCCTCGAAATCATACGAGACCGGCTTCGACTCCGCGCGGCCGAACCCGCGCATGTTGTGATAGGTGAGCCCGCTGCCGACGATCAGAATGCCTTCGTCCCGCAGCGAGGCAATCGCCTGCCCGACCTTGATGTGCTCGGCCGGATCGTAACTCGATCTCAGCGACAGCAGCACGATGGGCATGTCGGCGTTCGGATACATCAGCCCGAGCGGCACGAAGGTGCCGTGATCGAAGCCCTGGTTGGGATCCTCCCGGCAATCGACGCCCGCGCGAATGAGCAGCGCCTTCACCTCCGCGGCGAGCTCGGGCCGCCCCGGCGCCGGATATTTGAGGTGATAGGTGTGCTCGGGGAAACCGTGATAATCGTACACCATCGGCGGATGCGCCGAGGTCGACACGGTGAAGGCGTCAGCCTCCCAATGTCCTGTGATGACGAGCACGGCCTTGGGCTTCTCCGGCAAGAGCAGCGGCAGCCGGCCGAACGCCTCGGCGGTCTTCGCATATTGCACCCGCCTGTCTTCCATGAACGGCCACGGACCGCCGCCATGCGACAGGAACAAGGTCGGAAGTCGCACCATGGGCTCAGGCTCGTTTCATTGCCAACATGCGCGTGCGAGCTGCCCGCGCGATCGGCCGCGAGCATAGGCAAACCCGTATGGTTAGCAAGACGTTAACGATTTTCCGCCCAGAATCCGGCGTAGCCGAAGGAGTCGGCCAGCAGCCAGGGACGTGAAATGAAGAAGTTTGCGTTGGGGGACGTCGTCAACAGTGACAAGGGCCGCCGCGGCGTCGTTCGCGCCGCCTACAAGTCGAAGGAAGGCCAGCAGTTCTACGCCGTCGAGAAAGACGGCGCGATGGATTATCTGGAGGAAGACCGGCTGAGCCCGGCGCCGCGTGTCGAGCTCGCGGCTTAAGTCCAACTCAACATGCCCTAACGCCCGAACCGGTCCAGGCGCTCCGACCAGGAGTCGTCTCCGCTCGCGATGCGATCGTTCGTGATCAGCAGCAGGCGATCGCTGCCTGCGGCCGCATCCCAACGCGGCAGGTCCGCACCGTTGGGATCGCCGTTCTTGGCAAAATTGATCCAGTAGGCGCGCATGCGGTGTGCGACCTCGCGATCGCCTCGTGACAGGATACCTGCACCGGGCATGCCTTCCACGCCGAAGATGAACTGCAATTCCCGCCCGTGACCGCCCTCGGGGTTTGCGCGCCGTGCCTCCGGCACATAGGCGAAGCGATAGCGAAAGGTCGGCGCACCGCTGGCGGCATGCAGGCGCGCCAGCAGTCTCACCGGCTCGGAGAAGACCTTGTCGGTGTAGAACCTTGCCGCGCGGCTGGAAGATTTGGCGAGGTCGGGATAGAGCCTGCGCAGCTCATCGCTGGTGGCGCCTGACGATGCCAGCTCTTCCCGGACATCCAGCTCGCCGTCGAAACCGGTCTCGTCGTCGTTCGAGCCTATGATCAGGGGGATGCGGCTCTCACGTCCGGCCGCGAAGCCTGCGGCGACCTCCTCGCTGACCAGACGTCCATCGATCGTCGGCCCGAAGCTGCGCGGCGATTTTTCCAGCAGATGCGTTTCGACGGCAAGCAGGCGTCGCGGGTCGGCGGCGCGCAAATCGGCCTGTCGCCCCAGCGCCGCCATGAATTGCCGCCCCACAATCTCGGCCTCTTGTGCCGAACGCAGGCGCGCACGGCCAGGAATCGATTGCAGAATGACTTTCTGGAAGAGATCACGCGATTGCTCAGACAGCATGAGCAGCGCGATCGAGGTCGCGCCTGCGCCACTGCCGAACAAGGTGACGTTGGTGGGATCGCCGCCGAAGGCCGCGATGTTGTCGTGCACCCAATGCAGCGCCGCGATCTGGTCCATCAGGCCGTAATTGCCGGAACCGTCTTCCGACAGCGCGGGATCGGTGAGCCAGCCGAGCACGCCGAGGCGAAAATTCACAGTCACCACGATGAGACCGGCTTGCGCGAGCCTGGCACCATCGAACAGCGGATCATTCGCAGTGCCGCTGACGAAAGCGCCGTCGTGGATGAACATCATCACCGGCAGCGGGCCATCGACCCCGAACGGACGGAACACGTTCAGCGTGAGGCAATCCTCGCTCGATCCCGGCAGCGACGGCTGAAGACACGGCGCGCCATACGCATAGGCGGTGCGCATCTCCGAACTCTCTGGTGCAGCCTGCGGCGGACGCCAGCGCAGCCGCCCGATCGGCGCGGCCGCATAGGCCAGCCCCTTGAACGAGGCTACCTCGCCTTCGACGGCGCCGAGCATCTGTCCTTCGCGCGTCAGCGCAAACGGAAACTGGCCAACCGGCTGGGCCGCGGCCGAGCCGGCGCAACAGAGGACGAGAGACGTCGCAAAAAGCGCGAACACGGACCGCATCTTCGGAGCATCTCGATGCACGGAAGGATTTGAGCAGGTTATGTCCGTGGCCCGCTGCGAGGCAAGCGCCGCGGCCGCGCCTAGCTCCGCTTGGCGGCAAGCTCCGCCAGTGCGTGGCGTGCGATGATGCCGAGCTCACCGAGCGTGGTGTGACCGGATCGCGCCGCCTCGATCAGCCGCTCGGCGATGAACCTGCGGCTGTCGTGATCGCCGCCGTGCGGCAGTTGGCGGCACGTCTCCTCCAGGACGACGTCCATGTTCGCTTTGGTCCGCTCACTCAACTCTGTCATGACGCCCGTCGGCACGCGTGGCAAAACAAGAGCATACACAGGTGGATCGACCATGATTAGCCCGGGAAATCACGGCCATTGTGCATCGCGATGCGTGTGCTGCCGCAACATTCACGCGGCCATGATGACGCCGCAAATGGCTACCGAAGATTGCACATGCCGTGATGACAAGCCGAACCTGCAGCGATAGCCTGCCGGCAAAACAAAACACACGGGAGGAAATGCCATGCCTGATGCAATGGTTGCTGCGCGTGCCTCTGACGCGGGGCGCGGAACCAGCCAGCAGGTCGATGTTGCCGTGGTCGGTGCCGGATTTGCCGGCCTCTATCTTCTCCATCGGCTGCGCAAAGCCGGCCTCACGGCGGTCGGCCTCGAAGAAGCCGGCGACGTCGGCGGCACTTGGTACTGGAACCGATATCCCGGTGCGCGCTGCGATATCCAGACCATCGATTACAGCTACACCTTCGATCCGGACCTCGAGACCGCCTGGACCTGGTCGGAGAAATACGCGACCCAGCCCGAGATCCTGCGCTATCTGGGCTTCGTCGCCGACCGTTACGATCTCAGGCGTGACATTCGCTTCAAGACCAAGGTCACGGAAGCGAAATGGGACGAGGCCACCGGACGCTGGCAGCTCACCACCGACAATGGCGCGCCGGTCTCCTGCCGCCATTACATTATGGCCACCGGCTGCCTCTCGGCGCCGAAGCCGCCGGAGATCGACGGCGTCAAGGACTTCAAGGGCGAGGTTTATTTCACCGGACGCTGGCCGCATGACGGCGTCAATCTCGCCGGAAAACGCGTCGCGGTGATCGGCACGGGATCGTCGGCCATTCAGTCGATCCCGCTGATCGCACAACAGGCCGCACATCTGACCGTGTTCCAGCGTACGCCGAACTTCGCGCTGCCGGCGCATAACGGCCCAGCGCCTTCCGATCGCATGAGCCTGCTGCAAGGCGATCGCGCGGCCTATCGCGAGCAGGCGCGCCAGTCGATGGCCGGCGTACCCTATCCGCAGCAGACGATCGTGAGCTGGCAATTAAGCGATGTCGAGCGTCGTGAGCGGTTCGAACGCGCGTGGGCGGCCGGCGACCTCGTCCACATCCTGACCCAGCTCTGGGCCGACCAGGCGGTGGACATCGACGGCAACAAGATCGTCCAGGACCTGATCCGCGAGAAGATCCGCGCTGCCGTCAAAGACCCCGAGACCGCCGCGGCGCTGATGCCGGACGATCATCCGTTCGGCGCCAAGCGGCCCTGCCTCGATACCAACTATTACGCGACCTACAACCGGCCGAACGTCACGCTGGTCAATCTGCGTCAGGAGCCAATCAAGGCGATCACCGCAAGCGGCATCACGACGTCCAAGCGCAGCGTTGATGTCGACGTCATCGTGTTCGCGACCGGCTTCGACGCCATGACCGGCGCGATCCGCGCCGTGCATCCGATCACCGGACGTGGCGGCAAGTCGCTCACCGATGTCTGGGCGCAGGGGCCGCAGACCTATCTCGGGCTCACCGTCGAAGGCTTTCCGAACTTCTTCATGATCACCGGGCCCGGCAGCCCGTCGGTGCTGTCGAACATGGCGGTGTCGATCGAGCAGCATGTCGACTGGGTCGTCGATCGGCTCAAGGCGTTGCGCGACGCCGGGTTCACCACGATCGAGCCGACGGAGTCGGCGCAGGCCGGCTGGAACAGGCACATGGCCGATTGCTCGATGGTGACGCTGCACCGGCTCGCCAACACCTGGTACACGGGCGCCAACGTGCCCGGCAAGGTGCAGGGCCTGATGCCTTATACCGGCGGCGTCGGTCCCTATCGCAGCATCTGCGACGAGGTGGTCAGCCGCGGCATGCTCGGCTTCAAGCTGACCGGTCCCAACGTTGCCGCGCAATGCAATGACGGCGAGGTGGTGCGCCTGCAGCCCGATGTGCGGCTGGTGCTTAACCTGCTTGCCTCGCTCAACCTGCCGCCGATCGAGTCGATGGGCGCGCAAGGCGCCTGCGCCTTCGTCAATGAGTTCAACAAGGGCCGTCCCGCTGGACGGCCGATCGGCGAGATCGTCGACGGCACGCTGCCCGGCGCCGACGGTCCCTTGCCTTATCGGGTCTACAAACCGGCAACATCAGGGCCGCATCCGGTCGTGGTCTATTTCCACGGCGGCGGCTGGGTGCTCGGCGACGAGCAGTCGGACGAGCCGTTCTGCCGCGACATGGTGCGGCGGACCGGCATGATGCTCGTCAGCGTCGGCTATCGTCATGCGCCCGAGCATCGTTTCCCGACTGCGGCCGAAGACGGCTATGCGGCGACGCGCTGGATCGCCGAGCACGCCGCCGAGCTCGGCGGCAGGCCGGGCCCGGTGCTGGTCGCGGGCTGGAGTGCCGGCGGCAACATCGCCGCCGTCACCTGCCAGCTTGCACGCGATCGCGGCGGGCCGGAGATCGCGGGCCAGCTCCTGATCTGCCCGGTCACCGACTGCACTTTCGACCGCCCCTCCTACAACGACAATGCGACCGGCTATTTCCTGACCCGTTCGCTGATGTACTGGTTCTGGGACCTGTATTGCTCGCCGGCCGACCGCACCGATCCGCGCGCCTCGCCGCTCCGCGGCAAGGTCGCAGGCCTGCCGCCGGCCTTCGTCGTCACCTGCGAATTCGATCCGCTGCGTGACGAAGGCATCGCCTATGCCGAGGCAATGGCGGCCGCCGGTGTCCCGGTCGAGCAACTCAAGGCCCGCGGTCATTTCCACTCGTCCTTCACGATGGTGGACGTGATCATCACCGGCGCGCCGGGCCGGGTGCAGATGGCCGAGGCCTTGCGGCGCTTCGCAGGGTTGCCACCGGAGGTCAGCCGTGGCGACGATCGCAGTCAGGTTCATACCAGCCCGGGGCATAAGATCGCGGCGGCCGCGAGCTGAAAGCGAATATCGGCCGGGAACAATTTCTCGGTCATCGCGTTTGGTGCTGTGGCATTGAGATGCAGTAATGGGTGTAGGCCCCGGTACGCACGATCGTGTGCCGGGGTTCTTTTTGCGTGAGGCGGAACGATGGGGGACGTGGTTGGGGATTCAAAGGTCGATTTTGGCGTCCTTGCGGTGCTGCATAAATGGCCGTCGCTTGCGAACCAGAGGCGATCGGACAGAGCGTCCTACCAGGTGATCGAGGGCACGCTCGACGAATGCATCTCGGCGTTCATGGCGAAGCCGGCGGCGACCAGGCATCTCTATGAGATCCGCACCATCGCGCAACCACCGCTGGTCACGGACATCCTCTCGCCTGAGCACATCACCGAGCTGGCGCGGTTGCGCGAATTTCTCTGATCCTCGCAGAAGCACCGGCTGAGCGCAGGAACCTTCTACCGGTTTTTCCCGTTGATGGTGATCGGAAGCGAAGGCGTGAGTGCCTCAGATGCTTGAAGCCGGCGTGCCAGCCCCTGTCGTGCCCTATGGCGCAGACCAGACCCTGTTCGTGGTGATCGATCGCCTCGACAAGGCGACGGAGATCCGTGTCGAGCGAAGCGATCTCGATGCCACGATCGGCGAGCTCGTCGCCGGCTGCTTCAACGACCCCGTCAAGGTCATCTCGTTCAACACGCTGGAGCACTGGATGAAGGACATCTCGACCGACGTCGCCGGTGAGATCCGGGCGCGCTGCGACATCGATGGCGTGACGCTACCCGACTATCTCAGCGACTTCGTCGAGAGCCACAGCTGAGCGCGCGTTGGACGATGAAAATCAGGCGCGCCGGTACTTGCCGGCAATGATCTCGATCTCGCGGCGGCGTTCGTCCGCGAAGGTTAGGAGCTTTTCGATCGTCAATGTATCCGTGATCCGTTTGGCCAGCCGCTCGGCGCGTGCGGCCTGATCTTCGAGATACTGGATCGTGGTCAAACGCCGCCTCCCAAGAGCTTCAATCTGGAGTCCCGAATGATTGGGTATCCATGGTGGCTGGAGGCGGCTAACAGCCGGTTAAGCACAGCGCTTCGGATCGATGCGGCCGCAAATTATTGCACCACGTCGAGCCGGACATTGGTGACACCCTTGTCGACCATGCCGAGCGCCTCCGCCGCGGAGGGCGAGATGTCGACCACGCGTCCGCGAACATACGGCCCGCGATCGTTGATCCTGACGGTCACGAAGCGGCCGGATGAAACGTCAGTGACGCGCAGCTTAGTGCCGAACGGGAGGCTGGGATGGGCCGCTGTCAATTCGTTCTTGTCGAACCTCTCGCCGCTCGCCGTCTCCGTGTCCGAATAGAAGCTGGCGACGCCATGCGAGACGCTTTGCTTTGCGTCGCCGTCGGGGAGGCGGGCCCGGCTGGTCGGACGTGGATGCAGCGCCGCCACCCTGTGCGGTCGTTCGACAGCGGCTTGGCGGTGGGTGCCGAGATCGGCCTTCTGGCGGCCGACGGGCGATTGCGCACACGCCGCAAGCGACGCCGCGCCGATGATGGCGAGCAGTATCCGGCACAGGGTTGCCGGCGAAATCCGGGCAGTTTCGGCACGTGCAAATCGAGACATGATGCGCCCTCCGAACGACCCCGAGTTTCGGTGGGCAATGAGGGCAGAACCTTGTCGGAACGAAAGCGCGCCTGCGGCCGCAGCTGTTTCGGGTTTAGCTGTGGCGATTCCACCACACTGGCTTGTCCTGAATCGAGACAGACTCCTGGGATAAGCCCGATACGACGCGCCAGATCGGGCGCGTCTCCGGAGGAACCTCGCCAGGCTCGGCGTCGCCCTTCAAGAGCCGTGCGAGTTCGCGCCGATAGAGCCGCCGCCAGCCGGTTTTCAGGCCGGCGAGAAAGTCGAGCTCCCGTTGTGTCAGCGTGCACATCATGAACCCGATCCGGTTGCGAGAGCCCGTCGTCAGCCGACGAGGCCTCCCATCGGCTTGACGTCGGCGCTGCCGGGGAAGACGGCTTCTGCGAGCACCTTCTCCTCGACACGCAGATGATCCCTCAGCAGGCCCTTCAACACTGCGCGCAAATCCGTGGTCGGCTTGAGATCGCGATCCTCGAAGAGTTGCGCCGGCTTCAGACCCGGCCAGTCCGCGATGACGCGGCCACCGGTAAGCCCGCCACCGATCAGGAAGGCGACCGTGCCCGTGCCGTGGTCGGTGCCCTGCGTCCCGTTGATGCGCGCGGTTCGCCCGAACTCGGTGACAACCGCGACGACGGTCTCGCGCCACGCTTCGCCCATGTTGCTCTCGATCGCGGCAAAGGCGCCGTCGAGCGCGCCGAGCAGATTGTAAAGCTGGCCCGAGGCCGCGCCCTCGGCGATGTGCGTGTCCCAGCCGACGAAGCCCATCGCGCCGACACGCGGACCGTCGGGCTTTGCGAGATAGCGCGCGGCGGTGCCGGCTGCTTCGGCGAAATAGGCGCGGACGCGCGCGATGCCGGGCGGCGCCAAGGTTGGATCGTCGGACATCGGATCGCCCGCGCCCGATGCGCCGCCGAGCGACGCGAGCCTCATGCGGGCCTGGAGCACGGTCGCAAGCTTCGGATCGGTGCGCTGGTAGAGATCGAGCAAACGGCTCTGCGTGTCCTCGCTCGCCGGCAACAATCTCTGCGGCACCCATGTCATCACAGGCGCCGAACCGCGCACCACCAGCGGCGTCACAGAGCCAATGCCGAGCGCGCGGCTGCCGCGCGGGTCGACACGCCCGCCGGATTCCAGCGCGAGCAGTGCGCGGTTGAGCCATCCCGAGCTGGTCATACCCGGCTTGACGAGCCCGCTCTCCAGCACGTCCTGGCCGTCGAAATGCGAACGCTCGCGATAGGGCGTCGCGGTGGCATGGACGATCGCAGCCTTGCCGCTTTTGTAGAGCCGATGCAGGTTCGGCATCGCCGGATTGAGCGCGAAGAAAGCATCGAGCGGCAGCGCGGGCGGCTTGCCGTCCAGCACCAGCGCGCGATCGCCGCGCAAGGAGATCCAGTCGGGATCGCCCACCGGCGCAACCGCGCCAAGGCCGTCGAGCGCGCCGCGCAGCACGATGACCAGCAGGCGCGGATCGCGCCCTTCGGCGCGCGCGATCCGCGGCATCTGGCTCCACGCGAACAGCGCGCCGGACCCGACCAGAAGCTCGCGCCGCGTGGGCAAATGATTGACGACGCCCATGCTCACCTCCTCTGAAAATCCGCCGACATGAACAGCAGCGCCAACGCCTGCTGCCGGCTCTCGGCGCGGCCGACCGCCTGCTTCACCTCGGCTGATATCTCGGAGGCGAAGACGTCCTCGATGATCACTTGCGGATCGGCAGTGGTCGCGATGCGTTCGGCGAAATTGTTGGCGATGTCGAGCCGCCGGCCAATGCCGTCGATCCAGCTTGCCTCGTCCTCCGGATAACCCTTGGGCGCCGATGGCCGCCACAGCCCTTCACCGAGCAGCTCCTGGCCGCCGGTGAAGCGGACGGGATCGACGGTCGTGATGCCGGTCGCGCGCACCATGCCGACGCCCCACTCGCTCGGACGCTTGAGTTTCGACGGCGGCCCGCGCCAGGCTTCGTCGGACGACACCATCGCGATCGCGACCTGCTTGAGATCGCCCTCGGCGTCGCGAAAAATCTTCGCCATCTGCTCGATCAGCACAGGCGGCGGCTCGTCGGCCACGAAATGTCGTGCGAGTTTGGTCGCGACATGGGTCGCGGTCGCCGGATGCGCGGCGAGATCGCGCAGCACCGCGCGGCCCTGCTCAACGTCCTCCTGCTCGTAGCGCTTGCCGAGCACGGTCTGTCCGCCGGGCTCGTGCAGCCGCGGATTGAAGGTGAATTCGCCGCCGTGCTCGGGATTGTCGCCGGGCGGCAGCAGCGTCCATCCCGTCAACACATTGGCGAAGCTGATGACGTCGTCCTGGGTGTAGCCGGCGCGCACGCCGAGCGTATGCAGCTCCATGATCTCGCGCGCGATGTTCTCGTTGAGGCCGCGGCTGCGGTTGATGCCGGCGATCGAGTTCGCGCCCATCGAGCCGAGATTGTCGAGATAGAACAGCATCGCCGGATGGCCCTCGACGGCCAACAGGAGATCGACGAAGCGGCCGAGCGTATTGGCGCGAACGGCTTCGCGCTCATAGGCGCCGGACATGCTCTGGATCTTGTTGGCTGAGATGCAGAAATGGTTGGACCAGAACCACACCAGCCGCTCGGCGAAACCGATGTCGGCAGAAAGCGCAGCTTCCGTGCGCACCTTGGCTTCCTGCAAATAGATCGGACGCCCCGGATCGGGCACGGCCTCGGCCGCCTGCTTGGCCGCCATCTCGGCGGCATCCTTGTCCGCTCCCTGGCCTTGCGTCTGATCTTCCGACATGGTCGGCGTCGCCGCCACCTGCTGCTTTTTAGCTTGCTGCTGGGCTTGCTTGGCGCGCGCGGCGCGCCGCGCATTGGCATCGGCCACGGTGCGATAGGCCTTTGCGCTGGAGGGAAGGCTCGCGGCGGCGTTCAGGACGAGCGGGCGGTCGAGCTCGGCTATCAGCGCGCCGCGCGGGTCGGTTCCGAGAGCCGCAATCGATCCCGGACGCGGCCCCATCCCGAAGCGATGAAGTGCCAGCACGGCCTCGGCCTTTGCAGAACTGCTCATGGCGAATGCCCAATTCTTGCGAGCCTGCCGACGGTGTCGGCGGGAAGTTACGAAGCGTAATGCTACGTACTGTAGCATTCACGACAAAGACCGGCAAGCGGAGATTGAGAGAGCGCCGTCAACAACTCGGGAGCCGCCGGTCCTGCAGATCAGCGGCGGCGATCCTTCTAGAAATTGGGCCCGAGCGCGATCTTCGTGATCGTGCCGTTTCTGACGCCGATGCGCCATTCCGCCGAACCGTTGGCGAACTGGGCGACATAGATGTCGCTGTCGAGCGCGGTGACGCCGCGGAAGGAGACCGCACGCAGCGCACCCAGCCGCGTTAGAATCGCCTGATCGAACGGAAGCTGCGCGCGTGTGATGTCGGCCACTTCCGACGTCATGCGCTCGTAGTCCGGCTGTCCCTTGCCGACTCCCTCAATGTAGCGGCGCAGCATCTCCTCGCCATTGGCGATCGGAACGGCGCGCCTCGCTGCGCGAACCGGACGCGCGCCGAGGTTTGAGGCCTCGACATTGTGGAAGCGCGTTTGCCGACCCGGCACCAGGATCTCCATACACCGTCCCGACTTGTCGGCAATCACCCACGGATTGTTCACGGTGGTGGTGGAGGCCCAGGTCATGTTGGGCCTGACGACGCTCTGCGCCCTCCGATTGCCGTCGGCATCGAGATTGAAGACCTGGATGTCGTCGCCCATCTCGTTATAGACCATGATCCTGATCGGCGAGGTGCCGGCGCGACCGCGCACGTTCGCCTCCTCAGAGCAAGGCACGATGCCACCGAGCTCGTCGTTGCCGTCGGCTCTGAAGATGACATCGCCGGCCTTGCCGTCGGGCTCGAGCAGCAGGCGGAATTCGGCCGTACCGTTCTCGAACTTCGCGCCGTAGATGTCGTAGCCGCCGGGTCCGACGCCGCGGAAGAAGATCGATTCCAGCCCGCCGAGCGCAACGAACGTCGCGTGCATTTCATTGAGCTGGCGGTGGAGCTTGGCGGCGAGCGGCGCGCTCATGCGGTCGTAGTTCGGCGTGCCGGCGCGCAGATCCTCGATCCCGCGCACAATCATCTCCTTGCCGCCGACGGCCGGGACCTGCTCCCTGAAGCGATCGGGGACTTCGGCAAGGCGGCGCGCGAAATCCGCTTCGACCGTCTGAGCCACCGCCGCATCGACGCGGGCCGCAAGACGGGCGCCGAAAACCGCACCTTGTAGCAACACGCGCGAGACCCTCGACTGCTCGTCGCGCAGGAAGATGACGAGATGGTCGCCGCGGAAGGAGAAGGCATCAGTGCCCTCGGCAAGGATTTGCGTCGTGCCCTGCCCGGTTTCCTGCAACCAGAGACGGTCGCCATCGCGGCGCACGGTGAGCACGCGGTTCGGCGCAATCCTGTACCAGCCGACATACTGATCGAGCGAGGCAGGTTCAGTCGTCGGCGCCGGCATCTCGGCGACACGCACCGCGCGCACGTCGCGGCCGTTGATCCGCAGCATCAGTTCGGAGGAGCGACGTTCCGCATCGAGCGGGAACGTGATCTCGCTCGACGAAGCCATGTAGGACGCGGTGCCGTCGCTGTCGACCGTCAGGCGCAGCCGGCGCTGCCCGGTGAGCTGGCCGGAGAGATCGTCACCTTCGCGGAAGATGGCGAACACCGACGCCGCACCCATGGCGTAGAAATTGACGAAGGGGCGGTAATGCTGGGCCGGCACCTCGCCGCTATCCGCGGCGAGCGGCGCAGGCTCCGGGGTACGATAGGCGATCATGCCGGCGGACACGATCACGGCCGGGACGATCGCGGCCGCGATCCACGCCCGCTTGCGCCAGCCGACCGCGACCGGCATCGCGGCGGTCGCGATGATGCGCTCGACGCGGGCGCGCACGGTCGAGGCCCGCGCCATCGCGAGCTCGAGCGGCCGCGGGTTTACCGTGCTTGCGAAATCAAGCAGGATTTCCGCATAGGACAGCCGGTCGTCGATCACCTCGATGGCCTCGGCGTCGCTGATGATCTCGGCAAGTTCGGCAAGACGCGCGAGCTGCCACCAGGCGAACGGGCTGAACCAGAACACCGCGCGATTGAGAGAGGCGAGCAGGAGGATATAGAAATCGCGGTTGGCGACATGCGCGCCCTCATGCGCGAGCACCGCGAGCCGCTTCTTGGCGTCCCAGCCGGCAAATTGCGGCGGCACCAGAATGGTCGAGCCAAACGTGACGGGACCGCCGACGTCGCGACTGACGCGCACATCGGCGTCGACCAGGTGCGGACCATTGATCGGCCTTGCCGCGCGCGCGAGGCGCCAGGTCAGATAGAGGCCGATGGCCAGCCGCAGCAGCAACAGGCTGGCGACGGCGACATGGACGATTGTGGCGACAAGCCACCAATTGATCGAGACGCCGCTCTGCGCCGGGGAAGCAATCGCCGCGCCGGGCGCGATCGGCTGCATGGGCTGCGGCATCTCGAACATCGAGATGTCAGCCGGCAGGACATCATCCGGCACCGATACCGGCAATGGCAGCCGGGTGATCGTGACCGTCGGCCAATGCATCACCACGGGCATCGCCAGCGATGCCAGCAGCACGACGACCCACGCTGTCATGTGAGCGTGCGGATTGCGCACGCGAAACAGGTTGAGGCCGAACCAGACGACGCCTCCCAGCACAAGGGAGCGCAGCGCCGCCTCCGCCAGAGTTGCGATCATTCTTTCTTCACTCCCCTCGCCTTCTTCGCCTTGGCGACCTGGTCGGCCAGTGTGCGCAACTGCTGCTGGTCGAGCATTGCATTGTCGACCATGCCGACGAGGACCTCCTCCATCGAGCCGTTGCAGAACCAGTCGACGATGCGCTGCACCGCCTTGGCCGCAACCCGCGCGCGCGCTTCGGCTGCGTGGTAGACGTAGGTGCGTCCGTCCACCGTGTGCCGAGCATAGCCCTTTTCTTCCAGCCGGCGCAGCACCGTGCGCACGGTGGATTCCTTCAGCCGACGCGACAGCTTTTCGCGCACAATTTCGGCCGTGACAGGACCATGGGCCCAAACCAGTTGCATGACCTCGTGTTCGAGGTCGCCCAGGTCGGGCAAACGATCGTCCATGGCGGCTTACCTTGGTTTTCGAATTTTCTTGTAGCGCTACAGAGCGTCGCATATACCGCCGCGCCGCGCAACGGGGTTTCTACCTGAAATGGTATCGGATGCTGACCGAACGGGGCTTGCTTTAGGCGGTCGTCATGCCCGGGCTTGTCCCGGGCATGACGATGCGGAGGCTTCAGTACTTCGGCTCGTACATCTGGGACTGAACCAATCCCTTCACGTCGTTGGGCGCGGGTCCGTCCGCGAGTCCGCGCTGATAGGCGACATCGGCGACGGCGGCAGCGATGCGGACCGAGACCTCGCGGATGCGCGGCAGCGCCGGGTAGAGGCTGCCTTGCGCAAGATCGTCCTTGCCGACGCAATCGGCCAGCGTATGGGCGGCCGCCATGAACATCTCGTCCGTCACCAGCCGCGAGCGGCTGGCGATGACGCCGAGGCCGACGCCCGGGAAGATGTAGGAGTTGTTGCCCTGGCGCGGCACGAAGGTGCGGCCGTTCAGCTTCACAGGATCATACGGGCTGCCGCAGGCAAACAGCGCGCGGCCCCCGGTGTAGCGGTAGGCGTCCTCCGCCGAACATTCGGCCTTCGAGGTCGGGTTGGAGAGCGCGAACACGATCGGCTGTTCGTTGAGCTCGGCCATCGCCTTGAGCACGTCGGGCGTGAAGGCGCCGCCGACTGCGGCAACACCGATGATCGCCGTCGGCTTCAGCGTCCTGATCGCGGTGAGGAAGTCGGCGATCGGCGCCTGGTCGGCATGGGCATAACGGAGCTTGTGACCGGACAGGCCTTCACGGCCGCCGACCACGAGGCCGCGGGAATCCACTAGCCAGTTGCGCCGGAGCGCTTCCGCCTCGGAGGCGCCCTCCGCCATCATGGCGGACGTCACGAGATCGGCGATGCCGGTCGCGGCCTCGCCCGCGCCGAGGAACAGGATGCGCTGATCCTTCAGCTTGCCGCCGTTGACGCGCAAGGCCGAGAACAGGCCGGCGAGCGCAACCGCGGCCGTGCCCTGGATGTCGTCGTTGAAGACGCAGGCCTCATCGCGGTATTTGTGCAGCAGCTTGAACGCCGAGTGGTTGGCGAAATCCTCGAACTGGATCAGCACTCCCGGAAAGGTCTTGCGCGCGGCGACCATGAACTCGTCGACGAAGCTGTCATAGGCCTCGCCCGTGAGCCGCCGCTCGCGCAAGCCGAGATAATACGGGTCTTTCAGGAGCTCTTCGTTGTTGGTGCCGACGTCGAGCACGATCGGCAGACACGTTTCGGGATGCACGCCGGCGCAGGCCGAATAGAGCGAGAGTTTACCGACCGGAATGCCCATGCCGTTGGCGCCGAGATCGCCGAGGCCCAGGATGCGCTCGCCATCGGTGACGACGATCAGCTTGGCCGGATAGGGCCAGTTCTTCAGGATCTCGGCGATCTGGCCGCGATCGCGCGAGGAGATGAACATGCCGCGTGGCCGCTGGAAAATCAGGCCGTATTTCTGGCAGGCGAGCCCGACCGTCGGCGTGTAGATGATCGGCTGGATCTCGTCGATATTGTCGACGACGACGCGGAAGAACAGCGCCTCGTTGCGGTCATGCAACGCATTCAGCGCAACATATTTTTCGAGATCGGTCGGCAGCGTGCGCAGGTTGACGAGCACGCGCTCGACCTGGGTCTCCATCGTCAGCACGCACGGCGGCAGCAGTCCGCGCAGGCCGAGCGCATCGCGCTCCTGCGCGGTGAAGGCGGTGCCCTTGTTGAGCAGGGGATCGCGCAGCAGCGCCATGCCGTGCACGGAATCGGACGATGTCGAATGGGCGCTGACCCGAGCAGGTCTATTCACGAATTCCCCCAGGGAGTTTCTTATTGAAGGGCGAGCATTGTCGGCCAGCACTCACCTGAGATCAAGGACGCAGAAAACTGCGGCAAGCATTGTGATCCCGCACCGCAGCGAGGTTTTGGTGACAGACCGGTCGTCGTGCGCACGAAAAGGTTAACGCCGCGAGGCCGGTCGTTCTCCTCATGGTGAGGAGCGCGGAACGCGCGTCTCCGGACGATGCTTTGCATCGCCGGGCGAACCATGCAGGCCCTGCTCTCCGCGGCGCATCCTTCGAGACGCCCGCTCCGCGGGCTCCTCAGGATGAGTCAGTGGTATGGGCGACAGCGTTACTCAGCCTTGATGTCGGCGGCCTTCACGATCGGCCACCATTTCTCGGTTTCGGCCTTCTGGAAGGCTCCAAGCGCTGCGGGTGTTTGCTGATCGGGCGGAGGAATCTCCTGTCCCAATTCGCCAAACCGCTGCTTGACGGAAGCGTCGGCAAGCACGGTGACGATGGCCGCGTTGAGCTTCGTGACGATCTCCTTCGGCGTATTTCTCGGCGCCCAGATGCCGTGCCAGTAGGAGATGTAGAGACCGGGCAGCCCCGCCTCGTCGACGGTCGGGATATCGGGCGCGGAGGCGAGCCGCGTCGGCGACGTCACCGCGAACGCCTTGATCGCACCGTTCTTGTAATGCGGCAGCGAGTTCGAGGCCTGATCGAACATGATGTCGATCTGCCCGGCCACGAGGTCGATCATGGCGGGCCCCGCGCCGCGATAGGGCACGAACTGGAAGTCGGTGCCGGTTCTCTCCTTGAAGAAGACACCGGCGACGTGGGCACCTGTGCCCGCACCGGCCGTGCCGGCAGTCACCTTGCCGGGGTTGGCCTTCAGCCACGCGATCATCTCTTTCAGGGTGTTGGCCTCGAGCGACTTCCGGCCGACGATGAGCTGCGTGCCCATCGCGATCGTCGCGACCGGCTCGAAATCGGCGATCACGTCATAGGGCAGCTTGAAAATCGCGCCGTTGAGCACATGCGTGCCCCAATGACCGATCGTGATCGTGGTACCATCAGGCGTTGCGCGCGCGACGCGGGCGCCGGCGATGCTGCCGGAGGCGCCCGCTACGTTTTCGACGACGATCGTCGCGTGCAATTCGGCGGCGATGCGTTCGGACAGGATGCGCGCCAGCGTATCGGTCGGACCGCCCGCCGCGAACGGCACCACGAGGGTGATCGGCCGGGACGGAAACGGCTGCGCGCTCGCAGGAGCGGTCCACGCCGCACATCCGAACAACGCACAAATGACGATCACATGACCGCGCAGTCCAGCCCACCGCCCCTGCATTCCATCCACCCTTTTTTGCCGCCCCGCATGTCGTCAGCGGGCTGGGGCGAAGTGAACGCTGCCGGTTCGACCAAGGCAAGCGGTAAGTTTACCGCGCCACTATCCTGCGGCTCGACGCGGCGTCAGATGAGCGGCGTTGTCAGCCGGCGGCGCGATGTGCATCAGGATGGTCTGGGTGGCCGATGCGACCTCGATGCCGTTGTGCTGGAAGCGCTGCTTCATGCGACGGTTGAATTCGCGCTGCACCGGCCAGCGGCCGGCCTCGGTGCAGCGGATCTGGCCGACGATCGACACCATGGCGCCGTCGATCTTGTCGATGCCCCAGAGCTCGAGATCGCCGCGGATCAGGCTGCGGAATTCCACCTCGCGGCGCATCTCGTCGACGATGTCCTTGAGGATCTGGCCGGCGCGGTCGGTGTCTTCCTTGTAGGCGACGTTGACGCTGACGGACGCGTTGCCGGCGCCACGGCTGGCATTGGTGATGGTGGTGACCGCGCTGAACGGCACGATGTGCACGGCACCGTCGCCGGCCCGGAGCCTGATCGTGCGGATCGAGACGTTCTCGACCACGCCCGATAGCCCGGACACGCTGACGCTGTCGCCGACCTGGACGGTGTTCTCCAGCAGCAGGAACAGCCCGGTGATGAGGTCCTGCACCAGCTTTTGCGAACCGAAACCGATGGCGATGCCGACGATGCCGGCGCCGGCCAGCAGCGGCGCGACGTTGACGCCGATCTCGCTGAGCGCCGTGAGTCCGACGACGGTGGCGATCACGCACAGCAAGGCCGTCCGCAGCATCGGTTGAAAGGTCCGCAGCCGCGCGGCGCGGGCATAGTGCCCATCGCGCGACAGCGTATTGATCTGGCGGTCCAGCAGCGCGTTGCTGGCTTCCCAGATCGCAGCTGCGATGAACACGGCAAGTCCGATCGTCACCACCGCCGAGATCAGCCGGCTGCCGATCTGGCCGCCATAGAACCAGACGATGGCGTCGACGCCCCAGACTTCGAGCACGGCCACCAGGCCGATGAAGGCGATCACGCCGGATACGATCTTGCGCAGCAGCGGCAGGTAGCGGTTGGCGCGAATCTCGAGGCCCGGAAAGCGCTGGAGGATTTCCGGCTTGATGCGGAAGCCGCGGTCGATCAGGCCCAGCGTCAGCATGATGGCAACGCGCGTGATCAGCGCCACCGCGATGGTGCCGACGAAATATTGCAGCAGCAACGAATAGCCGTTGCGGATGTTCAGCGCCCACACCGCCCACAGCGCGAGGTCGAGCGCGATGGCGAGATAGTGCCAGCCGCCCGCGATGCGGTTGCGCAGTCGCGCCGCGAGCCCCTGCCGGTCGGCCGGCGCGCGGATGGCTTCGGCGACCTGGCGGCGGCATTGCAGGATGATGACGACGATGAAGAGATGCACGACCAGCATCACCATGCGCAAGAGCGCGGCATAGCCGGCGCGATGCAGGCCGAGCAGCAGCGCCACATTGGCAAAGGCGATGCCGGAGACGCCGACGCCGACGATACGGCGCGCCCAGATCTCGATATAGGCGGCGGTTTCGGCCTTGACCGGAAACAAGCCGAACGGTCCCGCCAGCACACGGACCACACAGATGAGCCCGCGCGAGAACGCATAGGCGTTGACGACGGCGAGGATCACGAGGCGGACGGTGGTGGGCTCGCCGATCTCGGTGCCGAGCAGCGCCGTGGCGACTCCGACAAAGACCAACACGGGTAGCAGCTCGAGCAGGAAGCGTCCCAGCACGAGCGGCAGCCGCAGCATGATTTGCCAGGCCCGCGCCAGGCTGTGGCGGCGCATTTGCAGTTCGGGCGCCGGGGTGACATCGGCGACCGATGACGGCGGATCGGCAATGGGCAACACCTGCACCGGCAGGCGCGCCGTTTGCGGCATGCGCCCTTCCAGAAACGCGACGGGGCGGCGGATCAGACGGAAGATCACCCATTCGGCGCAGAAGGCGCAGCCGAACACCAGCGCGAGCTTCCAACCAATCTCGATCAGGAGATTGTAGGCCGCGGGATCGTTCGCGGTCCGCACGATCCAGTAGTAGAACGCCGGGAAGTGCGTGAGCGTCCTGGCCATATCGGCGACGTCTCGCGAAATTTCGCCGATCTCCTCGGACACGGTGAGCATGAGCTGCGCACCAAGGCCGTCGGCCGCGAGCGGGATCGGCGATTTTGGCTCGGGCGCGGGCTGCTGTGGACCTGACGCATTCGCGATCACGCGCAGCGTGTCGATCATCTGCGCGCGCTTCTTGTCGTCCTGCAGCGTCTCCAGCGCGCGCCTGGCCTCGTCGGGCGACAACGCGGCAGCGCTATTGGCCGCCGGTGCGGGCGGCGCGGCGCGGGTGCTGGAGAGAGATGAGATCGCGATCAAGAGCGCGGCGAGAAGCGCGGAGGCAAGCTTATGCGACACGAGGGATTCCCTGGGAAAAATGAATGCGACGGCGACGTCGGGACCGTCACCGCCGAAGCACATGCATCATGTCGGATCGACGCTATTCGCCCGGGCGCTGTGTCGGAAGTTGGCCAATGAGGCGACATTCTCTTGGCATTTGCCGCGGTGCAGGAAACGGGAACCGCGGTCTCAAGGCGAGGGATGCGTATGCGGCAGCATTTAATGCAGATGGATGCAGTTAAGCCTCATCCTGAGGAGGCCGCGAAGCGGACGTCTCGAAGGACGAGGCGCTCGCTCGGGGGCCGCCGAGACGTCATCTGCGATCGCCCCGATATGCAATAGCCCTGCGTCATTCCGGGAGTCGGCCCGGAATGACGCGATGAGGAGGAGGAGAGAATCAGGATGTCAAAAGCGCGGCGGCCGCGTCACGGCCATCCGACATAATTCGCTGTGATGCAATCGATGTGCTGCAGAATACAGCGCCGGGCAGGTAGGGGCTATGCCACACTGATGCAGCCCTCTAAACCTTGGCCCGGCGTGCCGTTCGCGGTTTTCTGCCGCTATGCGATAGTCCGAACGAGCTCCATCGCACTTACCGCGGCTGGATCTGCGGAGGTGGTGTCATAGACCTCCCCTTGCTCTTGATGTGGACGTTGCGCGTCGCATGTTTGCGACCATTGCGATGGTCCTCCCGTGACGCAGGACTGTCAAGCAAGATCAATGGCGCACAAATCACATTTGAGGGTGCGTTCCATCTCACTGCGACGGATTCGCTGCAGCGAAATACGAAAAGTGGGCGAGTTACGAGACTACCCTTCCCGTCAATGTGGAGCGCTTCTGCCGCTGGTGGGCGCGCGGGTCCTGAGGAATTTGGGATGATGACATCATGCCCCTGTTTTGCCCGACAGGTCAAACGATTTCGTTAAATCAGCAATGAATCCGCAAGCCTCGCGCTGACCTTCAAGTCATTGATTTCGTTATCCCCGGCTACTGTGCATGGGGTTGTTTTCGCGTTTTTTGTTTCTTGTCCGCCTTCTCCTCTTTCTCCAGCGCCTTGCGCACCTCGTCGAACTCGCCCAGCGAGGCCTTGTCGGCGCGGGGGAAGCGCAGATCGAGCTTTTCGAGCGCCGCGACGATGGCCGACCCGATCACGACGCGCGCGAACCATTTGTGGTCGGCCGGCACGACATACCACGGCGCATGAGGCGTTGCCGTGTGCCGGACGATGTCCTGATAGACCGCCTGGTAGCGCGGCCACAGCGCGCGTTCCTTGATGTCGTCCATGGAGAACTTCCACTGCTTGGACGGATCCTCCAGCCGGTCGAGGAAGCGCTCGCGCTGCTCGTCCTTGGACAGATTGAGGAAGAATTTCAGCACCACGGTGCCGTTGCGCGAGAGATAGCGCTCCCACGCAGAGATGTCCTCGAATCGCTCTTTCCAGATGTTCTTGGTGAGGAGCTTTTGCGGCAGTTTCTCCTTGGCGAGGATCTCCGGATGCACGCGCGTCACCAGGCATTCCTCGTAGTGGGAGCGGTTGAAGATGCCGATATGGCCCCGCTCCGGCAGCGCGACCGCGTGGCGCCAGAGGAAATCGTGGTCGAGTTCCTTGCTGCTCGGCGCCTTGAAGGCACTGACTGCGCAACCCTGCGGATTGATGCCCTCGAAGATCGCCTTGATCGCAGAATCCTTGCCGCCGGCGTCCATCGCCTGGAATACGATCAGCACCGACCAGCGGTCTTGGGCGTAAAGCTTCTCCTGAAACGCGATCAGCCGCTTCATGTTGGCGTCGAGAATGTCCTGCGCCTTCTCCTTGTCGAGGTCGCCCTTCTCGTCGGTCTTGTGGTCCTTGAGATGAAACTTGCCCGAACCATCGTAGCGGAATGGCGTGATGTAGCGGTCAAGCTCCTGGGCGAGCGATTTGGACGACTTCTTGCTCATGAGCGCGGGGCACCTTGCGTTGCGGCTTCAATCGATCGAGCAAGCTACCAAGGATGCCCTTCGGAAGGAATATGATGAAAAGCACGAGCAGCACGCCATAGACGAGATTGTCCCAGCCGACCGCCTTGGTGCCAAAGCCGATGCGCAGGGTCTCGGCCAGCATAATCGTGATGACGGCGCCGAAGGTCGGGCCCAGCGAGACGAACAGGCCGCCGACGATGGCCGCGAACACCATCTGGAGCGACACCGCGATGCCGCTGACGGTGTCCGGGGTGATGAACATCTGGTACTGGCAGTAGATCGCGCCGGCCAAGGCCGTCATCAGCGCGCTGAGCAGCGTGATCTTCAGCTTCTCCGCGGTGACGTCGACGCCGGCCGCGGCTGCGGCGTCCTCATCCTCCGAGATCGCCTCCAGCGCATAGCGGGCCATGCTGCGGTCGACCCAGTGCCAGACCACGATGCCGAACAGCCAGACCCCGAGCGCGATCAGGTACCAGGTGATCTTGTCGTCGAATTGCAGCGACCAGAGCTTGTTGCCCGCGGCCCGGTTCGGCGTGTAGCCGAGCGAGCCGCCGGTGTAGTCGCGTGTCGCCGTGATGACCTGGAGCACAATGCCGGAGAGCGCGAGCGTCACCAGCACGAAATAGTGCCCGGTGATGCGGAAGCGAAAACAGGGATAGCCGACGATCAGCGCCAGCGCGCCGGCCGCGACCATGCCGATGGGGATGCCGATCCAGGGCGACCATCCCAGGTGATTCCAGAGTAGCGCGGTGACATAGGCGCCTATTCCCATGAACCCGCCATGGCCGAGCGAGACGAGGCCGAACCGCCCCATCATCGACCAGGACGTATAGGCGAACGACCAGATCAGGATCAGCACCAGGATGTGCAGATGATAGGGATCGCGATAGACGAAAGGCAACGCGACCAGCGCCGCCAATCCGATCCCCCAAGCTGCAAGCCGTCCCCGCCCCATCATCGGCGCCTCGCGAGCAGGCCCGCGGGCCGGATGAACATCATGACGATGAAGAAGGCGAAGGCGAGCACATAGCCCCATTCGAGATCGGAGAACAGGCCGCCGAGCGAGATGATCTCGGCGAACACGAAGGCGGCGATGAAGCCGCCGATGAAATTGCCGAGGCCCCCGAGCACGCAGATCAGGAAAGTGATCGGTCCGAACGACAGGCCGACGAACGGATGCACGTCATATTGCAGCACAAGGAGGCAGGCGGCGAGCCCGGCCAGCCCCCCGCCGATTGCCGAGGTGATGAGATAGATGCGCTTGGTATCGACGCCCATCAGCGCCATGATCTGCCGGTCCTGCGAGATCGCGCGGATCGCGGTGCCGGTGAAGGTCCGCGTCATGAACAGATAGACAGCGACCATGCCGACCAGCGCGGCCAGGAAGGACAGAAGTCGTGCGTAGCTGAAATTCATGTCGCCGAAGGCGAGCACCGGCAGGCGAATACCGAGGTTGCGGAAGTCGATGCCGAAGGCGACGGTGGCAAAGCTCTGCAGCACGAACAGCACCCCACCGGTGGCGAGCAGCTGGTTGATCGGCGGCGCGGTGAGCAGCGGCGCGATCACGAGGTAGTGCAGCGCCGCGCCGAGCAAGGCGACCAGAAGGATGGTGAGCGGCGCGGCGAGGAAATAGCTGATGCCGTAATACTGCACCAGGAAGTACATGGCGTACATGCCGATCATCACCAGCTCGGCATAGCAGATCCAGGTCACGTCGATGACGCCGAAGATCAAATTGAGCCCGAGCGCGAGCAGCGCCAGCACGCCGCCGAGCAGGATGCCGTTGATCACGGCCTCCAGCAGATAGATGTCGAAAATGTCCAGAAATGCTTGCATGCCCGCATGAACCTCACACCCCGAGATAAGCTTCCTTGACCGTGTCGCTCGCCAGCATCTCGGCCGAGGTGCCTGAGGACCTGATCGTGCCCGCCTCGATCAGATAGGCGCGATCGACCACCTTCAGCACCTGCTGCACATTCTGCTCGACGATCAGCACGGTCAGCCCGCTGGCGCGGATCCGCTTCACCAGCTCGAACACCTGTTGCACCACGACCGGCGCGAGCCCCGCCGACGGCTCGTCGAGCAGCAGCAGCTTTGGATTCGACATCAGCGCGCGGCCGATCGCGCACATCTGCTGCTCGCCGCCGGACATGGTGCCGGCCATCTGGTGGCGGCGCTCCTTCAGGCGCGGAAACAGCTCGAACACCACGTCCAGCCGCTCGGCATAGTGGCCGCGCGCCTCCTGCATGAAGGCACCCATCTTGAGATTGTCGTCGACCGAGAGCTGCGGAAACAGCCGCCGGTTCTCCGGCACATGCGCGATCCCGAGGCTGACGATCTTGTGCGGCGGCGTGGCCACGACGTCGACGGCTTCCATTCTGATCGAGCCACGCGAGGGACGGATCAGCCCGGAGATGACGCGCATCAGGGTGGTCTTGCCGGCCCCATTCGGCCCGATGACGCCGACGGCCTCCCCCGCCTTCACGTCGAGATCGACGTCGAACAGTGCCTGGAAGGTGCCATAGCCGGCATTGACGCCGCGGAGCTCAAGCATCACTGAACCCCCGCGCGGCGGCGCGCTGCGGCGGCCGCGGCCTGCGTGGTCTCGGCATCGGTGCCGAGATAGACCTCGATGACACGGGGATCGCCGGCAACGGCACTTGGCAATCCTTCCGAGATCTTCTCGCCGTGATCGAGCACCATGACGCGATCGACGACGCGCATCAGCACGCCCATGATGTGCTCGACCCAGATGATGGTGATGCCGAGCTCGTCGCGGATGTTGCGCAGCATGTTGGCCGCCTGCCCCATCTCGGCCTCGTCGAGGCCGCCGAGGCTCTCGTCGGCCAGCAGGAGTTTTGGCGCGGTGGCGAGCGCTTTCGCCAGCTCGAGCTTCTTCAGGCCGGCTGCGCCGAGGCCATCCACGCTGGCATGGCGATCGGTCGGCAGGCCGACCATCGCCAGCGATCTTTCGGCCGCCTCCTCCGCCTTGACGCGGCTATGGCGGCCCTGGCCGTAAAATCCGGCGAGCGCGACGTTCTCGAAGATCGTCAGGCGACGGAATGGCCGCGGGATCTGGAAGGTGCGGCCGATGCCGCTGTTGATGATCCGGTGCGGCGGAAGGCCTGCGATCTCGGAGCCGTCGAACAGGATCGAACCGGACGTCGGCGCCAGCGTACCCGAGAGCATATTGAAGATCGTACTCTTGCCCGAGCCGTTGGGGCCGATCAGGCCGAGGATCTCGCCCTGGCCGACCTTGAACGACACATTGTTGACGGCGGTGAAGCCGCCAAACCGCTTCACCAGCCCGCTGACTTCCAGCACCGTCCCGCTCTCCTCTCTGCGCGCATTTGCGCTACTGGTTGCTGTAGGTGGTGCCCTTCGGCAACGGCAGCACGGCCTCGCGCTGCGCCTGGCTCTTGGGCCACACCACGGAGGACTTGTCGTCGATGTACTGGATCACGACCGGGAACGAGCGCTCGTTCTGTCCGGCCATCGGCGTGCCCTCGCCGTAAAACTTGACGCCGAAGCCGAGCATGGTGCCGCCCTCGGGAATATCAGTGTCGAGCGCCGCCTTGCGCAGCGCATCTGGATCGACGCCACCGTACTTCTTGATCGCGCGCGGCAGCACGTCATTCATGAACACATAAGTGTTGGACGCACCGATGCCGACATGCGCCGAGCGGATGGCGACGCCGGGCCGGATCTTGTCGAATTCCTCGCCGACCATCTTGATCACAGGCGGGAGCTTGGGATCCATGGTCTTCTGGTTGGCAAGCCAGATCGAGATCGGGTCGGTGTTGAAGATGTAGGTGGCATCGGCGCCCATGCCTTCCTTCAGTTTTTCATAGACCCCGTAACCTGCACCGTGCCCCATCAGCGCGCCGAATTTCAGCCCCTGCTCGCGCGCCTGACGCAGCAACAGCGTGATATCGGGGTTGTAGCCGGTGTGGAAAATGACGTCGGGCTTGGCACGCTTCAACTTGGTCACCAGCGCGGAGAGGTCAGGCGCGGTGGCCGAATAGCCTTCCTTCATCACGACGTTGAAGCCCGCCTTTTTCGCGCCGGCCTCGTTGCCCCTGGACACGTCGACGCCATAGGCGCCGTCCTCGTGAATGATCGCGACGCGCAGATCCTTCGGCTCCTTGTCGAACTTCGCCTTGGCGTTCTGCGCGACGAAATCCATCGTCATCATGCCGAACTGGTCGCCGCTCGCTTGCGGGCGGAAGACGTATTTGTAACCCTTCTCGTTGAACACGGCCGACGAGATGCAGGTCGTCATCCACATGAACTTCTTGAGCTGCTCGACACGGGCCGCGACCGGCACGCATTGCGCCGAGGAGAAGAAGCCGAGCACCATGTCGACCTTTTCCTGCTCGAGCAGGCGAACGGATTCGTTGATCGCGATGTCGGGCTTGCTCTGCGCATCGGCATAGACCGCTTCGATCTTGTAACCCTCGACGCCGGTCTTGGCGAAATGGTCGAGGACGATCTTTGCGCCGATATAACCGAGTTCAGAGCCGCCGCCGGCGAGAGGCCCGGTCAAATCGAAAACGACGCCGATCTTGATCTTCTTCTCTTTGCCTTGATCCTGGGCCTGGGCGGACAGCGCCAAGCCCGTCGCTGATATCGCGACCAACAGCCCACGTACCAAACGGGCAGCCATGCGCACGCGCATCAAAACCTCCCTGGCCGATTGTGCATTGCATTCTTTTTGCTTTTGTATTTTTGCCCATCACATGGGCTGGGCGCAGCGATGTCAAGCCTCGCGCGTCAGCGCAACGCGAACTGCTGCTCGACGAAGGCCGTGACAAATCGCGGCATGGACGGCGTGAGATCGCTCATTCCGCGCACGAGATGGATAGCCGACAGCTCCGGCTCGGCCTCGCGCGCCAGATTGGCTTCGATCCGCGCACGCGCCACATCACCTGGCATGTCCAGGTTGATAATTTGCAACATCGCAATCGTGGGGCCGGTGACGACGCAGTGCCAGTCCGGTTCGACCCGATAGTCGGCCGCGGTGAGGCCGGTCTCTTCCTCGAGTTCGCGGATCACGCTGCCGGGAATGTCCAGCGTGTCGCCCCTGACGTCGTCGAGATCGGGCGTGCCCGATGGGAAATAGATCCGGCCTGCATTGGCGGTATGCTGCGCCATCTCGCCCATCACGAATGCGCCGTCGGAGCTACGCAGCGCGCCCATGCCAAAACCGTTGAACACGGCCTTGTCGGGAAAGCCCCAGTCGCGCCAGGCGAGGAAGCTCGCGAAATCGGTCTCGAAATAGGTCGCGGCGAGATGGCCGTCGGTAAACACGGCATCCCGCCCGATCAGGACGCGACCGTTCCAGATCTTTGGCCGCTCGCGCTGCTTCTCGGCGAAATGCGTGGCGATCTCGTCACGCCGCTCCTCCGCGAACGGCCAGACGATCGGCCGGACGGCAAGATCAAGCGTCGTGACCCGATGGATTGTCAGTGACGTCATGACGCTTGGTTACCGAGCCTTCGCGTCAGTTATTTGGCGCTCCCCGTGGTCTTCTTGGCCTGCTCGACGTACTTGTTGGTAAAGGTCTTGCTGACGTCGATCTTGGCGTTGGCCACGTCGGGCGAGCCGACGCTGAACACCGCGAGCACTGCGTCCGCGCCCTTCGGGTCCATCTTGCCGGTTTCGGAGAACATCGGGATCGTGTTCTTCAGCGCCGCGAGATAAAGGTCCTTGTTCTTGCCGACCGTCTCCTCCGGCATCTTTGCCATGATCTCCTCGGGCGAGTGCGAGTGGATCCAGGCGAGTGTGCCCAGGATCGCGTTGGTGAGCGCCTGCGTCTCCTTCTCGTGGCCGGCCACCCAGGCCGCGGTCGAGTACAGCGCGCCGCCCGGATATTCGCCCCCGAACGTCTCGAGCGTATCTTTCTGGGTGCGGGTGTCGCTCAGGATGCGCAGATCCTTGTGGCTGCCCTGGAGCACGGTCACGGACGGATCGAGCATCACGGCCGCGTCGATCTGGCCCTGCTCCATCGCGGCGACCGCAGTGGCGCCGAGGCCGACGCCGATCACGGCGGTGCTGGCGGGATCGACACCATTTTTCTTGAGCATATATTTGAGGAAGAAGTCCGTAGAAGAGCCGGGCGCGCTGACGCCGACCTTCTTGCCGGCGAGGTCCTTGATCGACTTGATCTCGTTGGTGTGCGAGGGCGAAACCACCAGCACGAGGCCGGGATAGCGGTCATAGACGACGAACGCCTGAAGCTCTTGCTTCTTGGCTGCGAGGTTGACGCAATGGTCGAAATAGCCGGAGACCACGTCGGCGCTGCCGCCGAGCACGGCCTTGAGCGCGTCCGAGCCGCCCTTGAGGTCCACGAGCTCGACATTGAGACCGGCCTTGTCGTATTCGCCGAGCTGCTTTGCCAGCACCGTCGGCAAATAGCACAGGCAGGAGCCGCCCCCGATCGCGATGGTGACCTTGCTTTGCGCCGCGGCAAGACCCGTCGTGAGCGTCAGCGCGATCAACGCGCCCGCGAGCCTGGCTATCGTGTTCTTCATTGGTTTCCTCCGTTCGGCTGGCGGCACCATAGAGCAGCCGGGCTGGCTTGAGAAGCAGGACCGAAGGCGCTGGCCATCGGCCTTTCGGCGCAATAGCATGAGCCCACAAGAACAATTCTTGATGGGGAGGATCATCCATGAATCGCTTTGCAGTCGGACTGTCGATCGCCACCGCTTTTGCCGCCGGATGCGGCGCAACCCACCTGCTTCGGCCAGCGCTGGCCGCGGAGAACATCACGCCGCAGATCATCCACACCGGCGAGATGGAGGGCGACGCGCTCGGGAACGCGAACGCCGTCGGCTTCCGTTCCAAGATGTTCGCGAGCGCCGACGGCGCCACCATCTCGATCCAGGTCGGCAATGTGCCCAAGCACATGCATCCCAACACCAACGAGATCCAGTACATTTTAGAGGGCACCGGCACGATCTGGTTCGGCGACAAGGAGGTCACGGTGAAGCCGGGCGACCTCGTCATCATCCCGAAGGGGACGCCGCATGGCGGCACCAAGCCGATCAGCGGGCAGGTCAAGGCGATCGCCATCAAGACCCCGCCGCAGGCCCCCGACGACACCAAACTGCTGGACTGATCGATCCGGGGCTCGCGCGGTGCGCGGGCCCCTCGCGGCCTAGCCCCGTCCGTCCACGGTCGGGCGCCAGACCAGCAGTCTCCGCTCCACCAACGTCACGCCAAAGTCGATCAGGATGACGAAGGCCGACAGCACGAACATGCCGGCGAACACGCCGGCGACGTCGAAGATGCCTTCGGCCTGCTGGATGAGATAGCCGAGCCCCGCCGCCGATCCCAGATATTCGCCGACGACCGCACCGACCACGGCAAAGCCCACTGACGTGTGCAGCGAGGAGAACATCCACGACAGCGCGGAGGGCCAATAGACGTGCTGCATCAGCTGCCGCTCGCTCATGCCGAGCATGCGGCCATTGTCGAGCACGGTGCGGCTGACCTCCTTGACGCCTTGATAGACGTTGAAGAACACGATGAAGAACACCAGCGTCACGCCGAGCGCGACCTTGGACCAGATGCCCAGCCCCAGCCACAGCGCGAAGATCGGCGCCAGCACCACACGCGGCAGTGCGTTGACCATCTTCACGTAGGGATCGAACACCGCGGCGACCAGCGGCTGGCGCGCGAACCAGAAGCCGATCAGCACGCCGCCGGCCGATCCGATCACGAAGGCCAGGATCGATTCCGTCAGCGTGATGCCGAGATGCTTCCAGATCACGCCGGACGAGAACCATTTGACGATCTGGGCGAAGACATCGACCGGATTGGAGAAGAAGAACGGCGGCAGCAGGATCTTGCCGAACACGGGCACGGTCGACAGCAATTGCCACAGCGCGAGGCAGACCACCGCGACCAGCACTTGCAGCGAGAGCAGCGTCACGCGCGGCATCAGACCGCCTCCGCCGCTTGCGTGGATTGCGCGTAGCCCTTCATGACCTCGTCCTTGAGCACGCTCCAGATCTCGCGATGAAGCGCATGGAATTCCTTGTCCAGCCGCACTTCAAAAATGTCGCGCGGGCGCGGCAGGCTCACGCGCCAGTCGCCGATGATGCGCGAGGACGGCCCCGCCGACATGATCACGACGCGGTCGGCGAGCGCGATCGCCTCCTCCAGATCATGGGTGACGAACAGCACGGCCTTGCGATCGGCGTTCCAGAGGTCGAGCAGCAGGTTGCCCATGACCTGCCGGGTCTGTGCATCCAGCGGCCCGAACGGCTCGTCCATCAGCAGGATCTTTGGATCGCGGATCAGCACCTGCGCCAGCGCCACGCGCTTGCGCTGGCCGCCCGAGAGCATGTGCGGATAGCGGTTGGCGAAGGCACCCAGGCCGACCGAGGTCAGCCATGTCTGCGCCCGCGGCAGCGCCTCGCCGCGCGGCGTGCCGCTGACTTCGAGCCCGATCGCGACGTTGTCGAGCGCGGTCTTCCAGGGGAACAGCGCATCGGCCTGGAACAGATAGCCGGCATCCCGATTCAGCCCGGCGAGCGGCTGGTCGAATATCCTGACGCTCCCGGCAGCCGGCTTCAGCAGCCCGGCCGCGACGTTGAGCAGCGTCGATTTCCCGCAGCCGGTCGGGCCGACGATGGCGACGAACTCGCCCTGCGCCACCGTCAGATGCGCCTTCTCCACCGCCGTATAGACCCGCCCGTCCCCCAGCTGGAACGCGACCTTGGCATCTTCCAGCGCCACTGCCGTAGGCGTTATCATGTGTTCCCTCCGAACTTGGCCCGATGCCTTAGCCGCTCGCGCGGCCAAGTTCAATCAAGCCGCCAAGCGTGGTACGCATGGGCCTCGTCATCCCCTGCCCCACGGGCGGGTTAGCGTAGTGAGCCCCGCCCGATGCCATCCAGGCCGATGATTGGCTATGCCCGCGTCACCAAGAGCTTCGGCGCACTCAAGGCCGTGGACGATGTGTCACTCGACATCGCCGAAGGCGAGTTTGTGGCCGTCGTCGGCGGCTCGGGTTCGGGCAAGACGACGCTGCTGCGACTCGCCAACCGCCTGATCGAGGCGGATGGCGGCACGATCACGGTCGAGGGCGACGACGTGCAATCCGTCGATCCGGTCGCGCTGCGGCGCCGCATCGGCTACGTCTTCCAGAGCGGCGGGCTGTTCCCGCATCTGAGCGTCGCGGACAACATCGGGATCACGCCAAAACTGCTCGGCGTCCCGGCGGTGGATATCGCAACGCGGGTCGATGAGTTACTCGAGCTCGTGCAGCTCGACCGGGCCGCGCATCGCGAGCGGTTGCCGGATGCGCTCTCGGGCGGCCAGCGCCAGCGCGTCGGCGTGGCGCGGGCGCTTGCGGCACGGCCCCGCATCGTGCTGATGGACGAGCCCTTCGGCGCGCTCGATCCCCTCACCCGCGATGCGCTCGGCGACGATTTTCGCGAGCTGCACCGCAAGCTCGGCCTGACCACCGTGATGATCACCCACGACATGACGGAAGCGATTTTGCTCGCCGACCGCATCGCGGTGATGCGCAGCGGGAAGCTGCTGGCGCAGGGCACGCCAATGGAGCTCTCGAAAAGCAGCGACGCCTACGTGCTGGAGCTGCTACGGACGCCGCGACGCCAGGTCGAGCGATTGAACGCGCTACTGCCACAGAGCGGGGCGGCATGAGCCTTTTCACCGATCCGCGCTGGGGCGAGGCGCTGGGGCATTTGCCCGACTATCTCGGCAACCATGTACGGGTCAGTCTCGCCGCACTTGCGCTCGGCCTGATCGTCAGCCTGCCGCTGGCGATCCTGACGCGCAACCGCCCAACGCCGCGCGCCGTCCTGCTCGCGCTAGCCAGCATCGTGCAGACGGTGCCCGGGCTGGCGCTGCTCGCGCTGTTCTATCCGCTCCTGCTGCTCGCGGCCTCCGTGGCGCTGGCCTGGTTCGGCGTCTCCTTCTCCGCTTTCGGCTTCCTGCCGGCGATGCTGGCGCTGGCGCTCTATTCGATGCTGCCGGTGCTGCGCAATGGCATCACCGGCCTCAACGGCATCGATCCCGCGCTGATCGAGGCTGCCAAAGGCGTCGGAATGACCGCACGGCAGTCGCTGGTGATGGTCGAACTGCCGCTGGCTCTCCCGGTGATGATGGCTGGCATCCGTACCGCCGCCGTGTGGGTGATCGGCACCGCGACGCTGTCGACCCCGATCGGGCAGACCAGCCTCGGCAATTACATCTTTGCCGGGCTGCAGACCCAGAACTGGGTATTCGTGCTGTTCGGCTGCTTTGCCTCGGCCCTGCTTGCGCTCGCGGTCGATCAACTGCTCGGCCTGATCGAGAGCGGCCTGCGCCGGCGCAGCCGCGCGCGTACAGCGCTTGGCGCGGCCGGGATCGCGGCACTGGTGGCCGCAACATTGGTGCCGACGATGGGGCGCTCGCCACAGAGCTATGTCGTCGGCGCCAAGACATTTGCCGAGCAATATGTGCTGTCGGCGCTGATGCGGGACCGGCTTCAGGCCGCCGGTCTTTCCGCCGTCGCACGATCCGGCCTCGGCTCGAGCGTGATCTTCGAGGCGTTAAAGGCCGGCGACATCGATCTCTATGTCGATTATTCCGGCACGCTCTGGGCCAATCAGCTTCACCGCACGGACATCAAGCCGCGCGCGGAGCTGTTGGCTGAGCTGCGGACAACGCTTGCGAAGGAGAACATCACGCTGCTCGGCGAGCTCGGTTTCGAGAATGCCTATGCGCTGGTGATCCCGAATAAGCGTGCCGAGGCGCTTGGCATCCGCACCATCGCCGATCTCGCCGCGCATGCTTCGACCCTGTCGATCGCGGGCGACTATGAGTTCTTCTCGCGACCCGAATGGGCGGCGCTGCAAAAGGCCTATGGGCTCTCGTTCCGCGCCCAGCGCCAGATGCAGCCGGACTTCATGTATGCGGCGGTCGCCAGCGGCGAGGTCGATGTCATCGCGGGCTACACCAGCGACGGGCTGATCGCAAAATACGATCTCGTTGCGCTCGACGATCCCAGGCACGCGATCCCGCCCTACGACGCCATCCTGCTGCTGGCCCCGAAACGGGCCGGCGACGAGCGGCTGCAGGCCGCGCTGAAACCGCTGCTCGGCAAGATCGACATCGCGACCATGCGCGAAGCCAATTTACGCGCCGCCGGCAATGATGCGAATTCGTCGCCGGATGCAGTGGCGAAATGGCTGTGGGAGAAGGTGGGTGGGCGGTAGGCCGGCTACAGCCCCCGGATCAGCCCCGCATCGATCAGCAGCCGATTCAGCCGGCGCGCCTCGGCGCCGTCCTTGCAGCCGTAGAAGATGCCCTTGCAGCGGAGCATGATCTCCTTCTGCTCGGCGAAGGACGGATCGAGCGGGATGCCCGCGGCTTCCTGGATGACCAGCGGCAGATACGGACCATCGACCGTGTCCATCACGGCCTCGCTCTTCACCGGCTCGAAATTGACGGCGTCGATCGCGTAATAGGTCGCGTAGAGACGTGGGTCGTAGGCGTCGAGCTTCTTGCCGATTGCACCCTCGTCGAGCCCGGGCTCGAGGATACCGGGCGCGAACTCGGGCTGATGGTCGCCATAGCGCACGATCAGGAAAGGCTCGCCGGGAAAATTCCTCTTCAAGCCCGCGAGGAAAACCTTGTACTGCTCGGCGCTCATCGCCTGCCGACGCAGATATTCGTCGATGGACGGCACATTGCCCGGTGCGCGCCAGTTCGGCAGCAGATCCGGGCGGAAGCGCGTCTCCCAGGGGAAATGATTGGCGCCGAGATAGATGAAGGTGAACAGCGGCTTGTTCGGCGATCGCTCAGCCATCAGCCGGAGCGCCTTGTCGTAGAAGAAGCTATCCGGCTCGACATCCTTGGCGCCGAGATCCTTGGAGTCGAGGAAGCGTTCGATGCCGGTCGTCACCTGAAAGCTGCGCGCGGCCATGAAGCCGCCATTGGCGGGGTAGAGCGACATCGTGTCGTAGCCGCAGCGGCGCAGCGCCAGCGGCAGGCCGCGCTCGACACGGCCTGTCGCAATGCGCGTCACGAAATAGGCGAAGCGGCCGAACGAGCGCGACGACAACCCCGCGAGCACGTTGTATTCGGTGAACCAGCTCGGCCCGCCATTGCTCTCGGCCAGAAACGCGCGCTCCTTGCCGTCCCAGGATTTGAAATGGCTACCGTAGCCGGTCGGCACCTTGATGCCCTGCGCGGCGCGGATGTCGAAGCTCGATTCATCATGGACCATGATGATGTTCGGCCGCCGGCCGGCGGGATGGCAGGCATCGACCAGCGGCATGTTGAGCCGTTCGTTGGTCGAAGCGGCCGACTCCATGAAGCCGTATTGCGCGAAGTCGGAGACCGCGCTGACGCCCGAGCGGAAGAACTTCGAGAGATAGCCGTCGTCGTAATAGCCGCGCCAGGCCTCGTCCGGATGATAGAGCGAATAGCCGACCAGCGCGGCGAGGCAGGCGAGCTTGCAGGCGAGTGCTGGTAGCCTACGGATGCGGAACGGGTCGAGCCACCACAGCGCATACATCAGCGGCAGCGTGACGAGGCCGGCCCCGATCACCGACCAGCGCAGATTCGGGAAGATCGTGAACAGGAACGCGACCGTGTCGCGGTCGATCATCATCAGGTCGATGAAGTTGACCGTCATCTGCACGACGTCGTGCTTCAGCCGCGACAGCAGCACCAGCACCACGACCATGGTCAGCGACAGCGCACCCGAGAGCGCCGGCCGCCGCAGCAGCGCGATCCAGAAGAAATTGAGGATGCCCCAGGCCAGCACGAAGGAGAGCCGTGCGCCGAAATCCGTCTCGGTCTCGCACATCAGGACGAGCGCCGCGAGATGCGGCGCCGCAACCGCGAGCAGCCGCCAGATGCCGAGCGCGGCGACGCTCGCCAGCACGGCGGTTGTGGCAGAAGGACCTGGATTCGGCGCGGACGCCATCGACGACACGCAACTGCTGGTCCGGCACGGTGATGCCGAGCCGGCTGACCGGGCCTGCGGCGTTCGGCGCAGCCGGAAGGCCTGCACCGTGTCATAAAACTGTAATTGAACGGTCACGGACAAGCAACGCGCGTCGCGATCCGACCTTCGCTTAATGTTAGCGGAAGCCGATTGGTCTCCGCATCCAATCCGTCCCCAGGGCAAATCCCGCGGTGCAGAACCGATTTGCCGTCTAGTCGAGGCCCTCGACGCTGACCAGGCGGGCAGAACTGCAAGCATCCCGGACCGCTTTGAGTCCCTGGTAGGTCGCGCCTGTGTAGAACGCCTCCCAAGCTGCGACGGACGGGAATTCCAGCAGAACGATCCTGCGGGGCTGCCAGTCTCCCTCGTAGACCTTGTGGCCGCCCCCTCGCGCCAGATACCTGGCTCCAGCGGCCTCCAAGGCGGGCTTCACGCCCAACATGAAGCTTTGGTACTGCTGCAAATCCCTGATCTCGACGTCGAAAATCACATAAGCCGGCATCTCAAGACGCTCCCACGATCGGAAATCGATCACCTGTCTGGCAATGGTCTCGCCTCGGAGGCTCAGCCCTGCGGCAGCAGCCCGAGCCGCTTGGCGATGATACGGTCGACCACACGCTTGGGCAGCGCGGCCGTCATCAAATGTCGCATCCGGTCCGGCGTGATCTGGTAGCGAACCTTGGGCCTCTCGGCGGTGAGCGCCTCGAAAACGACCTCGGCGATCCGCTCGGCCGGCAGCCCGGTCTCGCCGAGCTTCATCATGAACGCCATGACCTTGTTCAGCGCCGGCAGATAAGGCGAGTTCTGGTAGACCGAGAGATCGATCTGCTCGGCCTTGCTCCAGATCGGCGTCTTCACTGCGCCGGGGGCGACGATGATGACGTCGATGCCGAACAGCATCAACTCGCGGCGCAAGCTCTCCGACAGGCCTTCGATGGCGTGCTTGGAGGTGCTGTAAGGCGCCGACAAGGGATTGCCGTTCTTGCCCGCGACCGAGCTGATCATCACGATCCGGCCCTTCGGCCCCTTCAGCGACGGATCGGCGCCGAGTAGCGGCCCAAAGGCCTGCGTCGCGATGACCGGGCCAATGACGTTGATCTCCATCTGCCGGCGGAAGTCGTCGACCGGCAATTCGAGCACGGGACCGGCGACCGCGACGCCGGCATTGTTGACGAGACCGGCCAGCGTCTCGCCGCCCAGCGCCTCGCGGACTTTTCGCGCAGTCGCGAGGACCGCCGCCTCGTCGGTGACATCGAACAGCAGCGGCGTGAAGTTCGCACCGAATTCACCCGTGAGCCGGTCCGCATCGGCCTGCTTGCGGACACTACCGAAAACACGATAGCCGCGCCCGATCAGAAATTTAGCAATGGCCAAGCCAATCCCGGTGGACGCGCCGGTGACGACGACGGATCGCATGGTCTTTTCCCCCCGAAGAGCTCCCGCGATCATGCAGTGGAAAGGTGCCGCGGCGCAATGCCGTCCACCGCTCAAGAAACGCCGCCGATGTCAGTTCTTAAGTTGAAGCGAGGCGGGAACGTCGCGACGTGAGATCGATTGCAGCGTGAAGACATGGATGAAGAGCCGAATCTTTGACTCTGAAGACGCTCGGCTTTTGAGGATCGGGAGCTTCCGAGAAATTCCGAAAAACAACGCGAGACCAAGAATGTGGTTTAAGCGTCAGTTCTTCGTGCTCACGGAGCACTTCAGCGCGCGAAGAATTTGAATGAAGCAGCAATGCTTCGCGCGAGACGAAAAGAGCGAGACCGCTGATTGCGATCTCGCTCGAATATAGCCGCGAAAGATTTAAGAATTGGTTTGGCGAGCGAAGCTTGTGTTTTCGCTCGCGTGTCCGGATGCGGCGTAACCGATACGCCGCATCCGAACGGCCGCGACTTAGTTCTTCGACTTATCGACCAGCGCGCCCTTCTTGATCCAGGGCATCATGTCGCGCAGCTTGGCGCCGACTTCCTCGATCGGGTGCTCGGCGAGCTTGGCGCGGGTCGCCTTGAACGAGGTCTGGTTGACCTTGTTCTCGAGCATCCAGTCGCGGGCGAACTTGCCGGACTGGATGTCGTTCAGAACCCGCTTCATCTCCTTCTTGGTCTCGTCGGTGACGATGCGCGGACCGGTGACGTACTCGCCGTACTCGGCGGTGTTGGAGATCGAGTAGTTCATGTTGGCGATGCCGCCTTCATAGATCAGGTCGACGATCAGCTTCACCTCATGCAGGCACTCGAAATAGGCCATCTCCGGGGCGTAGCCGGCTTCGACCAGGGTCTCGTAGCCGCCCTTGATCAGCTCGACCAGACCGCCGCAGAGCACCACCTGCTCGCCGAACAGGTCGGTCTCGCACTCTTCCTTGAAGGTGGTCTCGATGATGCCGGCACGGCCGCCGCCGACAGCGGAGGCATAGGACAGGCCGAGGTCGTGGGCGTTGCCCGAGACATCCTTGGCGATCGCGATCAGGCAGGGCACGCCGCCGCCGCGCTGGTATTCGGAACGAACGGTGTGGCCGGGGCCCTTCGGCGCGATCATCAGCACGTCGAGGTCGGCGCGCGGATCGAGCAGGTTGAAGTGGACGTTGAGACCGTGCGCGAAGACGAGGGCGGCGCCCTTCTTCATGTTGTCGTGCAGGTGCTCGCGGTAGATGTCGCCCTGGAGCTCGTCCGGGGTCAGCATCATGACGAGGTCGGCCCATTTTGCGGCCTCGGCAACTTCCATCACCTTGAAGCCGGCAGCTTCCGCCTTCTTGGCCGAGGCCGAACCTTTGCGAAGCGCAATCGCCACGTCCTTGACGCCGGAATCCTTCAGGTTCAGCGCATGGGCGTGGCCCTGGCTGCCATAGCCGACGATGACGACCTTCTTGCCCTTGATCAGGTTCAGGTCGGCGTCGCGATCATAATAAACACGCATGGTCGTTTCCTCGTTCAGGGGCCGGAATCGGCCGTTGGTCAGGTCTTGTCAGTCAGGTCTCGGACGGTGAAATTTGCGGATTTCGGGGGCTGTCTAGAGCATTTTCGGCCCCCTGGGAAACCCGTTTCTGCATGGAAAGCCAGGGGATCATGCATCCATGACGACGGGATAGAGCGACGCCAGCAGCAGGATCGCCATCAGGATGTTGAAGGCGCGGACCAGCCGCACGGAGGTCAGGACGGGCCGCAGTGCGGTGCCGAAGAAGGCCCAGACCACCGTCGAGACCGTGCCCACGAGCAGACTGATCAAGGTCTGGATCGCGATGTTGAGCGGGAATTGGGCGATCGCCGCATAGGCGGTGATGGTGCCGATCACGATCACCCAGCCTTTGGCGTTGATCCATTGGAACATGGCGGCGCCCAGGAAAGTCATCGGGCCGCGGCCATCCCCCTCGTCCGGCTTGGCCGGGCCCGAGAAAGCGATCACGGCGGCCAGGTAGAGCAAGTAGGCGGCGCCGGCATATTTCAAAATGGTCTGCAGGATCGGATAGGCCAGGAAGACGGTGCCAAGCCCAAGGCCGACCGCTGCAATCATGAAGGCGAAGCCGATGACCACGCCTGCGATGTGGGGTATCGTGCGCCGGAAGCCATAGGTCAGCCCCGAGGACAGCAACATGATGTTGTTCGGCCCAGGCGTGAAATACATCACGGCCATGAAGGCGAGGAAGGCATACAGCAGCGACTGGGACATGCTCACCTCACGCGGCCTTCGGCTGCGGTTCTTGGTAACGCCTCGGGGCGTTTCGCCAGCACCATCACCGCGATACCGCCGATCACGGTGAGCATGCCGGCGAGGCGCAGCGGGCCGAACCGCTCATCGAACACGATGCTGGACGCGGCCGAGCCGACGAACGGCACCAGCAGCGCGAACGGCACCACCTGCGCAGGGGGATAGTCACGCAGCAGCCGGCCCCACAGCCAATAGGCGATGCTGGTGGAGATGGCGCCGATCAACAGCAGGCAAATGAGGCCGGTGAGCGACATGTGGATCAGCGACTGCCATGTCGGCGTCGGTCCGTTGACGATCAGCGTGAGCGCGAACAGCGGGACCGCGGTGGCGAGGCACAACCAGGCGAACAGATCGAACATCGGCACGCCGCGGGCGCCGCGCAGCAGGATATTGCCGACCGCAAAGCTGACCGGCGCGATCATCAGCACGGCGAAGGCACCGATGCTGAAATCATAGCCGACCGTGCCGCAGATCATCAAAAGACCGATTGCTGCGATGGCGATGCCCAGCGTCTGCACCGGCGTCGGCCGCTCACCGAATGCGATCGCGGCAAAGCCGATCGTGAACAGCGCCTGACTCTGCACGACGACGCTGGTCAGCCCCACCGGCACGCCATGGGCGATGCCATAGGCCTGGCTCAGAAACTGGCCGAGAAAGAGCGTGAAGCTGATCGCGATCAGGAGCGACCAGGCAACCTTCGGCTTGCGAATGAACAGGCACGGCACCGCGGCAATGGTGAAGCGCATCGCCGTCATCAGCTCCGGCGAAAATTCGTCGAGCGCGATCCGGCTCGCCACGAAGGCAAGCCCCCAGATGACCGCCACCAGGATGGCGATGAGGATGTCGGCCGGCTTCATTGTCGTTCCCGGTTCTGCCCTGTCGTGCAGCCCTGTTTGTTGTTCTGGTCGAGCCTTGCTCGCCGGCCTTTAAATGGAAGAATTGGGTTTCCGCAGCAGATAAGTGCCGTGCATCGGGGCGTGATAATCGGCCGAGACCAGCGTGAAGCCGACGTCGGTCAGCATCCGTTCCATGACCCAGCCAAAAGTGGAATATTCGTCGCGCATGTGAGTGACGACGCTTTCACGCGGGACATCGTGATTCTTGATCTCAAAGTCGGCCCATTGCTCGACGTCGCGCTCGAGCGCATCGGGCATCGAGGCGTAGACGATGTCGCGCAAATAGAAAGTGGCACCGGGCTTGAGCGCGCGATAGATCCGCGACATGGCCACCGCCTTCCAGAAATCCGGCAGATGGTGCAGCGTGAACTCGCTGACGATCAGGTCATAGGATTCCGGCCGGTAGGCGAAGCTGAGCAGGCCGGCGGACTGCGTGCGGACGGGCGCCTTGCGGTCGCGCGCGTAGATCTCGGCGAGCGCCAGCATCGCGGGCGAGATGTCGATGGCGTCGACCTCGGCGCCCATCAGCGCGGCCTCGGTCGCGAGCACGCCGTTGCCGCAACCGATGTCGGCGATGCGCCAGCCGCGTTGGACCCCAAGAATTTTCAGCGCCGCGCGCGCCCGTAGATCGGCATCGTCGTGACTGTCGTAGATCGAGGCCACTGCAGGCCCGATCCCCATCCGGTTCCGCTCGTTGTAATACCAGTCGCGCGCCAGCATCGCTCACATTCCTTCAGGCCCGCGACCAATCGCGGCAACACCGGTGCGCGACACTTCGACGAGGCCAAGCGGACGCATCAGGTCGATAAACTGGTTGATCTTGTCGGTGTTGCCTGTGATCTCGAACACAAAGCTCTCGGTGGTGGCGTCGATCACGCGGGCGCGAAACGCGTCCGCCAGCCGCAACGCCTCGACGCGATGCTCGCCCTCTCCGCGAACCTTGACCATTGCAAGCTCGCGCTCGATCGAGCGTTTCGTCAGCGTCATGTCGACGACGCGATACACAGGGATCATGCGGTCGAGCTGATGCTTGATCTGCTCGATCACCATCGGCGTGCCCGTCGTGACGATGGTGATGCGCGAGAGATGCTTCTGGCTCTCGGTCTCCGAGACCGTGAGGCTCTCGATGTTGTAGCCGCGCCCCGAGAACAGGCCGATGACGCGCGCGAGCACGCCGGGCTCGTTCTGCACGAGCACCGAAAGCGTGTGCGTCTCGTTCGGATCGTGGCGTTCCTCGATGAAATAGGCGGATGCGGGCTGGTTCATTGTCGTCCCCTTCATTCTCGTCGTTACGCCGTCGCCCGACGAGCGACCGGCGCTTCCGTGCCGACCCAACCGCGGAACAGATCGAAATCGATATTGCCGCCGGACAGCACGAGACCGACGCGCTTGCCCTGTAGCTTGGTCTTTTCCTGAAGCGCTGCGGCGAGCGCGGCGGCGCCGGCGCCTTCGGCGAGATTGTGCGTGTCGGTCCAGAGCGCACGGATCGCGAGCGCGATCTCATCGTCCGTCACCTGGACGATACGCGAGGCGCCCTTGAGGATGACCGCGAGCGCTTCAGGATCGGGAATCCGCGTCGCCATGCCGTCCGCGAGCGTATTGCTGGTCTCGGTCGTCACGGCATGACCGGCCGCGAACGACAGCGCGTAGGACGGCGCCTCGGTCGATTGCACGCCGACGACCTCGGTCTTCAGGCCGAGCAGATCGCGCGCCATGATACAGCCGCAGATCCCCGAGCCCTGCCCGATCGGCACATAGAGGATGTCGAGATCGGGCGCGGCCCGGAGCAATTCAAGCGCATAGGTCGCCACGCCCAGCACCAGGTCCGTATGGAACGACGGCACCATGTGCAGCCCGGCGAACTGCGCGTGGCGCCCGGCTTCCTCGCGTGCGGCCTGAAAGTCCTCGCCATGCTCAACGAGCTCGGCGCCGAACGCCTTCATCGCGCGGTTCTTCTCGACCGAATTGCCGCGCGGCACATAGATCACGGCAGGCACACCATGGCGGCTCGCCGCAAAGGCGAGGCTCTGACCATGATTGCCGCGCGTCGCCGAGATGATGCCCGGAATGTTCGGCCGTTCGCGCTTCAACCGATCAAGATAGACTAACCCGCCGCGCACCTTGAAGGCGCCCGTCGGCGCATGATTCTCGTGCTTGACCACGATCTGCGTGCCGAGCCGCTGGCTGAGCAGCGGCCAGGCGTGCGCCGGCGTCGGCAGCACCGCCTGCCCCACGATCGCATGCGCGCGTTCGAGCTCGTTCAGGTCGAACATCACATCACACCAGCGCCTTGCCGCCGGCGAACGCCTTTGCGGTGGCTTCGTCGTTCGCCTGCTCCGGCAACAGCATCTCGTTGTGCGCCTTGCCGGAGGGGATCATCGGGAAACAATTTTCCAGCGACGCGACGCGGCAGTCGAACAGCACCGGGCGCTTGACCGAGATCATCTCCTGGATGGCGCCGTCGAGATCGCCGGGCTTGTGCACCTGGATGCCGACGCCGCCATAGGCTTCCGCGAGCTTGACGAAATCCGGCATCGCCTCCGAGTAGGAATGCGACAGGCGGTTGCCATGGAGCAGCTGCTGCCACTGCCGCACCATGCCCATGTACTGGTTGTTCAGGATGAAGATCTTGATCGGCAGCTCGTACTGCACCGCCGTCGACATCTCCTGCATCGTCATCTGCACCGAGGCATCGCCCGCGATGTCGATGACGAGGCTGTCGGGATGGGCAACCTGCACGCCGACCGCGGCCGGCAAGCCGTAGCCCATGGTGCCGAGACCGCCCGAGGTCATCCAGCGATGCGGCTCCTCGAAGCCGTAGAACTGCGCCGCCCACATCTGATGCTGGCCGACCTCGGTGGTGATGTAGGTGTCCTTGCCGCGCGTCGCCTCGAACAGGCTCTGGATCGCGTGCTGCGGCAGGATGACGTCGTTGCTCTTCCTGTAATAGAGCGAGTTGCGGGCCCGCCACTGCGCGATCTGCTGCCACCAGGCCTTGATGTCGGGCTTCTTCGCCTCCGCCTTGAACACTTGAAGAATGTCGCCGAGAATGTTGCCGCAGTCGCCGATGATCGGCACGTCGACGCGGATGTTCTTGTTGATCGAGGACGGGTCGATGTCGATGTGGATCTTCTTCGAGCCCGGCGAGAACGCGTCAACGCGGCCGGTGATGCGGTCGTCGAAGCGCGCGCCGACGCACAGCATGACGTCGCAATCATGCATGGTCATGTTGGCTTCGTAGGTGCCGTGCATGCCGAGCATGCCGAGCCAGCTCTTGCCCGACGCGGGATATGCGCCGAGGCCCATCAGCGTGGAGGTGATCGGAAAGCCGGTGACTTCGACCAGCTCGCGCAGCAGCCTGGTGGCTTCAGGGCCGGAATTGATCACGCCGCCGCCGCTGTAGATCACGGGGCGCTTGGCGCCCGCGAGTAGCGCCACGGCCTTGCGGATCTGCGTCGCATCGCCCTTCACCCGCGGCGCGTAGGAGCGATGCACGTCGGACTTGCGCGGCGGATGATAGGTGCCGGTCGCGAACTGCACGTCCTTGGGCACGTCGACGAGCACCGGGCCCGGTCGCCCCGTGGTCGCAACGTAGAAGGCCTCGTGCAGCACCTTTGCGAGATCGTTGACGTCGCGCACCAGCCAATTGTGCTTGGTGCAGGGGCGCGTGATGCCGACGGTGTCGCATTCCTGGAACGCGTCGTTGCCGATCAGATGCGTCGGCACCTGGCCGGAGATGCAGACCAGCGGGATCGAGTCCATCAGCGCGTCGGTGAGCGGCGTCACCATGTTGGTGGCGCCGGGACCGGAGGTCACCAGTGCAACGCCGGGCCGGCCGGTCGAACGCGCATAGCCCTCGGCGGCGTGACCCGCACCCTGCTCGTGGCGGACCAGGATGTGCTGGACTTCGCTCTGCTGGAAAATCTCGTCGTAGATCGGGAGCACCGCGCCGCCGGGGTAGCCGAAAATGTCGGTCACGCCATGATCGATGAGCGCGCGGACGATCATCGCGGCGCCGGTCATCTGGTTCGGATCGTGGCTCTTGTCGCTCATTGGCTTGCTCCGGATGCGCTGTTGTCAGCGGCTTCGTTCGTGTCGGGTTTTCGGAAATAAAAAAGGCCCCGAAGAGGGCCCATGCACACCGCCTGTCATGTGGATGGCAGCTAGCCACCCCCGGCGGTGTGCCTGGGTACGACGGCGATAAGGAGTTTGGTAATAATGTTACGCATGGCAGGCGCCCAGCTTCCCAAAGGTTGCGCGAAACATAGCGGCCGGCGCCCCGATGTCAAGGCAATGCAGCCGTTCCCGCGCGATTTTGGCAGTGTAGCGGTGTTCCCGGGGATGGGCGAGAGGTAAATTCGGGAGCGGAGGCACAAAAGCGTGTCAGCCTTGGTCCAGTGCCGCGTTCACGATCGCCGCCAGCCAGCCCCGCGTCTCCCCGGGCTTCACCCACTCGAATTCGGGCAATTGGTGCCGGAACCAGGTGAACTGTCGCTTGGCGTAGTGGCGGGTGTCGGCGCGGCCGATGGTTGCCGCCTGCTCCAAGCTGAGCTCACCGCGCAGATGCCGGATCAGCGCCGGCACACCATGAGCCTTCATCGCCGGCAGCAGCGGATCGAGGTTTCGGGCGGCGAGACGCTCGACCTCCTTCAGCACGCCGGCACCCAACATGGCGTCGAAACGGGCGTCGATGCGCGCATAGAGCTCGTCGCGCTCGGGCGCGAGGAACACCGCGCGAAAACTGTCCCCGGGGAGCAAAGGCGGCTGGCCCTCATGGTGCCAGTCCAGCAGCGAGCGGCCGGTGGCTTCGACCACTTCGAGCGCGCGCGCAATGCGCGTGCGATCACGCAGGTTCAATCGCTCGGCGGCTCGCGGATCGGAGGCTGCGAGTTCCGCATGCAGCGCCTCGACGCCGTTCCGCTCCAGTCGCGCTCGAACGTCCTCGCGCACCTCGGCGGGGATCGGCGGTACCACGGAAAGGCCCGCCGTCAGCGCCTTGAAGTACAGCCCGGTCCCGCCGATGAAGATCGGCAGGCGGCCTTCGGCTTTCGCCACTTCGAGCGCCTTGGCCGCGTCGCCCACCCAGGCGCCAGCCGAAAAATTCACGGCCGCATCGACATGGCCGTACAGGCGATGAGGCGCCCGCGCCTCGTCGCCATCTGTGGGGCGCGCGGTGATGATGCGGAGGTCGCGATAGACCTGCATGGAATCGGCATTGATCACGACCCCGCCCGCAGCGAGCGCAAGCTCGAGCGCCAGCGCCGACTTGCCGCTGGCGGTCGGGCCTGCGATAAGCACCGCCTTGCCAACATGCCTTCTGCCGACTTGCCCCTCGCTCACGAAAACCTCAAATGTCCCTCGTTGCCACGCTGATCTGCAACCCGAATAACCCCGCGCTCGACTCCACCATCGTCGACGGCGCCCGCGCCGTGCTGCCTCAGGCAGCTCCCGCGCACTGGCTGTTCGACGGGGTTGCAGTCGATATCCCCTTCGGCGCCGACAGTAACCTCGAAGGCGACCGTCACGCCATCGAACAGCGGCTCCGCGAGCTTCGCGGCGACCTGCCCATCGACATCGTGGTGCAGCCAGTCGGCTTCCGGCGCAAGAAGCTTTTTCTCGCCGACATGGATTCCACCATGATCGGCCAGGAATGCATCGACGAGCTCGCCGATTTCGTCGGGGTGAAGGCCCATGTGGCAGCCATTACCGAACGCGCAATGCGCGGCGAGGTCGAGTTCGAGCCGGCGCTGCGCGAGCGCGTTGCGCTGCTGAAGGACCTCCCCGCCAGTGCCGTCGACGAGGTGCTGGCCAAGCGCATTACGCTGACGCCGGGTGGTCGCGAACTGGTCGCGACCATGCGCGCCCATGGCGCCTATGCCTGCCTCGTCTCCGGCGGCTTCACGCTGTTCACCAGCGCGGTCGCCACCAGGATCGGCTTCCAGGAGAACCGCGCCAACGAGCTCGTCGTCCGCGACGGCAAGTTCACCGGCGAGGTGAAGGAGCCGATTTTGGGGCGCGCGGCAAAGCTCGCGACGCTGGTGGATCTAATGGAGTCGTTCGATCTCGACGACATCGACTCGCTGGCGGTCGGCGACGGCGCCAATGATCTCGCGATGATCCAGGCGGCGGGGCTGGGCGTGGCGTATCACGCCAAGCCCGCGGTGGCCGCCGCTGCGGCGGCGCGGATCGATCATGGCGATCTCACCGCGCTGCTGTACGCGCAGGGGTATCGACGCGAGGAGTTCGTGGAGGCGTAAGTCTTACCGCACGCCCAACTGCTGTAGGGTGGGCAAACGCGCATTTGCGCCGTGCCCACCACTCTTGCAGCAGTGGTGGAAAAGTGGTGGGCACGCTTTCGCTTTGCCCACCCTACAGAACTGCGCCGTGCTTACTGCACGCTCAACGCCACGAAGCGCAGCTCACCGTCGGCGTTCGAGACCAGCAGCAGCACCGACTTCTTGCCGTCCTTCTTGAGCTGGTCGATCCGCTTCTGGATGTCGGCGCCGCTGGAGACGCTCTCCTGCGCCACCTCGACGATGACGTCGCCGGCGGAGAGGCGCTTCTCGGCGGCATCCGAATTAGCGTCGACATTGGTGACGACCACGCCCTTGACGCTGTCCTTGATCTTGTAGCGCGTACGCAGATCCTTGCTCAGCGCCGCGAGATCGAGGCCGAGCGCCTTCTGTGTCACGGTCTTTTCAGGTGCGGGCTCGTCGGTCTTCACTGCGGCCTGCACCTTGTCGGGATCCTGCAGCCGGCCGAGCATGACCTTCTTGGTCTCCTCCTGACCCTTGCGGATGATGACGACATCGACCTCCTTGCCGACCGCGGTGTCGGCGACCACGCGAGAGAGATCCTTGGGGTCCTTGACGTCCTTGCCGTCGAACTTGACGACGACGTCGCCGGGCTCGATGCCGGCCGGTTTGGCAGGGCCCTTGTCGTCGACGCCGGCAACCAGCGCGCCCCGCGGCGGCTTGATGTTGAGGCTCTCGGCGATCTCGTCGGTGACGCTCTGGATGCGCACGCCCAGCCAGCCGCGGCGCAATTCGCCGAACTGGCGGAGCTGGTCGACGACACCCGCCACCGTCTTCGACGGTACGGCGAAGCCGATGCCGATCGAGCCCCCGGAAGGCGAGATGATCAGCGTGTTGACGCCGATGACGTCGCCATCGAGGTTGAAAAGCGGACCGCCGGAATTGCCGCGGTTGATGGAGGCGTCGGTCTGAATGTAGCTGTCGTAGGGACCTGAGGAGATGTCACGGTTCTTCGCCGAGACGATACCGGCCGTCACGGTGCCGCCGAGGCTGAAAGGATTGCCGATCGCGACGACCCAATCGCCGAGGCGCAGCTTGTCGGAATCGCCGAACTTTACCGACACCAGCGGTTTCGACGGCTTGAACTTGAGCACGGCAAGATCGGTCTTCTTGTCGACTCCGACCAGCTCGGCCTTGATCTTGGTCCCGTCGTTGAGGATGACGTTGATCTCGTCGGCGTCCGCAATGACGTGGTTGTTGGTGACGACGACGCCTGATGTGTCGATGATGAAGCCACTTCCGAGCGAGTTGGTCTTGCGCGGCGCCGGGCTATTCTCGCCGCCCTTGCTGCCGCCGCCGGGACCCTTGCGATTCTTGAAGAAGTCGTCGAAGAACTCCTCGAAGGGCGAACCGGGCGGCAGTTGCGGCATGGCATTGCCGCCGCCCCCGCCCTTGGCTTCGACGGTCTGCGAGGTCGAGATGTTGACGACCGCGTCGATCACCTTTTCGGCGACGTCGGCGATGCCATCCGGTCCGCGCGCATAGGCCGGTGTGCCGAATGCGCTGAAAACGCCAACGGCGAGCGCGGCCAGCCCTAAGCGCAAACGGGTCGGGGCAATGGTGGCAGCGGTCATTGTGATCTCCAGGAAACAAGGATTCGGCGTCAAGACTGCGCTCGAACGGGGGGACGGCGCAAGCGCGGACCTTAACGGGCCTCAAGACCCGGACAATAAGGCGAAAACCGGTCCCTCGCCTTCACTTTGGCGTTGGTGCGACGGCTAAATTGGACGTCGCATAACCCAGATCAGGACCAAGCCAGCCACGGCCGAACCGATGCCGACCGCCCGCAGGACATTGTCCGGCGTGGCCATCGCGCTTTTCATGGCCTTGCGCATCCAGGCCGGGCTTGCCGCGAACATCAAGCCTTCCAGCACGAACAGGATGCCCAAACCGATGAGGAAGTCGGTGAACGCAATGGACCTCATCGGATTGGAACCTCCCGTTGTGCTGTTCTTGTCTGAACGAAGGGCGGCCAGACCTGCCGCCCTTGTCTCACTTACGGCTTCGCTGGCGTCGTGGTCGCCGTCTTGCCGGACGGGTTACCAAAGAACCGGAAGAAATCCGAGTCCGGGCGCAGTAGGAAGCGGGTGTCGTTCGCGCGCAGCCCGGTTTCATAGGCCGCCATCGAGCGGTAGAAGGCGAAGAAATCCGCGTCCTGGCCGTAGGCTTCGGCGAACAGACGGTTGCGCTCGGCATCGCCGACGCCGCGCGTCTGCTCGGCCAGCGACCTTGCATCCGCCTCGATCACGGTCGCCTCGCGGTCGGCCTTGGAGCGGATCTCCTGTGCTTTCTGGCCGCCCTGCGCGCGGAACTCGGCGGCTTCGCGCTCGCGTTCCGTCTTCATGCGCTGATAGACCGCCTGGCTGTTCTGCTCCGGCAAATCGGCGCGGCGGATCCGGACGTCGACGACCTGGATGCCGTAGCCGTCGGCCTCGTGGTCGAGCTGATCGCGGATGCGCTGCATCAGCTTCTCGCGGTCGTCGCGGACCACGTTGATGAAGGTGACCTCGCCGAGCACGCGGCGTAGCGCCGCGTTCAAGAGCGTGGTGAGCTGGATGTTGGCGGCCTGGATCGAGCCGATGCTCTGATAGAAGCGAAGCGCGTCCTTGATGCGGTAACGCGCGAAGGCGTCGACCACGAGCCGCTTTTGGTCGGACGCGATCGCTTCCTGCGACGGGTTCTCCAGATCGAGGATGCGCTTGTCGATGTTGATCACCGAATTCCACGGCGCCTTGAAGTGCAGGCCGGGAGCGGTGACGACGTCGACAGGCTTGCCGAACTGCAGCACGATGGTCTGCTCGGTCTGCGCCACCGTGAACAGGGACATGTAGCCCACGATCACGACGAGCAGGAGGCCGAGCAGCGTGACGATGCCTGTGACCGGAGATCTCATCGGTTGCCTCCGGTCGTCTGCTGGCCGGTTGCAGGTGGCCGCTTGGTCGTCAGTTCGCTGAGCGGCAGATAAGGCACGACGCCCTGGCCCGACTGGCCGCCGTCATAGATGAGCTTTTCCGAGCCGCCGAGCACGCGCTCCATCGTCTCCAGATAAATCCGTTCACGCGTCACGTCGGGCGCCTTCTTGTATTCCTCGTAAACCTTCAGGAAGCGCGAGCTCTGGCCCTTGGCCTCGGCGACCGTCTGCTCCCTGTAGCCTTCGGCGGCCTGCATGATCTGCGCCGCGCGTCCGCGTGCCTGCGGCACGACCTGGTTGGCATAGGTCTGCGCCTCGTTCTGCAGCTGCTCGAGATTGGCGCGCGCCGCCTGGACGTCGCGGAAGGCGTCGATCACCTGCGCCGGCGGGTCGACCTTCTGCATCTGCACCTGGCTGATCTGAATGCCGGCGCCGTAGCTGTCCAGGGTCTTCTGGATCAGTTCCTGCACTCCCTGTTCGGTGACGTTGCGCGCACCGGTCAGGATCGGCTGGATCTGCGAGCGGCCGATCACCTCGCGCATCGCGCTCTCGGCGACCGCCTTCACGGTGCCTTCGGGATTCTGGATGTTGAAGAGGAAATCGCCGACGCCGTTGGGCTTGATGCGCCAGAGCACGGTGAAGTCGACATCGACGATGTTCTCGTCCCCGGTCAACATCAGGCTCTCTTCCGGCACGTCACGAATGGAGCGGCCGCGCCGCGCCGGATCGTCGATCAGCGTCATGCCGATCGAGATGGTGGAAACGCGCAAGGCCTTTGGCAGCAGCACGGTCTCGATCGGATAGGGCAGATGGTAGTTCAGGCCGGGCTCTACGGTGCGGACATGCTTGCCGAAGCGCAGCACGACGCCGAGCTCTTCGGACTGCACCCGGAAGAAGCCCGACAGCAGCCAGAACGCGACGATGAGCAGCACGATCAGCGTGATGCCGATGCCGGAGAAATAGCCACCCGGCATGATCTGCTGGAGCCGATCCTGGCCGCGCCGCAGAAGGTCTTCCAGATCCGGCGGCCTCGGCCCGACCGGTTGCGGGCCGTTGCCCCATGGTCCCTTCGGACCCGAGCCCCATGGGCCACCGCCCTGATTCTTCCACGGCATTCGAATCTCTCCTCGGCAGGGTGAAATTGCCCCCCGCCCGCTTTGTCCGGTCCGGCTTTATAGGGGACAGGCAGGTCCCTTACAACGCAACCATCGCCGCCCTCCGAGCTAAGCTTGGGGGCAGAAAAGTCAATGTTAACATTGGCAAATGCGGTTAATGGCCCGTCCGCCGACGATATGTCACATAGGAGTAGTCGGCGCTGTCGTGGGGTCCGGCAGGATGACGGATGCGCTCCACCTCATCCCACTCGGCCCTGTCGATGCCGAAATGCGTGTCGCCTTCGGGGCGGGCATGCACTTCGGTGATTTCGAGGCGATCGGCGCGATCGAGCCATTGCCGATAGATTTCGGCGCCGCCAATCACGGCGATCTCGGTGACCGAACGCCGCAGGGCATCGCCGCGCGCGATGGCGTCTGCGGCGGCGGTCGATGTCGTCACGATGGCGCCGGCGGCGCGATAATCCGCATCGCGCGTGACGACGATGTTGGTGCGGCCCGGAAGCGGCCGGGGCAGGGATTCGAAGGTCCTGCGGCCCATGATCACGGGCTTGCCGATCGTGAGCGCCTTGAAGCGCGCCATGTCGGATTTCATTCGCCACGGCATGGCGTTGCCGGCGCCGATGACGCCGTTCTCCGCGATCGCGACGACGAAGACGATCTCCATCAGGCCGCGCTCCCGGCAAGCCGCGTCAACGCAGGCCCGGTGACGCGGCACAGCGTCCAGTCGTCCAGCATGACGGCACCGAGGGATTTATAGAAGGCGATCGACGGCGCGTTCCAGTCGAGCACCGCCCATTGCAGCCGGGACCAGCCGTTTTCGACGCATTCCCTGGCAAGGTGCACGAGCAGAGCCTTGCCGAGGCCCCTACCCCGATGCGACGGCCGCACATACAAATCTTCGAGATAGATGCCGTGGCGGCCGCTGAACGTCGAGAAATTCGCAAACCACACCGCGAAGCCGACCGGCTCGCCGTTCCACTCGGCGAGGGCGCAATGGAGTTGCGGTCGCTCGCCGAACAGTGCGTCGGCGATGTCAGCCTCGGTCGCCTCGACCTCGTGCGAAAGCTTTTCGTACTCGGCGAGCTCGCGGATGAAAGCGAGAACCAGCCCGGCTTCGCCGGGACGCGCACGGCGGATATTGAGCGACATCGGCGTCAGACCGCGACCGCGGCCTTGATGTGCGGATGCGGGTCGTAGCCGACGAGCTCAAAGTCCTCGTAACGGAAGGAGAAGATGTCCTTCACGTCGGGATTGATCCGCATCACCGGCAGCGCGCGCGGCGCGCGCGTGAGCTGGAGCTTCGCCTGCTCCAGATGGTTGGAATAGAGATGTGTGTCACCGAATGAATGCACGAAGTCGCCGGGCTTCAAGCCCGTGACCTGCGCCACCATCATGGTGAGCAGCGCGTAGGAGGCGATGTTGAAGGGCACGCCGAGGAACACGTCAGCCGAGCGCTGATAGAGCTGGCACGACAGCTTGCCGTTGGCGACGTAGAACTGGAACAGGCAGTGGCACGGCGGCAGCGCCATCTTGTCGACCTCGGCCGGATTCCAGGCCGAGACGATCAGCCGACGCGAGTCCGGATTGCGCTTGATCATGTCGATGACGTTCGCGATCTGATCGATACTGCGTCCGTCCGGCGCGGGCCAGGAGCGCCACTGATGGCCGTAGACGGGGCCAAGATCGCCATTGGCGTCGGCCCACTCGTCCCAGATGGTGACGCCATTGTCGCGCAGATATTTGATGTTGGTATCGCCCTTCAGGAACCACAACAGCTCATGCACGATCGCCTTCAGCGGCAGGCGCTTGGTGGTCAGCATCGGAAAGCCGGCAGATAGATTGAAGCGCATCTGATGGCCGAACACCGACAGCGTGCCGGTGCCGGTCCGGTCGGTTTTTTCGGCGCCGTCTGAAAGAATCCGCTCGAGCAGGTCCTGATACTGGTGCATGTGCGTGAGCCTTTGGGGAGGCGGCGAATTTAGCGGCCGCCCCCACGCTGCGACAGCGGCGATTCGCCATCCCTGGGCATTATACCCGGAAAAGTGAGCGTTCCCGGTGCAAACGACAAGGGGCGGAACTTAGCGTCCCGCTCCTCGTCTATCAGATTGATCCTGCTGGCCAACTTGCCGGCTTGGGTTCGAGCCACGGCGCGCCGACGCAGGCGCGGCGCTCCTAGTTTTCGGATTCCGTGAACACCTCGTCGCGCTTGGCACGCAACGCGGGCAGCACCGTGAGCACCAGGAGGAAGGCCGCGATCGCCAGCAGCACGGCCGACAGCGGACGCGTCAGGAACACGCTCCAATCGCCGCGCGAGATCAGCAGCGCGCGGCGCAGATTCTCTTCCATCAGCGGTCCGAGCACCATGCCGAGCAACAGCGGCGCCGGCTCGAAATCGTGCTTGATCAGCCAGTAGCCGACCAGACCGAACACGCCTGCGAGTATGACGTCGACCGGCGCGTTGTTCACCGAGTAGATGCCGATCGCGCAGAAGATCACGATCGAGGGGAACATCAGCCGGTAAGGGACGCGCAACAGCCGCACCCAAATTCCGACCAGCGGCAGGTTGATGATGATCAGCATCAGATTGCCGATCCACATCGAGGCGATCATGCCCCAGACCAACTCCGGCTGCTTCTGCATCACTTGCGGACCCGGTACGATGCCGTGGATGGTCATCGCGCCCACCATCAGCGCCATCACGGCGTTGGGCGGGATGCCGAGTGTCAGCAGCGGGATGAAGGAGGTCTGCGCCGCGGCATTGTTCGCGCTTTCCGGTGCCGCCACGCCCTCGATCGCGCCACGGCCGAACCGCGACGGGTTCTTGGCGATCTTCTTCTCGAGCGTGTAGGACGCAAAGGACGCGATGACCGCGCCGCCGCCCGGCAGGATGCCGAGGATCGAGCCGAGCACGGTGCCGCGCAGGATCGCAGGCGCCGAGTCGATCAGGTCTTTCCTGGTCGGCATCAGGCCGGTGATCTTCTGCTGCACGAGGTCGCGGTTCATCTCGGCGCCGGCGTCGAGGTTGCGGATGATCTCGGCGAAACCGAACACGCCCATCGCCACCGTCGCAAAGCCGAGACCATCGGCGAGTTCCGGAATGTTGAACGCCATGCGCGAGGCGCCGGTCTCGATGTCGGAGCCGACCATCGACAGCATCAGGCCGAACACGATCATAGCGATCGCCTTCAGCACCGAGCCCTTGGCCAGCACCACCGCGAAGATCAGGCCGAGCACCATCAGCGAGAAATATTCGGCCGGACCGAACGCCAGTGCGAGCTTGGTCAGCGGCGCGCCGAGCACGGCGATCAGCACGGTCGCGACGCAGCCGGCGAAGAACGAGCCGATCGCCGCGATCGCCAGCGCCGGGCCGGCTCGGCCCTGCTTTGCCATCTGGTGGCCGTCGATGGCGGTCACGACCGACGTCGCCTCACCGGGAATATTGACCAGGATCGAGGTGGTGGAGCCGCCGTACTGGGCGCCGTAATAGATGCCGGCGAGCATGATCAGCGCGCCGACCGGCGGCAATCCGAACGTGATGGGCAGGAGCATCGCCACGGTTGCGACGGTGCCGATACCGGGCAGCACGCCGACCAGCGTGCCAACCAATGCGCCAATCAGGCACATGAGAATGTTGATCGAGATCGGCAGCGACAGACCGTAGAGCCACCAGGGTGACCACCAGGAGATCTGAAACACCACACCGAAACCGAGGCCCAGATTGTGGAAGAGATCGAACATCACACCCTCACTGAACCAGGAAGCGCGGGAACATCGGCATCGGCAGTCCGAGCACGTAGGGGAAGAGCAGCGCGCAGCCGAGCGTCAGGCAGGCGCCGACGATGACCGCTTCGACCCAGCGCGTCTCATGCGTGCCCATCGCCGCGATCAGGAAGCTCGAGAATGCCGTAACCACCACCCCAAGCGGACGAATCGCCAGCGCGAAGAAGACGATCGAGATCATCACGAAGAGCGGCCCGCGCCAGGCATAGTGCGCCATGCTCGGCCCGTCGGTCAGCAGTCCCGTCAACGCAATGCCCGCGCCAAGTGCGACGAGCAGTCCGCCAAACATCCGCGGCGCCGTGCCGGCGCCAAAGGAGAAGCCGCGCATCCCCTGCAAATCGCTGGAGGCCCACAGTGCGAATAGGGCGAGCGCCATCAGCACGATCCCGCCGACATAATCCTGCGCCGACCTGATCGTCATGAAGAACGTGAGAATAGCCACCGCAAAGATCGGATAGGAATAGATCAGCGCCAGCAGCACGTCGGATGACGCCTTCTTAGTGTCACCGCCGACCGCCCCGAGCAACGCGCCGGGCGCCCCCGCGAGCAGCGCCGTAGCGTGGCTGATCACGACAGCGGCCGGGCCGCGTCCGGCGCCCCAGCCAAAGATCGTCCCGAACGACCAGATGAACTCGAAAATCTGCGGCGCTATGGCCAGCAGACAAAAGCTGATCACCACCGAGGTGTTTCGGTTGGCTGTCGCCGAGTGGCCCATCGTATCGGCCATGCATGTCTCCTCCGCGACCCGTAAGCCACGAGCACTGTTGTTCTAATCGGCTGGAAATCGATGCCCCCGCCCGGATCCCTGCCTAGCCATTTTCATTACACAATGCCAGCAAAACCCAGCAAGCCCCCGACGAGCAAAATCCAAAGTGGATTGATGCGCGAGACGGATGCGACCACTGCAACCGTCGCGGTCAGAAGCAGCGCAGCAAGCGTGCGATCGGTCGACTCGGCGAGGATCAGGGCGCTCGCCGCCATCAAGCCGATCGAGAGCGGAACCAGTGCAGCCTGGATCAGCCCGGGCCAGCGCGATTGGCTCGGCCGGTTGAGGAGCCGGCTGACATAATAGGCAAGCAGCGCGGTGGGCAGGCACATGGCCAGGGTCGCCGCCAGGGCACCGGGAATGCCGGCGACGGCATAGCCGATTAACGTGACGATAAGGACGTTCGGACCTGGCGAGAGCTGCGCGATCGCATAGGCGTCGGCGAACTGCTTGTCGGTCATCCAGTGATGCACATCGACTGCGATGCGATGCATCTCGGGCACCGCCGCTGCGGCGCCGCCGACTGCGAACAGCGACATCAGACCAAAGGTCGAGATCAGCGCCCAGATCGGGTTCTCCGCGTTCATGCTGCTACCTTCCGCCGCATCAGGAAAATGGCGCTGACGCTGACGGGGATCGCGACCAAAAGCACGACCTGGAGCGGCAGGCGAAGGACGCCGATGGCGAGGAAGACGCCCAGCATCAGGATGAGCGCGACGGCGTCCAGCCGCTTGAGCAGCGGCGTCATCATCCGGAAGACCACCGCGATCAAGAGACCGACGGCCGCACAGGAGATGCCCGCGAGAATGCGGCGCAGCACCTCCACATCGCCGAACCGGGCGTAGACGATCGCGAGCACCGTCATGATCAGCGTGGGCGGCAACAACAGCCCCGCAAAGGCGGCAATGCCGCCGGCGATCCCTCGCAGCCGCGCGCCGAACACCATCGACAGATTGACGATGTTGGGCCCGGGCAGGAAATGGCAGAGCGCAAACGTCTCGTTGAACTCGTCCGCCGTCATCCAGCGGTGCTGCTCGACGATGGCCTGCCGGGCGAAGACCAAAACCCCGCCGAAGCCCGCCAGCGACATCCGGGCGAAAGCCAGGAACAGCGCGAGCAAGCCCGGCGGAACGGCGCTGGTGGCGGGACGGTCCGGCTCGCGATCTCGTTTTTGGGCAGCCGGTGCGGAATCCTCGGACATGTCAGGAGCTTAGAACGCCGGCCGGCACGCGGCCAAGCCTGCCGGGAACCTATCCCAAGGGAACCTCGGAATGGTCGCTCGAAACACCTGTTATTTGAAACATTTGCCCCCTATATTGGGAGTGCCGGTTCGCCGGCTATGGAAATAAACGGTCGTCGCAATAAACCATTCGGACCCGGGGGCGGTACCCGGCGCCTCCACCAAAGCCCACGAGCGGGCTGGCCCTGAAGCGGGCTTTGGCGGGGGCGAAATAGGATCGACGAGGGCGTAAAGGGCGTTCTTTTTCTCGGTATTGTTCCGCCGTTATCGGGCTATGCAATAGTTGCCAACGACAACTTTGCTCCGGTTGCTCAGGCTGCGTAACGCAGTTTGAAAGACCATTCTGAAGTCCTAACGGGTTAAGCTCCGTTAGGCGGGGTTCGGAGGCACCTGGCAACAGAAGCCTCCACTTGCCTCTTATTTCCTACCCCGCGGGGACTCCTGCTGACCCGTCAGGCGCGGTACTATTGCGGCTTGGCGAGTCGGGCCGGCAGGGCCCAGCTCCTGGAATGCAACAGGACCACCATGGCGACCGATCATATCCGATACGATGTGCTGGCCCGCGACGCGCTGCGCGGCGTGTTGCGCAAGGTGCTGACCGACGCCGCGTCCCAGGGACTGCCCGGCGAGCATCATTTCTTCATCACCTTCGTGTCGAAGGCCGAGGGCGTGAAATTGTCGTCGCGGCTGCTGGCCCAATATCCGGAAGAGATGACGATCATCCTGCAGCACCAGTTCTGGGATCTGACCGTGCTCGAGGACCGCTTCGAGGTCGGCCTGTCCTTCGGCGGCATTCCGGAGCGGCTGATCGTGCCGTTCAGCGCCATCAAGAGCTTCCTCGATCCGTCCGTGAAATTCGGCCTCCAGTTCGACACCTCCGATGTCGCCGACGTCTCGGACGAGACATTGCCGGCCGCTCCCGCCCCGTCCACGGTCGCGGTGCCCCCTGCCACTGAACCTGCGGAAGGCACTGAGGAGCCAGCGGCTCCGAACCAGGGCGGCGCCGAAGTCGTGCGATTGGACCGTTTCCGCAAGAAATGATCTAGATCGGGCCGGAGCCCGTCGCAGGCGGCCAAACTCCCTATATAGAGGCGCATGAAGAGGCCGCGTGGCATTTCGTGCGGCGGAATGGATGTGCTCATGGCCAAGACCTCCAGCTCGAAGACTTCTCGCGCGAAGACCGACGGCTCCTCGCGCCCGGCGACCCGCACCGAGACCGACAGCTTCGGCCCGATCGAGGTCCTCGCCGATCGCTATTGGGGGGCGCAGACCGAACGCTCGCGCCAGAATTTTCGCATCGGCATCGATCGCATGCCGATCTCGCTCGTGCATGCGCTCGGCATCGTCAAGCTCGCCGCGGCGCAGACCAACCAGGAGCTCGGCCTGCTCGACCAGCGCCGCGCCAACGCCATCATCCGCGCCGCGCGCGAGGTGATCGAGGGCAAGCTGGACGATCATTTCCCGCTGGTGGTGTGGCAGACCGGCTCGGGCACCCAGAGCAACATGAATCTCAACGAGGTCATCGCCAATCGCGCCAATGAGCTCCTGGGCGGCGAGCTCGGTGCCAAGAAGCCGGTGCATCCGAACGATCACGTCAACATGAGCCAGTCGTCGAATGACTCGTTCCCGACCGCGATGCACATCGCGGCGGCAAGCCGCATCAACGCCGATCTCGTCCCTGCCCTCGGCGAATTGCTGCGCGCGCTGCGCAAGAAGGAGAAGGAGTTCGCAAAGATCGTCAAGATCGGCCGCACTCACACCCAAGACGCGACGCCGCTGACGCTCGGCCAGGAATTTTCCGGCTATGCCGCCCAGGTCGAAAGCGGCATCGCCCGGCTCAAGGTCGCGGTGAAGGAGCTCTATCCGCTGGCGCAGGGCGGCACCGCCGTCGGCACCGGCCTCAATTCGAAGCCGCGCTTTGCAAAACTGTTCGCAAAGCACGTTGCCGGGATTACCAAGCTGCCCTTCACGAGCGCCGCCAACAAATTCGAGGCGCTGGCTTCGAACGACGCCTATGTGCTGGCGCACGGCGCCATCAACTCGGTCGCGACAGGCCTGTTCAAGATCGCCAACGACATTCGCCTGCTTGGATCGGGCCCGCGTTCGGGCCTCGGCGAACTGATGCTGCCGGAGAATGAGCCGGGCTCCTCGATCATGCCGGGCAAGGTCAATCCGACGCAGTGCGAGGCGATGACCATGGTGTGCTGCCAGGTGTTCGGCAATCACACCGCGATCACGGTTGCCGGCAGCCAGGGCCATTTCGAGCTCAACGTCTACAAGCCCGTGCTGGCCTACAACATGCTGCACTCGATCCGGCTGATGGCGGACGCGGCGCGCTCCTTCACCGAGCATTGCGTCAGCGGCATCCGCGCCGACGAGAAGCGCATCAAGGAGCTGATGCAGCGTTCGCTGATGCTGGTGACGGCACTCGCCCCCAAGATCGGCTACGACAACGCGGCCAAGGTGGCCAAGACGGCGCATGCCAACGGCACCACCCTGAAGGAAGAGGCACTGCGGCTCGGCTTCGTCTCGGCGGAGGAGTTCGACCGCCTGGTGCGCCCCGAGAAGATGACCTGCCCGGGATAAATTCCGAATTCCGATAGCCATCCGTAATGATACGGAGCCCCAAGCTCCATTAAATGTAGGGCTTAAAGGACGGGATTTGATTACCGTCAATGTCGCGGCGGGATTGCGTGTTACGCAGCCCCTCCGCCCCCACGGGGCGGAATTCATCGTTTGATGGCCCAAGGGTCGATTGACGAGGACAAGCGAATGGCGATCAAGTCTCATTGGGCGCAGTGCGGCGCACAGTTTCTGAATGTTTCATCCTGCCCACGGAGGATCGGATGATGGAGACGCGACATGGGGAACGTCATCAACCTGAATCGTTTCCGGAAGCGCGCCGAGCGGCAAGCCACGGCGAAGCAGGCGGACGCCAACCGAACGAAGTTCGGCCGCACGAAGGCGGAGCGGTCGGCGGAGGAGACGCGCGCGGACCAGGCGAAGGCGCACCTGGACCAGCACCAGATCGATCGCGAGGAGCAGCCATGAAGTCGCCCGTCGTGAAACGGTCGATCGTCGTCGCCGGCCACAAGACCAGCGTCAGCCTGGAAGAGGCGTTCTGGAACGGCATGAAGGAGATCTCGGGCCTGCGCAACATGACGCTGTCCGAGCTGGTCGGCGAGATCGACGGCAACCGCCAGCAGGGCAATCTGTCCTCGGCGATCCGCCTGTTCGTGCTCGACTACTTCAAGAGCCGCGCCATGGCCGCCATCCAGGCGGAAAAGGTCCCGGCCCAGTAGCCGTCTTGACGCTGATCTTGGCGCCGATCCCGGCGCCAATCGCCTCCGTCACGAAGCTGGTACTTTAAAATCACTCTAAGGTGCAGTTTCAGCGACCGAGCGCGCTTGACCTCGATGCCCTGCGTTGAAAATACAGGGCATGACCGACATCAATGATACGCGTCCGCAGATGCCGCTGGGCCTGGCCCAGCGCGGCTATACCGGCGTCATCCAGCACCTTTCCCCCAAGGACGCAGGCTCGGCGCTCTCGGACATCGAGCTCGAGAGCCGGCTGATCGAGCTCGGCTTCGTCGAGGGCGCCCGGGTCGAGGTCTTGCACGAGGGGCTGGTCGGGCGCGACCCGATTGCCGTGCGGGTCGACAGCATCACCATCGCGGTCCGCCGTCGCGAAGCCATGGCCATCATCGTCGCCTGAAGCGACCGGACCCCAACTTCATGGAATTGCCCCTACTTCATCTCGCCCTGGTGGGCACACCAAACAGCGGCAAGACCTCGCTGTTCAATGCGCTGACCGGCAGCCGGCAGAAGGTCGCGAACTATCCCGGCGTCACCGTCGAGCGCAAGGAAGGCTTCTTCGTCACGCCCATGGGCCGCCAGGTCTCCGTGGTCGACCTGCCCGGCACCTATTCCCTGCGCGGTCGCAGCCCGGACGAGGAGATCACCCGCGACTTCGTGCTCGGCAAGGCTTCCGGCGAGACCCTGCCCGACCTCGTGCTGTGCGTGGCGGATTCCACCAATCTGCGCCTGACCATCCGCCTGCTGCTGGAGCTCAAGCGCACCGGCCGTCCGATGATCCTCGTGCTCAACATGTTCGACATCGCGACCCGCCGCGGCATCACTGTCGACGTCGAGCGGCTCGCCAAGGAGCTCGGCGTGCCCGTGGTCACCTCGATCGCGGTGCGCAAGGGCGGCACGGCCGACCTGCTGTCGCTGACCGACGAGATTTCGGCGAAGCTCGCCGCCGAGCCGGGCGAGAACAATTGGCGGGCGCTCAGCGTGGCCGATTTGCGCGCCACCCAGCGCGAAGCCGACCGCATCATCGCCGACTGCGTCAGCCTGCCCAGCCGGCCCGACACCTGGACCGCGCGGATCGACGCGATCGTGCTGCATCCCGTCGGCGGCCTGATCGTGCTCGCGGCTATCCTGTTCGTGATGTTCCAGGCGGTGTTCGCCTGGGCGCAGCCGCTGATGGAGCTGCTCAACTCGGGCTTCGACTCCCTCGGCGAGTTCGTGCACGCCACCCTGCCCGCCGGCCTGCTGCAGAGCTTTCTTCAGAACGGCGTGATCTCAGGCGTCGGCAGCGTCATCGTGTTCCTGCCGCAGATCATCATCATCTTCCTGTTCATCCTGCTGCTGGAAGATTTCGGCTACATGGCGCGCGCCGCGTTCCTGATGGACCGCATCATGGGCGGCGCCGGCCTGCACGGCCGCGCCTTCATCCCGCTGCTGTCGAGCTTTGCCTGCGCGATCCCCGGGATCATGGCCACGCGCGTGATCGACAACAAGCGCGACCGGCTGACCACGATCCTGATCGCGCCGCTGATGACCTGCTCGGCACGCATTCCCGTCTACACGCTGATCATCTCCGCCTTCATTCCGGCAAAGGAGGTCTGGGGCTTCATCAACCTCCAGGGCCTCGTGATGTTCGGCCTCTACGCGGTCGGCATCGCCAGCGCGCTGGCCGTCTCGTTCCTCATCAAATTCTTCATGCTGCGCGACTATGCGCCGGCGCCGTTCATGCTGGAGCTGCCGGACTACAAGGTGCCGCGGCTGAAATCGATCGCGATCGGCGTCTATACGCGGGCCAAGATGTTCCTGCACCGCGCCGGCACCACGATCTTCTCGATGATGGTGCTGATCTGGTTTCTGGCCTCGTTCCCGCAGCCGCCCGCGGGCGCAACCGAACCGGCGATCGACTTCAGCCTGGCCGCGATCATCGGCAAGGCGCTCGAGCCGCTGCTGGCGCCGGTCGGCTTCAACTGGCAGATCGCGGTGGCGCTGATCCCGGGCATGGCGGCGCGCGAGGTCGCGGTCGCAGCACTCGGCACCGTCTATGCGATCGAAGGCGGCAAGGAAGCGGCCGAGCAGATCGGCCAGGTGCTGGCGACGAAATGGTCGCTCGCGACCGCGCTGTCGATGCTGGCGTGGTACATCTTCGCCCCGCAATGCGCATCCACGCTGGCCGTGATCCGGCGCGAGACCGGAAGCTGGACCTGGATGGCCGTCACCTTCTTCTACATGCTGGTGCTGGCCTATGCCGCGAGCCTCCTGACTTACAACGTCGCGGTCGCGTTCGGAGCGGGCTAGCCACCTCTCGAAACCAAAAAGCGCGAAAACAACCCCATGCACAGTAGACGGGGGTTGTGAAATCAATGGCTTACGCGTGTGCTCAAATCAGCTGACCGCAGCTGGCCAAAACCAACGCCCGGCGCACAAGGCCGGTTGCACCGTCGGGCAAAACAGGCGCATGATGGCATTGTCGGAGAATTGGTGAGACGCGCGGTGACGGCAGGATACCAAAGCGTGGCGCGCCTCCTCAGCCGCTGGCCTGTGTTGCCGGGATCGACACCGTGAACACCGTTTCATCCCGCATCGACGACGCGACAATCAACCCGCCATGGGCGCGCGCAATCTCCTGGGCGATGTACAGTCCGAGTCCAAGCCCTTGTTGGTTCGGCTGAACGTCGCCGCGGTCGAACGCAGTGAAAAGGCGCGGCATCGCTTCCGCCGGAATTGGCGCACCTTTGTTGACAACGCTGATGTCGAAGCCAGCTCCGGTCGCCTGCGCCAGGACCCTGATCGGCTCGTTGGCGTCTCCATAGGAAATCGCGTTGCCGAGAAGATTGGACAGCATCTGGCCTATGCGGCCGGCGTCGATTCTGACAGTCCCGGAGACGTTGATGACCGTTTCGATGACCCGATCCGGATGCACGTTCTCGAACTCCGCGACGATCTGCTTGATGACAGGCTCGAGTGCCTGCTCTCTCAGCTTGAGCTGCATCCCAGCGCCGAGCCGCGTGCGGGCGAAGTCCATGACATTGTCGATCAGGCCCGCCATCCGCGCCACGCTTCCTTGCAGAAGGTTGATCCAATTCTGCCCCTCCTCATCGACCTTCTTGTTCAGAAGCCGCAGGCCGCCCTGAATCGAGGCGAGAGGGTTTCTGAGGTCGTGACCGAGCACGGCGATGAACTGCTCGCGCAGTTCGGCATTGCGTTGTTCCAGCGCGAGCCTGTTCTCGATCAGTTCGACACGGTCGGCCGCGTCGAGGTGAGACGCGATCAGCTCCGCAAACAGCTTGAACATGCCGATGATCTCGGGGGTCCGAAGCTTGCGCGGCTTCGGATCGATCGCGCAAAGCGTTCCGAAGAATGAACCGTCCGGAAGAATGATCGGCACGGAGATGTAGCTTTGGAAGCCATATTGCGCGGGCGTGTGATGCTTGCAGTACGCGGCATCTTCGCTGACATTGTCGATGACAACAGCCTCACGGCTCTGCCGGATCTCGTGGCAGATCGTGGTTTCGACCTTGAGCTCGTCACCGGGTTTCAGCCCGAACGCAAGTTCATCACGCGAGGCACAGGTGATCCACCTGTCCCCGGTGACGCGGGCAACGGCCGTAAACCCCATGCCGGTGGTCCGGCTGACCACGTCGAGGATGGTCGAGACCGCAGCGATTCCGCTGACCTTGGCTATGTCGCGCTCGAAATCCATTGCCACTCCGCGTCGGAACATTCGCTGGACGACCGTCACCCCCAACGAAAGCGCGTCCTTGCAATGGTAGGAAGCACTGCCCGTTATTCCGCGTCAATGTCATTCGATGCCGCTCGCCTGGAACGACGCGGTGAACATCGTTTCATGCCAATTGCAACGGCAAGGAAGTCCGCCGTTGCAGCTACCGTCCGCGCCGCCGGGAGCTGACCTCGGGTCTCCCCTCGGGGGCCGCCCACCCCTGGACACTCACATCCGCCAGCGCGTCGAATATAGCCGCTGTGCGTTGCAGGCGGGCGATCGTACGTGCGCCTTCGACGGCAGCGACCAATGCGGAAGCGGTCGAAGATGCGCGCGCGGACGTGAAACCGCACCCTCTGAAATGCTCCGCGACGATCTCGGTTGAATCAGCAAATCCGCGCGCGACCCGTTCGGTCAGTTCAGCGTCGAGTGCAGGAAGCTCATTCGCCAGATTCTGCATGAGACAGCCATACTGGAAATCAGAGGCGACCATCTCGGCCGCGAACGCGCCGAAAATCTGGCGAACAAAACTCAGGGCATCGCCGGTCGTATTCGCCGAGATCGCCCCCAACACAGCCATTCTAGTCGCAACGTAATGATCGATTGCTTCTTCTGCGAGCTGTGCCTTACCGCGCGGAAAATGAAAATAGAACGATCCTTTGGGCGAGCCGCTTTCTTCGATGATCTGGCTCAATCCCGTCGCAGTGTAGCCTTGGATGCGAAACAGTCGCTCGGCAGTGGCAATCGCGCGATCGCGGGCGTCAGTCTTACGGGGCATCCCGTCAGCATAACACGCCTGGCTTGACATCGCTATGGTGATCGCCATAATATGTCGATCACCATAGTAAATGTGCCCGCCGTATCACCGCTATCAGATTCACTTCCAGAAGTTGCAGTCTCGGACATTTCACTCTCACAGATTGCTGCGCAGGACATACTCAAATGAGCTCAAGCAACTTCGATTTCGGCAATTGTTCTAGCGAACGGGACCACCGAGATGGCCTCTAGATCCTGCGCGATGATGCTTTTAGGAGCTGCCATGTTCACTGCGATGTCCAGCCGCGTCGTTTCCGGAGAAACTTCAAGCGATGCCATCTGGCACAATAAAATCCCTGTCGCTTTGAGCGAGCCTGCCGTTGATATCGATAAGGATCCGAACCTTCTGCACAGATATGCGGACAATGCGGGAACGAAAATCCACTACGTCACCATGGGATCCCATCAAAAACCGCTGATGGTGTTCGTGCACGGATTTCCTGACTTCTGGTACTCCTGGAGAAATCAGATCCAGGCATTTTCAGCAGATTATCAGGTGGTCGCTCTCGATCTGCGCGGATACGATTTGAGCGATCGGCCGGAAGGCGTCGAGAACTATAAGTTTCCGGTTCTCCTTGATGACATCCGTGCCGTGATCAATGCAGAGAGAAACGGTCGCAAGGCCATCCTGATCGGGCACGACTGGGGCGCCGCTTTGTCGTGGCTATTCGCCGGGCAAAATCCGGACCTGATCGAAAGACTTGTCGTCCTCAGCGTTCCTCATCCTGGCGCCATCACGCGGGAATTGCTCCCTTGGAACCACCCTATCGCGCAGGCCAAGGCCAGCGCCTACGCCACACGCTTCTTCGCTCGAGGCAAAGGCGACAATTTGACTGCGCAGCATTTGGCATACTGGGTTGTCGATCCACAGGTGAGGAGTCGATACGTCGAGTCTTTCGCGAAATCTTCCATCTCGTCCATGATGAATTATTACAAGGCCAACTACGCGTTTTCCCAGCTTGCGCTCAATCTTTTCGACCCAACCATGAAGAAGCTCACCGGTGCCGTGATCAAATGCCCGGTCTTGCATCTGCACGGAATCGAGGAGAGCCACGCTTTGCTAAGCACGATTGAACTGGAAAAGTCATGGATTGAAAATCCCGACAATCTTACGGTCAAGATCGTGCCTGACGTTGGCCACTTCATTCAGCATGAAGTGCCTGATTACCTTAATCAGACGATTGCCTCCTGGTTGAAAGATTCAGGAAGCTGAGCCCGGTCTTGCGAGGCTAAGCGCACCGAGGCTTCGCGAAGATCACCTCGCCGACCTCGTCACACTGCATCTCGATGCGAGCATCCGGCTCAGTGGGCTCGCTCAGTGGGCTCGGTCGGTGGACCGGAGCCTGCGCTGACGCCGTCTTCGTCCGAATCATTCTCCGGCTCCTGGATCAGCACCGCCGGTTCGTCATAACCCTTGCGGCTGCTGTAGAACACCAGCGCCATCAAGCCGATGCCGACCACCAGCGAAAACACGACGCCGAGCACCAGTGCGACATAGCCCGACGCTGGCACCTCCGTTGTCGTGCTGAACCAGCCGAGATAGCCGAGCGCGCCGGCACCGACGAGGAAGGCGCATAGCACCGCTATGACCAGCCATCTGGCGATCTTGCCGTCCCCGGGAGCGGGTGATTCCGGTTGCCCGTCTGTGCTGTTCATGGATCTCTCCTCCTGGCGCACGCGTCGCGCGGCCGTCCCATTGCGCTAGGGGGCGGTGGCCTTGGTCGCGATCGCGTGCAGGGCCGCCGTCATGGCGACAATTGCAGCCTTGGCCGGCTCGCCGATGCCGTGACGCCCGGCGATATACGCCGGATCATTGTAGGACAACCAGGTCGCGCCTTGTTCGTCCTGCCAGACCAGCGCCTTCAGCGGCAGATCGATGCCGCTGGTCTGCGACTGCTGCATCAATGGCGTACCACCCCTTGCGTTTCCGAAGAGGATGAGATTGGTCGGGCGTAACGGCAGGCCGGCAGCGGCGGCGCCCGCGGCATGATCGACATGGGCGAATATTGTGAGGCCCTTGACCATCACTTCCTCTTCCAGCCGCTTCATCGTCTCTTCAGGCCCGAAACTGCTCCTGATCGTGATCAGTCCGTCGACGGCCATTGCTTGGGTCTCCCATAAACATGTCGCAGCAACCAAAGCGAGGATCTTGAGCAGCGCCGAAACCCTCATGATCACACGCTCATTTCTTGCGGAATAGTTTTGCCGGATCGAATTCCGGGTCCGGAATGAAGCCGTCGCGGTTGGGCATGTTGATCTTCGGCAAGCTGTCCTTATCAACCTTGCCGTCGGGGGGAACGATGCCATTCAGACTCAGGATGTAGGCGGTGACGGCATAGGTGTCGTCGGTGCTGAGCGAACCCGGTGTGGGATATGGCATCGCGCGGTGAATGTAGTCGTACAAGGTCGTCGCATAGGGCCAGAAGCTGCCGACGGTCTTGACCGGCGCGCTGGAGGCGAGTGTGCCCTGCCCACCGGCCAAACGATCCTTGATCCCGCCCTGGCCGTTGTCGCCATGACAGGCCGTGCAATTGTCGGCGAAGACCTGCTTACCCTGCGCAACCGTGCCGCTGCCGACAGGCAGCCCCTTGCCATCGGGTGTGACGTCGATGTCCCATAACTTGATCTCCTCCGGAGTCGCGGGACGGCCTAAATCGAATGCAAATGCGGGCGCCGCGAGCAGGCCGAGCGCGAGAGCCGCTGCGACAAGCCGATTGTCATGCGAGGACATTGCGGACCCTCCCGGCCTCGTCGATGCTCCAGGTCTGCTGGGCGTTGTAGTGGAACAGCGCATTGCTCCCCATCGCGGCGATGAAGGATTGCCGGTCCGGCTGAACGTTGCCTTGCTCGTCGGTCGCGCGGCTCACGATCCTTGTCGGCTTTCCGTCCCAGACCCAGTCCATCTGGAATCGAACTTGTGCCTTGGACAGCACCGGCTGATTCAGCTGCGCCTGTTTCCAGATTTTCGCGCCGTCGGTCGATATCTCGACCTTGGCGATCTTGCCATGGCCGCTCCAGGCCAGACCGGAGATAATGTTGTAGCCGGGCCGGATCTGCATCGTGCCCGAGGGCTGTGTGATGACGGAGTTGGTTTCCATCCTCAGCTGGAACTGGCGGGCCTTGCCGTTGGCGAGCAGTTGCGTGTAGCGCGCCGTCTCCCAGCGGGTCATCCAGGGCTCAGTGCCGAACTTGAGACGGCGCAGCCATTTGATGTTGAGGTTGCCCTCGAAACCCGGCATCACCAGTCGCATTGGAAACCCGTGCGCGGGGCGCAGTGGTTCGCCGTTCTGACCGTAGGCGACAAAGGCCTCGTTCACGATTTCGTCGGTCAACGGAATGCTGCGGTCGACGCCCGCGCCGTCGCCTCCCTCCGCGAGCATCCAGTTCGAGTTCTTCTCCTTGCCCGCGAGACCAATGAGGAACTTCAGCGGAACGCCAGTCCACTCATTGGTGCTGACGAGGCCGTGCGTGTTCTGCACCGTCAGGTCAGGGTCTGCCTTCTTCCAGTTTTCCCATCCGTTTCCGGTGCATTCGATGAAGACCACGCGCGTGACGGACGGCATCCGCTTGAGATCGTCGACGCTGAACACCAGCGACTTCTGAACCAGGCCATGGATGAGCAGACGGTGCTGCGCGGGATCGATGTCCGGCACCCCGGAATGGCTGCGCTCGTAATGCAGATCGGTTGGCGTGATGTTGCCCACCAGCTTCTGATGCGGCGTCTTGGAGTTGATGGCATCACTGGGGTCGACGTTGCGCTTGCCTGGTGTTGCCTCGGGAATGCGATCGATCTTGACGAAGCGCGATCGTTCGCTGTGCGCACCGAGATCGGCGCCGGGCCCGCGATCAGGGATTTCGGCCAGGGTTTGCGCCGCCGCCGCTTCGGTCGCAACCGCCCCCAGAACGCCCGCCGACAGGCCTCCCACGAAACCGCGGCGCGAGACGCTCGCGGACCGTTGCAGTGATTCGATTTGCGTTTTGGACGTCATGCAATCTCCGTCGACCTTCGTGCTTGTTTGAAAATTCCGCCGCTTTTCCATGGAGACATTGACCGGATGCCGCCCAAATTGCCCGTTAGGATGTGTTAGAAATCATGAGGGGCGGCGAAGGCGCGTCATCCTGCCCTGCTCCGAAAGCGGCTATCCGGGTCGATGGATCATTTCAGCACCGAGAACCTGACAGCCGAGAGGCTGAACGAAAATCATCTCGCCGACCTCGTGGCATTGCATCTCGATGCGGACGTTTCGCGCTATCTCGGCGGCGTCCGCCCGGCGGAGAGGACGAAGACCTATCTGGACGCAAATATCTCCCATTGGGACCAGTATGGCTTCGGGCTGTGGGTGCTGCGAACCAAAGACGGGGCATTCGCCGGGCGAGCGGGCATCCGGCACATCCTGGTGGACGATATCGACGAGGTCGAGATTGCCTACGCGTTCAAGCGCGAATTCTGGGGCCGTGGCCTTGCAAGCGAGACCGCGACCGCGCTGACCGATATCGGGCTGCTACACCACGACCTGCCGTCCCTCATCGGCCTGGTCTATACCGATAATGGTGCATCGCGCCGCGTGCTGGAGAAGTCCAACTATCTCCTCGAGCGACGCACGTTCCGTCACGGCGAAGACGTCGTCATCTACCGCAGCCAGCGGTGAGAGACGGCCTGACGATCACTCGGTGCGCAGCCGGACAACCGATTGCGGCAGGGAGGCGAGAAACAACACCACGCAAACGCACAGCAGGACGATGTCCTTGAACAGAAATTCGCCGGTCAGATTCCAGGCCATCGGATCGGATGAAAGGCTCCATTTGACGACGCCGGGCGTCGTGAAGAAGAATGACCAGGTGATCGCAAAGGTCACCATGCCCATGAATGAACCGAGGGCGGACGAAACCGGGCTGAAGCTGCCTGCCGCGAGCAGCGCCGCAATCACGAATTCAGCGACACCGAGGACATAGGCCTCTCCCCTCGGGCCGAACACCGACAGCCAGGAGATGAACGGGCTGTTGCTGATGAACTGGGCGATGCCCTGCGCGGACTGCAGTGTGAATTTCTGCATGCCAAACGATACGAATATGATCACCATGACCCAGCGCAGAATGGCAAGAGGACGATAGGAACCACCCCCGACCTCAGCGACGTTGAACTCTTTCATCCGACCATGTCTCCCCGGTTTCACATCCATCAGCTCTGCAAGACTACGCTCGCTGAAGGCTGTACGAAGCGGAACTTCCGTCGTTACCCGCGTCGGCAGGTTTCGGAGATCACGGATGCGTGCGATGCTTTCAGGCAGCCCGTCGTTCCTTCTCCCGATCTCGCACCGTGCTGACCCCAAAAGCTAGAAGTCCGGAGCCGCAGAGCAGGATGGCGGCGGCAATGAAGGCGCTCCGGTATCCACTGCTGTCGTACAAGAATCCTCCGAGGGAGGCGCCCGCCGTGATGGCGAGTTGGATCACCGCGACCATCAGCCCGCCGCCCGCCTCCGCATCCTCAGGCAGCGCCCTGCTCATCCAGGTCCACCAGGCGACCGGTGCGGCCGTGCCGATGAGGCCCCAACCGGCCAGCAGCACGGTGACAACGATGGTTGAACTTCCGAAGGCGATCAAGCCGAGGGCAAGGGCCGCCATCGCAAGCGGCATCCCGATCAGAAGTGCTTGCAGGCTCCGCCTCAGAAGGAAGCTGATGAGGTAGGTCCCCAGCAGGCCCGCGACTCCGAGCACGAGCAGGATGGCCGAGAGCGTGGAGACGTCTACGCGCGTCACGGTCTCCAGAAATGGCCGCAAATAGGTGAAAAGCGCGAACTGGCCCATGAACAGGAGAGCGACCGAGAGCATCCCAATGCCGACAGACCGCCGGCGGAGCAACCCGAATACGTTCCCCGCGGCGTCGCGCTCCGAAGGCATCGAGGGCAATGTCGCGTATTGCCAGACCAGGGTGATGATCGCGAGCGGGACGACGCAGAAGAAGGCGCCTCGCCAGCCGATGAACTGACCTAGAAAGCTCCCGACCGGCGCGGCGATCGTTGTCGCCAGCGCGTTGCCACCATTGAGGAGGCTAAGGGCGGCCGCGACCTGCTGCTCCGGCACAAGGCGCATCACGGTGGCCGCCGACATCGACCAGAACCCACCGATGACGACCCCGATCAGCGCGCGCCCTACCATGAACACCAGCGCGTTCGGCGCCAGCGCCACCATCAGCCCCGAAACGATCATTAGCGAGGTGAGGCCCAGCAGAAGACTGCGCCGATCAATGCCCCGCGTCACCGAGGAGATCGCAAGGCTGGCGAAGACGGCGAACAGTCCGGAGACTGCGATGGCCTGGCCCGCCTGCCCCTCGGTCATGTGGAGACCGGTCCCGATGGGGGTCAGCAGGCTGACTGGCATGAACTCGGACGCAATCAATGTCCCGACGCAGAGGGTCAGCGCAAAGACCGCGCTCCATGCCGGACCGGGCGACAGCGTCTCGTTTTTTGGGGCGAGTTGTACGCTCATGAAACCTCTTCCGATCGAGTGGGCGCGCTCGCCCGGGTCAGATGATGCGCCCGATGAAGTGTCTTCACATTCGGTACTGCTCGTCGCCGACCTTCTCCATCCAGTCGACCGCTCGGCCGTCCTGCGATTCCTGGATGGCAATGTGCGTCATGGCTGTGGTGCCCGAGGCGCCGTGCCAGTGCTTCAACCCTGGAGGGAACCAGATGACGTCGCCGGGCCTGATCTCCTGGACAGGACCGCCTTCCCGCTGCACCCAGCCGAGCCCTGCTGTCACGATCAGCGTCTGCCCAAGCGGGTGCGTGTGCCAGGCGGTGCGTGCGCCAGGTTCGAAAGTGACCTGGGCGCCGCTCACGCGTGCAGGCTCGGGAGCCGCGAACAACGGGTCAATGCGCACCGTCCCGGTGAACCAGTCTTCAGGGCCCTTCTGGGAAGGGCGAGATCCGTTTCTCTTGATGTCGATGTCCATTGCAGTCTCCTTCAGTGCTTCGGACGCGCGCGCCGAGGCCAGTCGAATTCCGACGAGGGCGGAGGCGCTTCCGCCAATGAGTATGTCTCTGCGTGTCACCATGGCATGTCTCCGCTCGTGGAGGATCGCGAGCGGGATTGTCGACCGAGGCATTTTCGTTCTTTCAGCGCGGTCGCTTCTCGATGACGTCCTTGACGACAGGTGCCGCGGAGAAAGCATTGGGCCATCCGGCGTAGAAGGCGAGATGGCCGAGCACCTCGCCGGCTTCCTCCCGCGTCAGCCCGTTGTCCATTGCGCGGTTCAGATGATAGGTGATCTGCGCAACCTGACCCGTGGCAATCAGCGCGCTCACGGTCACCAGGCTGCGGTCGCGCGGAGCCAGCGCCGGCCCGAGCCAGAGATCGCGGAACAGCACGTCGGTCGTATACTGGACAAGGCTCGGCGTGATCTGCCCGAACTGCTCTCCGACGCGCGTTGCCCGCTGCTTCTCCGCCGCTTCATCGAGCGGCAGCTGCGGTCCCATCGCGGGCGGGAGCTGATCGGCGCCGATGTTGCGGCTCTCGAACACTTGCTTCGCAGCCGGGATCGCATCAATCGCGTTGGCCCAGCCGGTGTAGAAGGCCAGATGCGTGATGATCTCCGATATTTCCGACGGCTTCACGCCATTCTCCAGCGAGAGACCCAGATAGTATGGCAGCTCCACCGTCTGACCACGGGCGATGAGAGCTGCGACGGTGACGATGCTGCGGTCCCGAGGCGAGAGACCCGGTCGCTTCCACAGATCGCCATCGACAAATTTTTGCGCGTAGCCTTCGAGGGCTGGCGCGACCGCACGGATGTCTTCCGGCTTTGATATGGTCTTTGCTCCGTCGCTGGATGCGTCTTTGGCCGCGACCGGGCCGTCAGCAAACAGGCAGAATGAAAACAAGGCCGCTGCGAGCATTCTCATCGCGTGGATCCTTCCAGATTTGCCGGTGCGCCATCAGCTACAAGGCGACGAGTGCTGGGCAGAGTTCGGACGTCGATCGCGCCCGGCTGCGACCAATCCGATCGCGGGCTGGCGAGCCCTGGGGCGATGACGAGATCAAGTGGCCCCTCATGTTGATGAGAAAGTAAGGCTTCCGCCCCGGTCCGATTAGGTGATAAAATTCGAATGCAGTCATAAGACAGGCTTATCAATGAACCGGGATGACGCCAGCGATATCCTGGCCTTCCTCGCCGTGGCGAGGGAGCGCAACTTCACGCGTGCCGCAGCCAAGCTTGGTATGACGCAATCGGCGCTGAGCCAGATCGTCCGAAAGTTGGAGGAGCGCCTGGGCGTCCGTCTTCTCAACCGAACGACCCGGAGTGTCACGCCAACCCAAGCCGGAGAACGGCTGTTCCTGAGCCTCGGGCCCAAATTCACGGAGATGGATGCTGATCTCGCCGCCTTGAGCGAACTCCGGGAAAAGCCCGCGGGAACCGTACGGCTGACCGCGACGGAGTACGCCGCCGCCGAGATCCTGCTGCCGGCGCTGGGGAAGATTCTTCCCCAGTATCCAGACATCCACGCCGAAGTGATCATCGACTACGGGCTCACCAACATCGTGGCGCAGCAGGTCGACGCGGGAATTCGTCCGGGCGAACTCGTCGCCAAGGACATGATCGCTGTGCGAATAAGCCCCGATCTTCGAATGGCCGTCGTTGGATCGCCGTCCTACTTCGCTGAACGCAAGCGACCCAGGACGCCTCAGGATCTAACTGGGCACAATTGCCTGAATCTGCGCCTACCGACTCACGGCGGCAGCCTCTACGCCTGGGAGTTCGAGAAGAACGGTCGGGAGCTCAACGTGCGCGTGGAAGGACAGCTCGTGTTCAACAGCGCAGGGCTTCTGCTGGAGGGCGCGCTCAAAGGCTTCGGACTTGCCTACCTCACCGAAGGGCACGTGCAGCCATACATCTCGCAGGGCCGGCTGATCAGGGTGCTGTCGGATTGGTGTCCGCCGTTCTCGGGTTACCACCTTTATTATCCCAGTCGGCGCCAACCTTCACCGGCATTCTCGCTGCTCGTCGAGACCCTTCGATATCGCGGCAAGTAGAACTCACAGCCGCTCACGGTGCCCGACAATCCTCGGCCGGGCACGACTGCTACCTGAAATACCCCAGCACGAGATCGACATCCGCGCTGCCGGCGGCCGTGCCGTTCAGCTCGGCGTCGATGACGCGGCGGCAGGCTTCGATAGCGGCATGGTCGCCGAGGTCGTTGGCGGCTTCCAGCACGAGCCAGGCGGCATCGACCGAGGCCTGGTCGGCCGCTCCGCCGACATCGGCGGTGAGGCTTTTGGTCTTGCGAACTGCGGTGCCGAATTGAGGCAACATTGAAAATACTCCCTGTCAATTCCCGGATGATGCTCGGTGTACCTGTTCGGTGTACCGCTCAGTGCACCTGCAGCTCGGGCTGACGACCCGTGACGGGATCGGAGCCGGTCTTGCGCGACTGGTAGAACTTCAAGACGCTGCGCGAGGTCTCGATCTTGAGCTTGCCGAAATCGCGCTCGTTGTCGTGGAGCTCGCGCGCCGTGATCAGGTGATCCTTGGCGCCGAGGAACAGCAGCGACATGGTGGTGTCCCAGGAGAAATCGAGCGCCTTGCACAGCACCAGGATCATCTCGCGATTGCGGTCCATCATCGCACGCTCGATCACGTCGACCGGCAGCGACGACAGCAGCGACAGGCCGATCTGCACCTCGTCGAAGCGGTGCTGGCGCGCATAGTTCGAGATCGAGTCCTGGTTGAGGTTGCCCTGCCGGTACTGCGTCGTCACCACGCGCTTGGCGACGAAATAGCTGCGCGAGGACGGGCCGAACTTGGAGTGCAGATCGCCGGTGACGTCGCTTACCGAGCTCTGGATCTGCGCCATCATTTCCGGGCGCTCGTGCTCGAGCCGGCGGCGGACGTCTTCTGACGCCTTCGAGATCAGCTGCTGGAAGATGTGACGCGGCACGTCCTTGCGCAGGCCAAGCTGCTCGGCAAGAATCGAGTCTCCCTCGGCGCGGCGGACCATGTGCAGAAGGCCCGAGCCGGAGAAGCGCGCGCCCTCGTTCCGGGCAACCGACGTCACGACCTCCTGGTCGCCGCGCTTGACCAGCACGTCGGTGACGGCCTCGCCGATCGACTTGCGCTGGGCGATCGCGAGCAGATGCGACTGGCTTTTGGTCATGGCGCTCTCGACCAGCAGCTTCTCGTCGATACGATTGGAGTCGCGCAGCACGGGACCGGCGACCTCGATTTCGTCGGCGGTCGCGAGTTGCGCAATGACATTGAGCGGTGCGTGATCGCAGGCTGCCATGACCTCGGAGAGCTGCACCCGTGCGGCGACCTCGATCTCGTCGGCGAGCCGGCCGATGACCTCGCCGAACGTGCTGATCTCGTCGTCGCTGTAGCGGCCGGTGATCAGAATGTCGGTCGCGTGCCACAACGCCTTGGTCCGGCTTTCGTCGGTGCCACGTGCGATCGCGTCGTCCAGATCCTGCAGAAGTGTTGTCGCGCCGTTCATCCCGATGACCCCAGTTCTTGGCTAGCCATCCTGCTTGTGCGGGCAGGACGCCGAGTTCCTCTGGCAATAGAGACTAGGGAACAAACGCGAGAATCCGGTAAAGTCGGCAGATCAGTTTTGCCGAGGAAAATTCGCTAAAAAGCGAGGGAATGGGTTTACCGGTGCGTCGCGAGGAAGCTGCGCCCCCCTCTCCCGCTAGCTGAAAAGGCTTGGGGCACTGATGCCTCTGCGGCGTCATGGCCGGGACAAGCCCCGGGCATGACGGACTGTCGCCTACGGATTCTGTGGCGTCAGCACCAGCGGCGGCTTTGGCTTGGGCTTTGCGGGCGGCGGGCCGGGAGCCGGCCTCACGTCGATCGGCGGGGGCAACGGCGCGATCTGGTGGCTCGCAAGCGGCGGGCTTGTGAGTTGAGGGCTTGTAAGTGGAGGGCTTGGCGCTGCGGGAGCGGCCTGCGGCGCCTTCGGGGTCGGCGCAACCCTGATATCGGCCTTGGGCTTCGGCGGCGCCGCACGGCGCGGATCGCGGCCGGGCATCGGCACATCCAGCAGCGACGGCTCCGGCGTCGGTTCGGGCGACACCAGGGTCGGCAGCGCGGCGGTCGCCGGCGGCGGCTCGCCGCGCTCGATGGCGTCCAGCCGGCGCGTCTCGCGATCGATCGTGCGCACCGCAAGCCAGGACGACAGCGGCCCGAGATCGACGGTGCGATTGAGCCTGTCGGGGGGACCGGCCGCGAACAGCTGGATCTCCGGCGGCGCGCCGGAGAGCCCGGTCATGATCGGCGTCAGGCTGGCGCGGATGTCGGCCTGGTCGGCGGGAATGTCGTAGCCGCCGGAGACGATGGCGCGCGCGTTCTTCGCCTCCAACGACGTTGCGCCGACGCGCAGCCGCCCGTCGCGGATCGTGAACGGGATCTGCGCCGAGGCCACTGCAATCGGCCCCGCCGACAGCGCGGGCTCGACCAGCTGGCGCAGCCGATTGTCGTCGGCGACCTGGCCGCCGTCGCTGGCGCGGATGGCGATCTCGAAGGCGCGCGGATTGAGGCCGGAGATTTCCGCGGAATCAAGCGTCACCGTGCCGTTGCCGGCGAGCGCGCCGGTGAGGGCCGCGACGCTGCGGCCCTGGCTGGTCAGCGCCATCTGCGCCGAGGCACGTCCCTTCGGCAGCGCGAGGTCGCGATAGCGCAGCGCCGCCGCGTCGACATTGCCGAGCTCGATGCGCGCGTTGAGCGTCAGACCATTGGCGCCATTGCGCGCATCGAGGCTTACCGACAGCTCGCCGCCGCCGACGCCGCCCTTCATTGCGTCGAGCGCGAGCGACTGACCGTCGCTCCGGACCGTACCGCCGAAGGGGCGCAGCTCGATGCCGCCGGGCAACGTGCCGTGCAAGGCCTGGAAGGCGACGCGGCCGCGCCAGCCGCCGAGAAGCCCGGCACTCAACGGCGCATTGGCATCGTGTCCGGCCGCGCCGATGGCCATCGCAAGCGCCGGCACGAGGTCGAGCGAATCGAGACCGACTTCGCCCTCGACGGTCTTCTCCTGATCGAGCGTCACTGCCAGATGACCGCGTAGATGCGAGCCCGCCAAGGTGCTGTCGAGATCGTTGAAGGTCAGGCGGTTGCCGGAAAGGCTGACGCGCGAGGACAGATTGACGCTCTGCACGGATTTATCGGCCGGGCTGGTCCCGAACAGCGGGGCCAGATTGGCGTTGCGCACGCGTAAATTCACGCTGCCTTTCGGCTCCGACAATTCGACGGTGCCTTGTGCGTCCGCGTCCAGCCCGCCGCCGCTGAGCTTTGCATTCAATTGCAGCTGATGACGCCACGCGCCGCTCAAGCGGCCTTCGAACTGCGAAGCGCCCTCGCCTGCGGCGACCACGCGATCGAGCCCGAGCAACGCCAGCAGCGCACTTCCCTGTGGTGTCGAGACTTTCGAATCCAGCGTGAAGTCGCTGTCGCGCAAGCGCTCGATGTCGATGCCGTTGACGGCGGCTACCGGCGTCTGCGCGGCCAGCGTCGCGCTGGCCTTGAGCTGCGGCGAGTCGAGCTCGATTACCGCGCGCGCGTCATTGCGATCGGCGTGCTCGGTGTTCTTGTCGAGGCTGAGGTCGAGCTTGAGGCGGGTCGCACCTGGCAGCGACGGGATGGCGTCGAAGCGCGCGCGCACCGACGGCGCAAACGGCTCGAGCAGCGCGGTGAGATCGCGCAGCGAATTGGCGGAGGATTTCAGCGCGAGCTTGCCCGTTGCCTTGGCGCGGTCGAAGCTGCCGCTCGCTTCCGTGGTCACGCCGCTGGCCTGGCCGAACCGCAACTGCTCCAGCGAGAGCGATGCCGGGCCGTAGCCGAGTTTCGCGGTGAACGGCCGCAGCTCTTGGCCCGCCGATATCGCGCGGCCGATATCGAGCGACAGCTTCGCTTCCTCCGGCCATTCGCCCTGCGGCCCCGAAAGCGCCCGCACAAAACCTGCGGCGGCATCGAGGTCGAGGCGGTCGGCCTTGAGCTCCGCGTCGATCCGCGAGCCCTTGCTCGCGCCGGTCTGGACGAAAGCGATGCGGCCTTCGACCGCGCCGCCCTCGATCTCGGCCTTCAGCCTGTCGATGGCGAAATGGTTGGCCGCGATGGTCACGTCGCCGGCAAGGCGCAGCGGCCGCGTGCTGCGGCGGTTGACCTCGCTGCGGCCCTGGAGCCAGGCCACCAGCGTATCGGGATCGGAGGAATCGACGCTGAGACGGCCGCTGAAACTGTCGGCGCCGGGCGTCGCGCCGTTGAGCGAGAGCTGCGTCTGGCCCGGCGCGCGCAGATCCAGCCGCTGGAAGGTCCAAGATCGTCCGTCGGTCGCAAGCTCGGCCGTGATGTTCTGGAGCGGACGGCCGCCGAGCATGATCTGGTCGGAGTTGAACTCGATCTGTGCCGGGATCGGCGCCTGCGGGATTGCGGCGAGGCCAGCACGGAGCGCCGGCAGGATGCGCTGCGGCTCGGCATCGTTCTTGACCGTCAGCTTGTCGGCATCAACCTGGCGCGCCGACAGCACCGCGCGCAGCAGCGGCGACGCTCCGAACCTGATATCGCCGACGCCGCCGAGCTTCAGCGCGGAGTCTTCGGCCCCGAAGCTGGCATCGACCTGCTCGAACTTGGCGCCGGCCGGATCGGCCTTGAGTTTCGTGGTGAGCTTCCAGGGCATCGGCCCCGCTTCGGCCGGCTTCTTCGGCGCCGGCACGGCGAGCGTCAGCGCGCCGTCGAATTTCGGCAGGCGGTTGTCGAAGGCAAGCACACCTTCGAGATCGGCCAGGATGGCGCGCTCGCCGGGATCGATGTTGAGGTGGAGGCGGGTGGCGTTGCCGTCGGCGCTCGGGCCGGAGGAGACGCGGAACGGATAGCGGACGCCGCTGGCCGTGAAACTGCCGTCGCCCCGGACCGAGCCGGCCAGCGACCGCACGTCGCCGGAGAAGGCGATGTCGTTGAGCTCCAGTGTCGAACGGCTGGCGGCATCATGCAGGGCGATGCGGCCGGTGAGGTTCAGCCGCTCGATCGCCAGCGACGCCAGATTGAAGCTGCCGCTCGCGGTGGACGGCAAATCGACCCGCCCGCGCGCGTCGAGGCCGAGATCGACCGCCATGCCGTTGACCGAGAGCTCGGTGGCACGCCATTCGCCGCGCATCAGCGAGCTCAGGCTGAACTCGACGTCGAGCTTGTCGGCGCGCAGGCGGCCGAGATCGTTGTTCCCGCCGAAGGTGACCCCGCGCAGCCGCAGCGTCGGCGCCGGCAACAGCCGCGCGTCGAGCTCGCCCGCCACCCGCACCGGCACGCCGATGATCCTGCCGGCCTCCGCTTCGAACTGGGGCCTGAACTGGTTCCAGTCGACGAAGTAAGGCCCGATCAGAGCGGCCAGCAGCGCTAAGATAAAGGCAATCGCCAATCCGAGCAGCGTCGTCTGCACGGGTCTCCCCTCGGCCAAACCGGATGCGGGCCTTGCCTGAGCCGCAGGGCCTCAGACGTACCGGAACAGCCCCTTATATAGGGGGAAGTGTGGCGAAGTCACAGCGACTGTTGCGCGCGGAGGTTAACGCGGGCGGCTATCACCAGCTCGCGGGCAGCCGCTTCAGGCCGCGCAGCACGAAGGTCGGCCGCCATTCCGGGTTTTCGACGTCGTCGATGCGCAAATCGGGCAGCCGCCGCAACAGCGTGGCGATGGCGATCTCGGCCTCGAGGCGCGCCAATTGGGCCCCCAGGCAGAAATGGATGCCGCCGCCGAACGACAGCGGCCTCACATTCTGGCGGGTGACGTCGAGCCGGTCGGGGCGGTCAGGATAGACCGCCGGGTCGCGGTTGGCCGAGCCCAGCAGGCAGAGCACGGTCTCGCCCTTGGGTATCTTCGCGCCGCCGAGATCGTCGATATCCTCCAGCGCGACCCGCCCGGTCATCTGCACCGAGGAATCGTAGCGCAAGAATTCCTCGATCGCGCCCACCATCAGCTCCGGCCGCGCCTTCAACAGCGCGAGCTGGTCCGGATTGCGATGCAGCGCCAGCAGGCCATTGCCGATCAGATTGACCGTGGTCTCGTGGCCGGCGCCGAACAACAGGATGATGTTGGCGGTCAGCTCCTCGTTGGTGAGCTTGTTGCCGTCTTCCTCGGCCTGCACCAGCTGAGTGATGAGATCGTCGCCGGGATTTTTGCGACGCAGCTCGAACAGCTGCTGGAAATACATCTGCGCCATCATGTTGCCGGCGTTGCCCTTGGCGATCTCCTCCGGTGAAAGCGGCACGGGGTCGAGCAGCCGTCCGCCGTCGCGCGAGCTGTTATAGAAAGTCTCGCGATGGTCCTCGGGGATGCCGAGCATGTCGCAGATGATGGTCACAGGCAGGCGGAAGGCGAAATCCTCGATCAGGTCCATATGGCCGCGGTCGATCACGGCATCGATGGTCTGGTCGACGATCTCCTGGATCCGCGGCCGCATGTCCTCGACGCGGCGGGCGGTGAAGGCCTTCACGACGAGGCCGCGCAGGCGGCTGTGGTCGGGCGGATCGGCCTGCAGCATCCAATGACTCATGCTGCGGAAGACCGGCTCCTCCATGATCTTCTCGCTATAGCGACGCTTGGAGCGCTCGACGAAATCCTTGCCGAAACGCTTGTCGCGCATCACGAGGCTGACATCGGCATGGCGGCTGGTGACGAACTGGCCGAACGGCGTCACGTGAATCGGATAGATCGCGCGGAGCCGGTCATAATGCGGATAGGGATCGCGGATGAAGTCCGGCGACAGCGGATTGAACAGCGGACCGCCGGCGCCCTGCACGTGCTCGTTCATGGTGACCTCATGTCGGTTGCCGCATGAATCGCATACGCCGGGCAGCCCCTCTTGCGCAGAGTAACCATCCCTGAATTATCAACTCGATACATTGTTGTATCGAGTTGCATTCTGCCCTAACCTGCTCCGATGTCAAGGGTGAGAACCAGGCCGACCAGGGACGACACGCGCGACAGGCTGTTCGAGGCGGCCGCGCGCGTGTTCGAGGAGGACGGCATCGGCGGCGCCAGCATCGAGGCGATCGCGGCGGCGGCCGGATTCAGCCGGGGAGCGTTCTATTCCAACTTCAAGAGCAAGGACGAGCTGATCATCGCCATGCTCGAGGACCACGTCGCGCAGTCGATCCGGCGCAACATGGACATCCTCGCGCAGCACGACAATCTCGACGACTTCATCGCGGCGCTGAAGGCGATGGACCGCACAAGGCAGGACCCGCTCGGCCGCTCGCCGCTGCTCCACATGGAGATGATCCTGTTTGTCGCGCGCGCGGAGAAGCGCCGACCGGAGCTTGCAAAGCGCCTGCGCGCGCGGCGCAAGCTGGTCGCCGACATCGTCGAGGCCACGCTGAAGAGCAACGCGAAGGGCGACACGCTCAATCCGCCATGGATGGCCTCCGTCGTGCTGGCGCTGGAAGACGGCTTTCGCCTGCACCGCCTGATCGATCCGGAGACGACGCCGGCCGACAGCTTTCTGCGCGCGATCACGGACCTGCGGCGCAGGACGGGATTGTCGTCGGACTAGCGTTTGTTGTCTTCAGATCGTCGAGCTTCGCTGTTCCCGCTCGACATCGGCGCGCCGCGCTGCGCCGCTGGAACCTGGAAGCGATTATACGCGCGCATTTTCCACATCACCGTACCCCATCCAAGGAACGTTTCCTCACCTTGCCACTTTATCCCGAGCCTGTTTTGGCAATTTGATCATTGGAGGAGACAGCGATGAGGATTCTGAAATTGTCTGTGGCCGCAGCCGCGCTGCTGGCCGGTACGGCGCTCGCGATGGCGCAGTCCAGCTCGACGGTCGGCACGGGTGGCTCGTCAGCCGGCGGCGGCACCAGCAACTCGACCGTCGGCACCGGCGGTTCATCGGCGGGTTCGGGCAGCGGCTCGGGTTCGGCTTCGACGCTTGGCACCGGCGGCTCGTCGGCCGGCGGCGGCACCAGCAGTTCGTCGATCGGCACCGGCGGCTCCGCCGCGGGCTCCGGCAGCGGCTCAGGCTCGGCCTCGACGCTCGGCACCGGCGGTTCGTCGGCCGGCGGCGGCAAGAGCTCGTCCAGCGTCGGCACCGGCGGCTCTGCGGCAGGCTCCGGCTCCAACTCGGCATCGACAGTCGGCACCGGCGGCTCCTCGGCCGGCGGCGGCAAGAGCGGCTCGACCGTGGGAGCGGCCGGCTCCTCCTCGGGACATTCCAGCGACATGGGCATGGAAAAGGGCAAAGGCCACCACAAGGACGAGATGAAGAAGGACAAGGACTGACATCCCGGCCGGCGGAGCGGCAGCAATGCCGCTCCTTCGTCCTTCCTGAGGAGGACTGGCATGAACAGACCAATCGTTGCGATCGCAGTTTTGACTTTGATAAGCAGCGCCGCTGTGGGGGAAACCATGCAGAAAACCGGCAAGACCGCATCCGGCGAGACCTGCCGGGTCACGGTGGAAAAACATCCCGACGGCAGCATCACCGCGCTGGGGTCATCGGGTTCGGGCACAACCGGCTCGACCTCATCGAGCGGCTCGCTCTCGAGCTCGAGCTCGGCCGGCGGATCGTCGGTGCACGTCCAGGCCGGTGGCGGCAACGTGTCGAGTTCGTCCTCGACGGCCGGCGGCCCCGGTTCGACCAGCGCGAGCACCGTCACAGTCAACGGCTGCACCATCTCGACATCGTCGCCATAGCAAAAGGATTTGACAGATGAGAATGTTGATCGCGACCTCGTCGGTCGCACTCCTGCTCGCCGCCGCCGCGCCGTTGTCGGCACAAACCAGCATGACCGGTGGCACCGGCGGTTCGGCTGCCGCCGGCGGCACCTCGGCCAGCACGCTCGGCACCGGCGGCACGTCGACCTTGGGCTCCGGACAGACCGGCTCGTCGATTGCAGCGGGCGGCAGCGCCGCGTCTGCCAACGGCAAGGCGCAGTCCGGCACCAGCATGAACAAGGGCAACGGTCCGGTGCTCAATTCCAATGCGCGCGCGCAGGCGCATGAGGGTGGCACGTTCAGCCGCTCCCATACCCGCACCAAAGTGAAAGCGGGCGAGGAGGTCGGGTCCACCACCAAGACCATGTCGCACGTGCCAGGCTCCAAGCCGACCATGTCGACAACATCGACGAACGTGCGCTGAACCATCCTCACGAGACTGCTGCCCGCGACTTGCGGGCAGTTTTTTCTTTGTGAGCAGGTTTTTTCTTTGTGAGCGGATCAACCGCCGCTCAGCGTACGGCTAACGCGGGTCACGAGCGCATCCCACTGCCGCTTCTCGGAAGCGGGGTAGTTGATCAACACGCAATGCACGTAGCGACGGCCAAAGTTGCAGCGGTCGTACCAGATCTTGCCGCCCCGGGTGCTGGACACCACGAAGAAGCGCGGCGTGATGCGCTTGTAGGTGATGCCGGGCGGCGGATTCTTTCGCGCCAGGAAAGCGGCCGGTGAGCTGCCGTCGTTCGGAACGGCCTGCACCGTCAAATCCGCGCGGCCGTCGCTGGTCCGGTACTGCATGCCATACCCGTCGGGTCGACCGGCTTGCTCGGTGAAGATCGACGAAGGGATGTCGACGTTGGTCCCGGTCTCGGGAATGCGATAGCCACTCCAGCTCTCCGCACCGGCGGCAACCGGCAAGCTACAGAGCATGACAAGCATGGTGGCGATCTTCTTCATCGTGTGGCCCGGTTTGCGATCGACGGCCGATAACGTGGAGAAGCGCCGGACGTTCCTTTCCGCGACGTGAACGCGCGTTGGGCCCAAGCCGGATGATTGTGTCGAGCGCGCCCGCTAGCGAGCGCGTTTGCCCTTGTCCGTGGGCAAGGGGCAATTCGTGCAAACGCTGTCGTCGCACATGCGGCAGATCGTGAAGCGATCCATCTCGGACGTATCCTGCCGTGCCAACAACTCATGGAGCAGCGTTTCGAGTCGTTTCGTTTCAGCCGGCGACAGCACATCCAGAAGCGACGCGACCGCCGATATTCGCGAGGTCATCAAGTCGTTGCGGGTTGCGGCGCCCTTCGCGGTCAGGTGCAGAGCAACCTCGCGGCCGTCCTGTCCGGGCCGACGTTCGACCAGCCGATCCGAGACCAGACGGTCCACCAGCCGGACCGTTCCCGAATGCGACAGGCCAAGAATCCGCCGCAGCTTGTCGTTGGTCATGCCCTGGCCATAGCCGATGACGACCAGTGCCGCAGGCGTCTCGCCTCCGCGGCCGATGACCTCGCGCGCGCCCTGCTCGATCCGATCCATGACGGCGAGCGAAAGCGCCCCCAGCAAATTTGCGATTCCGTTTTCCATGAGCCGGACAATATGTGCGGAGCGCACAAAAAACAACTTGACAGATATGTGCGCTACGCACATGTTTTCGGTCGCGGGGCACGATGACATGGAGAATGACGATGAATACTGGGAGCGCGGCACGACAAGCGAATGCCCAAGCGAATACCAGAGGCATTGAACCCGCCTTGAAATACGTGCAGGCCAACGGCGTGCGCTTCGCCTATCTCGAGCAGGGCGACGGCCCCCTTGTCATGTTCCTGCACGGCTTTCCCGATAATGCATGGTCGTATCGAAAGCAGCTGCAGGTCTTCGCGGATGCAGGGTATCGTGCGGTCGCGCCGTTCCTGCGCGGCTATGCACCGACCGAGATTCCGGCGGACGGAGTTTTCGATCCGATCGCACTGGGCAAGGATCTTCAAGCCCTCATCGCGGCGCTGAGCGACGACGGACAGGCACGCGTCGTCGGCATGGATTGGGGCGGCACCTCGACCTTTCAGGCGCTGGCAACGGCGCCATCGGCAATCAAGGCCGCCGTGGTCATGAACACCGCACATCCAATTACAATTTCGAGCATCAGACGGGATCCGGAGCTCGTTCGAGCCGTCTTCCATGTCTATTTCTTCCAGCTTCCCGGCGCCGAATCCGCGGTCAGTACCGAGGGACTTCCCTTCGTCGACTATCTCTGGAAGCTGTGGTCGCCGACATTCAACAATGCCGAGCACATCCGTTCAATCAAGGAGACGCTCAGCTCGCCCGGCACGATGGCCGCAGCGCTTAAATATTACGGAGGCCTGACCGATGCGGGGCTCGCGCGCCGGCTGCCGATCAATGACATGCACACGCCGACGCTGACGATCTATGGCAGCAACGATCCGACAGCGAGGTACTCGGTCAAGGAGGAGCCGCTGTTCAAGGGGCCGCACAAGCGGATTGTCCTGCCCGATGTCGGGCACTTCCCGCACCTCGAACGTGAGGAAGAAGTCACCGGCCTGATCATGGACTGGTTCAAGACGCACGCGCCTGACTGAACGCAGAGGGCGGTCGCCCACAACATCCTTTGAGTTCTCTAATCCGGAGTACGCGCAATGGACGCCAAGACACAACAGCAATATGCCGAGACTTTTCATGCCCTTCACAGGAAGGGCGATCCGCTCATCCTGTTCAACGCCTGGGACGCCGCCACCGCCAAAGCCATCGCGAAGACCTCTCCGGCCATCGCGACCAGCAGCGGGGCGGTCGCCTCCGCACTTGGATACGCCGACGGAGAAAATGTCCCGCTCGACATGGTGACCGGCCTGGTGTCGCGGATGAGCGCGGCCGTGTCTGTTCCAGTCTCAATCGATCTGGAGGCCGGATATGGCGACACCCCGGAGGCTGCCGCCAGATCGGCGACCGAGATTTTGAAAGCCGGCGCCGTCGGCATCAATATCGAGGACGGGCTATCAGGGGGAAAGCGGCAACTCGTCAATCCCGAGCTCCATGCCGCCAAGATCAAGGCCGTGCGGCACGCTGCAAAAGATCTGGGAGTTCAGCTGTTCATCAATGCGAGAACGGATCCGTTCTTGCTGAAATTCGGATCGCCGGACGAGTGCATGAACGAAGCGGCAAAGCGGGCGAAGGTCTATGCCGAGGCCGGCGCCGACGGAATTTTCGTGCCCGGCCTCACCGACCTCGCGCTCATTGAAAAGTTCGTTCAGCTCACGCCTCTGCCGGTCAACATCATGGTGACACAAGGCGTTCCCGCACTTCCGGATCTGGCTCGCGTCGGCGTTCGGCGGGTGAGTCTTGGACCGTGGCCTATGATGGCAGCAATGCGGATGATCGGACAGGCCGCAGCCGCGGTCGTCGCAACCAAGCAATACGGCACGTTCCTGCAACCGGATGCCTGAGCCCGGACATCAGCCGCCGAAAGTCGCTTCTACGCCGACCGCTTCACTGCGGTCGCGCCGGCCGGTGCAATGTCGAGACGAGCCAGCATCGCCTGCGCCTGCTCGGCGCAGTGCTCGATCAACCAGCGCTCGAAGGCAACAGGCGCGAGTGCGGGTGCGTAGAGGAAGCCTTGCACGACGTCGCAGCCGAGTTCGGCCAGCACCTTGCGCTGCGCCTCAGTCTCGACCCCTTCGCCGACGACGGTCATGCCGAGGCCCTGGCCGACGCGCACCACGGCGGTGGCGATCGCGAGCGCGCCAGCGTCACGCTCGATGTCGCGCATGAAGCTGCGGTCGATCTTCAGCTCGCGGATCGGCAGATGGGCGAGCCGGCTCAGGCTGGAATAGCCGGTGCCGAAATCGTCCACGGAAAGCCCGACGCCGAGCTCACGGATCGCGTTCATCGTCTCGAGCGCGGCGACGCTGTCCTGCATAAACGCGCCCTCGGTGATTTCGAGCATCAGCGCATCCGCCGGCAGATCGTATTCGGCGAGGATGTCCTTGAGCCGCGCGGCCAGCGTGACGTTGCGAAAATTGATCGGCGACAGGTTCACGGACACGGATGGAATCTCGAGCCCGGCGCGGCGCCAGCTCGCCATCTGCCGGCAGGCCTCGCGCACCGACCACAGGCCGATCTGCTCGATCAGGCCGCACTCTTCGGCGAGCGGGATGAATTTTGCCGGCGAGACGTCGCCGAGCTCGGCATCATGCCAGCGCGCCAGCGCCTCGACGCCATGGATCGCGCCGTCGCAGCTGCGAATCTGCGGCTGATAGCTGAGGGTCAGCTCGCCCTCGGCGATGGCGCGGCGCAGCGCCGCAATCAAGGCCAGCCGCTGCTCGGTGAGCCCGTTCATCTCGGCGCTGAACAGGCGATGGGTCGAACGTCCCGCCTGCTTGGCCATGTACATGGCCGCGTCCGCCTGCTGCATCAAGGTGTCGATGTCGGTCGCATGATCGGGATAGAGGCTGACGCCGATGCTCGCCGACATCTGCAGCTGCCTGGAGCCGAGCCGCAGCGGCGCCGCCAGCGCTTCGGTGATTCCGGCCGCGACGCGCTCGGCACCCTCGGCGTTGCGACGCGGCAGCAGGATCACGAACTCGTCGCCGCCGAGTCGCCCCAGCATGTCCTCGGGTCCGATCTGCTCGCGCAGGCGCTGCGCCAGCTGGATCAGGAGCTCATCGCCGGCGGCATGACCGAGCGTGTCGTTGACGTCCTTGAAATGATCGACGTCGAGGAAGGCCAGCGCGACGTGGCTGCCGGTCGGGCAGGCATCGATGGCGGTGGTGATCAGGCGCCGCAATTGCGCGCGGTTCGGCAGGCCGGTGAGGATATCGTGATAGGCGAGCCGTGCGATCTCGGCGCGCGCCTCCTTGCGCTCGATCGCGAAGGCGCCGAGATTGACGCAGGCCTCGACGATGCGCCGATGCCAATTGCTCGGCGCGCGCGGCTCCCGGTAGTAGAAGGCGAAGGTGGCGATGACCCGTCCGTCCTTGGCCTTGACTGGCGTCGACCAGCATGCGCGCAGGCCAATCGCGAGCGGCATCGCCTTGTAGGGCTGCCAGCGCGGGTCGGTCTCCAGATCGGTCGCCAGCACCGGCTCGCCGTAGAAGGCCGCGGTTCCACACGAGCCGACATTGGGGCCGATGGCCACGCCGTCCAGAGCGCGGGAATAGTCCTCGGGCAGGCTTGGGCCGCCGAGCGGATGGATCAGGCCCGCGGCATCGATGTGCAGCAGCGAACAGACGACGTCGGGCGCCATCTGCTCGACACGGCGGCACAGCCGGTCGGCGATCTCGGCGATCGGAACCTCGTCGGCGAGCGCGCCCATGATGAGCTGCTGCAGCGAGCGCAGCTGCTTGGTCTCGGTGATGTCCTCGAGCAGCGCGAAGAAGTGCTTGACCTGGCCCTTCTTGTCGCGGAAGGCATCGATGCGGGCGCAGACCCAGATCTCCTCGCCGTCCTTGTCATAGGCGAGCATCTCGACCTCGCCGCGGTGGCCGCCATCCATCAGGCGCTTGACGAGCTTCGCAACGGCCTTGCGATCGGTGTGGCGGCCCGCGAGCAGGCCCCTGGCGCGGCGGCCCTCGGCTTCCTCGCTGGTGTAGCCGAACAGCGTCGTGAAGGCGGCATTGACGTAGACAATGTTCTGGTCGGTATCGGTGATGAGCACCGCACGGTTGGTCTGGTCGGAGACGGCGTGGAGAAGCCCGATCCTGATGCGGCGCTCGGCGTCCGCTGTGACGTCGCGCGCGAACACGATGCGATAGGCAATGCCGCCACTTGCAATGGATGAAAGCGAGATGGCCGCGCGGATCCGGCTGCCGTCACGGCGCACCAGGCTGATCTCGTCCCGGAACTCCGCAAACGGTTCGGCCTGAAGGCATTTGAGGGTGAGAATTTCGGCGTCGCGGCCGAGCACATCAGCGCGTGCGAGATTCCAGATCCGCTCTGCACCGGCATTGAAATGCGTGATGCGACGCGCGCTGTCGACGACGACGATGCCCTCGTCGGCGCGTTCGAGCGCGGCCAACAGCACTTCCGGAGTTTCTGTCATGGCACAATCGGAGGCGGACATCGCTAGACCCGGAGGCATCGGGAAGATACAGCAACCGAGGCTAGTGCCGCGATGGTGTCCAAGACGTTTTTGCAGCCCGGTCGCGCCGCGCCAAGACGCGACATGCTTAATGTTCCGCAAAAGAAGCGAGGGTAATCCGCTGCGTACGGAACCTATTCGGCGCCGGCGCCCACCTGAAGCTTGCCGGCGACGGCGCGCACCTTGCGCGGCGCAGCTTGCCAGATCGAAAGCGCCGACAGCCCGCTTACGATGATGGCAACGCCAAAGGCGAGCGTGTAGTCGCCGACCCGATCGTAAAGCAAGCCGGTGACCCAGGGACCGGCGGCGCCGCCGGCCAATGCCGCCAGCATGATCGTGCCGAAAATGCTGCCCTGGTGCTTGCCCTGAAAAATCTCGAACACCACTGCGCCCATGATCGAGGTCAGGCCGTAGCCGAGCGCGCCTTGCGTGAACACCATGAGATAGACCAGCCACAATGACGGTTGGAATTTCAGGGCCATCAGCGCCGCGAAAGAGATCGCAAAACCCGCGCAGCTGATCGCCCACACCCATTCCCGCCCGATCCGGTCGGAGACATGGCCGAGCAAGATCTGGCCGGGAATGCCGAGCAGGCTGACGATGCCGAGTGCCCACACCGCGACACCCGGGCTGAAGCCGATGTCGAGCAGGAATTTGGTCTGGTGCACCTGCACCGCGTACCAGATGTAGAGGCCGCAGAAATAGCCGAGCGCGATCCACCAGAACCGCGTCGTGGCGACCGCTTTCCGGAGTGTCCATTCGGTCCCGGCCCAGACGGGATCGACGATGTTGGAGACGGGTTTTGCGGCGCCCGCGGCCGGGGCCGCATCGCCGTCGGGCCGCAGGCCGATATCCTCGGGGCGCCTGTGCAGGAACAGATTGATCGGCGCCAGCACGATCAGGATCATCAGGCCCATCGCCGTGCAGGCGGTGCGCCAGCCGGTCCCTTCGATCATGTGCTGCACCCACGGCAGCAGCGTCACCGAGCCGATGCCGACCCCGGCGAAGGCGATGCCGATGGCGAGGCCGCGGGTGCGGATGAACCAGTTCGGCAGGAACAGCGACTGCCCGGAATAACCGAGACACACCGAGCCGGCGCCAACCATGACGCCGATGGTGACGTAGAGATGCCATGGCTGACTCGTGAGCGGCGCGAGCAGCAGCCCGCCACCCATCAGAACCACGCCGAGCTCCATCACCGCGCGCGGGCCGGCGCGATCCATCAGCCGGCCGATCAGCGGGCTGACCATGCCCGACACCACGAAGCCGAAGGAAAATGCGCCCGCGGTGACGCCGCGCTCCCAGCCGAATTCAGAGATGATGGGAGGAAAGAACAGCGAGAAGGCGGTGCGAGCGTTGACGCCGATGGCCATGGTGACGAAGGTCACCGCGACCACGACCCAGCCGTAGAAGAACGGAAGCCGCATTGTGTGTTTCATCCCTGGACGGTCCTTTCCGACCATCCGGGGCTGCCCGGGTCAAGCGCTTTTCGCGCATGCCCCATTGAGCGATCCTTGGGCGGCCGCCCTCAGGCGGCGTCGCGTTGGGGCGGTTTGGCGGCCGCGTCGAACAGAATCCGTTCGATTGGGTGCGGGCGGCCGAACAGATAGCCCTGCGCGAAATTGACGCCGAGCGCCTTCAGCCGTTCGTATTCCTCGCGGGTCTCTACGCCTTCGGCGGTGACCGACATGTCCAGCCCGCGCGCCAGCGTCACGATCGAGGAGATGATGGCGGAGCTGCGCGGCTGATGCGTGAGGTTGCGGATGAACGACTTGTCGATCTTGATCTTGTCGAACGGGAACGCGGTCAGATAGCTGAGCGACGAATAGCCGGTGCCGAAATCGTCGAGTGCGAGCGCGATGCCGATGCTCTTCAGCCGTTCCATGAAGGCGTGGTTCTCGACGCCGCGTTCCAGCAGAACGGATTCCGTGATCTCGATCTCCAGCCGCTGCGGCGGCAGCCCGGAATCGGCGAGCGCCGCGCTGATCATCTCGAACAGCTCGGCCTCCTTGAACTGGATCGGCGACAGGTTGACGGCGACCGCGAGCTCGGACGGCCAGCCGACAGCGTCCGCGCAGGCCCGTCGCAGCACGAACTCGCCGAGCGGCACGATCAGCCCGGTCTCCTCCGCAAGCGGGATGAACTGGTCCGGCGGAATCAAGCCGCGCGTCGGATGCCGCCAGCGCACCAACGCCTCGAAGCCGCGCCGCGCGCCACTGAGGGCGTCGACGAAGGGCTGGTAGTGCACCTCGAGCTGGCACCGCGCGATGGCGTCGCGCAAATCGCCTTCCAGCGTGCTGCGCGCCTCGAGCTCGGCCGACATCGCCTTGTCGTAGATGGTGAAGCAGTTGCGGCCCGATGATTTCGAGCGGTACAGCGCAAGGTCGGCCTTCTTCAGCAGCTGCTCCTGATCGGTGCCGTGATCGGGCGCGATCGCAATGCCGATGCTGGTGCCGATCTCGACGCGATGTCCGGGAAGAAGGAACGGCTCGGCGACGAGCTTGGCGATCCGCCCCGCCAGTTCGGTCGAGCAGACGCGCTGATCCTCGCACGCTTCCTGAATGATGGCGAATTCGTCACCGCCGAGCCGGGCCAGCACGTCGCTGGCGCGCAGCGCGGATTTCAGCCGCTGTGCGACCTGACGCAGCAGCGCATCGCCCGCACCGTGACCGAGCGAGTCGTTGACGTTCTTGAAGCGGTCGAGGTCGAGCATCAGGATAGAGAAGGTCGGACCGGCGTCCATCAAACGGCCATTGAGCTCGTCGAGCCGGGCGAGGAAGAAGGCGCGGTTCGGCAATCCGGTCAGGGCGTCGGTCTGGGCGAGTTCGAGCACCCGCCGGTTCGCCAGCGACAGCCGCTGCGAATTGCGGCTCGCGAGCATGAGATAGGTCGAAAGCGACAGCGTCAGCAGCATGCCGACGATCAGCACCGCGCCCGCGCGATCGTAAGTCGTCTCCAGCGGACCCCCGGCAGCCGGAACCGCCCTCACCTGCCAATCCATGCCGCCGATCTTGAGATTGCCCGACCAGTGCAGGGTCTGCGCGACGTCCCGCATCGACTGCGGCGCCGTCGCGGCCGACGAATAATCCGGCAGCATGGCCTCCAGGCCGACGATCTGCGCCGTAAACGGCGGATAGACGTTGACGCTGACCGCGGGGCTTGCCCCGGTGGTCGCGCGAATGGACTGGATCAGGAGCGGCAGGTCGAAGACGCCGACGACGAAGCCGGCGAGATTGCGGCGCCGGTCCACGACGGTGTCGCGCGATGTTCCCTTGGCGTAGACGGGAATGGCGACGAGTACGTCGGGCAACCGGCCGCCCGCCTTCGGCTCGTAGAGGCGGGTGCGAATGGCCGAGACGCGGTCGGTGTCGCGTGCGCGCTCGAGGATCGCGCGGCGCTCCGGAATGGTCGCGTAGTCCATGCCGTAGACCGGAGACGTCTTCGGCTGGGTCGAGTAGAGCACCGGAAAATATTCGTCGCTCTGCGGCGCGGTCGCGAACGCATCGCCCTGGAGCGACTTGATGCGATAGCCGGACACGCCGTCCGTGATCGCCGCGGCCTCGTATTCGGCGCGCTCCTTGCGGTTCACGCGCGGCACCCAGGAGATGCGCAGCATGCCGGGATGGCGCTCGAACAGGCGGGCGCTGAAGGTCTCGAATTCGCTGCGGGTGATCTCCTGGTTGGTCGATTCGAACAGCGTGCGCAACGCGACGAGCCTGGAGATGTACTCGCCCATGCCGTTCTGCATGACGATCACTTCGGTCTCGGCCGCGTTTTCGAACTCGATCTTGTTGACGCGGCCTTCCCATTGCGCCACAGCGGCCGCACCCGCGACCGAGAACAGAAGACCAACGCCGACTGCGACGAGTGCAGGGCGATAGAGCCCGAGCAGCGGCGCGGCACGCCACCATCCGGTCATACGTCCCCGATCCTGATCGTTCTGATCCCGACCGCCCATTCCAGAAACCGCCGTCCCCTCTCCCGGCCAACCGAACCTCTGGTTGAGCCGCCGGAGCCACTATCGGAACAGGACCCCGGTTAAGAACTGCACAATTTCCGAACGCGGCTTTTCTGCATCAGCCGGCTTAGTTAATGAAGTGCAGGATGATGCGGGCTTTGTCGAAATAAGTTGCCGGTTTTCCCCGGAGTAGTACGGAGCCGCCGATACATCGGCGATTCATCCTGCGGCGATAGCTTTACCCGAAACCACTCCCCGCACCCGTAGACTTTTTGATGTATCGATCTCGATCTGCGACATTCATCGTGATCACCGTCGCGCTCCTGGCAGCAACCATGCTGCCGGCAAAAGCCGACGAGATCGGCGTCAGCGGGGATGCGATCCTGTTCGGCCAGGCTGCAGCCCTCGAGGGTCCCTCCTCCACACTCGGACAGCGGATGCGGCAGGGCATCGTCGCAGCTTTCACCGAGATCAACGCCAAAGGCGGCGTCCATGGCCGCAAGCTCCAGCTCATCAGCCGCGACGACGGCTACGATCCCGACCGCTCGGTGGCGCAGACGCTGCGGCTGATCGAGGACGACAAGGTGTTCGCGCTGATCGGCGCGGTGGGCACGCCGACCGCGATGGCGACGATACCGATCACCAGCGCCAGGAACGTGCCCTTCATCGGTCCGTTCAGCGGCGCCGAATTCTTGCGCGACCTCGAGCTTGCGAACGTGGTCAACATCCGTGCGAGCTATGCCGCCGAGGCCGAGGCGTGGGTCAAGCACCTCACGGAGGATCGCCATTTCACCCGCATCGCCATTTTCTACCAGGACGATTCCTTCGGGCGCGACGGTCTTTCCGGCGTGAAGCGCGCGCTTGCCAAACGCGGTCTCGAGCTCGCCGCCGAAGGCACCTTCGAGCGCAACACCCGCGCCGTCGCGTCGGCCTGGCGCACGATCAAGCGCGTCGAACCCGAGGCGATCGTCATGGTCGGGACCTACGGTCCCTGCGCGGAGTTCATCAAGCTCGCGCACCGCAGCGGCGCTCGTCCGACCTTCGTCAACATCTCCTTCGTCGGCGCCGTGGCGCTCGCCCGGGAGCTCGGCCCCGAGGGCGAAGGCGTCGTCGTCACCCAGGTCGTGCCGTTTCCCTGGGACCGCTCGCTCAAGCTGGTCGCCGACTACCAGGCGGCGCAGACGGCGTTCGACCCGGCGCTGACACCGGACTTCGTTTCGCTCGAAGGCTACCTCACCGGCCGCCTCGCCGCCGCGGCGCTGGAACAAGCCGGGCCGCAACCGACGCGCGCGAACCTGCTGCGCGCCATCAACGATGTCGGCCGCTTCGACATCAGCGGCAGCACCGTCACCGTCGGCATGCGCATGCTCGACGCGCCGCCGAAGGTGTTTTTGACGGTGATCCAGAAGGACGGAACGTTCAAAGCAGTGGACCGGCTGTAGAGCCGGATCAGGGCCGACGCGTCCAGCGGTCGGCGTTGACGGCGCCTTGCGGGATCTCGCCTTTGACGATCGCCTCGACCTGGCGCACGGTTTCCAGCGACTGGTATTCGATCGCCTGCGGCGTCAGGCCGCCGACATGCGGTGTCGCGATGACGTTGGGAAGCTTCGCAAGCTCCGGGCTTGGCATCTGGTCGGGCGCGCGGCCGACATCCATCGCGGCACCCGCGATACGATTCTCGAGCAGCGCCTTCGCCAGCGCCGCCTCGTCGACGAGATTGCCGCGCGAGAGATTGATGAAAACGGCATGTTTCTGCATCCGCGCCAGTGCCGCCCCCCCGATCAAGTTCTCGGTCTGCTCATTGGCGATGGCAAGGCAGACGACATAGTCGGACGCGGCGAGGAGCTCATCGAGGCTGACCTGCCGGATGGCGCTGTCGCTCACGGTCGCAAAGGGATCTGCGACCAGCACCTCCATGCGCATCACCTTGGCAATGTCGGCGAGATAGCGCCCGATGCTGCCATAGCCGATGATGCCGATCTTGCTGCCGGCGAGCTGCCGTCCCATCCGCGCTTCCGGCTTGCGGCCTGCCTGGTAGTCGGCCGTCGCCGGGGATACGCCGCGGGAGAGATCGACCATGAAGCCGAGCGCGAGCTCGGCAACGGCTTGCACGAAGCCAGGCCCGGCGCGGGTCACGAGCACGCCGGCCTTCGAGGCGGCCTCGACATCGACGTTGCGGATGTCGACGGCGCAGCGGACGAAGGCGCGCAGGCGCGGCAGTTGCGCAAAAATCTCGCCGCGTCCCTCGGTCATGCGATCGGCCACGATGATGTCGACATCTTGCGCAGCACGCACGAGGCTGGTTGAGACCAGCGTCTCATCGCTCTCGTGCAGGATCACCTCGGCGGTCGCGCGCAAACCGTTCAGGCTGCGATCGCCATAGTAATTGCGGCGCATCTCCGGCGTGTGGGCCAGCAGGACTTTCACGGCAAGACTCCTTCAGTAGCCGAACGCGCGCGGCAACGCCGTGCTGAGCCATGGCACGAACGCGATCACAAGCAGGCAAAGGAACAACAGGCCAAGATAGCCCATGATCGGCTTCACCGTCTGCTCGATCGGCACGTTGCCGATCAGGCAGGCGCCGTAGAGCCCGAGCCCGAGCGGCGGCGCGAACAGGCCGATGCCCATCGCGATCACGAGCACCACGCCGAAATGCAGGGGATCAATGCCGAGCTGGACGGCCACCGGCAGCAGCAACGGCCCGAAGATGATCAGCGCGGCCGCGCCCTCCAGCACCGAGCCCATCACGATCAGCACGCCGATTGCGAGCAGGATGAATAGCCAGGTGCCGCTGGTCTTGGACAATCCCAGCATGAAATCGCCGACCGCATGCGGCACCTGCTGGAGGGTCAGCGTGAACGCCAGCGATTGCGCTGCGGCAACGATGAACAGCACGAGCCCCGCGCGCGTCGCGCCCTGGACGAAGCTGTGCGCGGCCGATGTGAAGCTGAGCTCGCGGAACACCACACTGCCGACAACGAGTGCATAAGCCACGGCAAAGGCCGAGATTTCCGTGGCGGTTGCAAAGCCGCTCTTAAAGCCGAAGAAGATCATGAAGATCAGGCCGACCGAGGCGATCGCGCCGCTCCACAGGCCCGACACCGGCATCTGCGGCGCGATCTCCTCGGCATCAGTTGGCGTCTCAGTTGGAGTCTTGCCGAAGATGATGGAGACCGCGATCAAGGCCAGCGCCATCAGCGCCGCCGGTAGCAGCCCTGCGACGAACAGGCCACCGATCGACAAATTCGCGACGAAACCCAGGATGATCAGGTTGATGCAAGGCGGAATGGTCTCCGCCATCACCGCGGAGGCCGCGAGCAGCGCCACGGCGCCGCCCGGATTCTGCTTGGAGCGGCGCGCGGCCGGAATCAGCACGGAGCCGACCGCCGCGACGTCGGCCATCTTCGAGCCCGAGATGCCGGAGAACAGCACCATCGAGGCCACCATCACGACGTTGAGGCCGCCGCGCATGCGCCCGACCCCGCGCTGCAACAGCTCGATCAGCCGCACCGACATGCCGTTGGCTTCCATGAGGTAGCCGACGAGAATAAAGAACGGAATCGCGAGCAGCACGAAATTGTCGATGCCGCGCGCCATTTGCTGGGCGAAGATCACGCCAGGCAGCGCGCCCTCCACCCAGATGAAGATCAGCGCGGCCAGCGCCAGCGCAAAGCCGATCGGCAAGCCGCCGACCAACGTCGCGAAGAAACCGATCAGCATCAGCGTGCCCGCTGACGGCACCGTGGCCGGCGACAGATAATCCCAGGCGAGATAGAGGCCGGTCACGACGGCAATCGCGACGAGGCCTCTGACGATATCAGGGAGCGGCCTGGCGCAGAGCTGGTCGATCGCGAACACCGTCATGAACAGCGCGCCGGCGCCCATCGGGTAGAAGGTCAGCTCCAGCGGCAAGCCGGATCCGGTGGTCTGGCCCGCCGTCAGCGAGCCGAGCTTGATGGCGTTGTAGGCGACGTAGCCCGAGATCAGCACCACCAGCAGCGCACTCGCGGCATCGATCAGCGCGCGCAGCCGTACCGGAGCCAGGTCGCGGAAGAAGGAGACGCCGACATTCTCGCCGCGCGCGAGCGCACTCGCCGCGCCGAAGAAGGCCGAGCCGACCATCAGGCCGCGCGCGACGTCGTCGGACCACTCCACCGGCGCGTTGAAGCAGAAGCGCAGCAGCACGGAACCGCAGACGACGACGAGATCCGCGGCCAGCAGAATGGCCGCGATCGCGTCGCTGACGCGAAGCAGCAGGGCGATGCTCCCGTGGCGGCCGCCCGAGAGAGGTACGGCAGCTGTCATTGCCACGTCAGGCCTGCGTGGCGCGGATGATGTCGATGACGGCCTTGGAGTCCGGCCGCGCCTTCATGAAGTTCTCGATCTGCGGCGCGACGCGCTTCTTGAACGCCTCGCGGTCGCATTCGGCCACCGTCACGCCCTTCTCGGTCAAAGCCGACAGCGCCTCCTTCTCGACCGCGAGCCCGTGGGTGCGCGTGTCGGCCGCAGCCTTCTTCGCGGCGTCGAGGAAACCCTCGCGCAGCTTCGGATCCATGCGATTGTAGGTCGTGTCGCTGAAATAGATCGCGAGCGGCGAGAAATTGTGCTGCGTCAGTGAATAGAATTTCGCCGTTTCGAAGAACTTGCTGGCCAGGATGGTCGGCGGATCGTGCTCAAGCCCGTCCAGCACGCCGGCCTGCAACGCCGTGTAGATTTCGCCAAAGGCCAGCGGCGTTGCGGCGGCGCCCATCAGGCGCAGGCATTCCGTGATGACGGGATTCGGCAGGGTACGGATCTTGAGACCCGCGAGATCTTCCGGCGTCTTTACGGGCTTCCGCGCCAGCACGCTGCGCGAGCCGAAATTATACGCCCAGGCGATGATGCGGATGTTGCTGCCCTTGAGCAGCGCCTCCTCGATCGGCTTGGCGGCGCCCGAATCGAACGCTTTGGTTTGCTGCGGGAAGCTCGAGAACAGGAAGCCGAGATCGAAGGTCCCGACCAGCGGCACCAGATTGGCCGAGATCGACGAGCCCGAGACCATGAGATCGATGACGCCGAGCTTCACCGAGTTGATGACGTCGATTTCCTGACCCAATTGGTTGTCGGGAAAGAACGCGACCTCGACCTGTTCACCGAGGCCGTTCGCCTTCAGGTTTTTCACGAGATTGTCGTAATAGACGCGGCCGTTGGCGAATTTGGGATCGTTCGGCAGCGAGGAGGAGCATTTCAGCTTCAAGGTCGCGGCTTCGGCGCGGCCGATGAGTGCGGGGGAGAACACGAGGCCGGCGGCAAGTCCCGTCGACGACTTGATGAACGCGCGACGGTTCACGGGCACGATGGACATAATGCGGTTTCTCCCCAATTATTATTTTTCGAGCGACGGTCGTTGCCGCAGCCCGTTGCGCGGACTGTATGGCCAAAGCGGCGGCGCAGGCAAGGCTTGCGGCCGGTGGTCGCAAAGCGGCGCGTCGCGAAGATCGACGGCATCCGCGCGCGGCGAAACAACCGTGTTTTTTGCGGGATTCTCGCTTAGACCGGCATCGGGTCCATTGTGCGAGAGGATGCTTTCGCGCGGCATCGCAATCAATCTAATTGGCGCATGGATCAATGCGCAATTCACATGGATGGCGCCAGAACGATGCCGCACTGGCTCTGGCAGACCTCCTGCCCCATTTTGCCGCAGCTCAACGTGATCCACTGCACAGACAGACGCATGGCGGCCATCTAGAAAAGGTGACATCATCGCGCGCATTGCCGATGGAGGTGACACCATGCGCCGTCCAGTTCTTCGCAATTTGTTTCTTGGATCCGCTCTTCTCGCGCTCACGCAATTGACGACGCCCACGGATGCGGCGGCCGAAGCGCGGCTCGCACTCGTGATCGGTCAATCGGCCTATCGCACCGTGCCGGAACTGCCCAACGCAGCCAACGACGCCAAAGGCATGACGGAGCTGCTCGGCAATGCCGGCTTCACCGTCACCACGGCATCCAATCTGGCGCAGAACGACATGCGTCAGGCGATCTCGGATTTCGCCGGCAAGGTCAGCGCCAGCGGCGCCGACACCGTCGCGCTGGTGTTCTATGCCGGCCACGGCCTCCAGATCGACGGCGAGAACTATCTCGTTCCCGTCGATCTCGACCCCAAGCGCGAAGCCGACATTCCGCTGCAGGGTGTGCGGCTCAACGATTTGCTCAACACGCTCGGCGCGCTGCCGACACGAGCCCGCATCTTCATGCTCGATGCCTGCCGCAACAACCCGTTCCCGGCGCTCAGCGGCGCCGGCCACGGGCTTGCGATCGTCGACACCAAGGCCGGCGCGCCGGGCTCCTTCATTTCCTATTCGACCTCGCCGGGCTCCGAAGCCGAGGATGGCTCCGGCATCGACAGCCCCTACACCACCGCGGCGCTGACCGTCGCCAAGCAGCCCAATCTGCCGATCGAGGAAGTGTTCAAGCGCATTCGCGTCGCCGTGGCGCAATCGACCGACGGACGCCAGATCCCCTGGGAAAGCTCGTCGCTGACGACCGACTTCAAGTTCTTCGGCGGCGACGGCAGCGGCAGTCAGGCTGCGCTTCCTGGCGCATCCTCCATGGCACTTGCGAGCGGCACGCGCAGCCTCGAGGACTGGCGCAAGGATTTGCAGGGCAAGCCGGCCATGGTCGCCTATGAGATGGTGATCACCGACGACACCGTGCCGGCGTATCAGGCCTATATCGAGTTGTACGCCCAGGATACCCGTACGCCGCGGCTGCGCACGATCGTGGAGCGCCGGCGCCAGATGCTGGCGTGGGAGCGCGCCACCGCGATCAACACCCGCGCCTCGTTCGAGGCTTATCTGGCGAACTGGGACAACAGCGATCTGGCTGCGACCGCACGCCGGCTGCTGCTCCGCGTGCAGAACCGCAACTACGTCTTGCCTGCTGTGGTCGCGGCCGCTCCTGCCCCGGTCGCCGTCGCAATGGCCCCGACCTGCCCGTGCTCGACGCCCACACCGCCGGCTTCGCCGGTCAACCCGGCGGTCGCGCCCGTGATCAAGAAGCGCGTCGACGACACCCCGCCAAAGCGCAAGGTGGTCGACACGCCGCCCAGGCAACGCCGGCCGCCGCCTGATGAGGTGATCTACGAGCGCGCGCCGCCACCGGATCGCGGCCCGCCGCCCGGCGCCATCATGCAGGGCATTGGCATCGGTGTCGGGATCGGCATGGGTATGGGCGGCGGACGCGGCGGCGACTATCACAACGACCGCGGCCGGTACTGAGACCCCACTCGCGAGATACGGAGGACAGATCTGTCCTCCGTCGACGGATGGAGATAAACTGCGTCTGCTGCTTCCCGATACGGAAATGCTGTAGGCTAACCGACTGACGCCAGGCTTTCCGGGGACTCCACATCGATGCCGCACGACGCTCGCGCCAAGCCAGCTTGGCCGCTGTTTCGCTCACTCGCGTCCTATTCCCTCCCGGGCGACCTGATGGCGGGGCTGACGCTTGCGGCGATCGCGATTCCCGAGCAGATGGCGACGGCGCGGCTCGGCGGCTTCGCGCCGCAGATCGGCTTCTTCGCCTTCATGGCGGGATCGCTCGGCTTTGCGATGCTCGGCGGCAACCGCTTCCTGTCCTGCGGCGCGGATTCCACGATCACGCCGATCTTCGCCGGCGGACTGGCCGCGCTGGCCGCCGCCGGCTCGCCTGAGTATCAGGGGCTCGCCATCGCGCTGGCGTTGATGGTCGGCGCGATGATGCTGGCCGGCGGCGCCTTCCGCCTTGGCGGCATCGCCAACCTCTTGTCCGTGCCCGTCATGGTCGGCTTCCTCGCCGGCATCTCCGTCCACATCATTGTGTCGCAATTGCCGGGCGTGCTGGGTCTGGACTCGCCGGGCGGGCCGACGCTCGATCGCATCGGCGTGCTCGCAAGCGAGCTCGGCCGCAGCAATCCCTTCACGTTGTGCATCGGCTTCGGCGTGCTGGCCGTGGTCTTCGTCGCTGAGAAGGTCAGCGCGAAAATTCCGGGCGCGCTGATCGGGCTCGTCGCCGCGACCCTGGCCACGATCGCGCTCGGCCTCGAGAGCAAGGGCGTCAATGTCGTAGGCCTCGTGCCGGGCACGTTGCCGCGGCCGACCTTCCCCGAGCTTGCACCGGAGCAATGGGTCCGCCTCGTGCCGCTCGCCTTTGTCATCACGGTCGTGGTGATGGTGCAGACTGCGGCGACGACGCGCTCGTTCCCGTCCGATCCCGACAAGCCGGCCGATGTCGATCGCGATTTTCTCGGCGTGGGTGCCGGCAGCGCGCTGTCGGGCCTGTTCGGCGCGTTTCCGGTCAATGCCAGCCCGCCGCGGACGGGCATTGTCGCCGAGACCGGCGGACAATCGCAGCTCGCGGGTCTCGCCGCGGGGACAATCGTGCTGGCGCTGCTCGCGTTTGGAACGGGATTGCTGCAGCACGTCCCGGACGCAGCCCTCGGCGGCATCCTGCTGTTCGTCGCGCTGCGCATCATCCGCGTGAAGCAGATCGTCACGATCTATCGCCAATCCCCGAGCGAATTCCTGCTGATCGCCGCCACCGCCGCGCTGATCATCGTGCTGCCGATCCAGCAGGGTGCGTTCCTCGGCATCGTGCTGTCGCTGCTGCACGGCATCTGGAGCACGACGCGCGCGCGGCTCGTCGAGTTCGAGCGCGTGCCGGGCACCACGATCTGGTGGCCGGCGCATCCGCACATCGCCGGCGAGCGCATCGCCGGAGTCGCCGTGATCGGGCTGCAGGCGCCGCTGTCGTTCCTCAACGCGCCCGGCTTTCGCAGCGACGTGACCAAGGTGCTCGGCGCGATGCCTCCGCAACTGCTGGTGCTGGAGGCGAGCGGCATGGTCGAGATCGACTTCACCGCCGCACAGATCCTGCTCGATGTGTTCAGGGTGTGCAGCGAACAGGGTGTCACGGTCGCGCTGGCCCGGCTGGAATCGGTGCGCGCGCAGGACGCATTCGAGCGGTTCAAACTGTTCGAGGCCCTGCCCCGGGAGAACGTCTTCCACAGTGTCGACGAGGCCGTGCGCAGGCTGGCGAAATAACTGCGCTCACTGCGCCAATGTCGGATGATCGCGCTGGACCGTTTCGCGGATCCAGCTGGCATGGATCGCGCGAAACAGGATCTGCGCCGTCTTGAGGTCGTTCGCCTTCATGCAGAGATCGACGATGCGACGGACTGCGTCGTCGCGCATCAGCCCGTCCGAAATCTTCATCGCAATTTCCATCGCGACTTTGGCCGCGCGTTCGTAGCGCTCGCTGTCGCGCTTGTCGTTGCGCGCGGACCCTGCCGCGCTCGCCGCAGCGGCGTCACAGATCGCACGGATGCGCTCGGCGGCCTCGATATCGCCGAGCGGCCGTTCGATCGCCTCGTCCCAGATGTCTTGACGCGTCTTGCGCGCGAACCACTGCATTGCCTGCTCCGTGGTGAGGGAGCGAGCATAAACGGCGGTGAGCCTGCGCGCTACGCCTCCGGTACGATCTTGCCGGGATTGAAGATGTTCTGCGGATCGAGCGCCTTTTTTAGCGCCCGCATCGCATCGATCGCCTCGGGGCCGAGCTCCGCCTTGAGGTATTTCTGCTTGCCCTGGCCGATGCCGTGCTCGCCGGTGCAGGTGCCGTCCATCGCCTGCGCGCGTTCGACCAGCCGATGCATGAACTCCTCGCCGCGGGCCATCTCGTCGGCATCGTTGGTGTCGCAGACCAGCGAGCAGTGGAAATTGCCGTCGCCGACATGGCCCACGATCGGCGACAACAGGTTGAGCCGCTTGAGATCTTCCTCGGTTTCGCCGACACATTCGGCAAGGCGCGAGATCGGCACGCAGACGTCGGTCGCGACCACGCCGATGCTGTCACCGGGCCGCAGCGCCTTCACCGACCAGTAGGCGTCGTGCCGCGCCTGCCACAGTTTTGTGCGATCCTCCGGTTTGGTGGTCCAGGAGAAATCGCCGCCGCCGCAGTCCTTTGCGATCTCGCCGAAGGCCTTGGACTGTTCGCCGACCTCGATCTCGCTGCCGTGGAATTCCATCAGCAGCAGCGGCGTTTCCGACAGCGTCAGCTTCGAATAGGCGTTGCAGGCCCGCACCTGCGCGGCGTTGAGCAACTCGATGCGCGCCACGGGAATGCCGGTCTGGATCGCCAGGATCACGGCCTGACACGCCCCGTGCACGGTCTCGAACGACACCGCGCCGGCCGCGATGGTATCGGGGATGCCGCGCAGGCGGATGGTCAGTTCCGAGATGATGCCGAGCGTGCCCTCGGCGCCGACGAAGAGATGCGTCAGGTCGTAGCCGGCGGATGATTTCTTCGCGCGCGTGCCGGTCGTGATGATCTCGCCGTCGCCGCGGACCACTTTCAGCGCCAGCACACTGTCGCGCATGGTGCCGTAGCGCACCGCGTTGGTGCCGGAGGCGCGGGTCGAGGCCATGCCGCCGAGGGAGGCGTCCGCGCCGGGGTCGATCGGGAAGAACAAGCCCTGGTCGCGCAGATGCTCGTTCAGCGCCTTGCGGGTGACGCCGGGCTGGATCACGCAGTCGAGGTCCTCGGCATGCACCGCGAGCACCTTGTTCATGTCGCGCAGGTCGATGCAGATTCCGCCGGCGGGTGCGTTGACCTGGCCCTCGAGCGAGGTGCCGGTGCCGAAGGCGATGACGGGCACGCCGTTTTTCGCGCAGATCCGCACCACGTCCTGGATGTCGGCGGTCTCCTGCGCCATCACCACAGCGTCCGGCGGCTGGTTCACGATCCATGTGGTGGTATGGCCGTGCTGCTCGCGGACGGCCTGCGAGGTGATGAGGCGGTTGCCGAACCGCGCGGCAAGCTGCTCCAGCGCGCTCGCAAGGGCTTTCGGCGCCGGCCGCGGCGGATTATTGGTGATGGTCGTACCCACGGACGTTCCTCCCGACGAGACGAACCGTGGCAAAGGACATCTCACCGGTCAAGTCAAGCGACCGGATGCTTAGCTGGGGAAGGACACATGCCGGAGACTGCTGCCACAACGATCGAGGGCGCGCCGTTCCGCGCCTCGATCATGCAGATCGAGCCGCAATGGATCGACTACAACGGCCACCTCAACATGGCCTATTACAACGTGATGTTCGACCGCGCGATCGATCAGATGTGGCTGACGCTCGGGATCGGGCCGGGCTACATGAAGGAGCGCGGCGGCTCGACCTTCACTGCCGAGTGCCACGTGCGGTATCTGCGCGAAATCCACCTCGGCGATCCCGTGCAGGTCTCGGTCTGGTTGCTGGAAGCCGACGACAAGCGGCTTCACACCTTCCAGGAGCTGCGACACGCCACCGAAGGATGGGTATCCGCCACGTCGGAGAACATGTCGCTCCACATCGACATGGGCTCACGAAAGGTGGCGGCTTTTCCGCCAGACATAAGCGAGCGCATCGCAGCGGTGGTCAAGACCCACAGCGCGGTGCCACGGCCCGAGGGCATCGGCCGGAACGTGGCGATGCCCTCGAAGCGGTAAGCGCGCTAGACCCTGGTGCGGCCGCGGGCCAGACCGACAACGGCCGAGACCAGGAACAACACGACCGCGATGAAGAAGATGATCTTGGCGATTTCGATCGACGCGCCGGCGAGGCCGCCAAAGCCCAGGATACCGGCGATCAGGGCGATAACCAGAAACGTCACTACCCAGCTAAGCATGATCCGAACCTCTGTTTCGATGTCTGTCTGCGATCGGCGCGGCTGACGCGCCTCACTTGCAGAACCAATCGCCAACTCGGAACAATGGTTCCGAGCCGCTAGGGCCGGAAATTCGCCTGACCCGCAGGAACAAATTGGCTTTCCGCGCACGTGGAAAACCCCCGCCCGCGGCCCCATATAGGGACCAATCCCTGTTAAGAAGGCTCCCCTTTCACCACCCCGCGGTGCCAACGTGGGGCAAATGATTCGCATGACCGAGCCGAGCAAGATCACGTCCCAGAGCGTCCCCGACCACCAGCCCGCAGCCGGCGGCATCGCCGCGCGTGCGCGGGCCTCGGTGGGCCCGCAATACCTGTCCGGGCTCAATCCGGAGCAGCGCGAGGCTGTGGAAACGCTGGACGGCCCGGTTCTGGTGCTGGCCGGCGCCGGCACCGGCAAGACCCGCGTGCTGACCACGCGCATCGCCCATATCCTGAGCCAGGGCCGCGCCCGGCCATCCGAAATCCTGTCGGTGACCTTCACCAACAAGGCCGCGCGCGAGATGAAGCACCGGCTGGGTCAGATGCTCGGTCATGCGGTGGAAGGGATGCCGTGGCTCGGCACTTTCCACTCCATCGGCGGGCGCATCCTGCGGACCCACGCCGAGCTGGCGCAGCTCAAGTCGAACTTCACCGTGCTCGACGTCGACGATCAGGTCCGACTGCTCAAGCAGCTTCTGCAAGCCGACAATATCGACGACAAGCGCTGGCCCGCGCGCATGCTCGCCGGCCTCATCGACGGCTGGAAGAATCGCGGCCTGACGCCGTCGCAGGTGCCGTCGGGCGAAGCCGCCGTGTTCGCCAACGGCAAGGGCGGCAAGCTCTATGCGAGCTACCAGGAGCGGCTGAAGATTTTGAACGCCGCCGATTTCGGCGATCTGCTGCTCGAGGACATCCGCATCTTCCGCGAGCACCCGGATATCCTGCGGCAGTACCAGGAGCGCTTCAAATTCATCCTGGTCGATGAGTATCAAGATACCAACGTCGCGCAATATCTGTGGCTGCGGTTGTTGTCACAGGCGCCATCGTCCAATCCGTCATTGCCCGGCTTGCCCCGGCAAGCCATCGATTCTTCGCGAGATGGATCACCGGGGCTCGACGCTTCGCGTGGGCCGAGTGATGCCGAGAATGACGATGAGGCGCCGAATCCGGCGAACGAAAAAAACCACGTCAAAAATATCTGCTGCGTCGGCGACGACGACCAGTCGATCTATGGCTGGCGCGGCGCGGAGGTCGACAACATCCTGCGCTTCGACCATGATTTTCCCGGCGCCAAGGTCATCCGCCTCGAGCGCAACTACCGCTCGACCGGCCACATCCTCGCCGCCGCCTCGCACCTGATCGCCCACAATGAAGGCCGGCTCGGTAAGACGCTGCGCACCGAAGACCATGACGGCGAGAAGGTCACGGTGACAGGCTCGTGGGATTCGGAAGAGGAAGCCCGCGGCATCGGCGAGGAGATCGAGCAGATCCAGCGCCAGGGCGACAAGCTCAACGAGATCGCGATTCTCGTTCGCGCCTCCTACCAGATGCGCGAGTTCGAAGACCGCTTCGTCACGCTCGGCCTGCCCTATCGCGTCATCGGCGGCCCGCGCTTCTACGAGCGCGCCGAAATCCGCGACGCGCTGGCCTATCTGCGCGTCATCAATTCGCCGGCCGACGATCTCGCCTTCGAGCGCATCGTCAACACGCCCAAGCGCGGCCTGGGCGATGCCACCGTGCAGATGCTGCACGATCACGCCCGCAAGCGCCGCATTCCGCTGTTCGAGGCGGCGCGCGCGGTGGTCGAGAGCGACGAGCTGAAGCCGAAGGCGCGCGGCTCGTTACGCGACGTCGTCGCCCAGTTCGACCGCTGGCGCGCCCAGCGCGAGGTCACCTCGCACACGGAGCTCGCCGAGATCGTGCTCGACGAGAGCGGCTACACCGAGATGTGGCAGAAGGACCGTTCGGCGGACGCCGCGGGCCGGCTCGAAAACCTCAAGGAGCTGGTGCGCTCGATGGAGGAGTTCGAGAACCTGCAAGGGTTCTTGGAGCACATCTCGCTGGTGATGGACCGCGACAGCGGCGCCGATGAGGACGCAGTGTCGCTGATGACCTTGCATTCGGCCAAGGGGCTGGAATTCGACAACGTGTTCCTGCCGGGCTGGGAGGAAGGCCTGTTTCCGAGCCAGCGCACGCTGGACGAACAGGGCCGCGCCGGCCTCGAGGAAGAGCGCCGGCTCGGCCATGTCGGCCTGACCCGGGCCCGCCGCCGCGCCAAAATCTACTTTGCGACCAACCGCCGGATCCACGGCTCCTGGTCGACCACGATCCCGTCGCGCTTCCTCGACGAATTGCCGGCCGCCAATGTCGAGATCACGGAATCCAAGGGCGGCTCGGCCTGGGGCGGCACCGGCGGCTACGGCGCCTCCCGCTTCGACGACATGGAAGCGTTCGGCTCCACCTATTCGACCCCCGGCTGGCAGCGCGCCCAGGCCAATCGCAATCGCGGCGGCGGAGGGGGCGGCAATGGCGGCCGCGGCAGCTTCGAGGAACAGGCCTCGTCGTATTCGTCCCAGTCGTCCTCGCCCGATTTCGGCAGCTTCTCCTCGCGCCGCCGTGGGCCGCTGACGATCGAGGGCGAGCTGGTGGCCAAATCCACCGGCACGACCTCGGAATTCTCCCTCTCCGACCGCGTCTTCCACCAGAAATTCGGTTATGGCCGCGTCACCAAGATCGACGGCAACAAGCTCACCATCGCCTTCGACAAGGCGGGGGAAAAGAAGGTCGTGGACAGTTTTGTGCAGCGGGCGTGAGGCCTGCATGCCGCACTACATCGCCATCATCGAGGACGCCGGCCCGGACGAAGCCGTCGGCCTGTGGTTTCCCGACTTGCCCGGCTGCGTTTCCGGCGGCGACGACGTCGATGAGGCCCTGGAGAATGCGCCCGAGGCACTCGCGTTCTATGCACAGGAACTGATCGCGGACGGACGCCAGCTTCCCCCGCCGCGGACATTGGACGAGCTCAAGGCCGACACTGGTGTGGCCGACGAGCTCGGGAAGCACACGGTCGCCCTGATCGAATGGCCACCCCTCACTGAGGCCACGGAGTGAGGACTGTTCGCCGCACTGGTCGGACTCTCGACGCTTCTCGCCCGAACAGCCCTTGACCACCGCGAACTTCCCCGTATCAGATGCGGCCATGGTCCGGGGCTCCATCACACTGATCTTGCTGGCATTGGTTATGCCGTCGCTTGCGGCGGCGGAGACCATGAGCTTTGGCGATGCGATCGGGATGCTTGCGAAAAGTTGCGGTGCGGAGATCGTTGCCAATTGCCGCGGCGTCAACCCGGATTCGACCCGCCTGAAGGAGTGCCTCTCGCGCAACCGCGACGTGCTCTCGCAACAGTGCCAGAGCGACTATCTCGGTGCCTTCGACGCCATCCAGAAGCGCGTCGCAGCCCGTGTCACCGTGGCGAACGTCTGCCAGCGCGAGATCGTCAAGGTCTGCGGCGGCTCGACCAAGGAGACCAGCAAGGCGGTCCCCTGCCTGGTCTCGACGCCCAAGGGCATCAGCAACAACTGCCTGAAGGCCGTCGACGACGCGGGGTATCGGTGATGCCAGCGAACCGGCTTTCCATCGTCGGAATAACCATCGCGCTCGGCCTCACCTTGCTTGCGGGCGCGGCAGAAGCGCAGACGGCGCCGCCGACCCGCGACGACATCGTCGGCAAGCTCAACCATTTCGAACAAGCCGCCGAGATCGATCTTCCCGCGCTGAAGCTGCAGGTGATGGAGCGGGCCAAGGCCAGGATCAAGAACGATCCCGGTCCGGTGAACCGGCCGCTGATCGCGCCGGATCTGGTCAATTTGCCGACCTTCACCGCGCAGATCCAGTTCGACGCCGACACGCCGATCATCCAGCCGGCGTCCTACCAGACCGTCGGCCGCCTCGCCGACGCGCTGGTCCATGCCTCGCTGCTGCCCTACACGTTCCTGATCGTCGGCCACGTCGAATCCAACGCGAAGACGCGCGAGGCCAACGCGATCCTGAGCCAGCGCCGGGCGGACGCGATTCGCGACGTGCTGGTGAACACGTTCAAGATCTCGACCAAGCGGCTGCATCCGATCGGCCTCGGTGAGGAGCAGTTTCTCGACCGGGCCAGGCCGACCGCGGCCGCCAACGCCCAGTTGCAAATCCTGACCTACGCCAAGGTACCGGAGGAAGCGCCTGCGCATCCGGCTGCGACACCTGCGCCTGCGGCGAAAAAGCCCGCCAAGAAACACTGAGCGGACGCGCCACGGCGGCTGGCGGAACCCTTTGAAGTCTTGATCATTTTGTGACCTGTCTCACAGCGCGACAGCGTGGCCTTGCGCGACAATAGCGCCGGTTTGTGCACCGCCCTATCAGGTGCTATAGGCTTTTTTCGTCCTTCCCGACCCCATGCTGCACGAGACCGAGATGGCCAGTTCTTTTCGACACCAGCTGGCCGACTACGTCGAATATCATCGCGATCCCTGGAACTGCGCGATGCACGTGGTCGGCATCCTCCTGCTCTTCACCGGCGCCGTGCTGCCGCTGACGCTGGTGCATTTCCCGGTGTTCGGGATCGAGGTGAGCCTGGCCGTGATTCTGGCCCTGCCGGTGCTGGTCTACTGGCTGATGCTGGATGCCGGGATCGGGCTGGGCATCCTCGCCGCGATGATCGTGCTGCTTTCGGTCGCAACCGCGATCGGCAATCAGGTCTCGATCGTCATGATGTGGTCGATTTTTGCGGTGCTGATCGGGCTCGGCGTCGCGTCGCAAATCGTCGGCCACAAGGTTTTCGAGGAGCGGCAGCCGTCGATGGTCGACCACCCCACGCATTTTCTGCTTGGACCGATGTTTGTCATGGCAAAATTATTCATCGCATTGGGCTTCCGTCGCGACCTTGCCGCGATTCTGGCGCCTGTTCCGACCAATTCCCTTTCAACCCGATAGTTCTAGACGCGAAACAGCAAACCTTCTGCATGGCTCTCGTACTGGTTACCGGTGGCAGCGGCTTCATCGGACATCATCTCGTAGAAGCGCTCCGCGCCCGTGGGCAGCGGGTGCGTGTTCTCGATGTTCGTGCGCCGGCCACGCCGTATGCCGACGTCGAATATGCCCGTGGCTCGGTGCTGGACGGCGCCGCGGTCGATGCCGCAATTGCGGGTGTCGATCAGGTCTATCACCTCGCCGGCCTGCCCGGCATGTGGGTCGCCGACAAGCAGGCCTTTCACGACGTCAATTGCCGCGGCACCGAGATCGTGCTCGCGGCCGCGATGAAGCGCGGCGTCTCGCGCTTCCTGCACTGCTCGACGGAATCGATCCTGTTCCCCTATTCCGACCTCAACGGTGTTCCCGCCGAAGAGGCGCTGCAGCCGGCCGACGCGATGCCGGGCGCCTACACGCGGTCGAAATCGCTGGCCGAGCATTGCGCCGCGAAGGCCGCAGCTGAAGGTTTTCCGCTGGTGATCGGCACCCCGACCATGCCGATCGGTGCCGCCGACCATAATCTGACGCCGCCGACCGCGATGCTGTGGTACTTCCTGCAGAAGAAAGTGCAGCCGCATCTCGACTTCCCGGTCAATCTCGTCGACGTCCGCGACGTCGCCATGGGCCTGGTGCTGACCATGGAACGCGGACGTAACGGCCAGCGCTACATCCTCGGCGGCGACTGCGTCAGGCTCGGCCAGATTCTGCGGATGATGTCCGCGATGAGCGGCCGCCGGCAATTCCCGGTCGTCGTTCCCGGCAAGATGGCCGAACTGTCGGGCATCATGCTCGAATATCTCTCCGATCGTATCACGCGCCGGCCGCCCAACGGCACCGCCGAGGGCGTGCGCATCGCGCTCGCCGCGAGCGACCTCTCGATCGACAAGGCGCGCACCGAACTCGGCTACGCGCCGCGCCCGATCGAGCCGGTCCTGCGCGAAACCATCACCCATCTTCTCGCCCGCGGCGGCGCGCTTGCCTCCGGCGCCATCGAGCATCACGCGCTCTCCTCGCGCGCCAGCTGAGCTGCCGCCCAACCCAAAGAACCTTTCCGCATGTCCTTCGATTTCAGCAAGCTTCTCTCTGTCGCCTGGGGTGGTTGGACCACGACCTGGCCGACGCAACTGCTCGCCCTGATTTGGCTCGCCTGGCTCGCAAGCTGGGTCGGCGCCTCGTTCTGGCAAGGCCGTACCCAGAAGCAGGTGATGACGCTGGAGTCCGGCCGCTATCGCATTCCGATCCTGGTCGGCGGCATCCTGTTCACGCCCTGGACCGCCGAGGTGCTCGGCGAGAAGCCGCTCTGGGTGTTCAGCAATAATGCTGTCTACGTCGTGGCGCTGATCGTGCTGGCCGGCATCTCCTTCACCTGGTGGGGACGGCTGCATCTTGGACAGTTCTGGTCCAACACCATCACTCACAAGCAAGACCACCGCGTCATCGACACCGGCCCGTACGGCATCGTGCGCCATCCGATCTACACCGGGCTGATCCTCGGCATGCTGGTGACCGGCATCGCGGTCGGCACGGTAACCGCGATGCTCGGCGCCATCCTGATCTCGCTCGGCATGTGGCAGAAGGGCCGGATGGAAGAGGTGTTCCTGTCCAAGGAGCTCGGCGAAGACGCCTACGGCGCCTATTGCCGTCGCGTCCCGATGATCATCCCGTTCCTGTCGCCGCGCTGAGGCGAGTATCGCTTCAACGCTGTCATCACAAGCGTAGCGCGGCTGCACCTCCGGAGTCGTCCTGGCGAAAGCCAGGACCCATTACCCCAGGGAGCGGTTTGGCGGGGATTGCCGGAACTGAGGCCGCATACAGTCGATGGATTCCGCGGTATGGGTCCTGGCTTTCGCCAGGACGACGCCGAGGAAGCTGTGTGCGCAACACACCTGCTGTCAGGAACCCCTACTGCCTGCGGCCGTTAGCCCCTCGACACCTGCAATGACCGCAGAGCATCGAGCCATGTCCGACGCCTACGATTATTTTCGCGAGCACGCGATCGCCGCCGTCCGCAAGGCGCGGGCGCTGCCGCCCGGGCGGCCGAAGCAGAAGCAGCGCACGGTGGCGCGCGTTTATCATCTCCTCTCCAGGGAGGCGGCGCTCGCGCCGAACATCCATCATCTGGATGATTTTCGCGCGGCGCGCCGGGCAGAGCGGCAGATCGGCCGCTGATCTCCGGGCCCATCCTGTCGGCATTCGTCCCATGCAAATTCGAGCGGCTGCCATTCCACGGGAATAGAGCCCCGCGGCGCTCCACACAGGTTGACGTCTGCCCCGTCAGCCCGTTGGATGCGCGCGCAAACAGGGGCCTCTCATGACTTTTTCCAGCATCTTTGCGCAGTTCGTTGCGCTTCTCGGCGGCATCGCGCTGCAATGGCGAAAGCTGTCGGGCACCGTGCCTGCGCCGGCCTGGGGCCAGTCGCCCGCCATTCCCGAAGCAAAGCCGCAAGGCGCCATCCCGACACTGAAGATGCCGACGGCGCGGGGCTGGGGCGAGGGACAGAAGCCGACGGTCGCACCCGGGCTCAAGGTCAATGCGTTCGCGACCGGTCTCGACCATCCGCGCTGGATCGAGGTGCTGCCCAATGGCGACGTGCTGATCGCGGAGGCGACGCAGATCGCGGGGGCGCCGCGGTCCGTGTTTCACTACGCAATGCAGGCCACGATGCGACGCGCCGCCGCGCTCGGCGTCAGCGCCAACCGCATCACGCTGCTGCGCGACAAGGACGGCGACGGCGTCGCGGAGTATCGCGGCGCGTTCATGGAAAATCTCAGCCAGCCATTCGGCATGGCGCTGGTCGGCGACACCTTCTATGTCGGCAATACCGACGGCGTGATGGCCTTCCCCTACGTGGCGAATGCCGATCGCATCACCGCGCCGGGCAAGCGCCTCACCACTTTCAAGCCTAGCGGCCACTGGACCCGCAGCCTGCTCGCGAGCCCCGACGGCAAAAAACTCTATGCCGGCGTCGGCTCGCTCAGCAACATCGCCGAGATGGGCATGGAGGTCGAGGAAGGCCGCGCCGCGGTCTACGAGCTCGACCTCGTCGCCGGCACGCACCGCATCTTCGGCGCCGGCCTGCGCAACCCGGTTGGTCTCGCCTGGGAGCCAACGACCGGTGTGCTCTGGACCGTCGTCAACGAGCGCGACGGCCTCGGCGACGAAACGCCGCCGGACTATCTGACCTCGGTGCACGATGGCGGCTTTTACGGCTGGCCTTATTGCTACTGGGGCAAGACGGTGGACGATCGCGTGCCGCAGGATCCGGCGATGGTCGCCAAGGCGCTCACGCCGGACTACGCGCTCGGCGGCCATACCGCTTCGCTCGGCCTGTGCTGGATGCCGGCGGGCACGCTGCCCGGCTTCCCGAACGGCATGGCGATCGGCCAGCACGGTTCGTGGAATCGCAGCAAGCTGTCAGGCTACAAGCTGGTCTTCATCCCGTTCGAGAACGGCAAGCCTTCGGGTCCCGCACGCGACATCCTGTCCGGCTTCCTCGCGCCCGACGAGAAAGAATCCTACGGCCGCCCGGTCGGCGTCGTGATCGGTCCCGACAAGAAGTCGCTGCTGATGGCCGACGACGTCGGCAACGTGATCTGGCGTGTCACCGGCGCTTGAAGGTTTATGTTCCAACACTGAGCGTGGCGCGCTGCTTGCGGAGCAGCGCGATCACGGACAGCGCCGTGATCAACCCGGCTTTGGGATTCTCGGACGGGATGTTCTCGATAGACATCGAGAAGCGCGCGGAATCCGCCTCGACCTCGATGCGGTGAACGTTGCGGGTCACGGTCGGGTCCGCCCAGATCTGCACCTGGGTGCGATCCGGCCCAACCCCCGCGAGCGACAGCGCGACCGCGACGTTGAGATTGGCCGGAAAGCCTTTCGCGGCCTCGCGCGCCGTGCCCTCGAACAGCTTCAACGGCTCGCGCAGATTGTCGATATCGATATTGTTCTGGACGATGAACGGCGCGCCCTTCAAGCCGTCGATCGGCTTGCGCGTGACCATCTTCACCGAATGAATGGTGCCGATCGCAGCCGCGTTGACGGCGTCGAGCCCGATCAGCGCGCCGGTCGGCACCAGGATGCGGCCGCCATTGGCGCGGGCGAGATCGACAAGATCGAAATTGTCGAGCAGCCCGCCGACGCTGACCACGACCGCGGCCCTGCCGCGTTTCACTGCGGGCTGGACGATCGCACGCAGTTGGCTGCTCGGCGCGCATTCGACCACGATGTCGGCGGCGTCGCCGAGCTGGTCGAGCGGCAATACGGATGGCGGACGGCGCAGGCCGCCGAGCAATTTCTGATGCTTTGTGGGCTCGCGCACCGCCACGGCGGAGAGCGTCAATCCCTCGATGCCCTGATCGAGCGCGGTCGCGATCCTGGTGCCGATCGAGCCGAGCCCTGCAATGGCAACCCGCAATTCGTTCGAAGCTTGCCGTTCAGTCATCGCATTACCCCTCTCGCACAGCCGATGTCATAGCGCCTCAGGCGTCGCGCGCATAGCTGCGCAGACGCGTCTCGAGCACGGACAGCATCGCGTCGCGGGTCGGGTCACGCGAGCCGCGCAGCCATGCGGCAGCGAGCGGCAGCCGGCCGACGGGTCCGATCTGCTTTGGCCGCAGCGGCACGAAGCGCACGCCTGACACCGCCATCCGCGTGCTCCAGCGTGGCACGATCGCGACCCCGAGCCGGGTTGCGACGAGATTGATGATGGTCTGCTTCTCGTCGGCGACCTGCACGATGCGTGGCGTGAGGCCTGCCTGCTCGAACAGTCTTATCGTGAGGTCGTGGCTGTGCGGCCGCGAGCGGCGGTCCGGCACCAGCATCGCTTCGTCGGCGATCTCCACCAGCGTGATCGACTTGCGTTTGGCCAGCGCGTGGCGCTGCGGGAAGGCCACGATGGCTGTCTCCTGCAGCAGATCGCGGAATTCGAGCCGCTTGTCCCGCTGAGCCGGCGGACGCACGAAGGCGAGATCGAGCGCGCCGGTCAGGATCTTCGGCAGCAGCCGGACGGTCTTCTCCTCCAGAAGCTGCACCCCGACCTCCGGGTGCTTTGCCCGGAAGTCCCGGAGCAATGCCGGTAACAGCCCCGCCGCGGCACTGTCGATCGCGCCGACCCGGAGTTTTCGAGCAGCCCCCGCGCGCGAGCGATTGCGCAGATTGCTCTCGACCGCCTCGACGCGGGCAAGGATGGCACGGGCATCGCGCAGCAGCGTCGCGCCATCTTCCGTCAGCGACACCGCCCGCGTCGTCCGCGCGAACAGCCGCGTATCCAGATCATGCTCCAGCAGCTTGATCTGGCGGCCCAGTGCGGAGGGCAGCATCTGGAGATGCTGTGCCGCGCGGCCGAAATGCAACTGCTCGGCCGCGGCCACGAAGCATCGCAACTGATGCAATTCCATTCGCAGTCCTCTTGGCCTTCCCGGCGAGGATTATATCATTTTTTTGTATAAACCAGCGCCAATTGAGTCCCCCAGCCACTCCCGCCTAGCTTGGCTGCGAAGTGAACCCTCAGGGTCCGCCGTCACAACGGTATCAGGGAGGCTGGGATGGCGACCGAGATTCAGACGCGCGTGCTGCGCAAGATCACATGGCGCATCGTTCCCTTCATCATGCTGCTCTACTTCGTGGCCTTCATCGACCGCGTCAATATCGGCTTCGCCTCGCTGACGATGAACAAGGACATCGGCCTGTCGCCGACCGTCTACGGCTTCGGCGCCGGCATCTTCTTCTGGGGCTACTTCCTGTTCGAGGTACCCTCCAACATCATCCTGCACAAGGTCGGCGCACGGATCTGGATCGCGCGGGTGATGATCACCTGGGGCATTGTGTCGGCCGCGATGGCCTTCGTGCAGGGCCCGACCAGCTTCTACGCGCTGCGCTTCCTGCTCGGCGTCGCCGAGGCCGGGTTCTTTCCCGGTATCATCCTCTACCTCTCCTACTGGTTCCCGGCACGCCAGCGTGCGGCCGTGACTGCGCTGTTCATGGCGGCGGCGCCGCTCTCGACCGTGCTGGGATCGCCCGTTTCGGGCGCGCTGCTGGAGATGGATGGAATGCTCGGCTTCAAGGGCTGGCAATGGCTGTTCGTGCTGGAGGCGCTGCCGGCGGTGCTGCTGGGGTTCGTGGTGCTGGCATTCCTCACAGACCGCCCGGAGAAAGCAAAATGGCTCGCGGATGACGAGCGGCGCTGGCTGGTCGAGACCATGAACGTAGAGACCACCAGCAAAGCTGCGACCGCGAAGCATAGCATCTGGCGAGGGCTCGCCGATCCGCGGGTGCTGGCGCTGGCACTGATCTATTTCGGCACCTCGGCCGGCCTCTACACGCTCGGCGTCTGGGCGCCGCAGATCATCAAGCAGTTCGGCTTGTCCTCGCTCCAGGTCGGATTCCTCAACGCGCTGCCGGCGAGCGCCGCCGTCGTCGCCATGGTGCTGTGGGCGCGCCATTCGGATCGCACCGGCGAGCGCACCTGGCACGTCGTTCTGGCCTGCCTGCTCGCGGCGGCGGGGCTCGCCTTTGCCGGACTTGCGACCGGCGTCGTGACCGTGCTGATCGCGCTGGCGCTCGTCAACATCGGCATCTCCTCGGCGAAGCCACCGCTGTGGAGCATGCCGACGTTATTCCTCTCCGGCCCCGCGGCCGCGGCGGGCATCGCCACCATCAACTCGATCGGCAACCTCGGCGGCTTCGTGGGGCCCGCCATGATCGGCTGGATCAAGGACCAGACCGGCAGCTTTGTCGGCGGGCTCTACTGCGTTGCAGGCCTGCTGGTTCTCTCCGCGGTCCTGACCCTGCTATTGTCGCGGGCGCAGACCGCCCGCGTCGAACCCGTCACGCAATCCCACTGACACCAAACGGAGCATCCTCATGCGTACCCATTCGATTGCAGCGATCCCCGCCGACGGCATCGGCCCCGAGGTCATCTCCGCCGGCGTTCGCGTGCTGGAGGCGCTGGCCAAACGCAGCGGCGACCTCGCCTTCAACATCAAGACGTTCGACTGGGGCTCGGACTATTACAAGAAGCACGGCGTCATGATGCCGGCCGACGGCCTCGACGAGTTGAAGAAGTTCGACGCGATCTATTTCGGCGCGGTCGGTGCGCCCGACGTGCCCGATCACATCACGCTGTGGGGGCTGCGGCTGCCGATCTGCCAGGGCTTTGACCAATACGCCAATGTGCGGCCGACCAAGATCTTGCCGGGCGTCGCCTCGCCGCTGCGCAATGTCGGCGTCGGCGACCTCGACTGGGTGATCGTGCGCGAGAATTCGGAGGGCGAGTATGCCGGCATGGGCGGCCGCGCCCACCGGGGTCTCCCGGAAGAGGTCGGCACCGAGGTCGCGGTGTTCACCCGCGTCGGCGTCACGCGGATCATGCGCTATGCTTTCGAGCTCGCGCGGTCGCGCCCACGCAAGTTCCTGACCGTTGTGACCAAGTCGAACGCGCAGCGCCATGGCATGGTGATGTGGGACGAGATCGCGGCCGAGGTCGCGGCCGAATTCCCTGATGTGACCTGGGACAAGATGCTGGTCGACGCCATGACGGTGCGCATGACGCTGCATCCGAAGAGCCTCGACACCATCGTCGCGACCAATTTGCACGCCGACATCCTCTCCGACCTCGCCGGCGCGCTGGCAGGAAGCCTCGGCGTCGCGCCGACCGGCAATATCGATCCGCAGCGCCGCTTCCCCTCGATGTTCGAGCCGATCCACGGCTCGGCCTTCGACATCACCGGCAAGGGCATCGCCAACCCGGTTGCGACATTCTGGACCGGCGCGCAGATGCTGGAGCATCTCGGCGAAAAAGACGCGGCGGTGCGGTTGATGGCGGCGGTGGAGAAAGTATGCGCAGCCGGCGTGCTGACACCGGATGTCGGTGGCACGGCGACGACGAAGGACGTGACTGATGCCGTGATCGAGGCGATCCAGGGATCGAACGTGTAGTCCGAACTACGTCTCTCCCTCCCCGTTCTTACGGAGAGAGTGTAGGAGCGGGAGCCGCCAGGGATTCCAAAAAATTTTGGACCCCCTCTTGAAACCAAAACGGGCTTTTTTTATTTTTCCGCTGCCGCCGAGAGGTGGCGTTCCCGACGCCTGGTGGGTCGGGAAATTGAGACGGGCACCGGTCGTGTCCGGTGTCGTTCGTATCCATTTTGCTCCTTGGAGGATCTGGCTATGCGCACTTGCGACTTTTCTCCCTTGTGGCGTTCGACGGTTGGCTTCGACCGCCTTTTCGACCTCGTTGAAACGGCACAGCGTGCCGGCGAGGACAACTATCCCCCCTACAACATTGAACGCCTCAGCGAGGATCGCTACCAGATTTCGCTTGCGATTGCGGGATTCTCACCCAACGAAGTCACGGTGACGGCCGAGCAGAACGCGGTGACCGTCGAGGGAAACAAGCCGGACAGAACCGAACGCGAATATCTCTACCGGGGCATTTCCGCGCGGCCGTTCAAGCGGCAGTTTAACCTGGCCGATTATGTTCAGGTGCACAGCGCCTCGTTCGAGAACGGCCTGCTCAAGATCGAACTGGTCCGGGAAATCCCTGAAGCCATGAAGCCGCGGCGAATTGCCATCAATGCCGCGCCGTCCGGCAACGTGCATCAACTCGAAGGCAAAGCCGCCTGAATTCGGTCTGTCGGAGACCCGGTGATCCCGCCCGATGGTCGGGCGGGATCGGCCATGGCCTTCGACCGCGTACCGGATGCAAGTCAGAGGTTTAGAGAAAGGAGGAGGACCTCTCATGCTCGATCATGTCGACAACATCATCGATCTGAACGCGATATTGCACCCTGGCTCTGTCTATGATCATCCCCGCGACGTCATAGCCGACCCAACGCTGTCGATCGGCGAGAAGCGCGCGATCCTTGCGTCCTGGGCTTCGGACGCAGCCAGTGTCGCCTCGAGTCCGACATTGCGGGAGCTGCCCGGCTCGGGCAAAGCCGTCACCATCGACGAAATCCTGGAAGCGCTCGCGAGCCTCGACCACCATCCGAAGGGACCTCCGGGCGGCAAGCCGGTCCGCACGCGATCCGTCGAGCGAACCGGCCTCGCAGCCTAGGCAACGACAGCTCAACGGGGATTGCGATGATGGTCGATGAAGAGCTAGCCCTATTGCGCGGCCACCGCAGCAACATCAGCCGCTATCAGCGGTTGCTCAAGACCGAACTGACCGAGTTCGAACGGCGGTTCATCGAGCGACGCGTGTCCGAGGAGCGCTCGGCGATCGAGAAGGTCGCCGTCTCCGCCTTTCCGCTCACCTTTCAGGCTCCGAACCGCGCGATGGGGAACGCAGCCACGCGCATGACGGCGAGCAGCCACGGGTAATCGACATGCCCGAACAGCTCCCGATTCCAAGTGTTCCTGAGGAAATGAGGTCGAAGGACATGGCGGTGGCGTGTCTGCACGACGGAAGGACGCCTGGTCATGCACGGCTGCGAAAACGGCCGACCCGCCGCCAAAATATGCGGCTGAAAGGGCGTTGTTTCTGATGCTTCTCGCCGCGCCTTATCGCCCGGCGGGCCGGGCTTCCGCCACGGCTCGCTCCTCCTTGGCGACACCCGCCTCAAGATGGCTGCCGCGACACAAGATGCGTGAATGACAGGTGCCGCGGGGATGGTGCCTGGCATCAGCCAAGCCCATCTCCGCCATCTCCGCTGCTGACCGCTTACCGCCGTCCGAACGGCGGGGTCGCCATGGCGGCTGTCGGCTCCGGCGGCGTCAGGTGGCGCGGAACGATGATGGACTGGCCGGGGGTGAGGGTTGCGTTCTCCGGCAGCGAGTTGCTCTGCGCCAGCGACCACAACGGCACGCGATTGGCTGCCGCGATGCTCTCCATGGTGTCACCCCGGCGCACCGGTAGCCGCACGCCACTGTCCCACAATTCGACCAGCGTATTCGCCGGCACGAGATAGCGCAGCGGCACGGCATCGACCTGCGTCTGGGGCGGAATGCGCGGCAACTTCGTGACCATGTCGACGATCTGACGGTGGATGTCGTCGGACTTCTCGATGTTGATGTGGCTGACCCGCGCGTTCTCCTTCAGGTCATAGCTCGCATAGTGACCGCGATAACCCGGCACCGCGACCACGTTGCCGCCGCCAAGCACGCTGTCGGAGAGGTAGATGTTGATGAAGCGCTCGACATTGAGCGGCACGTCGCCGGTCGCATGCGCGGGATCGATGGTGATGACGAGGCTGATCGGGATGTTCTCCTTGGCCGCCATCTCTGAGATGACGATCGAGCAAAGCCCGCCCATCGAATGCCCGATCAGCACGATCGGCGCCGGCGTTTCCTTGTAGCTCGAGATGGCGCGGTCACCGATCCATCGGCAGATGGTGAATTCATAGACGTTGGCGGAAAAGCCGGCTTGCGTCAGCTTCTCTTCGAGCCGGTCCATGCCGGTGGAGAAGAACGGCCCCATGGCGCCACGAAACAGGTAGATTTTCGGCGGCGGCAACGGCTCGAACGGTGGGGGCGGTGGCGCGGCGGGTGCGGCCGCGGCGGGCTTCGTCTTGGCAGGTGAGGCAACGGCCGTCCCGGTGCTGAAGGCGAGCAGCGCAACGGCTGCCAGCGCGAGAAGTCGCCTCAAATCGATCATCAGTCCAGCAGTCCCACTCCGGGAGGCTGCAGCCTCCCCCAAAGGCGCTTAGTGACGGTCGATTGGGTGGAATTTGGGGCACGGAACCGGGGCTCGATCCACGCTCATTCCAGCATCTCGACACCCAATCACTGCATGCTCTTGAGCCTACTGCGGTGGGCGGCCTGTTTCGCGCGGTTGCCGCAGACCGCCATGATGCACCATCGCCGCGCGCGCCGGCGCGTGTGGTCGGCGAACAGCATGGTGCAGTTGTGCCCCTCGCACGCCTTGACGTTCGAAAAGTCCTCGTCGCAGACGAACTTCGCCATGGCTTCGCCAACCGGCAGCAATAGCGCTTCCGGCGATCGCCAGCGCCGCTTGATTCGCCATGCCAGAGCGCCGCCATCGTGAGGCCCGGGCTCGATCCGGCTGAAGGCTTCGTCGCGCTCCAGCAGGCTGTTCAATGGACCGAGCTCGCGCAAGGCATCTGTCGTGAGCGGCCGGCCCGCATGCTTGCGCACGAACCCCCTGAACCATTCGCGCAAGGCGCGCGCCTGATCCGCGACCTTGTCCAGCTCGTCCGGCGTGGCACGTGCTGTCAGCGCGTGCAGATCATCCGCCGGCACCAGCTTCGCTTGTGCCAGCCAGTCGATCAGGCCATCGCCGTCGTCGATCCAGTCCACGGGCGTATCGACCGGCGTCGCCACCGAGTTGAGGAAGTCGAGGCCGAGTGAGTCGGCGATGAACATGGCGGGCGGGCGGTCCATGAGCGGTCCTCGGACGGTCGGGAGAACATGGACATAGATAACCAGTTAAAACGTCATTGACAAGTTACAGCGCCTGACAGTAACCTCTTAAATAGCTTTTATAAGGTTACCTCCAATGGAGAATGTCATGGCCTCAATCACCTACCGCAGCGCGGATGTCGACGGATTCAAGGTGGCCTATCGCGAGACGGGCCTCGTCGGAGCGCCAAAACTCCTGCTGCTTCACGGCTTCCCCAGCGCAGGCCACATGTTTCGCGACCTCATTCCGCTGCTTGCGGACAGGTTTCATATCGTGGCGCCCGACCTTCCCGGCTTCGGCCAATCCGACATGCCTTCGCGCGAAAGCTTCCGTTACACGTTCGATAGCGTCGCACGCGTGATCGAACGCTTCACCGAAGTGATCGGTTTCGACCGGTTCGCGGCCTACGTCTTCGACTACGGCGCGCCGACTGGTTTCCGGCTTGCGCTCAGCCACCCCGAGCGGATCACGGCGATCATCTCGCAGAACGGCAACGCCTATGAGGATGGCCTTAGCGACAACTGGACTCCGCTCAAGGCCTATTGGCAGGATCCCTCGCCGGCCAATCGCGATGCGCTGCGCGCGCTCCTCACGCCGGAAGCCACGCGCTGGCAGTACACGCATGGTGTTTCCGATCCGATGACCGTGTCACCGGACGGCCAGAGCCTCGACAATTTCTACCTCGCGCGCCCGGGCTCGGACGACGTGCAGCTCGACCTGTTCGGCGACTACAAGAGCAACGTCGCGCTCTATCCCGCCTTCCAGGAGTATTTCCGCACGCACCAGCCGCCGTTCCTCGCGGTCTGGGGCAAGAACGATCCGTTCTTCATCCCGCCCGGCGCCGAGGCATTCAAACGCGACAATCCGAACGCCGTGGTGCAGTTCTTTGACACCGGCCATTTCGCGCTGGAGACGCACGCGAAGGAGATCGCGGACAGCATTCGCGCGTTCTTGACCTAGCAGGAGCAACGGCCATGGCCCTTGTCGGGCGGCACGCCCGCCGATGCGGGCCACCTAGAGCGGCAGGATCCGATTTAATAGTTCGAGCAGGGTGCGCTGCTCGGCTTCGCTGAGCGGCACGAGCATCTTCTTGTTGTACGGCTCCGTCAGGCTCGTCGCCTCGTGGATGAGCTTGGCGCCCTTTGGCGTCAGCACGAGCTCGACGGCGCGGCGATCCGCCTTGGAGCGGTTGCGCTTGATGAAGCCCGACGACTCCAGCTCATTCAGGATCTTGATCAGATTGGGCAAGCGCAGCCGCAGCAGGCTTGCGAGGCTGCTTGGCGGAACGCCGGGATTGTCGCGAATGACGACGAAGATCGCATAGGTCGCGGGGGTCACGCCCAATGCGGCGAACGCTTCGTAGAAGCCCTCGAAGAATTTCAGCTGTGCGAGCCGAAGCATGAAGCCCGGCGTGCGCTGGAGCGCCTGCAAATTCAACGATTTCTCCGGCTGCTGGCCGGACTTCCCTGCGGGTTTCACGAACTCATGATCCTCGAACCGCGGCGGCCCAAGAATCCGCCGAATTGACTCTCCCGAAAATAGATATAAAATATAACTATTATTTAGCGGCACCAAGACCGCCCACGGGAGGGAGACAATGAACAGCAAATTTCTGCATAAATTGTGCATTTCGGCCTTGATGCTGGCTGCGGCGGGGCCGGCCCTCGCTCAGGACGTGGTGAAGATCGGCATCCTGAACGACCAGTCGGGGCCGTTCGCGAGCTATCAAGGCATAGGCTCCGTCGTCGCCGCCAAGATGGCGGTGGAGGATTTTGGCGGAAAGGCCGGCGGCAAGCCGGTCGAGGTCGTCGCCGCGGACCACCAGAACAAGACGGACATCGGGATCGGCATCGCGCGGCGCTGGTACGAGAACGACGGCGTCGACGCGATCTTCGACATTCCGAACTCGTCGATCGCGCTCGCCGTCGCCGGCATGAGCGCCGAAAAGAACAAGGTCTTCGTCGGATCGGGCGCCGGTACGGTGCTGCTGACCGGCGAAAAATGCACGCCGAACACCGTGCACTGGACCTACGACACCTATGCCTACGGGCGCGGCCTCGGCAAGGCGATCGTCCAGCAGGGTGGCAAGAAATGGTTCTTCATCACCGCTGACTACGCCTTCGGTCACGATCTGGAAAAACAGGCGGCGGAGGCCGTCAAGGCGTCCGGCGGCGAGGTGCTCGGCAGCGTCCGGCATCCGTTGGGAACGGCCGACTACGCCTCTTTCCTGCTCCAGGCCCAGGCGTCGGGCGCGAACGTCGTCGGCTTCGCCAATGCCGGTGACGACACCATCACGTCGATGAAGCAGGCCGCCGAGTTCGGTCTGACCAAGGACCATAAGCTGGTCGGGTTGATCCTGGGCATGAACGGCCTCCCCGCGCTCGGGTTGAAGTTTGCGCAAGGCGCGCAGATCATGAACCCGTTCTACTGGGATCTGAACGACGGCACGCGGGCTTTCGCCAAGCGGTTCGCCGAACGCATTCCGTCGAAAGCCTATCCGAACGACATGCAGGCCGGCGTCTACGCCTCGGTGATTCACTACCTCAAAGCGGTCGACAAGGTCGGCAGTGCCAAGGACGGCAAGGCGGTGGTGGCGGCGATGAAGGAGATGCCGACCGACGATCCGCTGTTCGGCAAGGGTTACATCCGCAAGGACGGCCGCAAGATCCACCCGCTCTATCTGCTCCAGGTCAAGGCGCCGGAAGAGTCGACATCTACTTGGGACCTGCTGAAGGTGGTCGCCACGATCAAGGGTGAGGACGCGTTCCGCCCCGAGAGCGAAGGCCAGTGTCCGCTAACCAGGCAATAGTGGACGGGAGCTGACCATGAACGGCATTGCATCCAGTCCGGCCGACCCGTTTGCGCCAGATTTCCTGATGGACCCCTATCCCGCCTATGAGGCGTTGCGCGCGCTCGGTCCCGCGTTCGCGTTGGAGCGCTACGGCGTGTGGGCCATGGCAGGCTATGCCGAAGTCGAGCCGGCCCTGAAGGACTGGAAGACGTTCATCAGCGGCGAGGGTGTCGGGCTGCACGGGATGAACCCGGCCCTGCCAAAGCCGCTGACGCTCCAGATCGATCCTCCCGACCACGACAAGGGCCGCCGCGTGCTCAGCCGCACCCTGTCCCCGGGTGTCGCGCGGCGACTGCGCGAGACGTTTCAGAAGGAAGCGGAGAAGAAGGTTTCGGAGCTGATCGACAAGGGCACGTTCGATGCCGTCACCGATCTCGCCGAGGCCTACCCGATGAAGGTGTTTCCGGATGCGATTGGCATCCGGCCGGACGGCCGCGACAGGCTGCTGGCCTGGAGCACGTTCGTGTTCGACAGCTTTGGCCCGGAGAACGAAACGTTGGCGGCGTCACGACAAGCCGGCCTCGCGGCGCAGAGCTGGATCATGGAATGCTGTGCGCGAGATGCGTTGCAACCGGACGGGCTCGGCATGATGATCTACCAGGCGGCTGACGACGGCGAGATCAGCGAGCATGAAGCAACCCATCTGGTGCGACCGTTCCTCACCGCCGGGATCGACACCACCGTCAACGGTATCGGCAATACGCTGCTCGCGCTCGCCGCTCACCCGGATGAATATCGCAAGCTGCACCACAAGCCGGAGCTGGCGCGCAATGCCTTCGAGGAAGGGCTGCGTTATGATTCACCGGTACAGACGTTCTTCCGCACTACCTCGCGCGATGTCGAGATCGGCGGCGGCGTGATCCCCGCACACCGCAAGGTCCTGCTGTTCATGGCCTCCGCCAACCGCGATCCCGCGCGCTGGCACCGAGCCGACCGTTTCGACGTCGAACGGCTCGCGACCGGGCATGTCGGTTTCGGCGCCGGCATCCACGCCTGCGTCGGCCAGATGATCGCACGCCTGGAAGGCGAATTGATCTTCGGCGAGCTCGCAAGGCGCGTGAAGACCATCGAGCTCACGGCAGAGCCGAGGCGCAGGCTCAACAATTCCCTGCGTGGGCTGAAGAGCATGCCCGTGCGGGTGACGGCTGCCTAGAGCATGATTGGTTCTGATCGAATCAGAACCGAAGCCCCAGATTCTTGCTTCAAACGGGGCTGTCCGCCGCGACCTTTACGCCGCCAAACTCTGCTGATCGCGGAATGCGCTGATCGCCATGTGGACGAGATGCAGCTTGCCTTTGACCGCCGGCGATATGTCGAACGGATATGCGTCGCTCATCCCGAGCGAGCGGTTGAGTTCGTTGATGCTGCGAGCAAGCGGCATCCACAGGGCCAAAAGTGCCTCGAAGTCGCTCTCGAGATAGGGATCCGTCAGGGTCTGGCGGGCGCGCTCGTCCAGCGATAACGGCAAACCTGCCAGCGAGTCGAGCGTCGACACGATATGCAGGAAATGCGCGAACGTTTCCGCCCAATCCTCCCAGGGGTGGGACGTGGCGTACTCGCTGATGAAGCCGCTTCGGTCGTATGAACGATCGGCGCGGCTGTAATGGGTGTTGATCGCGGCCTGATAGTCCTGCGCCTGGTCACCGAAGATCAGCTTGAACGGGGCCTGGAACGTCGTGCCGTCAACGAGCAGGTCCCAATAGAAGTGACCGATCTCGTGCCGGAAATGCCCGAGCAGCGTGCGATACGGCTCCCGGAACGCCACGCGGCGAGCTTCTCGCTCGACATCATCGGCCTCCGCAAGGTTGAGCGTGATCAGACCCGAGAGATGTCCCGTCAGGATCGGACTGACCTCGTCCGAGAGAATGTCGAACGCCAATGGTGCGCCGGTGCGCGATGCAAGCGGAAGCCTGAGGCGACTGAGATCATAGAGAAGACGGCGCTTGGCTTCCTCCATCCGGCGCCAGAGCATGATGTTTCTGGTGCTGCCGAGATTCGGAATCGTGCGCGTGAGGCGGCACGAGTCGCAATACCAGTCGGCGCCCTCGACACACCAGTTGCAACCGATGATCTCCCGGTTACGGCAAGATTGATGGGATGCAAGTTTCGTCATCTCGATGCGCGAGGAATCGAAGGCCAGCTCGGTGCTGCAATTCGCGCACGCGACGTGCTCGAACGAGACAGGATGGCGGCATGACGGGCACTGATAAATCTTCACGTGGACTGGCCCCAGACAGACGGCACACCGGAAGGCCGGCCTGTCAATTCGAGGAACTCTTAACTCTTGCGACCGTCGCGGTTGCCGGCGAGCAACGCCCGCTGCGTTCGCAGCGCGTGCTGCCTCAACAGGCCGGCTCGCGTTGTGCTCAACTGGCTCGATTGAGGCTGCGGCTTTTTCTCAAGGACGTTTTCGGAAACAGGCCGACCGGCCCACGCCCGCTCGGGCTGAACCGCCATGGGACCGACGTTTCGTTTCCTTGTCATGGTGTGACAACACCAGATCGTGTGCAGAGTTCCCTTCACTCGACCGGCGGGTGATCGAGCTTGGCTTGTGCAGATACGACAATGCCGCCGTCGGCATGACGGCGGCATTGTCAATTCAGCGGCTTGCGGCGAAAGGCTTAATTCCGGGGAGCCGTTGCCGCCGCCGACCGCGCCGGCCTGGGCGTGCCGGGTTCGGCAACCGGAGCAGGTGCGCGCGAGCGCATGATTGCAGCGTCGATCTCGGCAATCACGCGGCGCTGGATCGCCTCGTTCTTGTCGATCGAGATGTGGCCGACGCCGGACCCGCGGACGTCGACATTGTCGAGCTTGCCGCGAAAACCGTCCGCGCGCTTTACCGGCTCGCCGGGGCCGTCACCGATATAGATGTTGATGTAGCGCTCCGCGCCGGTCGACAGCTTGGTCTTGAACACGGAGTCGAGCCCGATCGCGAGTTTCACGGGCACGCCGAGACGGTTGAGCTTGGCGATCATGTCCGGCAGCGCCGTCGCGCCGGAGGAGTGCCCGACCAGCACGATGGTCCTGAGCCGGCCGGCCTTGTAGGCGGTGGCGGCCTCATCGGCGAGCGAGGACCAGGACACGAAATTCGAGACGGTCACCGGGATGCCCTGCGCCTGGAGCCGGGCGCCGATGGTGTCGAGCCCGAGCGAGAAGATGTTGAGCACGCCGCGGAGCAGGTAGACATGCGTGGTCGCGACCGCAGCCTGGCTCGGCGCCGCCTTGGCGGTGGTCGGGCTCATGGCAACAGCTGACAGCAGGAGCAGGCCCATCGCCCAGGCACGGAGGGCGGACAACTGGCTGGCGCCAGCGGTGTGACGGCCGTTCGGTCTCATCGATCTTTTCCTTGGGAATATGCTTCGGCCGGAATCGTAGCCATGGCCTGCTCGCAGACGCAACAAAGAGCCGCGTGAACGACGATCTTAGCAGCAAGTCGTGACCATCGCGCAACACTTGCCTGAAACCTGCCTCGGAAGGGCCTGTTTCGAGGCCATTTTTCTCCGGCTAATTGCAGCCGCGCAAGGGCATTCCTATCTCAGGGCTCCGCTGACCCGCCCCTCCCGGCAGGTTCCAGCCTCCCCTCCCCAGCCTTCGCCCCCTCAGACTTGCGGCCATCATGTCCTCCATCATTTCCGTCGCCAATTTGTCGAAGACCTATGGGTCCGGCTTCAAGGCGCTCAAGAACGTCAATCTCGACATCAAGCGCGGAGAGATCTTCGCGTTGCTCGGCCCCAACGGCGCCGGCAAGACCACGCTGATCTCGATCATCTGCGGCATTGCCAATCCGAGCGAAGGCAAGGTCCTCGTCGGCGGCGAGAACATCCAGACCTCCTATCGGAAAGCGCGCTCGCTGATCGGGCTGGTGCCGCAGGAATTGCACACCGATGCCTTCGAGAGCGTGTGGGCGACCGTGAGCTTCTCCCGCGGGCTGTTCGGCAAGCCGAAGAACCCCGATCATATCGAGAAGGTGCTGAAAGACCTCTCGCTGTGGGACAAGAAGGACAGCAAGATCATCACGCTCTCCGGCGGCATGAAGCGTCGCGTGATGATCGCGAAGGCGCTGTCGCACGAGCCGCAGATCCTGTTCCTGGACGAGCCGACCGCCGGCGTCGACGTCGAGCTGCGCAAGGGCATGTGGGAGGTGGTGCGCACGCTCCAGCAATCCGGCGTCACCATCATCCTGACCACGCATTACATCGAGGAAGCCGAGGAGATGGCCGACCGCATCGGCGTCATCAACAAGGGCGAGATCGTGCTGGTCGAGGACAAGGCTACCTTGATGCAGAAGCTCGGCAAGAAGCGGCTGACGCTGCATCTGCAAGGCAAGCTCGATGCGCTGCCGGAGAGCCTCAGGCATTACGAGCTCGACCTCTGCGACGGTGGCGCGACCCTGGTCTACGACTACGACACCAAGGGCGAGCGCACCGGCATCACCAGCCTGCTCGGCGACCTCCGCACCGCCGGCATCCGCTTCAACGATCTCGACACGACGCAATCGTCGCTCGAGGACATCTTCGTCGATCTCGTGAGGGCGTCATGAACTACCGCGCTGTCCGCGCCATCTATCTGTTCGAAATGGCGCGCACCTGGCGCACGCTGCTGCAAAGCATCGTGTCGCCGGTGGTCTCGACCTCGCTGTATTTCGTGGTGTTCGGCGCCGCGATCGGCTCGCGCATCAGCCAGGTCGAGGGCGTCAGCTACGGCACCTTCATCGTGCCGGGCCTGATCATGCTCTCGGTGCTGACGCAGAGCATCGCCAACGCCTCGTTCGGCATCTACTTCCCGAAATTCACCGGCACGATCTACGAGATCCTGTCCGCGCCGATCTCCTATTTCGAGATCGTGCTCGGCTATGTCGGCGCGGCCGCGACCAAATCGATCATCCTCGGCCTGATCATCCTCGCCACAGCCGGCCTGTTCGTGCCGCTGCACATCCACCATCCGGTCTGGATGCTGGCCTTCCTGGTGCTGACGGCGGTGACGTTCAGCCTGTTCGGCTTCATCATCGGCATCTGGGCCGACGGGTTCGAAAAGCTGCAGATGATCCCGATGCTTGTGGTGACGCCGCTGACCTTCCTCGGCGGCAGCTTCTATTCCATCGACATGCTGCCACCCGCCTGGCGCACGGTGGCGCTGCTCAATCCGGTCGTCTATCTGATCTCCGGCTTCCGCTGGAGCTTCTACGAGATCGCGGACGTCAGCATGGCCGTCAGCATCGGCATGACGACGGCCTTCCTGGTGATCTGTCTGGTCGTGATCTGGTGGATTTTCCGCACGGGGTATCGGTTGAAGAACTGATCGAGAGGCGTAGCCCGGATTGCGCTTCGCTCCATCCGGGCTACGGGGACATCACCGATAGCAGTGGAAGCGGTTGTATCCGTCGTAATAGCCGCGGCAGCGACGGTGGCCGCGATGAGGAATGCCGAACACCCCCTCGACCGCGCCGACGGCACCGCCGACACCCGCGCCGACCGCGCCTCCAACCACGCCACCCACGGGGCCGGCTATCCGGTTGCCTTCATAAGAACCTTCCTGGGCGCCCCGAACGATGCCTTGGGCATGGCCAGGCTGTGGGATGCAGGACAGCGCGGCCAGAACGGCGGCGCCAGCAAAGAGCAGACGGAAAGGCAGACCGGCCGGCCGAGAGGCGGCGGCGACGCAAACTTTGTTCATCTTCATTCCCAAAGGTAAAACCGGCGGCGGAAGCCGCCGGTCGAGGCAGCGATCATCAACGCCGATGCGGCCAAATGGTTGCGCCCCGGATGGTTGCGCCATTCTGATGAATTGTCGGCATTATGAACGCATCTCCCGCTCGCGAAAATGTCAGCGCCGCCGCTGGCTTTGCGGCACAAAGCGGCCTTGCTTACGCCGGGCGTCCCGTTAACGATGGGCGGGCAGGCCGCTGGAACGAAAGCCGGATTGCAGGCATAGTGCACGCCGGGGGACGGAGAGCCACGGCGCCTAGTGTGAACAGGCCGGAGGCCACAAGTCAGATGCGTTCGTTTTTTATTGCTTTCACCTCCCTGATGCTTTTGAGCGCGGGCACCGCGCAGGCCAAGGTCGAGATCACCGTCGACAAGGACAATCAGCAGATGACCGTCGCTGTCGACGGCGTCGCGCGCTACCACTGGCCGGTGTCGACAGGCATCCCCTCGCGGGAGACGCCGAACGGCGCGTTCCGCACCTTCCGCATGGAAGAGGATCACTATTCCAAGGAATTCGACGACGCGCCGATGCCGCACGCGATCTTCTTCACCAAGGTCGGGCACGCCATCCACGGCACCGACTCGGTCGGTCGGCTCGGCACGCCCGCCTCGCATGGCTGCGTGCGGCTGTCGCGCCAGAATGCCACGACGCTCTACGCGCTGGTGCAGCAGCAGGGCGTGCTCAACACCACGGTGACGCTGACCGGCTCGGCGCAGGTGGCGCTGGCGCGCAATCCGCGTGGCCGCAACCCCACGGCAGTGGCCCGCGCGCCGCAGCCCGCCGAAGAGCAGTACGCCACATCAGGCGATCCCGTGAACCTGATGCCTCAGGCCGCACCTGCCCGCCGCTACATGCCGCAGGATGACAACTACATCTATCCGGCCGACGGCACCGACACCGGCGCGCGCTACCCGGCGCCGCGTGGCAGCCGCCCGCTCTATGACGCACAGGTCTATCAGCAGCAGCCTCAGCAATATTACAATCAGGGCAACGGCACCTACTATCAGCCGCAGCCCCGGCAAGTTTACCAACCCCGTGGCTATTACTACCAGAACTGACCCTATCTGAACGCGGCGTTGCCGCGCCAGCGAATCAGAAAGCCGCTGCTGCGACGGGCGCTTGCCGCAGTCGACCGCAGGAAACAGCGCCAGCCTGTGCACGGATTGGGCACCGGCCGACGCAAGGAAGCAACAGTCCACAACCTTCAACGCAGCGGCGTTCCGGCCAAATTGACAACCAGGGGGTCCCCCGTATTGTCGTCCCATTGTTTTTGGGACATGACATGACACGCGAGCAGATTTCGGATTTCTGCGTTGCCGCCCTGGCAAATATCCTGCGAATTTCGAAGGACCGGGTCGACATCGGCACGAAATTCAGCCGCCTTGGGCTCGATTCGGCGATGCTGGTCTACCTGATGATGGAACTCGAGGAGAAGCTCGACCTCGAACTATCGACGGACGACTTCTACGACCATCCGACCGTTGAGGCGCTGTCGCGATTTCTCGCCGACAAGGGCGCAATCCGTCCCGCCGCCTGAGGGCGGCAGAAGCCGGCGCAACCCATGGAAACCTTCCGCTCGCTCGTGGCACTGCTGGCCCGACGTGCGGCGGAGCAGGCCGACGATAGGGCCTACATCTTCGTATCCGATCGCGGGACGGAGGAATCTGTCCTCACCTTCCGCCAACTGCATCACTCCGCATCCGCCCTCGCTCTGCGATTGACCTTGGCCGCGCGTCCCGGCGACCGCGCCATCCTGGTGTTTCCGCCCGGCATCGAATTCATGGTGGCGTTCTTCGGCTGTCTGATCGCCGGCATCATCGCCGTGCCGATGATGACGCCACGGCGAAACAGCGCGCGCGATGCGAGCGCCGCGATACTCGCCAATTGCACGCCGGCGGTGGCGCTGACCAATTCGGCCGTCGCGCTCCGTGGTGATCTGCGGGCACGCTTCGCGCACGAGCACATTCGCTGGATCGAGGTCGATCTCGGCGCGGCCGATGATGAGACAATCGAACTGCCCGAGCCGGCGCCGGACGACATCGCCTTCCTGCAATACACCTCCGGCTCGACGTCCGCGCCCAAAGGCGTGATGGTGAGCCACGCCAATCTGCTCGCTAATCTCGAGATGATCCGGCTCGCGCTCGGCAACACCCGGCAATCGACTTACGTCAATTGGGTGCCGCTCTATCACGACATGGGGCTGATCCTGAACGCACTGCAGGCGCTCTATGTTGGGGCGACTTGCGTGCTGATGGCACCGAATGCGTTCATGCAGCGGCCGCTCGGCTGGCTGCGCGCGATCTCTCATTACCGCGCGGAAGTGGCGTGCAGCCCGAATTTCGGCTTCGACCTCTGCGTCAGCCGCTATCGCGCCGACCAGATGGAGGGCGTCGACCTGTCCTCGCTCAGGATCGCGCTGAACGGCGCAGAGCCGGTGCATGCGGAAACCATCGAACGGTTCATCCAGACATTTACGCCGCACGGCTTCGATCCGCGCGCAAAGTATCCCGCCTACGGAATGGCGGAAGCGACGCTCCTGATTTCCGGCGGACGCCGCGACGGCGGTCATGTCACACGCAGCCTGAGCCGCACGGCGCTTCAGGCGCACGCAGCGGAAGCGCCTTCCAGCGCCGAAGACACGCAGATCGTCGTCGGCTGCGGCCGCGCGCTCACCGGCGAGCGGATCGCCATCGTGGACGCGGACAACCGCACGCGCCTGCCCGCGGACCGCGTCGGCGAGATATGGGTGAACGGGGCCAATATCGCCCGCGCCTATTGGCGCAACGACGAGGCGACGCGCGAGGGGCTCAATGCGCAGATTGCCCGCGAAAACGGGGCGTGGCTGCGCACCGGCGACCTCGGCTTCCTCGACGTCACCGGCGAACTGTTCGTCACCGGGCGGATCAAGGACCTCATCATCATCCGCGGCATCAATCATTATCCGCAGGACGTCGAGCGCACCGTGCAATCGCTCGATGGAGCTTTGCGCGAAAATTGCGGCGCGGCGTTCTCGGTGCCCGACGAGACCGGCGAAGAGGCACTCGTCATCGTCCAGGAAATCGAGCGCACCGCGCGTCACTCGATCGACACCGAAGCGATCAGGGGCCGGATTCGGGAGGCCATCGCCGACAACCACGAACTCTCGGCGCGCCACATCGCGCTGATCCGGCCCGGCACCCTGCCGAAGACCACCAGCGGCAAGATCCAGCGCAAGCTGGCGCGCAAACTCTGGCTCGATGGCGGTTTCGAGCAGCTCGGCTGAGGACCGCTCAGAAATCGATCTTCGCGCTCTCCCCATCGCGCAGGCTCACGGCGATCCCCTGCTCGATCTTGCGCGCCAGGATTGGGCGATAGTGGATGAAGTCGGCAAAATTGGCGCGGTCGCGCGTGAGATCGTTGTCAACGCGGTAGCTGATGAAATTGCTGCGCGGTCGGCCCGCGACCACTTTCTTCAGCGCCGCGTCGCAGGCGCTGCGCTCCAGGGCGGCTTCCGTGCCGGGCTTCGGCACGGTGGTCGCGAAGGTCGGCGGCACGATGATGACGACGGGCACACCGGCCGGCAATGTCCTGACGATATCTGCCAGCGCAGCGATCTCGGGAAATGTCGCCCGCATCTCGGCGGACAAGTACGGCGCCGGATCCCTGGGCCAGCCGACTTCCTTGAATTGGCCCGGCGGCCAGATGTCCTCGTAGCTGACAAAGCCGTCAGGGTTCATCCGTGGTCGCCGGCCAAGGCCGATACTGATGCGTTGAAAAGCGTGCTCGATTGCCTGCCATGAGATCAGACGCGCAGCGTAGGTGAAGACGCTTCTGTCATAGAGCCAGTCGGGAAACGGGACGCCGCCCTCCTCCTTGAGCCGTGCATGCACGCACCAGCCGGGGTCAGTCACGACCACCAGGGCACCGACCTCCCGGTGATTCCGCAGGAAGAAGTCCAGCACCGCGAGCTCCTGGCGGGGAAACGCACCGGTCATGTAGAGCTGCACGAATCGCAGGCCGGTCGCGCGCGACAGTTCCATCGGCTCGATCATCTGCGCCGTCGAATTGCCCAGGATCGCGGCATTGAAATCCGGATTTCGCGCGCGGCTCGCCGCCGTGACCTGGGTCAGACGATTATCGACGCCGTCGATGCCAAGCAGGCCGAGCTTGCCGCTGTCATAGGGATCGACCACCACCATCAGTGCGAGCACCAGCAGCGCAGCCCCGATCAGCGTGCCCAGACACGCGAGCAAGCTCCGACCCCAGCCGGGGTCGGTCTCAGAACTTGAAGTAGACGAAGTCATGGAGATCCCGACCACCCATGTGAAGCAGCAATGCGAATAGCCCAAGACCGAGCAGACCCGCGAGCCACGGATTGGGGCGACGCGTGAGCACCGCCACGATGTCCTGGCTCGCCGGCAGCAGGAAGGCGAACAACGGCGCTACAATCAGCGGCCACAAATGCTTTCCGCGCTCGAGCGGCAGCGGCGAAACCAGCCCACAGAAGACATGCCATGCCGCCTCCACGGAGCCCGCGCGAAAAATCACGCCGGTCGCGAGCACGAAGAGCACGGTGAGCGTCCAGCCGAGCCATGACGGGAACTCCGGGCCATAGCGACGCCACAGCGTGCAGGCAACCAGCGCAAGCCCGTGCAGCACGCCCCACAACACGAAGGTCCAGCTCGCGCCGTGCCACAGGCCGCACAGCGCCATCGTGATCATCATCGCGCCGAAGAACTGGATCGGTAGCCAGTGCCGCGGCAAAAGACGCAGGTTGACCAGCGGATAAAACACGTAGTCGCGCAGGAACAGCATGAGGGTGATGTGCCAGCGCTGCCAGAAATCCTGGATATTGGTCGAGCGCAGCGGCGCATTGAAATTGTACGGCAGCTGCACGCCGAACAGCAGACCAAGGCCGATCGCGATGTCGGAATAGCCGGAGAAATCGAATAGGATCTGGAAGGAGAAGCAGAAGGCAAGCCAGGCATCGCCGCTGGGCAAGGGCCCGTTCGCTGCCTGCGCGTAGATGGGATCGAGCAGATGCGCGAGGCCGTCGGCGATCACGATTTTTTCGAACAGGCCGATCGCAATGAAGCAGGTCGCCACACAGAACTGGCGCTGCCAGCCCGGAACGTAGATCTGCCTGCCGAACTGATGCATCACCTCCGACCAGCGCGCCAGGGGGCCGGCGATCGCCTGCGGGAAGAAGGCGATGTAGAGCGCGTAGCGGTCGAGCGCATAGAGCGGCGCCCTGCCGCGCTTCAGATCGACCAGATACATGATGTGGTGGAAGGTGAAGAAGGAGATGCCGAGCGGTAGCCCGACGTCGAGCACCGGCAACGTCGTACCCAGCGCGAGACCTAGATTGGCGAGAAGAAAGTTGGCGTATTTGAACAACGCCAGCACCGCGAGATCGAGCATGATCACCAGTGTCAGCACCGCCGGCCACTTCACGCGCCCATAGGCGACCGAGGCGAGCCAGTTGATCGCGATCGAGCCGATCAGGAGCAGGATGAAGGACGGGCTGCCCCAGGCATAGAAGGCGAGCGACAGCGCGACCTGCACGTCGATGCGCAGATGCGGATAGGGATCGGCCAAGCGATAGATCAGCAGCGCCGCGGGCAGGAAGACCAGGAGAAAGGGATAGTCGTTGAACAGCATCGGTTCAAAGCCGCGCCATCGCCGGCGTGAGCCGGCGGATGATGCTCAGCCCGTTTCGAGGTCGGGCGCAGCGTCGCCCGGCTGCCGCAGCATGCGTCGCGCAATCTTCTCCTCGCTCGGCACCTTGACGTCCCAGGCCAGTCCCAGCGCTTCCAGCGCCCGGATGAAGTTGAAGCCGGGATCGAACTCGAACCAGCGCAGGCCGAAGGCCGCGGAATAGGGAAAGGCGTGGTGGTTGTTGTGCCAGCCCTCGCCCCAGGCGAGCCAGGCCATCACGCCGAGATTGCGGCTGTTGTCGTCGCGGGTGACGAAGGGCTGCGCGCCAAAGCTATGCATCACGGAGTTGATGGCGGACATGGTCTGCTCGACCACGAACATGCGCACCACGCCGCCCCAGAGCAAGCCGGTGAGTGCGCCCCACAGGCTCATGGTGGCGAGGCCGCCGATCGCGGCCGGCAGCACCAGGCCGAGACCGACCCAACTGTAATAGTAGCTGTTGACGGCAACCAGCCTGCGATCCGCCATCAGATCCGGGACATAGTGCGCAACATTGGGATAATCGTGCTCGATCATCCAGGTCAAATGTGCGTGCAGGAAGCCGCGCAGGCGGCCGAACGCGCCCTCGCCGTGCAGCCGCGGTGAATGCAGATCGCCGTCGTGATCGGACAATTCGTGGTGCCGGCGGTGCATTGCCGCCCAGGACAGCATGGGACCGCGGCCGGCCATCGATCCCATCACGACCAGGATCGCACTCATCGCTGTGGAGGTCGCGAAGGCGCGGTGGGTGAAGAGCCGGTGATAGCCAACGGTAAGGCCGAGGCCGGTAACCAGCCAGAAGCCGGCGAACAGGCCAAGCTCCATTGCGCCGATCGGGCGGTAGAACAGAAGGACCAGCGCCAGCAGCGTGCCGACGAAGGGCAAAACGTCGAAGATGATGAAATGCCGGCGCTGCATCCGGCGAAAATGCCGGCTGCGGATAATTCGATGATCGCGTTGCTGCTGCACGGGCGGGATTCCAGGGCACCGACTATGAGTACATACCCCCGCGCCGGCCGCAACCCAAGCCACCGCCCAAGGTTTCAACAGCCACGAAAACCTATACAATCGTCCGGACGCGCCAAAACGCGTTGAAATATCGCCCCTTTCCCCTTGCCCCACGAGCCGCCATGCCGTCACGTGCTGCGACGATCTTGACCGTACTGACACTTCTCATTGCGGGACCGGCCATGGCATTTGATTCGGCTTTCGACCTCGAGGCCCATCGCGGCGGGCGGGCGCTGCTGCCGGAAAACACGCTTCCGGCCTTCGCCAATGCGCTGTCGATGGGCGTGGACACGCTGGAGCTCGACGTCGGCATCACCGCCGACGGAGAAGTCGTCGTGTCGCATGAGCGCGGGCTCAACCCTGATATCACGCGGGATGCGAGCGGCGCCTATGTCGCGGCCCCCGGCACGCCCTTCGTGAAACTGCGGCTCGCCGATATCAGGACCTATGACGTCGGCGAGATCCGGCCAGACAGCCCTTACGCGAAGCAATTCCCCGACCAGCGCGCCATGCCCGGGACCCGCATTCCGACCTTGAACGAGCTGTTCGCGCTGGTGCGCAAATCCGGCAATACGCGCGTGCGCTTCAACATCGAGACCAAGATCGATCCGAACCATCCGGAAGAGACGCTCGATCCGCAAGCTTTCGTCACCAGGCTGCTCGCCCTGATCGAAGCCGAAAAGTTCTCCGACCGCGTCATGATCCAGTCGTTCGACTGGCGGACTCTGTTGCTCGTCCAGCAGCGGGCACCGAAGATGCCGACGGTGTACCTGACGCTCCAGCGCGGCTCGAGCCAGACGGTGGCGCTGGACAAGGCGACCATCTGGACGGCAGGATTCAGCCCGGCCGATCATGGCGGGTCGCTGCCCCGGACCATCAAGGCTGCGGGCGGCACGGTCTGGTCGCCCTATTTCGGCGATGTGACCGCGGCGCTGATCGCCGAGGCCCATGCGCTCGGGCTGCGTGTCGTGGTCTGGACGGTCAACAAGCCTGAAGACATGACGCGCATGATCGAGATCGGCGTCGACGGGATCATCTCCGACAGGCCCGATTTGTTGCGACAGGTCGCGGGCGAGAAAGCAATTGCGTTGCCCGCGGCGACGCCGGTGGAGCCGTAGAAGCGGGCCTTACTCCCCGTCCCTCAAGCGCCGGTACAGCGCGCCCAAAATGTTGGAGTAATCGTCGGTCCAGACCCGCACCCTGTCGTCGGCTTCGGTCTGCTCCCATGATTTCGACGATGCGAGCCTGCCGATGTCGGCATCCTCGCGGGCGGAGATGACGACGTCGGTCGAGAAGATGTAGTCGCCATCGCGCCCCGAATCCTCGTTGTAGACCCAGCTCTTGAGATCGTTGGCATCGGCGATGCCGACCACGACGGTCTCGAGATCGAGGTGGCGGTTTGAGACGTGCATCACCACGGCGCCGTGCGGAGCGAGCTTGTCCTTGTAGATCTTCATCGCTTCTTCGGTCGCAAGATGGATCGGGATCGCATCGGACGAATAGGCGTCGACGATGATGAGATCATAGGCGCCGTCCGGCTCCTTCGCGAAGGTGAGGCGGGCATCGCCGATCACCGGCTTCAGGCCCGGCATGCAGCTCGAGATGTAGCGGAAATTCTTCGGATCGCTTGCCGCGTCGACCATGGACTGATCGATCTCGAAGAAGGTCCAGCTCTCGCCCGGCTCCGCGGCGCAGGCGAGCGTGCCCGATCCGACGCCGATCGCCGCGACCTTCAACGGAGCGCCCTTGCGTTCCCGGATTGCGCTGACGGCCTGACCGATGCCGCCATCCCTGTGATAGTAGGTGATCGGCTCGGGCCGGCCGGTGACCGGCGTGCCGTCATTGTTGAGGAAACGCTCGGCGCCGTGGATCGTGGTGCCGTGCATCAGCACGTGGAAATAGCCGCCGGGCGTCACCACGATCTTGTGCACGCCGAAGAAGCTGCGCACCGTGGTGACGCGGCCTTCGTCCGCCGGATAAACCCGGATCAACGCCAGCGCCAGCGCGACGGTGGCGAATATCTTCCAGCGGCCGGCGTTGACCGCCAGCGCCAGCAGCGCGGCGAGCACGCCGACGCCGCTGGCCAGCCAGACGCGGTGATCCTCGAACCAGCTCGACAGGGCGCCCGTCGTGGCAAAGGGCGCAACGAGCACGACGACCAGCGCGGCAAGCGCCAGCCAATACCATTTGACGATGCCCGCCAGCCGCTCGTTCGCCGGCGGCCGGCACAGCGCGGCAAGCGCAACCAGGATCGGATATTCCGCGATCCAGGAGAATGTGAACGGCGCGACGAGCCCTGCGAACAGGCCGCCGACCATGCCGCCGAACGACAGCGCGACATAGAATCCGGTGAGATATTTGGCGGCCGGCCGGGTCCGCGCCAACTCGCCGTGGCAGGCCATGGCGATGACGAAGAAGCACAATTGATGACCGCCGAGCGTCAGCAGCAGGTTCTGTTCGCCGCCGAACGCCAGCAGGAAGACGACGCCTGCGATCGCGACCGGCTGGAGCATCAGCATCCATTTGTGCGGCAGCAGCGGCCGCGACTGGAACACCACCACCCAGGTCAGGAGGTACAGCGACAGCGGCAGCACCCACAGCAGCGGCGCGGCCGCAACGTCGGTCGAGATGTGCGCGGTGACGGCGATGAGCAGGCCGGACGGCACTCCGGCGAGGAATATCCAGCGCAGCCGCGTCATGAAACCGGGCGCCGGCGCATTCAAATCCTCGGTTCGTGCATCGACCATGGCAAGCTTCGGCGAGCGCAACAGCAGCACGCCGCATGCGGCGATCAGGAGGATCAGAATGCCGTAACCGCCGGTCCAGAGCCGGTTCTGCGTGTGCAGCGTGAACATCGGCTCCAGCAGGAACGGATAGGACAGCAGGGCGAGGAAGCTGCCGATGTTGGAGGACGCATAGAGGAAATAGGGATCATGTCCGGCAGGATGCCCGGTGCGGACGAACCAGGCCTGCAGCAACGGATTGTTGGCGGCGAGGGCGAAGAACGGCAGCCCGATCGAGATCACGAACAGGCCGAGCAGCCAGACCGCGTAGCCCGAAGCGGGCGGATCGCCATAGGCGGAGGCGATGCCGAGCGGCAGCGTGGCAAAGGCCGCGATCAGCAGCAGGAGATGCACCACCACGGGAACGATGCGGTTCCTCACCTGCATCAACAAATGCGCATAGGCGTAGCCCGCCAGCAGCAGCGACTGGAAGAACACCATCGCCACCGACCACACCGCCGGCGAGCCGCCGAGCCGCGGCAGGATCATCTTGGTGAACAGCGGCTGCACCGAGAACAGCAATAGCGCGCTGACGAAGATCGCGGCGGTGTAGACCGTCAGCAGCAGCCGGTTGCGTGACGAGGACGGCTGCTCCGTGGCGGCGGGTTGCACGATCGAATCCATGGAAGCTCCAGCATATCCCGGCGGGCGCCGGGCGCGCGCAATGGAGCACAAGGCGCCTGAACGAGCAATAAAGGCTCTCGTGATGTTGCAGCGGGGAATGCTTCATATACAGATGTCATTCCGAACCGGGGCGCTCAGACCGTCCCGGAATGACCGTGGAACAGCTTGCACCTTCATGATCGAAACCGACGCCATCATCATCGGCGCTGGCCATAACGGCCTCACCTGCGCGGCCTATCTCGCGATGGCCGGCTTGCGCGTGCGCGTGGTCGAGCGCCGCAAGGTGGTCGGCGGGGCCGCGGTCACGGAGGAGTTTCATCCGGGCTTCCGCAATTCGGTCGCGGCCTACACCGTGAGCCTGCTTAATCCGCAAGTGGTCCGCGACTTGAAGCTGGCCGAACAGGGCCTGCGCATCGTTGAACGACGCGCGCAGAATTTTCTGCCTGCTCCCGACGGCAGCTATCTCCTCACTGGCGAGGGACGGACGCAGGCATCCGTCGCACGGCTGAGCGCGCGCGACGCAAACGCGCTCGACGGGTTTTCGCGCGAGCTGGAAGATATTGCCGACGTGCTCCGGCAATTCGTGCTGCGCGCGCCGCCAAACCTGCTCGATGGCTTCGGCACGGCCTCGATCCGCGAGGCCGTGAACGCATTCCAGAGTGCCAACATCCTGCGCGGGCTGTCGCTGGAGCAGAGCCGCAGCTTGCTCGATCTCTTCACCCGCTCGGCCGGCGAGATGCTGGACGAACGTTTCGAGCATGATCTGGTCAAGGCGCTGTTCGGCTTCGATGCCATCGTCGGCAATTATGCCAGCCCCTACGCCGCGGGCTCGGCCTATGTGATGCTGCACCACGCCTTCGGCGAGGTGAACGGCAAGAAGGGCGTCTGGGGTCACGCCATCGGCGGCATGGGCGCGATCACGCAAGCCATGGCGCGCGCCGCACGCGACCGCGGCGTCGTGATCGACACCGATGCAGGCGTGCGCGAGGTCATCGTCGAGCGCGACCGCGCGGTCGGCGTGGCGCTGGAGAACGGCACGACCGTCCGCGCGAAATATGTCGCGGCCAACGTCAATCCGAAGCTGCTCTATACGCGGCTGGTCGCCGCCGATGCGCTTCCCCAAACTTTCCTCGATCGCATCCGGCACTGGAAGAACGGCTCCGGCACCTTCCGCATGAACGTGGCGCTGGACCGCCTGCCCTCCTTCACGGCGCTGCCGGGCGACGGCGATCATCTCACCTCGGGCATCATCCTGGCGCCTGATCTCGGCTACATGGACCGCGCCTTTCTCGATGCCCGGGCGCACGGCTGGAGCCGAGAGCCGGTCGTGGAAATGCTGATCCCCTCGACGCTCGACGACACGCTCGCGCCCGCAGGACAGCATGTCGCGAGCCTGTTCTGCCAGCACGTGGCGCCGGAGCTTCCCGATGGAAAGTCGTGGGACGACCATCGTGAAGAAGTTGCCGACCTCATGATCGCGACGGTGGACAAATACGCGCCGGGTTTTGCGACAAGCGTGCTCGGCCGCCAGATCCTGTCACCGCTCGACCTCGAACGGCAGTTCGGCCTGCTCGGCGGCGACATCTTCCACGGCGCGCTGACGCTGAACCAGCTGTTCTCGGCCCGGCCGATGCTGGGCCATGCCGATTATCGCGGACCCGTGAGGGGCCTCTATCATTGCGGCTCCGGCGCCCATCCCGGCGGCGGCGTCACCGGCGCCCCCGGCCACAACGCCGCGCAGGCGATTTTGAGGGATCACCGGTCGTTGTTCGGAAGCCGTGGATAAGCCTGTGGATGGGCTGTGGACAGACTGTTGGCAAAGCTGTGAAGGCGCGGTGGGTTACGCTCCTCCAAAGCCAGTACAAGTCGGTGGAAAATCCGGGGATGAACGGCGGGATAATCCGTGGACAAAGCCCGGAAAAACCAGCGGGTAAGCCTGTGGGCATTCTGTGCAAGCCAATCCCCAAACACGACTTCGCCCGCCAGGGGACAATTCCCCCGACGGGCGCGGCTCAAAGGCAGTCGTATGGAGAATTGGCCCCGCCGGCAAATGGGAGGCGGAAATTACTTCAAGGAGCTGCTAATCGAAGTGAACTTGTCGTTCATGGTGGTGCCCAGGCCGTTCACCACGGTAATGATCGCCAGCGCAATGCCGGCTGCGATCAGGCCGTACTCGATTGCGGTTGCACCTGAATCGTCGGTCCAGAACTTCAAAATCATGTGCTTCAAGTCTCGCCTCCTATTCCATTTCAAGCTGTGTGGGTTGCCCAACACCCGCAGATCTACGTGGTACAACCTGCGGGCGGGTTAACCTCGTGAATGCAAGTTATTGGAAAAAATTGGAACAAAAGTTCCAAAAATTGAACCGGACGGAACCCTGAGAATGCAGCCTTCCCCCACCCATCGCGCCAGTTTTTCGATCGGCAGCGAGATCGCCGCCAGGCGCATTGTCGACGTCCTCACCGAAATGTTCTTCGAGGACGATGCGGCGGTCGCCGCCTTCGAGCAGCCGAACGGACAGTGGGACGTCGCGCTGCATTTCGCGAACGCGCCGGACCGGGCCTGGCTGCGCGAACTCGTTGCAACCTCAGCAGGAAATGAGATCGCGGACACGCTGGCCTTCGACACCGTCGAAGCCAGGGACTGGGTCAAGTCGAGCCTGGAAGACCTCGTCCCGGTGCCGGCCGGGCGCTTCGTCGTCCACGGCAGCCATGACCGCGACCGCGTGGCGCCAAACAAGCTCGCCATCGAGATCGAGGCGGCTCTCGCCTTCGGCACCGGCCATCACGGCACCACACGCGGCTGTTTACTCCTGCTTGACCATGTCCTGAAAAGCACCCGGCCCGGCCGCGTGCTCGACCTCGGCACCGGGACCGGCGTGCTGGGGATAGCGGCGGCGAAGGCGCTGCATCGCGCGGTGCTGGCCTCCGACATCGACCCGGCCTCGGTCAAGGTGGCAGCCGAGAACGCCTTGTTGAACGAAGTCGGTCACCATGTGCGAGTGATCCGCGCCACCGGATTCGCGGCGGCTGATTTCGGGAGATGCGGCCCGTTCGACCTGGTGCTGGCCAACATCCTGGCCAATCCGTTACGGCAATTGGCGGGCCCGTTGACGCGGCACCTCGCGACCGGAGGGCGCGTCATCCTCTCGGGCCTGTTGACGCCCCAAGTCCCCGCCGTGATCGCCGCCTACCGCGCGCGCGGCCTAGTGCCTCTGAAGCACTTGCGGATCGAGGGGTGGAGCAGCCTGTTGCTGCGGAAGATGTGGTGAGTACGGGTGCTGCTGTAGATGCCGCTACTTTGCCGCCTTCTCGTCCGGGCGCATCGCGCGCTCGGCCCGCGAGGCGCGCCTCGCGCGGCGTTCGGCGAAACGGTCGATCATCTGGTTGATGAGGCCGCGCGGTTTCTTCGGTGTTGCCGCAGCCGGGGCGCGGCGCACCGGCGGCGTAATCTTCTCAAACGTGAACGCTGGCATCGAGTGTCCCCTCGTCATTGAGATGAACAACTTGCTCGAATTTCCCTGTTATCCAGACGAAGCGCAACTGCCGCATCCTGTACTCCACTCAATTCGAATGGAACTTGTTCAAGCACAGTCCATGCCAGATACGACCTCAAATGCGTCTACATTGCGGACTGATCCGCATGATCCTAAAGTGATCCACCATGTTCGAAGCGCACTTCCAGACATTCGAGGAGCCCGAGGCGGGCGTCGCATTGACGGCCCGGTTGGCCGCGCTCCGTGAAGAACTCGCCCGCCGCAAGCTGACCGGTTTCGTGATTCCACGCGCCGACCAGCAGCAGAATGAGTATGTGCCGCCGTCGGAAGAGCGTCTGGCCTGGCTGACCGGTTTTACCGGCTCGGCGGGACTGGCGGTGGTGCTGACGCACGAGGCCGCGGTGTTCGTCGATGGCCGCTACACGATCCAGGCGGCCAAGCAGGTCGATTCAAGGGCCTGGGCCGTGGAATCTCTAATCGATCCCCCGCCGGAAAGCTGGATGTCGGCACACCTGAAGGCCGGCGACCGCCTAGGATTTGATCCGTGGCTGCACACTTTTGCGGCAGCCGAGCGTTTGTCCGCCGCCTGCACCAAGGCCGGTGCCGAGCTGGTCGCCGTCGACAGCAATCCGGTCGATGCGATCTGGCAAGACCGGCCACAGCCGCCGATTGCGCCGGTCACGGTGCACGGGACGCAACATGCCGGCGTGACTGAAGCCGAGAAGCTGACACAGATCAGGAGCGAGATCGGCAAGCTCGGCGTCGATGCGTTGGTGCTGTCCGACAGCCATGCCGTGGCCTGGACCTTCAACATCCGCGGCGCCGACGTCGCGCATACGCCCCTGCCGCTGTCCTACGCGCTGGTGCCGAAGAACGGCCGCCCCACCATCTTCATCGACCACCGCAAGCTCTCCAATCTGACCCGCGACCATCTCGAGCAGTCCGCCGACGTGCGCGAGCCCGACGCGATGGCGCCGACGCTGATGGCGCTCGCCAAGAGCGGTGGATCGATCGCGCTCGACAATGCGACCGCGGCCGATGCCCTCAGCCGGCTGATCACGGGTGCCGGTGGCAAGCCGGTGCGCGGCAGCGATCCGATCGCGCTGCTCAAGGCGGTCAAGAACACGACCGAGATCAAGGGCACGCAAACCGCGCACCGGCGCGACGCCGTGGCGTTGGCGCGCTTCCTCGCCTTCATCGACCGCGAGGCGGCAAGCGGCAAGCTCACCGAGATCGACGCGGTCGAGGCGCTGGAGACGTTCCGCCGCGATACCGGCGCGCTCAAGGATGTGTCGTTCCCGACCATATCGGGCACCGGCCCGAATGGCGCCATCGTGCACTACCGCGTCACCCGCAAGAGCAACCGGCGGATCGTGCCCGGCGATCTGCTGCTGATCGATTCAGGTGCACAATACGAAGACGGCACCACCGACGTCACCCGCACCATGGCCGTGGGCGAGCCGACCGATGAGATGCGCGACCGCTTCACGCGTGTGCTGCGCGGCCACATCGCAATCGCCCGCGCGATCTTTCCCGACGGCGCGACCGGCGCGCAACTCGACACACTGGCACGGCAATATCTCTGGGCCGCCGGCGTCGATTTCGAGCATGGCACCGGCCACGGCGTCGGCAGCTATCTCTCGGTGCACGAAGGACCGGCACGGATATCGAAGCTCGGAACCACGCCGCTGAAGCGAGGCATGATCCTGTCCAACGAGCCCGGCTACTACAAGACCGACGGCTTCGGCATCCGCATCGAGAACCTCGAACTGGTGGTCGCAGCCGACATCAAGGGCGCTGAGAAATCGATGAACGCGTTCGAGACGCTGACCCTGGCACCGATCGACCGCCGGCTGATCGATGTCGGCATGCTGGGCAAGGACGAGCTCGACTGGCTCAACACCTATCACGCGCGCGTCAGGGCCGAGGTGCGGCCGGCCCTGGATGAGACGACGAAGGCGTGGCTGGACCAGGCCACGGCGGAGCTGAAGGCGTAAGCGCGTCGTCGCGACGTCGCATGGCACTACGTGTTTTGTGCAAGGCTGTCTCTCCACCACAGCTGTCATGCTCCGCGAAGGCGGGGCATCCAGTACGCCGCGGCCTCTCGATTCAATCACTGCAGCCTCTGGAATACTGGATTCCCCGCCTCCGCGGGGAATGACACCTGTCACGCGGCACGAGCAACGCGCCCAATTCATCATCATCGCGCCGCCATTATCACCGTCCCGGAATCCGTATAGCCGCATTCCGAAACGCCGATATCCGTCTTGCGCGAGAGCGCTACAGTCAGATTCGAATTTCTATGAGACGGTCAGGCATGCACGGCATGATAAGCAAGCCGCCGGAAACGGCGAAAAACATCGCGACCTCGCGCGTGGTGTTGCTGCTGCTCGTCGTCATGACTGGCATCGCGCCGATCTCGCTTTACATGCTGGTTCCGGCGCTACCGGTGCTGGCGACGACCTTTGGCAGCGACATCTCGGTCGCGCAGATGACGGTGTCGCTGTACATGGTCGGCATCGCGCTATCGCAACTCATCATGGGCCCGCTGTCGGACCGTTTCGGGCGGCGCCCGGTGCTGCTTGGAGGCCTGGCGCTGATGGTCGTCGCCAGCGTCGCCTGTATCTTCGCGGAAACCCTGCCGCAGCTGATCGCCGCGCGCTTCTTCCAGGCGCTGGGCGGCGCCGCCGGCATGGTGGTGAGCCGCGCCATCATCCGCGACATCTACCAGCGCGATCGCGTCGCCTCGATGATCAGCCTCGTGGTCGCGGCGCTGATGATCGGGCAGATGGTCTCCCCGCTCACCGGCGGCCTGATCGAGACCGCATTCGGCTGGCGCGCGATCTTCTACGCCATTACCGTCGCCGCGATCATTGTCGCCGTCGGCATCGCTTTCGCGCTGCCCGAGACGCGCCGAGACCGCGCAGCCGGCAGCGGCTTTCGCGGCGATGTCGGCATCCTGATCCGCAACCGCGCCTTCGTCGGCTACGTGATGTGCCAGGTGCTGGCGTCGCAGATCATCTTCACCTTCGCCGGCGGCGGCCCCTATATCGTGGTGACGCAGATGGGCAGGACCAGCGCCGAATACGGCGCGTGGTTCGCGACGACGGGTTTCGCCTATCTCGTCGGCAATCTGCTCTGCGTGCGCTTCGCGCCGCGGCACTCGCTGGAGAAGTTGATCTGGTTCGGCCTCGCGCTCCAGCTTTGCGGCAGCCTGTTGAACCTGCTGTGGAGTTTCACCGGCTGGAACGAGGCACCCGCCTGGCTGTTCGGCACGCAGATGATCGTGATGGTCGGCAATGCCTTCGTGATGGCGAACTCGGCCGCCGGCGCCATCAGCGTCCGTCCCGAGGCCGCCGGCACCGCATCAGGTGCGATGGGCTTTCTCCAGCAGGGCATCGGCGCGCTGATGTCGCAATTCGGCGCCTATCTCGGCGGCCATTCCGCGACCACGCTGCCGCTCACCGCCGCAGTGCTGGCGATCTCCCTGCTGTGCGCCTGCACGATGATCTTCGTCGTCCCCCGCCGCGAGGTCATGGTGAGCGAGACGCTGATCGAGCAGGCGGAAGAGGAAGAGAGCGGGATGATGTGAGGGATGGCACGCCGCCTCCTCCGTCATTGCGAGCGAAGCGAAGCAATCCAGACTGCGACCCGCGGAAAGATTCTGGATTGCTTCGCTTCGCTCGCAATGACGAAAGAAGCCCTCACTCCCCGATCAGCGTCAGCCACTCGTCCTCGGTCAGCACCTTGACGCCGTGCTTGTTGGCTTCCGCGAGCTTCGAACCCGCGCCGGGGCCGGCGACGACGAGATCGGTTTTCTTGGACACCGATCCGGACACTTTTGCGCCTAACCGCTCAGCGGTGGCCTTGGCCTCGTCGCGCGTCATCTTCTCCAGCGAGCCCGTGAACACCACGGTCTTGCCGGCGACGGCGGAGTTGCTCTTCGGCTTCTCGGCGTCGATGATCTCGACCTCCCTGGTGAGCCGCTCGACGATGCCGCGATTGTGGCTCTCGCCGAAATAATCGGCGATGCTCTTGATCACGGTCTCGCCGATCTGGTCGAGCGCATCCATCTCGGCCATCGCCTCCTCGTCGCCATTGGCAACCTTGAGGCTGGCGTCGTGGAAGGCGTCCCAGGAGCCGTAGCCGCGGGCCAGCGCCAGCGCCGTGGTCTCGCCGATATGGCGCATGCCGAGCGCGTAGATGAAGCGCTCCAGTGCAATCTTGCGACGGCTCTCGATCGCGCCGAACAAATTGCGCACCGAGGTTGCGCCGTAACCCTCGATGTCCTCCAATTTGAGTTTTGCGTTGCGCTTTTCCAGCGTGAAGATGTCGGCTGGCTCCTTCACAAAACCCTCGTCGAAGAAGTACTGGAGCTGCTTCTCGCCAAGGCCGTCGATGTCGAAGGCGCGCCGCGACACGAACAGCTTCAAATGCTCGATCTTCTGGTAGGGGCAGGCGAACTCACCGGTGCAGCGAGCGCGTGAGCCCTCTTCGCCCGCCGCCGTCTCCTCGCGCGTGACATCGGTGTGCAACGGGCACGGGCACTTCTTCGGAAACTGGAATTCCCTGGCAGCCTTCGGCCGCTTGTCGAGGACGACGTCGACCACCTGCGGGATGACATCGCCGGCACGCTGGATCACGACGGTGTCGCCGATCCTGATGTCGCGGCCCTCGCGCAACACCTCGCCCTTGTTGCCGATACCCTTGATGTAATCCTCGTTGTGCAGCGTGACGTTCTGCACGATCACGCCGCCGACGCCGACCGGTTCGAGCTTGCCCACCGGCGTGAACGAGCCGGTGCGGCCGACCTGGATCTCGATGTCGCGCAACACCGTCGTGGCGCGCTCGGCGGGGAATTTATGGGCGATGCCCCAGCGCGGCGTGCGCGAGACGAAGCCGAGCCGTTCCTGCCAGTCGATGCGGTCGACCTTGTAGACGACGCCGTCGATGTCGTAGTCGAGTTTTGCGCGCTGTTCCTCGATCGCACGATGAAACGCCAGCAGTTCCTCGACGGAGTGACAGAGCTTGGTCAGCGGGTTGGTCCTGAAGCCGCAGCGCTCGAACCAATGGATCATGCCGCTCTGCGTGCCCTCCGGCATCGCGCTCATCTCGCCCCAGGCATAGGCGAAGAAGCCGAGGGGACGCGAGGCGGTGATGGTCGGGTCCTTCTGCCGGAGCGAACCCGCGGCCGAGTTGCGCGGATTGGCGAAGATGGTGCTGCCTTCGGCCTTCTGCCGCTCGTTGAGCGCGAGGAAGGCCTTCTTGGTCATGTAGACCTCGCCGCGCACCTCGCAGATATCGGGGACGTTGCGGCCCTTCAGCTTTTGCGGCACGTCTTCGAGGGTGCGGATATTGGCGGTGACGTCCTCGCCGACCGCGCCGTCACCGCGGGTCGCCGCGGTGGCGAGCTCACCACCCTCATAGCGCAGCGACATCGAGAGGCCGTCGATCTTCGGCTCGGCCGAGAAATCGATTCTGTCGTCGTCGAGCTTCAGGAACCGCACGATGCGGCCGACGAAGTCGCGCAGATCCTCTTCCGCAAAGGCGTTGTCGAGCGACAGCATGGGGACGGCATGCCGCACCTTCTTGAAGCGGCCCGACGGTGCAGCGCCGACTTTCTGCGACGGCGAGTCCGCGCTGACGAATTCCGGAAAGCGCTTCTCGATCGCGTTGAAGCGCTGGCGCAGCGCGTCATACGCGGCATCGGTGACGGTGGGCGCGTCGTCCTGGTAGTAGCGCTCGTTGTGCCCCTCGATCTCGAGCGCGAGCCGCATGTGCTCGACCTTGGCCTGCGCCTTGGTGAGGTCGGCGACGTCGCGAAGCGGTGCTGGTTTCGATTTTGCTGCTCTGGCCATGGTGCTTGGATACGATGGAGCGGGCGGGAGGGTAAAGGCGGTTACAGTTTCGTACCCCGGACATAACGTTTAGGGCCCCGGCGCTTGCGCGCGTCCGGGACACGAAATCAAGCCGTCGCCGCCTTGAGCAAACGGTCCGCGGCAGCCCTCGCCTCGGCGGTGATCTCGGCGCCGGCGAGCATCCGCGCGATCTCCTCGCGGCGGTGGTCGGCGGCGAGTGCATTGACGCGGGTGGCGACGCGCTTGCCCTTGTCCAGCGCGTCCTTGGAGATCAGCAAATGCTGGTCGGCACGGGCGGCGACCTGCGGGGCGTGGGTTACGGCCATCACCTGAACCTTGCCGGCGAGCCGCGCCAGCCGTCCGCCGATCGCGTCCGCGACCGCGCCGCCGACGCCGGTGTCGATCTCGTCGAACACCAAGGTCGGCGCCGAGCCGCGGTCGGACAGCACCACCTTCAGCGCCAGCAGGAAACGCGACAGCTCGCCGCCGGAGGCGACCTTCATCATCGGGCCCGGCTTGGTGCCCGGGTTGGTCTGCACCCAGAACTCGACGCGGTCGAACCCTTGCGGGCCTGGAGCTGCCTCGTCGGTCTGGACCTGGGTCATGAACTTGGCGCGTTCGAGCTTGAGCGGCGCGAGCTCGGCATTGACCGCCTTGTTGAGCTTCTCCGCCGATTTCTGCCGCGCCATCGACAGCTTCTTGGCGGCCGCCGCATAGCGCGCATCGGCCTCGATCGCAGCCTGCTCCAGCTTTTTCAGCCGGGAGGCGCCGGCATCGATCAGAACGACATCGGCGGCGTATTTTGCAGCAAGCGCGGCGAGCCCGTCGACCGGCGTCGAATATTTGCGCGACGCGGCGCGCAACGCGAACAAGCGCTCCTCGATGCGTTCGAGCTCCGAGGGATCAAAATCGGTTGCCGCAAGCGCCGCCTGGAGATGCTGGTCGGCTTCCTCCAGCGCGTTGATCGCGATGTCGATCGCCCTCACCGCGGGTTCGACCAGCGCCGGCGAGTTGACGCCGCGACGCTCCAGCCGGCGCACGGCCGCCGACAGCGAGGCGACCGGCGAATGGTGGCCACCGACGGCCTCCTGCGCCTCGCGCAGGTCGGAGGCGATCTTCTCGCCCTGCATCATGGTCGTGCGCCTCGAAGCCAGCGAGGTCTCCTCGCCGTCCTTGGGCGCGAGCTGCTTCAATTCGTCGGAGGCGTGGCGAAGGTAATCGGCTTCGCGTGCGGCGCGCTCCATGCCGGCACGATGCTCCTCCAGCGCGGTGCTGGCGGTGCGGCGTGCGTCCCAGAGCGCCTCGACCGCCGAGACGTCCTTTTCGAGACCGGCGAAGGCGTCGAGCAGGCGGCGGTGGGTGGCGGCATCGACCAGCGCGCGCTCGTCGTGCTGGCCGTGGATCTCGACCAGAGCAGCCCCAACCGCCTTCAGCGTCTGCACGCTGATCGCCTGGTCGTTGATGAAGGCGCGGGTGCGGCCGTCGGCGAGCTGGACCCGGCGGAGAATCATCTCGCCGGTATCGTCCAGCCCGTTCTCCGCGAGGATTTTGGCCGCGGGATGGTTTTTTGGGATATCGAATACGGCAGTGACCTGCCCCTGCTCCGCCCCATGCCGCACGAGGCCGGCATCGCCGCGGCCGCCGAGCGCCAACGCAAAGGCATCGAGCAGGATGGATTTGCCCGCACCGGTCTCGCCGGTCAAAACCGCGAGGCCCGGTGCGAATTCGATATCGAGCCGTTCGATCAGGACGATGTCACGGATCGACAGACGCGCCAGCATGGAACTCTATTTCCTAGCCGAGACCCATTTTCTTGAAGGTCTTGCTAATCCAGGACCCCTGATTCTCGCTCGGTTCGAGACCGCCCGATTTTACAAGATTATAGGCGTCCTTGTACCAGCGACTGTCAGGAAAATTATGCCCGAGCACGGCGGCGGCGGTCTGAGCCTCGCCGACGATCCCGATCGCCATATAGGCCTCGGTCAGGCGGTACAGCGCCTCTTCGACATGGCGGGTGGTCTGGTACTGCGTCACCACGGCCTTGTAGCGGTTGATCGCCGCCGTGTAGTCGCGCTTCTGCGCGTAATAGCGGCCGACGTTCATTTCCTTGCCGGCGAGCTGGTCGCGCGCACCTTCGATCTTGGCCTTGGCTGAGGTCGCATATTCGGAGGTCGGATATTTGCGAACCACCTCCTCCAGCGAGGCGATCGCCTTCTCGGTGCGGGTCTGGTCGCGGCTGATGTCCGGAATCTGGTCGTAATGCGAGGCGGCAATCAGATATTGCGCGTAGGCCGCATCCGGGCTGCCGGGATGCAGCGTGACGTAGCGGGTGGCCGCGCCGATGCAATTGTCATAGTCGCCGCCCTGGTAGGACGCGTAGGCCGACATCAGCAATGATTTGCGGGCCCAGTCGGAATAAGGATGCTGGCGGTCGACCTCTTCGAACTTCTTGTTCGCCGCCTTCATGTCCTTCTTCTCGTTCATGAGGTACAGGCCCTCATTGTAGATCTTGTCGGCGGGCTCCTCGACGAAGGTGTCGTCCTTGGCGGTGAACTTGTCCCACAGCGCGCCGGTGCCGCAGCCGGCCAGCGGCAGCGCGAGCACGAAGAGGGCGACAACCTGAATCAGCCCACGGGCACGAGACGAGACTTCTCGGGACGAGACTTCTCGAGACGGGACTTGGAGATATCCGCGCGTCATACGCTGTGCCGACATGAATATTGCCCTGACGCCCTGTGGTGCGGTGTCCGCCAGCCCATGAACCCCGTCCTGGGCGCGAAATATAGCCGTGGCGCCTGCCGTGCGACCACGCCGGTGTAACCGAAAAACGATCTTCAACCAACCGGATAGGCAGGCATTCCGCCCGGATTAAGGCGAACGCGCCGCAATCCTAGCCGATCATCGTTACCAGGACTTTCCCGGGGAAAGCCGCCGCCAAACGCCTGCGGCGACGGGGCTCTTCAGGCCCGTCTCTCTTCGGGAATGTCTCGCTTCAGGAAACGTCCGGCCCGTAGACCGCGGCGATCCGGCCGCCGACGATGCCGCGACCGGTTTCAGCCACCGGACGCGTGGTACGGCGGGCTGCCTCGCCCTCGACCACCCGCCACGCTGTACGGTCGGCGAGCAGCGCGGTCAGGACGGCGTGGTTGAGCTTGTGGCCGCCACGCACCGAGCGGTAGGCGCCAAGCAGCGGCAGACCAGCCAGCGCGAGGTCGCCAATCACGTCCAGCACCTTGTGGCGGGCGCATTCGTCGGCGTAGCGCAGGCCTTCGGTGTTGAGCAGCCGCTCCTCGTCGAACACGACGGTGTTGTCGAACGAGGCGCCGAGCGCATACCCCGCGCTCCAGAGCCGTGCGACGTCGCACATCAGACCGAAAGTCCGGGCCCGACCGACTTCGCGGCGGAAACGCTCCGGGTTGAGGTCGAAGGCGTAGCTCTGCTGGCCGATGACAGGATTGGTGAAGTCGATCTCGACCTCGGCGCGGAACCCGTCAGCATAGGGCCTGATTTCGCCGAAGGAGTCGCCGATCTTGACCGAGATCGGCTTCAAAACCTGGATGAAGCGGCGCTGTGCCGGCTGGGTCACGATGCCGGCCTGGTCGATCGCCGCAACGAAGGCTGCCGCGCTGCCGTCCATGATCGGCACTTCCGGCCCGTCGATCTCGATGATGGCGTTGTCGACGCCCATGCCCCGCAGCGCAGCAAGCACATGCTCGGCGGTGGAAACCAGCGGGCCGTTGCGATCTCCGAGGACGGTGGCGAAATCGGTCGCGATCACCTGCTCGGCGGTGGCCTGAACTTCGCGGTCACTTCCCTCAAGCCCGGTGCGGATAAAAACAAAGCCCGCGTCGACAGGCGCGGGTCCAAGCGTGAGCGTGACGGGAAGACCGGAATGAACGCCGACGCCTGCCACACTGGCTTGCGCACGAAGCGTTGTTTGCCGGCTAAATTTCATTAGGAACCGCCCCACTACGACCACTGCGACTTATACTGAACCCGACTGAGCGGCCCAGACCGCTCGCTTCCGAATCCGTATCCCCAAGTCACGGCAAACCATAGTCACTGCCTCAAACAGCGCCAACTCACGCTTTTTTACCGATTGTTACCCCAAACCCGCCGTATTCGCGCCAAGGCTTAACCAAATTGGACCGGAGTTTGGGACCGTTTTCGGTAGTTTTACTGAACCATCGAATATGTAATTAATTATTTAAAATCAGTTGCTTGGCGACGCAATCCGGATACGCACGGGGCAAAAGAAAAGGTCCCGGCAAGCTTCCCGCCGGGACCCTTTTTCGTCTGCCTTATTGTAACAATCCTCAGGTCGCCTGCCGCCGCAGGAAGGCCGGGATATCAAGATGGTCGTCTCCCTGTGGCGCCGGGGCAACAGGCGCGGGACGGCCGTGCATGTCCAGGCCCTGCGGCGCGGGACGACGGGCATACTCCGACACCGGCTCGGTGGAAGCGATTTGCTGCGCCACGGTCTTCTGAGGCCGGCGATCGGGCAGCGGCGGCATCGCGGGACCGGCGGTGCGGGCCGCGATCGGCGCCTCGCTCTCCTCGTCACGACGGCCGAGGCCGACATTGGCGAGGCGCTGCAGCAGCGACAGCCGGGTCTTCTGCGGGGTCTCCTCCTCGACCTCGCCGCGGGCCTGGCGAAGCTCGGCCTGGGCGGGCATCGGAAGTTCCTCGATCCGCGGCATCCGCGGTGTGCGGACCGGCGCACGCTCGGCCTGCGGCGGGATGAAGGTTTCCGGCGTCATCGGCTCATGCATGGCCATCGGCGCCTGCTCGGGCTCGGGGAACAGCGTGGGCTTCTGCGCGATCGGCCGCACTGTGACGTCGCCATAGGTCTGCATCGGCGCGGGAGCCTGCGGGACGTCCGCAACGGCGGCGGCGATGGCGGCAAGCGCAGCGCGCTCCACGTTCGGACGCGGAGCCGTGGGAGCGGCGGCAAATTGGCCCGTTCCTGCGGCCGGGGTCTGCCCTTCGAACTTCTGGGCGCGCTCGGCCATGCGCTGATTGTCGGCGCGCAGCCGTGCGGTCAAATCGGCAAGACGGCTCTCGGCAGCCGCGGCCGGAGCAGCGGGAGCCTGCTGCGCCTGCGGAGCAGGATTCGCCACGGGAGCGCTGGTGGCCTGGCTGTTACGCGCGATCGCGGCCTGCTCGATGCCGGTGGCGACGACCGAGACGCGGATCAGGCCGTCGAGGGCTTCGTCGAAGGTGGCGCCGACGATGATGTTGGCGTCCTGGTCGACTTCCTCGCGGATGCGGGTCGCAGCTTCGTCGACCTCGAACAGCGTGAGATCCTTGCCGCCGGTGATGGAGATCAGGAGGCCCTTGGCGCCCTTCATCGAGCTATCGTCGATCAGCGGGTTGGCGATCGCGGCTTCGGCGGCGGTCAGCGCGCGCTTGTCGCCGGAGGCTTCGCCCGTGCCCATCATCGCCTTGCCCATCTCGCGCATGACGGCGCGAACGTCGGCGAAGTCGAGATTGATCAGGCCTTCCTTGACCATCAGGTCGGTGATGCAGGCAACGCCCGAATAGAGCACCTGGTCGGCCATCGCGAAAGCGTCGGCGAAGGTGGTCTTCTCGTTGGCGACCCGGAACAGGTTCTGGTTCGGGATGATCAGCAGCGTATCGACGACCTTGTGCAACTCGTTGATACCCGCTTCCGCGGTGCGCATGCGGCGGCCGCCTTCGAAGTGGAAGGGCTTGGTCACGACGCCGACGGTGAGGATGCCCATCTCGCGCGCGATCTTGGCGATCACGGGAGCCGCACCGGTGCCGGTGCCGCCGCCCATGCCGGCGGTGACGAACACCATGTTGGCGCCCGAGAGATGGTCGCGGAGTTCGTCCATGACTTCTTCGGCTGCGGCCGCGCCGACGACCGGCTGCGAACCTGCGCCCAACCCTTGCGTGGCGGCCGTGCCCATCTGCACGATGCGCTGCGCCTTCGACATCGTCAGCGCCTGCGCGTCGGTGTTGGCGACCACGAAATCGACGCCCTGGAGGCCCGCCGTGATCATGTTGTTGACGGCGTTACCACCGGCGCCGCCGACGCCGAACACGGTGATGCGGGGCTTCAGTTCGTGAATATCAGGAACATTGATGCTGATGGTCATGTTTGCCTCTCGATCACGCGCGCGTGGGTTCGCCCCGGCCGGCGGCCGCGGGAGTTGGTGAAAATCGAATATTGCGGGAAGGAGTCATCAGAAGCCCTCGCGTAGCCATCGTCCGACCTTTCCGAAATACCCGCCGGTCCCCGTCCTGACCTGCTGCCGCGTATGCCGCGGTTCGACATGTTCGTGATGAACATATTGCGGGTAGACGAGCAGTCCGGCCGGCACCGCGAAGGCGGCGTTCTTCGCCTCGTTGGGCAGCCGGCCGAAACCGAGCGGACGTCCGACCCGCACGGGCCGGCCGAGAATCTGCGTTCCGAGCTCGACCAGACCGGTGAGCTGCGAGGCCCCGCCCGAGAGCACGACACGGCCGTTGGGCTCCGAGGCGAAGGGCGAATCCTTCAGCTTGTCCCGAACCATTTCGAAGACTTCCTCGGCACGATGCTTGACGATGTTGGCGATGGTAGCGCGGGAGACGATCTGCGGCAGATCCTGCTCGTCACCGGCTGTCGGTACAGACATCAGCTCACGCGAGTCCGATCCGCCGGTGATGACGGTCCCGTATAACGTCTTGATTCGCTCGGCATCGGCAATGGTCGCGGAGAGCCCGCGCGCCAGATCCATCGTGATGTGTTGCCCGCCGACCGCAAAACCGGCGGCATGCACGAAGCGACCGCCGGAAAAGACCGCGATCGTGGTGGTGCCCGCGCCCATCTCGACCACGGCAGCGCCGAGATCGGCCTCGTCGTCGGTCAGCACCGACAGGCCAGCCACATAGGGGCTCGCCGCCATGGCTTCGACGTTGATGTGGCAGCGTTCGACCGCCAGCATCAGGTTCCGCGCCACCGTGGCGTCGCAGGTGACGACGTTCATGTCGATGCCGAACTGATGCGCGACCATCCCGCGGGGATCGCGGATGCCCTTGACGCCGTCGAGCGTGTAGCCGACCGGCAGCGCGTGCAGCACGGTGCGGCCTTCGCCGGTGGCGTGGCGCATGCCGGTCGAGGTGACGCGGCTGACATCGGCCGGCGTCACGGCGCCGCCGCGGATGTCGGCCGCAGCTTCGACCAGCTGACCGGAGAGCCGGCCGCCGGAGACCGACAGCAGCACGGACTCGACCCGCACCTTGGCCATTTTCTCCGCAAGCCCGACGGCCTGTCGTACCGCCTGCTCGCATTCGCCGAGATCAATCACGGCGCCGGCCTTCATGCCGCGGGACTGGATCTGGCTGTAGCCGATCAGCTCCACCGCATGGGTCCGGTCGCGCAGGGCTTCGCTCGGCGCCGACGGCTTCAGCCGCGCGATCATGCAGGCGATCTTGCTGGTGCCGATGTCGAGGCAGGCGACGAGGCCGCCGCGCTTGTGCGGCATCGGGCGTGTCTTCGGTGTCTGGGTGCGATCAAGACCGGTCATGCAGCGTCCCCGGCCTTTTTCTTCTTCTTGTCCTTGAACAAATCGTCGCGCGCCTTGGCGGCGTCCTCGGACAGCTGCACCACCAACCGATCGGGCAGGCGCAGGTCGACCGCGACGATGTCGCGGGAGAACAGCCTGTCCTCCTTGTCGAGCCTGGACAGCATCGCAAGCGCGTTGCCGACGTCCTGCTCGGGCAGGCGGATGTCGAGGCCGTCCTTGAGCCTGAGGTTCCAGCGCCGCTCCCCGACGAAGATCGCGGCCTTTGTGATCGAATTGACCTGCGGATAGCGCGCCAGCAAAGCGAGGAAATCGCGGGCCTGCGTATCGGCGCCCTTGCCGACCACGAGCGGCAGCGACAGGAACCGGCGCGAGACATAGGGTTCGAGCACGGCGCCGTCGTCGGCGATGACGGAGAGCCGGCCGGCCTCCTGCCACAGCGCGAAAGCCTTGCGCTCGGTGAGCTCGATCATGAGCTGGCCCGGATAGAGCTTCAGCACGGTCGCGTCCGCGATCCAGGGATTGGCCTTGAGCTTGTCGCGCACGGCGTCGGCGTCGAGGAACAGCAGCGAGGATCGGCCGCTGACGCCGCCGATCGCGAGGATCTCGTCCTGGCTGAGCTGCTTGCGGCCGTTGATCACGACGGAGGTGATGCGGAAGCCGGCGGAATTGGCCAGCGCGTTGCGGGTGTCGTTGACCGCCGTGATGAAATCCTGGAGATGGCCGCCCTTGACGATACCGAAGCCGCAGCTTCCGATCAGGAGCAGCACCGTCATGCTGATCCCGACCCGGCGCGGCAGATAGCGCTCGACCAGCGCGACCAACCGCGGCGTCGGCTCGCGCTCGATGATGGCTTTGGCCCGGGCTTTGGTTTTAATCTTTTCGTTGGCCGCAGCACGCGCGCCGTGAACTCGTTCCAGACGCTTGTCCTGCACCCACTCGCGCAGAAGCACGACCGCTCCGATAGCGGCCGCCTTCAGGTCAGCTTGGGGCCTCAGCGATCTGAAAAGCGACCGAGTGAGGCTTCCTGCTCCATCCATTGCACGAGCTCGTCAACAGTTTGCCCGCGACATCGCGCGGGTCCTGGCGAACATGACGTCTCGGACTTGCCGGGCCGGGTGCTGGTCTTCAGCAGAAGAAAACCTCTCCCCTTCAGAGCGTTCGCTGGGAGTGACAACACCCGCAACGGTCCACGCGCCGGCAGCCAAAGCGTCATATGCGCCACCAGCGTTAACCTTCGGACGTCCTGGTAAACAAAAGGTAAAGTTCGTTAACGACGTGAGCTTTTTGCCCAGGCCTGTGAGGCATTTATGCCGCAATATCCGGCATTTTACCGGTTTTGGGTTCCAAAACCGGCCGTTTCGCCAGTTCGGCCGTTAACCAGTCCTAATTATTTTCGCACACCGGCCACGGCGAGCTCGACCAGGCCGCGCAGGAACTCGACGAACGCGATGCCCTCGGCCTTCAGCGCCTTGGGGTAGAGCGAGGACTTGGTCAGGCCGGGTAGCGTGTTGGTTTCGAGATAGACCAGCCCCTTGTCCGAGACGATGAAGTCCGAACGCGAATAGCCGGTACACGACATCGCCCGGTGCGCCAGCATCGCCTGCTGCTTCAGTGCGGCGGTGATCTCCGCCGTGAAGCGGCCTGGACAGATCTCCTGGGTCGACTTCAAAAGATATTTCGCCGCGTAGTCGAAACTGCCCTCGCCCGGGATGATCTCGATCGGCGGCAGCGAGATGATCGAGCCATCCGGCCGCTCCAGCACGCCGCAGGTCGCCTCGATGCCGGCGATGTAGGGCTCGATCACATACTCTTCGTGCTTCGCTGCATTGCGGACGGCGACCAGATCCTGCTTGGCGTTGACGAAGATCAGACCGTAGCTCGAGCCATCCCTGGCGGGCTTTGCAATCAGCCGGCCGTATTCGGCGAAGGCCTCGTCGATCTGGTCCAGCGCAATGTTGGCCGGCGGCGACACGCCGCCGAGCGCGGCGAAATGCTTGGCCGCGAACTTGTCGAACGCGAGATGCGAGGAGGCCGAGCCCGATCCGGTGAACGGCACGCCGCGCGCCTCGCACATCACCTGCAATTCGCCGTTCTCGGCACGACCGCCGTGCAGGCCGAGCACCAGCACGCGGTTCTCCGCCTTGGCCTGGTCGAGCGCCTGCTCCAACGGAATGCCTGACGTGCCCGGCTTGAACTCGTCCTCGAACGGGCGGGCATGTTCGAGCAGCTGTCTGGACTGCACGACATGCACCTTGTCCTCGACGTCCCACCACCAGAGATCGGCCTCGGGCAGCGCTTGATGCAGCGCCTGGGCTGAGGCGACCGAAACCAGACGTTCGCGGTTGGAGCCGCCGAAGAGGATGGTGATGCGCATGTTCTCTCGTCGCTTGTCCAAATTAGCCGGGAATTCCGATCCGCTTGATTTCCCAGTGTAGCTCAATTCCGGAATTCGTCTTCACCCGTTCACGAACGGTCTCGCCCAACATCTCGATGTCGTGCGCGGTGGCATTGCCCGTGTTGATCAGGAAATTGCAGTGCATCTCGGACACCTCCGCGCCGCCGACGCGCAGGCCGCGGCAGCCGGCGGCATCGACCAGCTTCCAGGCGGAATGGCCGGGCGGGTTCTTGAAGGTCGAGCCGCCGGTCTTTTCGCGGATCGGCTGCGCGGTCTCGCGATGGGTCTGCACTTCCGCCATGCGCGCGCGGATCGCGTCGGCATCCCTGATCTCGCCACGGAAACGCGCAAAGGTGAAGATGATGGAGGGATCGACGCCGCAGTTGCGGTAGACGAACTTCATGTCGGCATTGGAGAAGACGTGCTTCTTGCCGTCGCGCCCGACGCCTCGCGCCTCGATCAACACGTCCCTGGTCTCGCCGCCATTGGCGCCCGCGTTCATGCGAAGCGCGCCGCCGATCGTGCCGGGAATGCCGAAGTAGAATTCGAGCCCCCCGATGTTCGCGCCCGCGGCGACTTCCGCCACGCGCTTGTCGAGCGCTGCTGCGCCTGCGGTGACGACATCGCCGCTCGCGCTCGCCTCGCCAAAGGCGCGCGGCGCCAGACGGACCACCACGCCCGCAATGCCGCCGTCGCGCACGATCAGGTTGGAGCCGACACCGACGACATAGACGGGAATGTCGCTTGCGAGATGCGCGAGGAAATAAGCGAGATCGTCCTCGTCCGCCGGCGTGAACAGCACCTGCGCGGGCCCCCCGACGCGAAACCAGGTGAGCTCGGCGAGCGACTGGTTCGCCAGCAACCGGCCGCGAAGATCCGGCATCGCGGCTTGGAGGTCGGGTGTGATGTCGGGGAAGCTCACTGCCCTACCCCAGCGCCTTCAACTCATCCGGCAAGGCATACGCCCATTGCGTGATGTTGCCGGCGCCCAGGCACACGACGAGATCGCCCGACTTCGCCACGCCCTTGACGATGCCGGCGAGATCGGACGCCGCCGGCAGCGGGATCACTTCGCGGTGGCCGTGGGCGCGCAGGCCGGCGGCGAAATGGTCGCGGTCGATACCCTCGATCGGCGTCTCGCCTGCGGCATAGACCTCGGCGACGATCACCGCATCGGCATCGTTGAAACAGGTGCAGAATTCCTCGAACAGCGACTGCAGGCGGGTATAGCGATGCGGCTGCACGACCGCGACGATCTTGCCGCTGGTGGATTCCCGCGCCGCTTTCAGCACCGCCGCGATCTCGACCGGATGATGGCCGTAATCGTCGATGACGGTGACACCATTCCACTCGCCGGTCTTGGTGAAGCGGCGCTTGACGCCGCCGAAGCCGGCGATCGCCTTGCGGATCGCCTCGTCCGAGATGCCGAGCTCGCGCGCGACCGCAATCGCGGCCGTCGCGTTGGAGGCATTGTGGCGCCCCGGCATCGGCAGCATGAGATCGGCAATCTCGTGCACGGCGCCCGTCTTGCGATCGCGGAACGCAACCTTGAACTTCGATCCGCCGCCCGTCGGGGCCAGGTCGACGAAGCGCACATCGGCCTGCGGATTCTCGCCATAGGTGATGATGCGCCGATCCTCGATCTTGCCGACAAGAGTCTGCACCACGGGATGATCGATGCACATCACGGCGAAGCCATAGAACGGCAGGTTCTCGACGAAGTTTCGGAACGCGTCTTGCACCGCCTCGAAGGTCTTGAAGTGATCGAGGTGCTCGGGATCGACATTGGTGACGATCGCGACTTCGGTCGGCAGCTTCAGGAACGTGCCGTCGCTCTCGTCGGCTTCGACCACCATCCAGTCACCCGCACCGAGACGCGCATTCGAGCCATAGGCGTTGATGATGCCCCCGTTGATGACGGTGGGATCGAGGCCGCCGGCGTCGAGCAGCGTCGCGACCATCGTAGTCGTGGTGGTCTTGCCGTGGGTGCCGGCGATGGCGACGCAGCTCTTCAGCCGCATCAGCTCGGCCAGCATCTCGGCGCGGCGCACCACCGGGATACGCCGTTCGCGCGCCGCCGTCAGTTCCGGATTGTCACGCTTGATCGCGGTGGAGACCACGACGACGTCGGCGCCGTCGACGTTCTCCGCCTTGTGGCCGACCGAGACTTTCGCGCCGTTCTTGCGCAGACGGTCGAGATTGTAATTGTCGGAGGCGTCCGAGCCCTGCACGGAATAGCCGAGATTGAGCAGCACCTCGGCGATGCCGCTCATGCCGATCCCGCCGATCCCGACGAAGTGGATGGGTCCGATCTCGCGCGGCAGTCTCATGGCGTATCCCGCAGTTCCCTCGTCATGCCCGGGCTTGTCCCGGGCATCCACGAATCCTTACCACTTCTTGCAAGACGTGGATGGCCGGGACAAGCCCGGCCATGACGGCAAAAGTAGGAATTCTGGCTGATTTCGCGTCAGATTCCCGCGATTTTGGCCACCAGATCGGCCAGCCGCTCCGCTGCGTCGAGCCGGCCGGCGCCACGGGCGGCCTGCGCCATGGCGGCAAGACGCGCGGGCTCGGCGGCGAAGGCGGAGATCTCGGCGGCGAGGCGATCGGAGGAAAACTCGGTTTGCGGAATGCGGATCGCACCGTCGACCTTGGCCAGCACGCCGGCATTGGCGAACTGGTCCTGGTCGATCGCACCCGGCAGCGGCACCAGGATCGAGGGCCGCCCGATCGCGGCGAGCTCGGCCACGGTGCCGGCGCCTGAGCGCGACACCACCAGATGGTTGGAGGCGAGCCGCGCGGGCAGATCGGTGAAAAACGGCGCAAGCTCGGCCTTGATCTTCAGCCTGTCGTAGACCGCACGCACGCGCGCCATGTCCTCGTCGCGCACCTGCTGGGTAAGGACGAGCCGGCTCCACAGCGCGGGCTCGAGGCGCTCGATCGCGCCCGGCACGATGTCGGCCATGATGCGCGCGCCCTGGCTGCCGCCGACGACGAGCAGGCGCAGCGGGCCATTCATTTCAGGCGCAGCATAGGGCACGCCGGCTGCGGCGAGGATCGCCGGACGCATCGGCGTGCCGACCGTCGTGGTCTTGCCCGATAGCGCCGGATCGCGGTCGAGCACGCCGGGCAATGACGTCGCGATGGCGCGGACGCGGCTCGACAGAAACCGGTTGGCGCGGCCGAGCACGGCATTGGCGTCATGGATGATGCCGGGCACGCCCGCGAATTTTGCCGCGACCAGCGGCGGCAGCGTCGGATAACCGCCAAAGCCGACGACGGCGACCGGCTTCAATCGCTTGATCAGGCTGTAGGCGGACAACGTGCCGGCTGCGAGCGTCAGGCCGGCATAGGCGAGCTGCAGCGGATTGCGGCCACGCGCAGTCTCGCTCGAGACGACGTCGATCATGTCCTTGGTGAACAGGCCGCTGTAGCGCAGCGCGCGCTCGTCCGTGACAAGGCGGACGCGGAAGCCGCGCCGGATCAACTCGACGCCGAGCGCCTCGGCCGGAAACAGATGGCCGCCGGTGCCGCCCGCGGCGAGAAGAATCAGGGGAGAGGTGTCCATGGGCACGAGTTTTACAGTGTCTCCCACGTCATTGCGAGCGAAGCGAAGCAATCCAGACTGCCACCGCGGAGGGATTCTGGATTGCTTCGCTGCTCGCAGTGACGAAAAACTACGCGTAGCTGCGCATCGCCTCGGCGTGGCCGCTCGCCTCGACTTCGGTGCGCGGACGCAGCCGCGTCAGCGCCAGCATCATGCCGACACCATAGGCCAGCGACACGATCGAGGAACCGCCATAGGAGATGAAGGGCAGCGTCATGCCCTTGGCCGGGATGAGCTGGAGATTGACCGACATGTTGATCGCGGCCTGCACGCCGAACAGGATCGCAAGACCCGAGGCCGCGAAGCGCGAGAACATGTCCTCGTTGGCATAGGCGCGCGACAGCGTGCGGATGACGACGAAAGCAAACAGGGCCAGCATCGCGAGGCACAGGATGATGCCGAACTCTTCGGCGGCAACCGCGAACACGAAATCGGTGTGGCTGTCCGGCAAGCTGCGCTTGGCAATGCCCTCGCCCGGTCCGAGCCCGAACCAGCCGCCATTGTAGAAGGCCTCCATGGCGGTATCGACCTGGAAGGTGTCACCAGAGGCCGGATTCATGAAGCGCTTGATGCGACCAGCGACGTGCGGAACAAAAAGATAGGCGCTGAACAATCCGGCGGCGCCGAGGCCGGCGAGCCCGAACACCCAGATCATCCGCATCCCCGCGATGAAGAACAGCGAGCCCCACACCATCAGGATCAGCATGGTCTGGCCGAAGTCGGGCTCCATGACGAGAAGCGAGACCAGCATCAGGAGCAGCGCGAGCGCCATCGAGGTCGCCGGCATCTCCGGCCGCTTGGTCGATTCCGCGAACAGCCAGGCGGCGATGACGACGAACGACGGCTTTGCGATTTCGGAGGCCTGGATGTTGACGCCGAGTAGCGTGATCCAGCGCCGCGAGCCCTTCACCTCAGGACCGATCGCGAGCGTCAGCACGATCAGGACGATGCTGGCCGCGAAGATGATCAGCGCCGAGCGACGGATCGCCCGCGGCGACAGAAAGGACACCCCGAGCAGCACCAGGCCGGACGGCGCCAGGAACATCACGTGGCGGCTGAAAAAATGGAAGGGATCGAGCCCGATGCGGGTCGCAACCGGCGGGCTCGCTGCCAGCGACAGGATCACGCCGGTCAGCATCAGCGCCAGGATGGCTCCCATCAGCGGCTTGTCGACGGTCCACCACCACTCGGAAAAGGGGGTGCGTTCTTCACGGGAGAGCATGGCGGCCGCTTTCGGACAGAGGTCGGTCCATTGGTCGCCGAGGTTGGTTACCGGGAGGTTAAGAAATCGCGGATGATTGGAATTGCCTCACACCACCGGCTTCACACCCGGCAGCGCCTGCACCAGCTCGCGGAACCTGGTGCCGCGAATTTCGAAATTGCGGTACTGGTCGAAGGAGGCGCAGGCGGGTGACAGCAAGACGACCGCGTCGGTGATGCCCGACGCCTCCGCATCGCGTGCGGCTTGCTCGACCGCGACGTCGAGGGTCTGGCTGATCTCGTGCGGCACCTGCGTGCCGAGCGTGCCGGAAAACTCCTGCGCGGCCTCGCCGATCAGATAGGCTTTTCGGATGCGCGGGAAGTAGCCGGTGAGGCCAGTTATTCCGCCGGCCTTCGGCTTGCCGCCCGCGATCCAGAAGATGTCCGAAAAGGACGACAGTGCATGCGCGGTGGCGTCCGCATTGGTGCCCTTGGAATCGTTGACGAACAGCACGTTGCCGCGGCGGCCGACCTGCTCCATGCGATGCGCAAGGCCGGGAAAGCTGCGCAGGCCGTTCTGAAGCATATCGAGGCCGATGCCCATCGCGAGCGCGGCGGCTGCCGCGCACGCCGCGTTCTGCGCATTGTGCAGGCCACGCAGAGAACCGATGCCGCCGAGCGCCGCGATTTCACTGCGTGCGCCGCCGGAATTGCGCACGATATTGCCATGCTCGACATGGATGCCGCTGGCCAGCGGATTTTTGACGGAGATGCGCACCACATTCTTGCCGGCACGGTCGAGCCGGTCGGCGATGTCGCGACAAAAACCGTCGTCGACGCCGACGATCGCGGTACCGCCAGCCTGCACGCCGGCAACGAGGCGTTCCTTCACCGCAGCGTAATGCACGATGGTGCCGTGACGATCGATGTGGTCCTCGCTGACATTGAGCAGAATGCCGACGGAGGGATCGAGCGAGGGCGTGAGGTCGATCTGGTAGGACGACATCTCGATGACGTGGACGCGCCCCATGCCCGGCGGCTCCAGCGACAGGATCGCGGTGCCGATATTGCCGCCCATCTGGGTGTCGTATCCGGCGACCTTGGTCAGATGCGCGATCAAAGCCGTCGTTGTCGACTTGCCGTTGGTGCCGGTGATGGCGACGAACGGCGCATCCGGCGCGTGCCGGCGCCGCTCGCGGCAGAACAGCTCGATGTCGCCGATCACCTCGATAGCTGCCTCGCGCGCCTTCAACACGCTCCAATGCGGCACCGGGTGGGTCAGGGGAACGCCGGGCGCGAGCACCAGCGCGGCGAAATTGGCCCAGGAGACGTTGCGCAAATCAGCCGTGATGAAGCCGGCTTGCGCCGCCTTGGCGACGTTCTCGGCATTGTCGTCGGCGGCGATCACCTCGGCGCCGCCCGCTTTCAAGGCATGGCAGGACGCGAGCCCCGAGCCGCCGAGGCCGAATACCGCGACCGTCTTGCCGGCAAAGGACGTGACGGGGATCATCGACCGATCACCGCAGCTTCAGCGTGGACAGGCCGGCCAGCGCCAGCATCACCGAGATGATCCAGAAACGGATCACGATCTGCGGCTCGGTCCAGCCGAGCTGCTCGAAATGGTGATGGATCGGCGCCATCCGGAAGATGCGCTTTCCCGTCATCTTGAACGACACCACCTGCACGATGACGGAGACCGCCTCCAGCACGAACAGGCCACCGATCACCGCGAGCACGATCTCGTGCTTCACCGCGACCGCGATCGCACCCAGCATGCCGCCGAGCGCGAGCGAGCCGGTGTCGCCCATGAAGATCGAGGCCGGCGGCGCGTTGAACCAGAGGAAGCCGAGACCGGCGCCCAGCAGCGCGCCGCAGAGCACGGCGAGCTCGCCGGTTCCGGCGACATATTTGATCTGGAGATAATCGGCGAACACCGCGTTGCCGGCGAGATAGGCGATCATCGCAAAGCTCGCGGTCGCGATCATCACGGGCACGATGGCAAGACCGTCGAGACCGTCGGTCAGGTTCACCGCATTGCCGGCGCCGACGATGACGAAGGCGCCGAACCCGACGAAGAACCAGCCGAAATGCAGCACGGTGTCCTTCAGGAAAGGAATCGTCAGCGCGGTCGACGCAGGATCGCGGTTCAGCCGCACCAGCGCGTAGCAGGCAACCAGCGCAATCGCCGCCTCGATCAGCAGGCGAAGCTTGCTGCCGAACCCGGTCGTGGTCTGCTTGGTCACCTTGAGATAATCGTCATAGAAGCCCACGAAGCCGAAGCCGAGCGTCACCGCCAGCACGATCCAGACGTAAGGGTTGAGCGGATTGGCCCACAGCACCGTGCCCACCGTGAGCCCGGACAGGATCATCAGCCCGCCCATGGTGGGCGTGCCTTTCTTGGCGAGATGCGATTGCGGACCGTCGGCCCGGATCGGCTGGCCCTTGCCTTGCCGGATGCGCAGATGGTCGATGATCCAGGGGCCGAACAGGAACACGAACAGCGCGCCGGTGACGACGGCGCCGCCGGTGCGGAAGGTGATGTAGCGGAAGACGTTCAGGAAGGTGCGAACGGCACCGAAGCCCGGAAATGTGTTGGAGAGCTCGATCAGCCAGTAAAACATTCAGACGGTCCTATGGCGCCTTTGCACGCGCCTTGATCTTGGCCTTATCAACCTGTCTCACGCGCATTCGCTGGTCTTCATCCTGGGGTCGGGCGACCTCTAAGAAAACGAACGGCTTCGCGCCGGAAAGGGTGGGATTCGGGAACAGCGCCTTCCAAGCAGTTTACGCCCTTGCCTGCAAGGCGGCCACTAGGCCCGGCACAAACTTGTTGACCCAGAACATCTTCTTGCTGCCCTTGACAACCACGACATCGCCTGCCCTCAGCAGATTTGCGACCTCGCCCGGCTTCAGCGTGACGGGGTCGTCGTGCCAGCCGAGACCCTTGCCGGCTGGAAGCACTTCGAACAGGTGACGCATCAGGGGCCCGACGCAATAGACGCCGTCGATGCCGTCGAGATGCCTGGCGAGGTCGGTGTGATAGCCGGGCGCACCATCGCCCAGCTCCAGCATGTCGCCCAGCACGGCAATGCGGCGGCCGCCGGTCGTGTTGCGCGCCTGCAGGCTTTGCAGCGCGGCAGCCACGCTGGCCGGATTGCCGTTGAAGCTGTCGTCGATCACGGTGACGCCGCCGACCGCTTGCTCGACGCCACGGCCGGTCATGATGCCGACGCGGTCGAGCTTGATCGCAAGCGTCGCCGCATCGAGGTTCGCCGCACGGATCGATGCGAGCGCGGCGAGCGCATTCTGAACGCGGTGCGGCGCGCCCGGCGTCAGGCTGAACGCAATCTCCTTCTTACCAAGCGCGGCCACGACCTGCCAGCTGTCGCCGTGCGGCGCGTGCGCGACCTCGTGCACCTCGGCTTTGTCGCCGAAGCGTATGACCTTGCCCTTCCAGTCCGGCGCCTTGATCCCGGCGGGCAGCACCAGCACGCCTTCCGCGGGCAGGCCGAGTGCAATCGATACCTTCTCGCGGCGGATGGCTTCGAGCGAACCGAGCTTCTCCAGATGCACCGGCTGGACGTTGACGACCAGCGCGACCGTCGGCCGCGTCAGTTCGCTGAGCCGCGCGATTTCGCCGGTCTGGTTCATGCCCATCTCGACGACCCAGAGACTGGCATCGGGCCGCGCATTGCACAGCGTCAGCGGCACGCCCCAGAAATTGTTGAAGCTCGACGGGCTGGCATAGGCATTGGGGTAGGCCGCGAGGAATTCCTTGGTGCTGGTCTTGCCCGCGCTGCCGGTGAGCCCGATCACCGGCCCGTTGAAGCGCGCGCGTGCCGCGCGCGCTAGACCCCAGAGACCGTCGATCAGCGTGTCCTTGACGACGATCTGGGGAATGCGGACGCCCGCGATCTCGTGCGGCACGATCATCGCGACCGCGCCCGAGGCTTCCGCCTTGTCCGCGAACTCCCAACCGTCACGCGCGCTGGCGAAGGCCGAGATGAAGCCGCCGCTCGGGGTGCCGCTCAGCGCCACGAACAGGCTGCCCGGTTTCACCAGCCGGCTGTCCTGGGTGACGAAGTCGATCGGCGTGTCCGGGAACGATCCGGCAGCGCCCAGCGCGCGCGCCACTTCGGCCACCGTCCATATGGGCGCGCTCATGTAATCCTCGACGCTAATGCGGCGGCGACCGCCTCGTGATCACTGAAGGGCAAAACCTCTCCGCCGACGATCTGCCCGGTCTCGTGGCCCTTGCCGGCGATGAGCAGCGCATCGCCATCTTCCAATTCCGCGATCGCGGTGCGGATCGCAACGGCGCGGTCGCCGATTTCGCGGGCACCCTTGGCGGCAGCGAGGATTTCGGCGCGAATGGATTCCGGCTTCTCGCTTCGCGGATTGTCGTCGGTGACGATGATGCCGTCGGCATTGCCAGCCGCGATCTCGCCCATGATCGGACGCTTGCCGGCATCGCGGTCGCCACCGGCGCCGAACACGACGACCAGCCTGCGCCTGGCGTAGGGACGCAGCGCCTGCAGCGCCTTGGCCAGCGCGTCGGGCTTATGCGCATAGTCGACGAAGATCGGCGCACCGTTGCGCTCGCCGACGCGCTCCAACCGGCCTTTGGCGCCTTCGAGATGTTCGAGGCTCGCGAACACATTTGCGGCGTCGCTGCCGGTGCCGATGGCGAGGCCGGCCGACACCAGCGCATTCTCGATCTGGAATTCGCCGACCAGCGGCAGCCGGATCGCATATTGCTTGCCGCGATGTTCGAGCGCGAGCATTTGCGAAAACCCTTCGACCTCCGCACCGGCGAGACGAATGCCCTCGCCCGCCCCGTCGCCGTTGCGACCGACCGCCATCACGCGCAAGCCGCGCGATGTCGCAGCACTGATTGCCTCCGCCGAGCAATCATGATCGGCGGAGATCACGGCCGCGCCCCCCGGCGGGACCAGTTCGCGAAACAGCCTGAGCTTGGCCGCAAGATAATGCGCGACGGTCGGATGATAATCCATGTGGTCGCGCGAGAGATTGGTGAAGCCGCCGGCCGAGACGCGCACGCCGTCGAGGCGATACTGGTCGAGCCCGTGCGAGGAGGCCTCGAAGGCGAGATGCGTGACGCCCTCGCGCGCGATCTCGTCGAGCTGCCGGTGCAGCGCGACCGGGTCGGGCGTCGTCAGCGAGCCGTAGACGGTACGCTTCGGCGAGACCAGGCCGATGGTTCCGATGCTGGCGGAGGCGTGCCCGAGCCGCTCCCAGATCTGCCGGGTGAAAGCGGCGACCGAGGTCTTGCCGCTGGTGCCGGTCACCGCGGCAATTGTCGCGGGCTGAGCGGGGTAGAATCTTGCCGCGGCCAGCGCCAGCGCGCGGCGCGAATTGGCAACCGTAATGAACGGCACCTTGCAGCCATCAGGCGCATGGTCGCCGACAACCGCCACCGCGCCTGCGGCAATCGCGGCATCGATGAAGCGCGCACCGTCGGTCTTGCTGCCCGCAAGTGCGAAGAAGAGATCGCCTGGCTTGACCGCGCGGCTGTCGAGGGCAACGCCGCTCACGTCGAGCGCCGCGACCGCGGGCTCGATTGCGGCGTCATTGCCCTGAACGTCCTGATCGAGGAGGTCGCGCAGCTTCATGGTCTTCCAGTCGACATGCCGGACCGGATCGCCGAATCTTCAGGGAAATCCCGACTCAGCAGCGGCAACGGCCCACCCGGTTGATTACTGGGTTGTCCTGGATGCTGCAAGAATAAGGCGCTCGGACGGCGGCAGGTCGAACCGCGGCTCGACGCCCAGAAGCGGCGCGATCCGCTCGATCACCTTGCCGCCGGTCGGCACCGCGTTCCAGCCCGAGGTGATGAAACCCTTCGTTTCGGGAATCGCCTGGGGCTCGTCCAGCATGATCAGGATCTGATATTTCGGATCGTCGCAGGGCATGATCGCGGTGAAGGAGTTGAGCACGCGCTTTTTGGCATAGCGGCCGTTGATGACCTTCTCGGACGTGCCGGTCTTGCCGCCGACATAGTAACCCTTGACGTCGGCGGTCTTGGCGGTGCCGATTTCGGCATTGAGCCGCATCAGGAACCGCATCTTGTCGCTGGTCTCCGTCTTGATGACGCGCTTGGCCATGGACGCCGCTTCGGACTCGGTGCGCTTCATGAAGGTCGGCGGAATCAGATAGCCGCCGTTCACCAGCGCGTTGATGCCCATCACCGCCTGCAGCGGCGCCACCGACATGCCCTGGCCGAATGCGATGGTCACCGTATTCAGCTCGCCCCAGCGGCGCGGTATCAGCGGAGCCGCGCTTTCCGGCAGTTCGGTGCGCAGCCGCGTCAACTGGCCCATTTTGGCGAGGAACGCCTTGTGCGCCTCGACGCCCTGCCCGAGCGCGATCCGCGCGGCGCCGATGTTGGACGAGAAGGTGAACACTTCCTTGGTATTGATGAAACGTCCGAGCGCGTGGCTGTCATGGATGGTGAACTTGCCGTAGTGCAGGTTTCCCCGTGCATCCCACATCGAGTTCAGGTTGATCTTGCCGGAATCGAGCGCCATCGCCAGCGTGAACGCCTTGAACGTCGAGCCCATCTCGTAGACGCCGGTAGTCAGGCGATTGATGCGGTCGGGGTCGTGCGCTTCCTTCGGATTGTTGGGATCGAAGTCCGGCAGGGAGACCATCGCCACGATCTCGCCGGTCTTGACGTTGGAGACGATGCCGGAGGCGGCCTTGGTGTGGTATTTCTCCTTGGCCTTCAGAAGTTCGTCCCGCAGTGCGTGCTCGACGCGCAGATCGACCGAGAGCTCGATCGGCTTTTGCAGCCGGTCGGTGGCAAAGCCCGCGCGGTGGAGATCGGCGAGCCCTTGATTGTCGAGCCACTTCTCCATGCCGGCGATGCCCTGGTTGTCGATGTTGACCAGACCGATGAGGTGGGCGACCTCGTTGCCGGTCGGATAGACGCGCTTGTTCTCGCGCAGGAAGCCGATGCCGGGAATGCCGAGCTTGTGGATGTCCTGCTGCTGCTTCGCCGTAATCTCGCGCTTGAGCCAGACGAAGCCCTTGCGCGTCTTCAGGCGCTCGCGCACTTCGGCCTCGTCGAGGTCGGGCACGGTGGCGGTCAGAAGTTCGATTGCCTCGTCCTTGTCGATGATGCGGCGCGGCTCGCCGAACAGGCTCGACGCCTTGACGTCGGTCGCGAGGATCGCGCCGTTGCGATCGACGATGTCGGGCCGCGCGGTCGCGACCACCTCCTGCGCCGCGGCGCGACGCGCGCCGTGGGCGTCGGCGCCGATCGCGAACATCACGAGCCGGCCGCCGATCAGGGCGTAGACCGCGCCAAAGGCGAGCATCGCCAGGCCGACGCGCGCCCGCGCCTTGGCCGCGCGATCGACGTTGCGCCCGTACAGCAGGCTGCGGATCAACCGTTGGCGCCAAGGCTCGGTCGGCTTTTCTGTGGGTTTGGCCGGGGTCACAGCACTCATGGCTTGTCCTCGGGCTGAGGCACGGAGCCCGTCACATTATCGGGATCGCTCGCGGCTTCGATGGTGTTGAGCATGGCGCCGATCGGATCCGGCTCGCCCGGCCTGAACATCCGTGGCGGACGCTCGGGCAAATTCTTCAGTGAGTCATACTGCGTGCCGTTGACCGGCTTGAGCTGCAGATGCCGGTCGGACAGGCCTTGCAGGCGCAGGGGCGCATCGAGCTTGGCCCATTCGGAGCGCAGCGCCGCAATCGCATCGCGCTGCTCGCGGATCTCCGCATGCAAACGCAATACCTTTTCGGTGCGCGCCGTGGAGTCCATCTTGATCCGGTAGACATGAGCCGCCGCGAAGATCAGCGCGCCGATGACGAGGAGGTGGATGAAGCGCATGCGCTAGCCACCTCTCATGACGTCGGAGAGTTTTGGCCAGGACGATTGCTCGCGATCGTCCTGCGCAGGCGCCGAGGTGCGCTCGGCCGCGCGCAGTTTTGCCGACCGGGCGCGCGGGTTATGCGCGACTTCGTCCTCGCCTGCGACCACCGGCCGCCGCGTCAGCAGCTGAAAGCTCGGCACCGCCTGAGACACTTCCGGCAGATGGCGTGAGCCGCCACCCGTCTTGCTACGCTCAGCGAAGAAATTCTTGACGATGCGGTCTTCCAGCGAATGGAACGAGACGACCACGAGACGACCACCGGGCTTGAGCACACGCTCGGCAGCGATGAGCGCGCTCTGGAGTTCCTCGAGCTCTTCGTTGACGAAGATGCGCAGGGCCTGGAACGTCCGCGTCGCCGGGTGAATATCGCCAGGCTTGGAACGAACCACCCTGCCGACGAGATCGGCGAGCGCGCGCGTGGTCGTGAACGGCGTCTCCTGACGGTCCGCGACGATGGCGCGGGCAATCCGGCGCGACTGCCGCTCTTCGCCGAGGAGATAAACGATGTCGGCGAGATCGCCTTCCGACGCGCGCGCGACGATGTCGGCCGCAGTCGGGCCTGCCTGCCCCATCCGCATGTCGAGCGGACCATCGAGGCGGAACGAGAAGCCACGGCCGCCCTGGTCGAGTTGCATCGAGGACACCCCGACGTCCATCACGACGCCGTTGACGCCTGCGAGGCCTTGCGCCGCACAGACATCGGCGAGGTTGGAGAAACGATCTTCAACGAGGGTCAGCCTGCCTGCGGAGCGTTCGACCAGGTCGGCGCCGCCCTCGATCGCAGTACGGTCGCGATCAATGGCGATCACTCGGGTTCCCGGCACGTCGAGAATCGCGCGGCTGTAGCCGCCGGCACCAAAGGTCGCGTCGATATAAAGGCCGCCTTCGCGTGGGGCGAGGTGGTCGATGGCCTCGCGGCCAAGAACGGGGATGTGCGGAACCGAGCTCATGCACCAAGCCTGCCGATCGCCCCGCCGGACTCCCAAGTGAGATCGGGGACGAACAAGCTCATAACGCCTCGAATGATTCCGCGTCGCGGCGGTTCCACGACCCAACCCCCGTCCAACATAGTTACCGAGCCCGGTCGTCCCGGGCCACCAACCCAGTATTCCCCTTGGAATTTGTCGGGCAGCCATGGGATTTCGAGCCAAAATACGCTTTGGCCGCCTCCGGACGCGGGTCGGCTCTTCATCCCTCAGTAACGGCCCTTAGCGTTAAGAAAGCGTTGATCGGCTCGCGACAAGTCGAAAAGCTGACGCGGCGGTGATGCTTCATCCACACACATGCGCCAAAATGCATCCGTTAACCTCGTCGCGCGGTTGCGCACGGTGGAGGGTAAAGGAATAGTAAAGAGAAGGGCTTGGCCCACTCTCTGTCTGTCTCGAGCTGTTTATGTCGTCCGGTTCGTCCACGCCGTCTGGATCTGATTCGAAGCGTCAACGTGTTCTCCCGGTTCCCAAGGCCGCCGCGAACATGCGGACGTTCGAGCCGGATTCCTCGATCGTCTCCGACATCATCCCCTCACCGAACCATGGCGACCGTAACAAGGGCCGGCAGCCCGACATGATCGTGCTGCATTACACCGGCATGCCCGACGTCGAAGGTGCGCTGGCGCGGCTCTGCTCGGCGGGCACCGAGGTGTCGGCACATTATGTCGTGCTGGAAGACGGCCGCATCGTGCAATGCGTGCCCGAGGCCAGGCGCGCCTGGCATGCCGGCGTGTCCGCCTGGGCCGGCGAGGACGACATCAATTCCTGCTCGATCGGGATCGAGATCGTCAATCGCGGCCACGACTGGGGTTATCCGGAGTTTCCGCTGCGCCAGATCGCCGCCGTGATCGCGCTGTGCCGCGGCATCATGCTTCGCCGCAAGGTGCCCGCGCACCGGGTGCTCGGCCACTCCGACGTGGCGCCCGCGCGCAAGAAGGATCCCGGCGAAAAATTTCCGTGGCATTCGCTGGCCAATTCCGGCGTCGGCCATTGGGTCACGCCCGCGCCGGTCGTGCGCGGCGAGAGCCTGATGCTCGGCACCATCAGCGACGAGGTGCTGAGCCTGCAGCAGGCGCTCGCCAGATACGGCTACGGCGTTCCCCTCACCGGCAAATACGACGCCGCGACCATGGAAGTCGTCACCGCGTTCCAGCGCCATTTCCGCCCGGCGCGACTGGATGGGGTCGCGGATCACTCGACGCTGTCGACCTTGCAGGCGCTGTTGGGGAGTCTCCCTCAGGAGACAACGGCCGTCGCGACGAAGTGACGACGACTGCCACACACCCCGTCATTGCGAGCAAAGCGAAGCAATCCAGGCTGCCTCCGCAGAAGCAGTCTGGATTGCTTCGTCGCAAGTGCTCCCCGCAATGACGGAGTATGAGGCAGCAACTACTCCATCTCCCTCATCCTTCGCGCATAAAGTCGTCGCAGCGGCTTCAACTGCGTCGCCTCCGTCGCAGCGCGATAGGCCTCGCGCGCCTCCTCATTCCGGCCGAGCCGCCGCAATAGATCGGCCCGCACCGCCGGCAACAGCTCGTAGCCACGAAGCCCGCCGCGCGCAGTAGTCGCATCCACGAGATCGAGCGCACGTGCCGGCCCATCGACCATCGACACCGCCGCCGCATGGTTGAGCTCGATCACCGGCGACGGGTTGATGCGCAATAGTACTTCGTAGAGCCCGGCAATCTGCGGCCAGTCTGTCTGCTCATAGCTCGGTGCGCGCGCATGCAGCGCGGCGATCGCGGCTTGGACTGCATAGGGCTGCGGCCGGCCGGGCACGCGCAGTGCGTCGTCCACCAGACGGAGACCCTCCTCGATCTGTGCATGGTCCCACCGCGAACGATCCTGCTCTTCCAGCAGCACGATGTCGCCGGCGGCGGTCTGGCGCCCTGCGCGGCGCGCATCGTGCAGCAGCATCAGCGCCAGCAGGCCCTTGATCCCCGCGCGATCGGGTAACAGCCGGTCGAGCAAGCGGCCAAGCCGGATCGCCTCGGCCGCAAGATCGGGCCGCATCAAATCCGCACCTGACGTCGCCACATAGCCTTCGGTGAAGACCAGATAGATCACGGCAAGCACACCCTCGAGCCGCGGCACCAGCGTGTCGCGCTCGGGAACCTCATAGGGAATGCCGGCGAGCCGGATCTTCTGCTTGGCGCGGACGAGACGCTGCCCCATCGCCTCCTCAGTGACGAGGAAGGCGCGCGCAACCTGCGCCGTGGAGAGCCCGCAGACGGTGCGCAGCGTCAGCGCGACCTGGACTTCGGGCGCAAACGCCGGATGGCAGCAGGTGAAGATCAGCCGCAGCATGTCGTCGTCGACCATCGCCGGCGGCTCGACGGGCGCCTGCGCGTTCAGCTCGAGCTCGTGCACGAGCGCCTGCTCCTTGCCGCGGAAAACGGCCTGGCGCCTGATACGGTCGATCGCCTTGTGCCTGGCGACATTGACCAGCCAGGCACGCGCATTGTCGGGGACCTCGCACGCCGGCCAGCGCTCCAGTGCCACCGCAAAGGCGTCCTGGAGCGCGTCCTCGGCAAGATCGAAATCGCCGACGAGGCGGATCAGCGTGGCCAGCGCCCGCCCCGCCTCGTCGCGGAAGATCTTGTCGATCTCGGACAATGTCATATGTCGATGCGCGACTGCGCCTTCACTTGTCGTAGACCCAGATCGGCCGCACCTCGATCGAGCCGATGCGCGCCGACGGAATCCGCGACGCGATCTCGATCGCGGTATCGAGATCCTTGGCCTCCACGAGGTAATAGCCGCCGAGCTGCTCGCGCGTTTCGGCAAACGGGCCGTCGGTCGTCAGCGTCTTGCCATCGCGCACGCGCACGGTCGTCGCGGTCGTGGTCGGCTGCAGCCGGTCGCCGGCCTTGAAATTGCCGCTCTGGATGATGCCTTGCGTGAAGGTCTGATATTCCGCCGTCATCTGCTGGCCGGCCGCCGGACGCATATTCGCGTACTCGGCTTCGTTCTGGTAGATCATCAGCAAATATTGCATCGCTTAACTCCTGTTGCACGGCTGGATCGCCGACATCCAGTCGAACGGGACACGCACCCAACGACATCTTCAGGATAAATTATTTCGGGCGAACCGTGCATGGCGTTATCGGCTTGCGGAACCGACACAAATGCTTCATGCGTAAGCCGTCAGTCGGCCGGACGGCCGCTCCGGCAAGTGCCGAAAGGCCGCCGGGGAGGAAAGTCCGGGCTCCCTTGACATACGGTGCCGGATAACGTCCGGCGGGGGCGACCCCAGGGAAAGTGCCACAGAGAACGAACCGCCCGCCGTAGCAGCGCAAGCTGCGCAGGCAGGTAAGGGTGAAAAGGTGCGGTAAGAGCGCACCGCGGCTGCGGCAACGGAGCCGGCATGGTAAACCCCACCGGGAGCAAAACCGAATAGGGACGGCGTAGCGGGCTGTTCGCGAAAGCGATAACGCCGCGGGGCGATGTCAGGCCCGCCGTCCGGGTAGGTTGCTCGAGGCCCTGTGCAAACATGGTCCCAGAGGAATGGCCGTCACGTATCGTTCGCGCAAGCGGACGGTGCCTTACAGAACCCGGCTTACAGGCCGGCTGATATTCTAAAGCGTTTTCGAGCGAAGTGGTTTTCCGGTTCGCGTGAAGAAAACGTGTCTTACCAAGAAGTGACGAGGGGCTCGGTGTTAATGCATCGGGCCCCTCACCATTTTGGCTCTCTATCCGACGATCTTCTCCAGGACCGCCATCAACGCCTCCGGCGCCGTGACATTCGATGCATGGCTCGCGTCGAGTTCGAAAGTGCGCCAGCCATCCTCGCTCTTGGTGCGCTTCGCAAACTGCCCGAACACGTCGCCCGGCGGAATGCGCGTGCAATAGATGTAGCTGCGCGGCATCACCGGCTCGCCATGTTCGAGCTTCAGCTTCGTCTCGAAACATTTCATCGGCATGTTGATCCGGCGCGCATTGAGCCAGTCGAGATCGGCCTGCGGCGTGTCCGGCGGCGGCGGGTTCGGCGGGATGCGGTAGCCGTCGCCTGAGCTTGCAGCCTTGCGCATCGGCTCGCGCCCGCCCTCATGGAGATCGAACAGCGATTGGCCGTCACGCGGCACGAAGGCGTCGAGGTAGATCAATTGCGTCACCCGCTCGCGCGCGCGATCGGCGACGCCGGTGGCGACCATGCCGCCATAGCTGTGGCCGAGCAGCACGATGTCCTCGAGGTCCTCGAACCTGATGACATTGAGAATGTCCTGGATATGCGTATCGAGATCGATCGCGGGACTGGCCAGATGCGCGCGCTCGCCGAGGCCGGTATAGGTCGGCGCAATCAGGCGATGCCCGGCCTGCGCCATCAGCGGATGCATCTTCTTCCAGGCCCACCCGCCGGACCACGCGCCGTGACAAAGCAGGAAGGTTTTTGAGCGTGCGGCCATCGGCGTTTCCATCGTTCTTGTTTGTACGATGGAGTGTAGCGGCCGGTCTCGCGATGTAAACGCTACGGCCCCTTAAGCCGCGCGCGTGTTCACCTTGACGAAAACGGGTGCACCCTGACCAGCTTCGCGCCGCAGCTTGCCCGCCTCAAAACCGTGCATGCCGATCTGCCATTGCAGCCCGACGATGGCGCCCTTGGTCGGCTGCAGCAGCGCAAGCGAAGCGAACAAGGTCACCGGCAGCCACACCGCCAGTTGCAGCCAGACGGCCGGCGCATAGGCGGTCTCGACCGCGAGGATTGCCGGCACCACGAGATGGCCGACCACGACCATCACGAGATAGGCCGGGAAATCGTCGGCGCGCTGGTGAAACAGCTCCTCGCCGCAATGGTCGCAGGTATCCGCCACCTTCAGGAAACGGCCGAACGCGTGCCCCTCGCCGCAGTTGGGGCATTTGCCCAAGAAACCGCGCCACATCGCTTTCGTGAGAGAGACTGAAACGGTCGCCATGACCCCACCTCTTCCTTTTCTACGATCCATACAATAATATCTTGCATCCATACATTCAAAGGATATAGGCCTTAATTGCATGGATTGGACCCCTACAATCTCGGAGCTGAGCGGGCCGCGCTATCAGCGCATCGTCGAGGCCATGGAGGCCGACATCGCCGCCGGCCGGCTGGTGCGCGGCCAACAATTGCCGACGCAGCGGGCGCTGGCAAAGGCGCTCGGCATCGACCTCACCACGGTGACGCGCGCCTACACCGAGGCGCGGCGCCGCGGCATCATGGAGGCCCGGGTCGGCCAGGGCTCGTTCGTGTCGGAGACCAGCGCGCGCCGCGCGGTCGATCTGCCGCATCCCGTCGCGATCGACCTCTCGATGAACGTGCCGCCGCAACCTCTCGAAGCGCAGCTCGACGAGCGCATCATCGCCGGGATGGAAGCCATCCGCGCGCAATCGGGCCTGACGGCGCATCTCAACTACCAGCCGCCCGGCGGCAGCGCACACGAGCGCGAGGTCGCCGCGCGATGGATGCGCGCACGCGTGCCGCATGCGCATGCCGATAGGCTCATGATCTTTCCCGGCGCGCAGACGATCCTGTTCAACCTGCTCGCCCACTTCGCCCGGCCCGGCGACGTGGTGCTGACGGAGGCGCTCACCTTTCCCGGCATCAAGGCCGCCGCGGCGCGGCTCGGCGTCAAGCTCGTCGGCGTCGCCATGGACGACGGCGGCATCCTGCCCGACGCGCTGGCAAAGGCCTGTCGCACGCATAAGCCGAAAGCGGTCTATCTCATTCCGACGCTGCACAATCCGACCACTGCGACGCTTCTCCCCGAGCGCCGCAGCGCCATCGCAAGGATCATCAACGATTCCGATACGATTCTGATCGAGGACGACGCCTACGGGCTGCTCGATCGGTCGGCATCGCCGATCGCCAATCTCATTCCGGATCGGACATATCTCGCGACCACGCTGTCGAAATGCATCGCGCCCGCGCTGCGGGTCGCCTATCTGGTGACGCCCGACAGCAGCTCGCAGCGGGAGATGCGCAACTCTTTGCAGGCGACGGTGCAGATGCCGGCGCCGCTGATGGTCGCGCTGGTGACGCATTGGATCAAGACCGGCATCGCCGACCGCATCATCACCGCGATCAGGAGCGAGGCCGTCGGCCGGCAGCAGCTCGTGCAACGCGCGCTCAAAGGCTTCGAGTTCCAGGCCAAGTCCGCCGCTCACCATCTATGGCTGCGGCTGCCGGAGGACCGTCCCGACGTCGCGGCACATCTGCTGCGGAATGGACTGGCAGTCGTCGCCGGCGAGGCCTTCACCGTCGACGGGACCGCGCCACACGCGGCACGCGTTTCGCTAGGCGCGGCGCGCAACAGGGCGGAATTGACGGAGGCGCTGCGCATCCTGGTCGGCGCGCTGCACAGGCCCGCCGACACCAGACAGATCGTCTAGCAACAGCCTATTGATGCTGGCGGCGATGCCGCGAGCGCACGACCGGCGCGACGGGGGACGGATAGGCCGCATAGGCTTCGCTCGGCGCGAGGGACTCGCCGCGGGCCCCGCGCGCGGCGGGCGTGAGCTGGCCGCCATTCAGAACGTCGCGGTCCGGATGAGCAGCCTGATAGGCCGCAGGCTCGGAAAACTGGGCCTGCGCCATTGTCGGCATCAAGGCCGCCGCCGCCACTAGCGCGGCCGCGACGGCAATCTTCGTGCGGGTCATCGTCCTTCTCCATACGCTTATTCGGGAAATCACCGATCGAACCGCATGATGGCGTCGAGCGGCCCCCCAGGTTGAAGTACGAGCATCATCTAGGCCTGTCTTTCGCGAACGCCCGCCGCTGGGGATCACGCTTGCGTGCGGTTTTGAAATTGACCTGCACGGCCGCAGCTGTGCTATGCGAGCGACGGCGATCAACAGTTCGGGATCGCACAGGCGACAGGGACAATCTGTTGGAAATACTCACCTACGCGCTGCTGCTGCTCGGCGCACTGGCCGGGGGCTTCGTCTCGGGCCTTGCCGGATTCGGCACGGCGCTGATGGCACTCGGCATCTGGCTCTACGTGCTGCCGCCCTCGCTCGCGGTGCCGCTGGTGCTGATCTGCTCGGTGATCGCGCAGAGCTCGACGCTGCCCTCGATGTGGAAAAGTTTTGATCTCTCGCTGGTCTGGCCGTTCCTGATTGGAGGACTGATCGGCGTGCCGCTGGGCACCATGCTGGTCGCCTCCGCCGATCCGAAAGTGTTCAAGCTGAGCGTCGGCGTGCTGATCCTGGTGTTTTCAACCGCTCTCTATCTGAACAAGCAGCCGCTCGCCGTCACCTTCGGCGGCCGCATTGCCGACGGCGCGATCGGCCTTGCCGGCGGCGTATTAGGTGGCCTTGCCGGACTGTCGGGGCCGCTTCCGATCCTGTGGGCCAACATCCGCGGCTGGAACAAGCACGAGCGGCGCGGCATCTTCCAGCTGTTCAATTTCACCGTGCTGGCCGCCGCTTTGGTGTTGCAGACGGCCTCGGGCCTCGTCGCGTTCAAGGTGATCTGGCTCGCGGTGATCGCATTTCCGGGCACGCTGATCGGCGCATGGGCCGGCGCGCGCGTCTACCACGCATTGAGCGACAAGCATTTTGGCGATGTCGTGCTCGGGCTGTTGTTCCTGTCGGGCCTGGGCCTGGTCTGGAACAGTTTGGGCACGCACTAGCTCCGTATCGTCTTCGCGGCGAGCGCCATGCCGCCGGCAACGCCGACTCCAAGCACGTAGATCCAGCCCTCGGCGAAATCGAACAGATGCGAGTTGAGCAGCGAGGACAGCATGTTCTGCACCACGACCAGGAGGCCGACCCAGCAAGCCAGCCCCTCGCCGCGAAACAGCGAGAGGTGCGCGAACCAGAGCGCGTAGAGGACCACGACGCCCAACGCGCCCCATTGCACGGCGACATTGAGCGTCTGGTTGTGGGGATCACCGACGATTTCCGCCCGAACCCCGCTCTCGCCGACAGCCGCGCGCGCGAACAGGCCGCGGATCGCGCCGGTGCCGTGACCGAGCAGCGGCGCGTCCGCGGTGAATGCCAGCGATTTGCGCCAGAACTCCAGTCGCGATCCCATGCCGCTGACGTCGTTGCCGACGATGCTGACCTCGTAGTCTCCGCTGAATTTGGCGACGGTCGTGCGCAGATGCGGCGAGGCGCTCCACAACGTCAAGGCCAACAGCCCCATCGCACCGACGGCGAGCAGCGCGGTGCGGCGGCGCAAATGCAAGAGCGCGAAGACCACGATCAGGATCGGCAGCGTCACCAGCGCCGTGCGCGAGACCACGACGAACATCATGTTGGCGAGGAATCCAATCGCGAGCGCCACGAACAGCGCCGCGCTACGGTAGCGGCCTCGTCGTAGCAGCGACACGGTGGGATAAACCAGCGCGATCGCACAGAGCGCGAATTCCTGGCTCTGGTCGATATAATTGCGCACCGCGATCCCGCTTTCGACCTTGTAAGGCCCGCGCGACAGATAGAGTTTCAGCGACAGTGCGGGATCGGCGGCGACGGCAAAGGAATAGAGCATCAGCGCCGTGCAGGACACCAGGAACGCGGAAAACACCCAGTTGCCATAGGGCCAGCGCTCGAACTGGTAGATCAGGAGCGGAATCACCAGCAGCTTCGCTGCCGGGCCGATCGCATGGATTCGGTCCGGCCACGGCGCATCCGACCAGAGCGTGCCGATGGCGGCGAGTGCGACCAGCGCAATCGGCAGCAGGCACATCGGCCGAAGCAGCGAACGCGGAAATTCGCGAAGGTCGAGGAACGCGAACGCGATCAGCCAGGGAATGAGCGCGAAAATGAGCCCGGTCGTGGTCCATGGCAACAGCAACGCGATCAGCGCGACGAAGCGGGCTGGCGTGCGATAGCGTGCCGCCCAGATCGCGGAGAGCCAGGAATTGGGCCGCTGCTCGTACAACACTCCGGTCATTTGGCCCCTGCAGGCGATCCCCACGGCGCGGCAAGTTTGCCGGAGCCGTGGGGCTGGGACAAGCGCTCGCTACGCGGGCGCGCGTACAGGAGACGCCACGGGCTCGGGCGCAGCCTGCTCCGGGGACTCCTCATGTCGGAGCATGACAAGGCGCTTCCTGAATTCACGCCGTAGCAGCCACAAGCTCAGGGCCGCCTGCAGCGTGGTTGCCGCGATCGACAGGTACCAGACGTGCTCGATCCGGAAGCCCGGCCGCGTCGACAACCAGATCGCCGGCAGCGAATAGGTGAGTACGCGCGTTGCCGAACTCCACAGCACCGGCTTGGTATTGCCGAGGCCCTGGAACATGCTCGAGCAGGTGAAGATCACGCCCTGCGCCACCATGTTGATCGAGATGATCCGCAGGAACAGGAACGCGATCTCCATGGTTTCCCGGTCGTTCGAGAACCCCGCGAGCAGGAGCTGCGGCTTCGACTGCGCGAGGCACATGAAGCCGATCATCACGACACTGGTGATCAGCGCCGCCTTGACGAAGGTTTCGCGCACGCGCTCGCCTTTTCCGGCACCCATGTTCTGGCCGGCGATCGGCCCGGCGGCGAGCGCAACCGCAAGCGCCGGCATCTGGATCAGGCCCAGGACCCGTTGTCCGATCCCGAAACCCGCCTGCGCCGCCGCACCGAAATCGCGCAGCACGAAATAGACCACCGCCATCAAGATGAACATCATCGCGAACTCGCCGCCGGCAGGCAGACCGACATTGAGGATGCGCTTCAGATGCTGCGCCTGCGGACGCCACTGCGCCGGATTGAAGGCGACATAGCGTTCGACCTTGCGAAAATAGGCAAGCAGCATCACGACGCCGATCAACACCGCGATCGAGCTCGCCAGCCCCGCACCGGCAACGCCGAGCGCATGGCCCGTGCCCAAGCCCGCGATCAGAACCGGCGCCAGCGCGATGTTGATGGCCACCGCAAGCGCCTGCACCAGCATCGTGGGACGCACGATGCCGGTGGCGCGCAGCGCGGATCCCATCACCTGGCTCGCGAATTGCAACGCGAGCGCCGGCATGAACCACAGCAGATACGTGGTCCCCGCCTCGATCGTGGCTTCGTCCGCGGCGATCGCATGCATGTAGGCGCGCGACAGCGCCGCGCCTGCGACCAGCGTCAACAGTCCGAACAGCACCGACAGCACGATCGCCTGATTGAAGATCAAATTGGCATCCGGCCGATCCTTGCGTCCCACGGCATGCGCGATCAACGACACCGCGCCGACCCCGAGCACCTGCATCAGCGCGCTGATGAGAAAGCCGGCATTGCCGGCCGCCGCCACGCCCGCGACCGCGGCATCGCCCAAGCCCGAGACGAAGTACAGATCGACCAGCTGGCAAAGCATGATCGTGACCATACCGACCATGATCGGCGGCGCCATGCCCAGAATGTGCTTCGCGATAGAGCCGTTGGTCAGGTCTTTCATGTCACCCATCCTTGACCGATTCTTCGGCGACGCGGCCGACATTGGTCCATCGGCCGCGCGTCACTCATTCCGCTGCTGCGATCTGTCCGAGCTCCACCACCTGGCGCTCGAACAGCCCGCGATAGATGCCGCCGGGCTTGGCTGCGAGCTTGGCATGGGTGCCTTGCTCGACGATCTCGCCGCGGTCGAACACCAGGATGCGATCGAGGCTCTTCACCGTCGACAGCCGGTGCGCGATCACGATCGAGGTCCGGCCTCTCATCAGCCGCTCCATCGCCTGCTGGATCAGCGCCTCGGATTCCGAATCGAGGCTCGAGGTCGCTTCGTCCAGGATCAGCACCGGCGCATCGGCCAGGAAGGCGCGCGCCAGCGCCACGCGCTGCCGCTCGCCGCCGGAGAGCTTGACGCCGCGCTCGCCAACCAGCGTGCCGTAGCCCTTGGGCAGGCGCACGATGAAGTCGTGCGCGTTGGCCAGCCGTGCCGCCTGCTCGACCGCCTCGAGGCTGGCGCCGGGCCGGCCATAGGCGATGTTCTCGGCGAGCGAGCGGTGGAACAGGATCGGGTCCTGCTGCACGATCGCGATCTGGCTGCGCAGCGAATGCTGAGTGGCCTTGGCGATGTCTTGCCCATCGATCAGAACGCGGCCGCCGGTGACGTCGTAGAGCCGCTGCACCAGCTTGACGAACGTGGTCTTGCCGGAGCCGGAGCGGCCGACGAGACCGACGCGTTCGCCGGCGCGGATCGTGACCGACAGTCCGTCATAGAGCGGCGCGTGGTGGCCGCCGTAATGGAACGTGACATCGTCGAACACGAGCTCGCCGCGCTCGATCGTGATCGGCCGCGCGTCCGTCGCATCCGCAATCCCTATCGGCTCGTCGTGGATCGCCACCAGCTCTTCCATGTCGTTGACCGAGCGCTGCAGGTTGTTGATGTGCATTCCGACGTCGCGCAAATAGGCATGGATGACGTAGTAGCTCGTCAGCACATAGGTGACGTCGCCGGGCGAGGCCTGCCCCGACATCCACAGCAGCACGGCACCGCCGATCACGGAGGCGCGCAGGGCCAGCAACACCGAGAGCTGCGCCAGATTGGTGTAGTTGTAGCGCAGCCAGGTCCGCCGCACGCGCACGCGCCAGCGGTTGACGACACGGGCAAGCCGCGCATCCTCGCGCGCCTCCGCGCCGAAAGACTTCACCACGGCGTTGCAGGTCAGCGCATCCGCCAGTGTGCCGCCGACCTTGGTGTCCCAGGCATTGGAGACGCGCGCGGCCGGCGCGATGTAGCGCGTCGAGAACAGCACCGTCATCGTGACATAGGCCAGCGCGCCGAGCGCGATCACCGCGCCAAGCGAGGCCCAGTGCACGCCGAGCAGGATCATCGACCCGATCAGCACCAGCAGCGACGGCGCCAGCGCCATCAAGATGGTGTCGTTCAACAGGTCGAGCGCCCACATGCCGCGGGTGACCTTGCGCACCGTGGATCCCGCGAAGGAGTTGGCGTGCCAGTCGGTCGAGAACCGTTGCACGCGCATGAAGGCTTCCTGCGCGACCTCGGACATGATCTTCAGCGAGAACGGCACGATGGCCTGGAGGCCGGTCAGCCGCAGCACCATGGAGGCTGCGCCCAGCGCCACGATACCGCCCAATGCCATCAGCGCCGCGTGACGCGCGGCGGGATCGGATGGGCCGCGCGTCAGGGCGTCGACCAGATGTCCGGAGAAGACCGGCATGAACAGGTCGGCGATGGTCGCACCCAACAAGCCGCCGGCCACGACGAGCGTACGCCCCGGCTGCTTCAGCCAGTGCCGGAACACGAAGGGCAGCACCACGCGTATCGCCGCGGGCCTTTTTGACAGAGCGGTCATGGCATCATCCGGCCGCTTATGCCGCGGGCCGGCTCCATTGATGGACGCAGGTCGGCCGCGAGGGCCGAGACGGCGTCACTTGAAGTTGGTTTTGGACTTGGGGAGCGGAGCGATCGGGACTGGAAGCCCAATCGAAGCTGGCGGAAGAGGCCTCTAGGAGGCCGAGCAGATACCGAGCCAGAACATCATCGAGCGCGGGCGTGCGATCTGCGAATGCGACGAAATCATGCAAATCCTCCCGGTTCGATGGAATGAGGTGCGCTTTATAGATGTGTCATTGGTGATTTGCAACGGGGCTCGCGCGAGATCACGCACGAGTGTTGCAAATTAGTACGCGTCGCCGCGCTCTCCTCCGTCATGCCCCGCGAAGGCGGGGCATCCAGTACGCCGCGGCGCCTAGGCTCTATTATAGGCTTTTCGGAATACTGGATCGCCCGGTCAAGCCGGGCGATGACACCGAATGAGTGGCTGGCTTAGTGCGCGTCGCCGCTGGCGCCGAACGGCGAGGCCGGCCTCTTCAACAGTGTGACGAGCAGGGTGAGGCCGAGATAGAACAGCGTCAGGATGAAAAAGGCATCGCCGAAGCCCATCACCACGGCCTGGCGATGCACGAGCTGCGACAGCTGCTTCATCGCCATCAGCGTGGAATCGCCGAGCCCCTGGAACTTCTGCATGAACATGGTCAGGGTTTCGGTCGCGGTCGCGTTGCCCCAGGTGACGCGCTCCTGCAGGCGCCTGATGTGCAGGTCCGTGCGGTCGTTGAGCACGGTGTTGATGACGGCAAGACCGACCGCGCCGCCGAGATTGCGCATCAGGTTGAAGAGGCCCGAGGCGTTCTTCACCCGGTCAGGTGCGAGCGTGCCGAGCGCGATGTTGTTGGTCGGCACCATCGCGAACATCATGCCGATGCCGCGCAGGATCTGCGGAATCAACAGCTCGTAGAAATCGTAGTCGCGCGTGATCCAGGTCATCTGGTAGGAGCCGAGCGCGAACACGACGAGCCCGAACGCGATCATGTAGCGCATGTCGTACTTCGCCATGAGACGGCCGACCACCGGCGCGACCAGGAACATGGTGATGCCCGAGACGAACATGGTCTCGCCGATCATCAGCGCGCTATAGCCGCGCACTTCGGCGAGATAGCGCGGATAGATGTAGGTGAGGCCGTAGAGGCCGATGCCGATGCAGAACTGAAGGACGCAGCCGATCGCAAAATTGCGGTTGGAAAAGGTGCGTAGATTGACGATCGGCTCGGCCGCCGTGAAGACGCGCCAGAAGAAGGCAATCGCGGAGATGCCGCAGATCCAGGCGCAGATCGCGACCGAGGGGTCCTGCATCCATTCATATTGCGGGCCTTCCTCCAGCACGTATTCCAGCGTGCCGAGGAAGCCGGCCATGAACAGCAGCCCCCACCAGTCGAAGCGATCGAGCAATTCGAAATGCGGCTCGTCGAAATCGACCAGCGCCAGCACACCGATGGTGATCCCGATGCCGGGCACGATGTTGATGAAGAACAGCCAGTTCCAGGACATCAGGTCGGTGATGTAGCCGCCGACGGTCGGCCCGATGGTCGGAGCCAGCGTCGCGACGAGCCCGATGATGGGACCGACGATGTGGAATTTGGTGCGTGGGAAGACGGTGTAGGCCGAAGCGAACACCGTCGGGATCATGCCGGCGCCGAGAAAACCTTGCAGCGCGCGCCAGAGGATCATCTCCTCGATGGTGGTGGCGAAGCCGCAGAGCAGGCTCGATGCGGTAAAGCCGGCCGCCGAGATCGCAAACAACAGCCGCGTGCCGAAGGCGCGCGACAAGAATCCCGACAGCGGAATCGCGATCACTTCGGCGATCAGATAGGCGGTCTGGACCCAGGAGACTTCACTGGAGCTTGCCGACAGGCCGGCCTGGATTTCACTCAGGGACGCCGAGACGATCTGGATGTCCAGGATCGACATGAACATCCCGAACACCATGATGATGAAAGCGAACAGCCGCTTCGGCGCGATGCGCTCCGAAGCGGGGTCCGCCATCATGGCAGGTGAAGCGATCGTGGCGTTCGCCATGGTCTGACCTCGCGGCGCAGGCGCGCTACTGCGGATGGATCATGGTGGCGTCGTCGAGATCGACCTCGCTGTCGGCGTCGGCCGCGCCCTTGTTGGTGTCGACGGTCGCAGTGACCGACATGCCGGCGCGGAGCAGGTTTTGCTTTGCGACCGACTTCGGCACGCGGATGCGGACCGGCACGCGCTGCACGATCTTGGTGAAGTTGCCGGTGGCGTTGTCAGGCGGCAGCAGCGTGAACACCGAGCCCGACCCCGCCGCGATGCTGTCGACGACACCGGAGAACTTGCGCATGCCGTAGGCGTCGACCTTGATCGTCACCGGCTGGCCGGGGCGGATGCGCTTGAGCTGGGTCTCCTTGAAATTGGCGTCGATATAGACGTTGTCGAGCGGCACGACATTGCCGAGCCGCTGGCCCACCGCGACGAAGTCGCCGGCGCTGACGAGGCGGTTCGAGAACGTGCCGTCGACCGGCGCGCGCACCGCGGTGAAGGCGAGATCGCGCTCGGCCTTGGCCAGCGTGGTCTTGAGCTCGGCGAGCTGCGCCTGCGCTTCGGCCTGCTGCGCCTTGGCGACGTCGACATTGCTGAGTGCGACGTCGTAGGCGGCCTGCGCAGCCTTGACCGCGGCGGCGCCCTGGTCGCGTCCGGCTTCGGAGCTCTCGAAGGTGGCGCGCGAGGCAAACCCCTTGTTGCTCAGCGCCTGCTGGCGATCATAATCGAGGTCGGCGCGCTTGAGGCCGGCTTCGGCGGAGACGAGCTGCGCCTTGGCCTGCGCGACCTGGCTGTCGAGTGCCGCGACCTGGCGGCCGATGCGATCGATGGTGGCTTGCTGGGTCGCGATCCTGGTCGCGGCGGCGTCGACCGCGATCTTGTAGTCGCCGTCGTCGATGCGGAAGACGATGTCACCGGCGCGCACCGTCGTGTTGTCGCCGGCGAGGATCGAGGAGACGTGGCCGGCAACGCGCGCGCCCAGCATGGTGTTATTGGCGCGGACATAGGCGTCGTCGGTCGCGACGTAGAAGCGGCCGACCAGCGTGTAATAGCCGGCATAGCTCGCGGCCGCGAGCGCCAGCACCAGCCCTACTCCCATCATCACGAACTTGCGCTTGCCGGACTTCGGCGCGCCGGCGGCGTCGGGAGCTGCGGCCGGCTTGTCGGTCACGGGCGTCTCCGGCGCCTCGCTGGGGCGGCGCTTGGTTTCCTCGGCCACATGAGAGCGCAACTGCTCGGCGAGAGCTACAGACGTCTCGGTGGCAGCGTCACCACCCGCGGGCGTCGGCGTCTCCACGGCGTCCGGGCGAAGGACGCGCGCAGCATGGTCTCTCACTACGGCCATGGAGGCCTCCCCCAAAAAAGCGCAATGAGGGACGGCCGCCGTGCGGCCGGGTCCCTCTCGCCGATCCCAAATATCATTGACCGAACGGTTCGGTCAATATAGATAATATTCCCGGGCAGACCCTACTGGCCCGAATCCTTTATTTCGGTTTCATGACCCTCGACCGAAGCAAAAACTTTCCGAGACCCTGAACCAATGGTTGTAGCCGGCCGCGAACATCTGCACGTCATCCAAGAGGAGGACAGCTCCAAACGCCGCCAGATCCTGGACGGGGCCCGCAAGGTGTTCATGGATCTCGGGTTTGACGGTGCCAGCATGGGCGAAATCGCCCGCGCGGCGCAGGTCTCCAAAGGCACGCTTTACGTCTACTTCGCCGACAAATGCGCGCTGTTCGAAGCCATCCTCGAGCAGGAGGCGCTCCAGCACGGGCAGGTCGCGTTCAATTTCGATCCGGCACGCGATGTTGAAACCACGCTGAAGGATTTCGGCCGGGCCTACAATCGTTTGCTGTGCCGGCCCGGCGGCGGATCGGCGATCCGTACCGTGATGGCGATCGCCGAGCGCATGCCCGATCTCGGCCGCCGCTATTATGCGCGCGTGCTGGACAAATCCATCAACCGCCTCTCCGACTATCTCAACACCCATGTCGCCTCCGGCGATCTCGAGATCGACGATTGCGATCTGGCGGCGTCGCAGTTCATGGAACTGTGCAAGGCCTCGCTCTTCCTGCCCTTCGTCTTTCAGGCCGCGCCCGCACCGTCGGAAGAACGCATGAGCGAGGTCGTCGACAGCGCGACGCGGATGTTCCTGGCGGCTTATCGGGCGAAGTAGCGCCAGGCGGGCATGCGTTGCAGGCCGTTCCGGCGCTCCTATATTGGGCCTCATGTCCCGTGATCTTCGGCCGCCGGTCGATATCCTCCATTATGAGATCGTTCAGGAACAGGCCTCCGCGCTTGGACGGATGGGCCGCACGCTCGAGCAGGCGCTCGCGCGCTTGCGCGAGTTCGACGCCGCCCATGCCCTCCCCGAGGTGCCGGACTCGATGCAACCAGCAAGGCGCAAGCTGGTGATGGAAGCCGGTCACGCGCTCTGGATGTTCGTGGTGCAGCGTGAGGCATCCGGCTTGCGCGACAGCCGCCACATCATGCGGACCTACAATGTCCCGGCCGAGGTGCAGCTGTGTATGGGGCTGGTCCCAGCACCGTCGAAGTCGGCCCGAAAATGATTTGCTACGGCGCCCGGCGCTCGGGCCTGCACTCCTTTGACAAGAAGCGGTTGTGCTTCCCGATGTCAGCTCAATCGTCCGGGAAAAAGAGGCCCCAGCTCGCGGGGGGGCATTGAGCTGGGGCCATTGGGGTCACCCTTGGGGAAGGGTATCGGGAAAACTTGGCAATGGCAGGAATGTTCCTCCATTAATTTTGAAGAGGAATTGGCGCCGCGGGAGGAATGGCACGTACTGGTCTCTAAGTGCCCGGCGTAGCTTGAACTGCTTCGCTTTGTTCGTTCCACCGATGGAACAAAGAACCTTATGTGCACTTTGTAACGTTGGGCGAAGCAGGGGGAAGATGTGAATACGGCGGAACTTCCAACCATTCTGTTGATCGAAGACGAGGATGCGCTCCAGCTCATCGTCGAAGACGCTCTCTCGGAGGGAGGCTTTCAGATCGCGACCGTGAAGACGGGCGAGGAAGCCGTCACGCTCCTGAAGGGTGGTCAGCCCTACCGGGCGCTCGTCACTGACGTCAATCTGCTGGGGCGCCTCGACGGCTGGGAGGTCGCAAGGGCCGCCCGTGAGATCGATCCGCATTTTCCCGTGGTTTACATGACCGGCGGCGCGGCCGATAAATGGCCCATCTTCGGTGTACCGAACAGCGTTCTGCTTCAGAAACCATTTGCGCCCGCGCAAGTCGTTTCGGCTGTTTCCCAGCTCCTGAACGCGGCCTCGCAGCAGACGGGTCCCGCCTGAGAAACGGCGAGATCCGTGTCTGCATCAGTCCTCCTCATCGAAGATGAAGCGCTCATCCGAATGATGCTGGTCGAGATGATCGAGGAAGCGGGTCATTCAGTTGTTGCAGAAGCGGGAAACGTCACCAAGGGTGCCGTTCTTGCGACGGATGCCGAGTTCGATCTCGCGATCCTGGACATCAATCTCGGCGGCGACACCATCGAGCCAATCGCCACAGCAGTTGCGGGACGCGGCAAGCCCTTTTTCTTCGTGAGCGGCTACGGATCGTCGGGTGTGCCTGATGCCTTCAGGGGCACCCCGGTCGTGAGAAAGCCTTGCTTGCTGGCAGAGTTGCAAACCGCCATCGATGCCGCACTGGCGCAAGTGCCGAGTAAAAATCTTGGGCCGATCTAGCCGATTGCCTCGGCCTGGTATCGTAGTCGATGTGCATTGCTGCGATCGTCCGCAACGGGTCACAAGCCGTCCATCATGCTCAACGCGGAAGACTTCCGTTTGCAACGGTGGGCTGACCTTATAAGACCACACCTAGTCCGCCACCTGCTTCCTGAGCGCAGCGAGATCGTTGACGACCATCTTGGTCGGGCCAGTCCAGATGATGCCGTCGTCCTGGAGGCGGCTGAGGATCAGGCTGATCGACTGGCGCGTCGCACCGATCATGCGCGCGAGATTGGCCTGCGTGATGCGGCCGAGCGAGATCGGGCCGCTCTCGTCCTGGGCTGCGTTCTCGCACAGCTTGACCAGCAGCAGCACCAACCGTTCCGCCGCCTTCTGTCCCGCCAGCGTCTGCGCCAGCATCGAATAGGTCTCGCCCTTGAAGCCGAGACACTCGATCAGCGCGACTGCGAACGACGGCGACTGCGCGATCAACCGGCGGACCGCGTCCTGGTCGAGATGCAGTGCCTCGACGCGCCCAAGCGCGCGGGCCGACCAACTGTGGCGGTGATCGCCGAGGATATAGGGCGCCCCGACGAAGTCGCCTGCCTCCCAGGTCGACAGCATCAATTCGCGCCCCTGCGTGCCGGCATGGGTGCTTTCGACGATTCCGTTCAGGATGATGTGGACGCCGTTTGCGGGCTCGCCCTCCCGCAGCAGATATTCGCGGTTCTGGTAGGTCGCGAGCCGGCCGGTTCGCATCACCAGCTCCAGATCGGGCTTGTCCAACGCCTTCAGCACATAACGTCCGGTCCCGGGCCGTGACAGTTCGGCGCGCGGCTCAGCGGGATCGGCCACCTCATGCGCATCGCTGCGCTCCACGATCGGTCTCCCTTCGAGTGACGGCTCGAAGGCTAGGAGGTCTCCGCTCAGATTGCAACGCGGCGCAGATGGTCGGGCCCGACTGAAGCCTCCACGAAAGCGCAGGCCAGATCGGTGAGCAGACGCTCCCGGCCAGCCGGCGCCAGGAACGTGACGCCATAGGGCACGCCGGCTGCGGTGACGGCGTTCGGAACGGCGATGGCGGCCAGGCCCAGCGGGTTTGCGTAGTTGGTGTAATAGCCGTTGTTGAAGTTGGCCGTCAGCGGATCGCGCGCGACGTCGTCGATGCTCAGCACGGTGCCGACGGTCGGCACGACCAGCGCGTCGTGATCTTGCCAGAAATCGCGCAGCGATCGCTGGACCTCCTTGACCTTGTAGAGCGCGCGATAAGCGTCGGCCGCCGTGAACTTCCGGCTGCCGATGACGAGGTCGCGCACGATCTTCACGCCCGCGTCCGGGTTGGCGTCGAGGAATGCGCCGACCGAGACGTCCCGTTCGGCGAGGAAGGGTCCGAAGAACATCAGATCGTTGACCGAAATGAACGGCGAGAAATCGACCGACGCCACCGACAGATCGAGTTGCCGCAGCTTGCGCAGCCCATCGCCGAACAGCGCCTCCGTCTCCGCATTGCCGAAGAACCTGAGCTGATCCGGACGCGGCGTTGCGATGTTGAGCGGCCGCGCTGGAGGAGCCTGCTCCGTCCATCCGGCGAAAGCTTCCGGTGAAAAGCAGTCCCCGGCATCGCACCGCGCCAACACGCGATAGATCTCGTGGCCATCGCGGGCGTCGCGCGTATAGAGCGAGATGGTATCAAAACTACGGCACGCGTAGACCATGCCGCGCTGACTGAAGGCGCCGGGCGCCGGCTTGAAGCCGGTCACGCCACAATAGGACGCCGGCACCCTGCCCGATCCGCCAGTATCGGTGCCGAACGCAAAGGACGAGGTGCCCGTCGCGACCGACACCGCTGCGCCCGAGCTGGAGCCGCCGGGGATGTAGTCGGGGTTGTGCGGGTTGCGGGCGATGCCATAGGGCGAGCGCACGCCGACGAGGCCGGTCGCGAACTGATCCATATTGGTTTTGCCGAGATAGATCGCGCCGGCGGCGATGGCGTCGGCGACGACCGGGCTGGTGTCTTTCGCGGTGTAGGCGAATTCCGGGCAGGCCGAGGTGGTCTGCTCGCCGGCGACGTCGATACAATCCTTGACCGAGAACACGAGACCGTAGAGCGGCAGCTCGCCGATCTCGCCAATGCGCGCATCGAGCGCGCGGGCCCTTGCCATGATGCTGTCGGGATTCGCCGTCGAGATCCAGACGCCGCTCTGGTCGGCGTCCTCGAGGCGCGACAACACATGCGCGGCGACATCGGACGGCTTGAGCTCACCGCTGCGATAGGCGGCACGGAGATGGCCAGGTGCGAGATTCATATCGGTCACGTGCTTGCGGGAATTGGCAATGTGCCGGCGAGGCAGACACGCCGGCGCCGATCCTAGCGGCCGATCACCTTCTCCAGATAGGCGGGCTGGATGAAGGCTTCGAAGTCGGCGCGCGGCAGCAGCTTCGGCAGGCGCTCCTGCTTCACCAAGAAATCGGCGGTCGAGATCAGCGTGTCGACGAACTTACCCTTTTTCGCGGATGTGCCGAGATACTCCTCCGTGAGCTGCGTGCTGCAGGGAATCATCCCGGTGCCCTTCATCATTCGCTGCGCGTCCTCGATGGGCAGCGAAAGCTCTTCCGCGATGATTTCGGCGGTCTTCTCCGGGTTCTTCAGCCAGAAGTCGATGCCTTCGCATTCGGCCTTGATGAACTTGTCGACGTAGGACGGATACTTCTCCGCGAACGCGTTCATGACGACGCCGATGTCCCAGGTCGGGTAGCCGCGCTTGGCCATCTCGCCCGAGGTGACGAGGATCTTGCCGCCGTTCTTCACAGCCTTGCCGAGATTCGGCTCCCAGAACCAGGCCGCGTCGATGTCGCCGCGAAGCCAGGCCGCCGCGATGTCCGACGGCGCGAGGTCCAGAATCTTCATCGAGGCGGGATCGACACCCTCGTCCTTGAGCGCCTGGAGCAGGAGGTAGTGCGTCGTTGAGCCGAACGGCGCCGCCACGGCCTTGCCCTTGAGGTCCTTGAGCGAGGTGATGTTCTTGTCGGCGCGAACCACCATCGACTCGACGTAGTCGAGCATGTTGATCACCAGGATGCCCTTGATCGGCAGGGCGCGCGTCGCGCCGATGGCAGTCGGCGGGTTGCCGAGGCCGCCGAAATCGACGTCGTTGCCAGCGATCGCGCGCAGCATGTCGCCACCGCCGCCGATCTTGACGTATTTGATGTCGACGCCCGGCATCTCCTTGGCGAGCAGGCCAAGATGCTTGGTGACCAGCTGCGCGTTGACGAGGTTCAGATAGCCGACGGTCACCTTCGCCGGCTTGTCCTCGGCGCGGACTGCACCCGTGAGCGCCAACGTGGTAACCGCGAGCGTCGCAATCAGTCTCTTCATGGAGGTCTCCCCTACGATCAGAATTGGATTCAGGCCCACGGCATCAACAGTTTCGCGATGCCGCGCATCATGAGGTCGAGCACGACGCCGGTGAGACCGAGCACGATCAGCCCCATGATCACGACGTCGGACAGCAGGAATTTTGCGGCGTCCCAGATCATCCAGCCGATGCCGGCGGATGCCGCGACGATTTCGGCGGCGACGAGAACGGTGTAGGTGAATCCGAGCGAGATGCGCATGCCGGCCAGAATCAGCGGTCCCGCCGCCGGCAAATAGACGTGAAACAGCAGGTGTCGCCGGGTCGCGCCGAGCGACTGGGCGGCGCGCACATAGACCGGGTCCACGCTGGTGACGGCCTGGATCGTCGAGATGACGATGCCCGGAAGACCGGCAAGAAACAGCAGCGACAGCTTCGAGCTCTCACCGATGCCGAGCCACATCACCAGCAGCGTATAAAGTCCGAGCGGCGGCAATGGCCGGTAGAACTCGATCAACGGATTGAGCAGCGCGCGTGCGTTGCGCGACACGCCCATGAGGACACCGAGCGGAATGCCGATCAAGCAGGCCAGCGTGAAGGCGGTGAGGATGCGATAGAGGCTTGCGCCGAGATGCTGAAGCAGGGTCGCGCCCTGATATCCCTTCGTCATCGTCTTGACGAACGCGGCCCAAACCGCCTGCGGCTTCGGCAGGAACAGCTCGTTGGCCCAGCCTCTCTCCGTGACAATGGCCCAGCCGGCCAGCAGCACGGCGACGGTCAACGTCGAGAGCAGCACCGATCGCGAGACCTTCGGAAGCCGCAGCCGCAAGCTGCCGCGTCGCGTGCGATCCGGCGAGATTGGAATCGTCATGTGGGTCGCCTCGACGCTCATGTCCGCACTCCCAGGATCTGCATGATGGTCAGCGCGTAGATCCGCGTCGCCATCACCGACTTGGTGATCGAGATGTTCTCGTTGTCGACGGCCCAGCCGTCTTCTCCGGGACCGAACGTCACCGCATTGATGCCGGCTTCGCGGAAGCGGATCGTGTCGTTGAAGGCGTTCTTGCGGTTGACCCCGGGCTCGCGGCCCATCAGACGCCGGTAAACCGCGCGCAGGGAGCGGCAGGGCTCCTCCTCGACCGGCACCGGTTCGGTCGCGTTGACGAAGAGCGAGCCGGGCACCTGGCGCACCTCCACCTTGACGTCGTTCGCGCCGGCAAAAGTGTCCCGTCCGAGACGCTCGATGTCCGCAATCACGCTCGACAACGTCATGCCGGGGACGATGCCGACCACGGCGAGCGTGATGGTGCAGGCATCCGGCGAGAACTGCATCTCGCCAGGCAGGCCGGACCGAATGCGCACCACGGCGCAGCAGGGCGGCGTATGTCCCATGAACTTGCTGGGGACATGCGTGAACGCCATGTCCTTCAACTTAGGCAACAGCTTTGCCGCTTCCATAATGGCGTTGACGCTGATGTCCGGTCGCCAGATGTGCGACTTGATCCCGTGAACGGTGAGCTCGATCAGGCAGTGGCCGGAATTGGCCACCGACAGGTTCATGCCCCAATCCTTGTTGACGTCACCCCAGGCGGTCGGCTCGGCGGTGATCTCGTAGTCGGCGGTCAGGCCGACCTTGTTGAGCATGTAGATGGAGCCCTCGGTGCCGTTCCGCTCCTCATCGACGGTGTAGCAGCACATCAAGGTGCCATCGAACTTCACACCCGCTTCGGTCAAGGCCTGCACTGCGAGCAACGATGCAGCGAGATTTCCGCGCGTGTCGGACGTGCCGCGCGCGTAGAGCAGATCGCCGTGGCGCGTCGCCTTGAACGGATCGAAATTCGTCATGTGCCATTTCTCCGGCTCGACGGCTGGATAGGTGTCGAGATGGTCGTTGAGAATGAGCGAAGGCGCGCCGTCGCGTCCCTTGAGCACGCCGAGCACGTTCGGCCGATGCGGCTGCGCGCTGTGCTTGGTGACCTCCATGCCGAGCGCTTCGAGCTTGCCCGCGACCAGCATCGAGATCGCCTCTTCCTCGGCAGGCGGCAAATCGGGATCCAGCGGATTGCCGGAACGGGGCTGGCCGGTGCGGATCAGCTCGGACGCGAGCTCAAGCCAGCGCTCCTCCGTGATGCGCGACAGCACGCGCTGTTCGAGATCCGAATAAGGAGGGGTGACAGGCATCTGCATGACGGGATCCGCTGGCTCACGGCGCCGGCAGCGCCGCTTCGTGGCAGCTTCCTCATTGCAGCGACCGTGCCAACTGCTGGAAAACCCCGAGGCGGCAGAATTGTCTTCCTGACTTCAATGGCTTAGGCGAGATTTGCGCATGCGCAAATTTTTGCGCCCGAGATGCGCTCTGCCGAAGACGCGACGCCGGCTGAACAGGCTGGGGTCAGCGCGAAGCCGGCCGGCGTGGGGTCGTAGCCCGCATCCAGCGAAGCGGAATGCGGGAACACCTTCCCTATTGCGCTGCCCGTAATCCAGGCTACGGGCCACGCGCAATCCTCAGTCGTCGGCGTACTCGTCCTCTTCGTGCTTTCGCGCCATGCTCTTGCGCGTCCCCAGCGAGCCGGTCACGGAGGGATCGCGTGCATTCGCATAGGGATTGCGCCCGCCCGCTCGCGCGGCAACCTCTTCGCCGGAGACGGCGGCGGGCTGGCAGATCAGGCGGCGGCTGGCGCGGCGCATCAGATCGACGTGGATGTGATCGTAATGATAGACGTTCGAGCCCGGCGCCAGCACCGTGGTGAAATGCACGCAGGCGCCCGACTGCACGTCGCGCAGGAATCCCTGCTCTTCCGGCATGCCGCGCCAGCCATCCTTCACGGTGACGCGGCGGCCGTCGGCGAGCACGAACGCGGCGATGTCGAGCGCATTGCCGAAGGCGTGCTCGGAAATATGGGCATGCGAATTACCGTTCATGCCGCGGCAGGAATAGGCGGAGATCTGCTTGATCTCCGCGACGCGGGTGCCGAACCAGCGCATCGCCGAGGGCTGCACGGTGTCGGCGAGCCAACGGTCGAGCTCGGACACGATCGGACAGGCCAGCGTCGCAACCGGCTTGATCGCAACAGGGCCGACGGCGGTGACGGGATCGCCCCGTGCCGGACCAAGACGCGGCGGCGGCTGCTGCGCGGGCGCCTGCGAGTACGGCGCCGGCCGCGCCGGATAGCTCGGCGCATTCATGTAGCGCGACGCGCCCGCGGCATCGGTGCCCTCGGGCGGCAGGTCGATCTCGTCCTCCTGCTGAGCCACGCCCGGCGCGTTCAACGGCATCGGGCCTGGCGAAGCGCCATAGCCGGAGGGCTGACGCACCGCGCTCTCGGGATAGTTTGAGCGTTGCGGATAGTTCTGGCTCTGCGGGTAATTCGATCGCGGCTGCGTCACCGGCCAGCGCGGCTGGTTGCCGATGCTCCCGGGCGGTCGCAATTCCTCATCGGCAAAGCCGTAGCTGCTCGAGCCTTCGCCGAGGGCGGCGACCTTGAGCGGAAACTCCGCGCCGCACATGCCCGGCCCGGAGATCGGGTCGATGCGGACGAGATCCGGCCCTTCTTTCACCGCGCCTGATTTCAGGCATGCGGCTTCGGCCTCGGCCCGCCACGGTTCACGTTCGGCCTGGAAGACGCCGCGTCCGCAACCCGCTAACGAAACAAGGACGATGGAGCCGACGAGATACAAACGAACTCCGCGCGTCATGCACGCACGTTCGATGAATTTACTTAAAGACTCTTCAACGTGTTGATTTCAGTGTTCTTTAACCATGTCAGCCCGCGCCAGCAGGAGCGCCTGCCGGTGACGAGCGACAGCAAGGCTGACTTTTTCGAAAAGAGACTCTCTGTTAACCATGATCCTCTCGCGCAGGGCGGCGCGACAGCGGGAGCGACCTCATGACGTTCGCCGGGAGACTGAGCGTTATCACCGCGTACCTCGCCATGGCTTTTGTCGGTGCCATCGTGCTCGGCATGATCTAGCGGCTTCAGCCGGAGGTATCGAACGCATCCCTTACGACCGCGCGCTCCACTGCCGCGACGTCGTGATCAGCTTCTCCGGCCGCTCTTCGGCTCGCGTCCAGTCGTTGCCGGAACACCAGAAATGGCCGACTGCGCAGGCTTCGACGTGAAGCTTGCCGGAGCTCTTCAGCGTCATCGTCGCATAATAGGTGCTGCCGCTGGAGCGGCTGTAGATGTTGCCGGTCCAGACGTCGTGCGTTTTCGGTTTCATGTTGACGAGCACGCTCTCGCCCCTGGTCGATGCTTCCGTCAGCGCGAAGCCGCACAGTGCCGGTCCGCAGCGTTCGATGCGAACCGTGCCCTTGGCGCCTGCGCTCTCCCATTCGCCGAGCGGCAAATAGGCGAGTTCGTCGTCGCTGCGCTCAGGGCTCGTCACCGCCTGCTCGAGCACCCGCCTCGGCGCAACGACCGGCGCCTCCATGCGCGGCGGATCGAGCGCGACGGTCTTCGGCCGATCCGTCCGCGGTAGCTCGACCCGTGGCGGATTGGAGCTTGGCGCCGGCGGCAGGACAACTGGCTGCGACGTCGTCGAGGCAAGGACAGGAGCCGCCGGCGCCGGTGGAGGCGCGACCGCAATGGCTGGCGCCGGCCTGACCGGAGCCACGGGATAGAGCGGCTGCGGCGGCGGTAGCACCGGCGTCGGCGCCGGTGTCGTATCGACGTCCGGCCGAAAGCTGCGATGGGAGGAAACCGCGACACAGGAAGCCGATCGGCAATTCCTGGGCGACTCGACCTGGAATCGATGACCGCCGATCGAGAACGCGTAGGATCCGGCCTCGGCTGCGGGCGCAATCGCCATCAGCGCGATCAAGGTGCCAAGCGAAGTCACAAGCCGCATCATCGGCGCCTCCCTCTGTGTGGCGACGACGTTACACAGATGGAATCGCGGCTGAATGTGCGCTGCCTCACCCAGCAAAGGTGAGCCGTTGTGACGTCTATCACAGAACGCCCGACCAGCCCGGCGTAGGGTCGAACCACGCTTCATCCACCCGCGACTTCAGTCCCATCGGGACCCACACATTCTTCGGAGGTTGTCATGAACAAGCTCACCATCGCCGCCACCGCTCTCTTCCTCGCGTCCACCGCCGCCGCGCATGCCGGCAATGCGATCTCGTTCCAGATCGAAGGCCAGAACATCCGCATCGAGACGCCGCGCAACTGCGCCTCGCTCAACTGCGTGACCATCGTGGCGCCGGGCTTGTCGGACAAGCCGATCAAGCTGAACAACATCAACCTCAAGGGCCTTGGCTCCAGCTCCAAGGACGACGACGTCGACACCACGCCGGCTCCGGCCACGACCGCGCAGCCGGCGCCGGCTCCGGTGCAGCAGGCCCCGGTGCAGGCGACCGCGCCGGCAGCGCCCGCTATCGCGGCACCGAGCACGACGGTTACCGCTGCTCCGTCCACCGGCTACGACGCCACGACGCAGACCGCGCCCGCAGCTGCGCCCGCGCCCGTCGCGGTTGCTCCGGCCCCCGCTCCGGCTCCGGTCGCCGCCGCGCCTGTTGCGGTTGCCAACACGCCGATCGGCGTCTGGGCCACCGAAGAGAACAAGGGCAATGTCCGCGTCGAACAGTGCGGCGTCAATCTCTGCGGCTACGCCGCGAAGACCAATGAGCGCATCCTGATCAACATGAAGCCCGACGGCACGAAGTGGAGCGGGCGCATCCACGATCCCGACTCCGGCCGCAATTACGACTCGACGATCGCGATGAAGGGCCCGAATGCAATGCGTGTGCAGGGCTGCGCCTTCGGCGGCATGTTCTGCGGCGGCCAGACCTGGAAGCGCGTGAGCTGACCACCATCGTCCTAGTCTATCGTCATCCCGGGCGATGCGAAGCATCGACCCGGGATCATGCGCGACAGTCTCAGTTTATCCCCTCACCCTGAGGAGCCTGCGAAGCAGGCGTCTCGAAGGGGCGAGGCCCGGATCGCGAGCGGGCCTGCATGGTTCGAGACGCGCGCAAGGGCGCGCTCCTCACCATGAGGGGAAAGAGTTGGGTTTGAACCTTCACCGCCCACGTGCGATAGACATTCATCCGCCGTTCACCTGCATCAGGATGATATCGGTCGATCTCGCCTCGCGTTTCTCACCGGGACCTCTTCGTGACATTTATCGTGGCCTGGCGCCGCTTCATGTTCGCGCTTGCGCTGCTGGCGTTGCCGCCGGCCGGGGCGAGCGTTGCGTTCGCATCCGATGCGATCGAGCTTGCGCAGGCGCAGCCAGAAGCGCAGCCGTCGCCCGCCCCCTCGCCGACGCCATCGGCTTCACCCGCTCCCCCGACCGACGCGCAGCCCGCCGCCGTCGAGCCGATCGGCAACGTCGCGACGGTGACGGGCATCGCGACCGTGATCCGCGACAAAAATTCCTATCCGCTGCGCGTGCGCGACGACATCTTTCTCAACGACGTCGTGCAGACTTCGTCGAACTCATCGCTCGGCATCACCTTCAACGACGCGACCACGTTCAACCTCTCGGCCAGCGCAAAAATCACCATCGACACTTACGTCTATGAGGACGGCGGCAAGCAGAACGCAGGCATCTTCGACATCGGCAAGGGCACGGTCGCCTTCGTCGCGGCGGCGGTGGCAAAGACCGGCAACATGAAGATCACGACGCCGACGGCGACGCTGGGCATCCGCGGCACCACGGGCGTCGTCGACGTGCCGGAAGGCGCGGCCGCGAACAAGACCAACAACGTCAACATCAAGCTCTATCCCGACGCCGACGGCCGGGTCGGACACATCGACGTCGACGACCGCACGAGCGGGACGCGGCTCGGCGCGCTGACGCAAGGCGCGAGCGGTTTTGCGATCCGGCCGGGCGCAGCCGCGGCCGGCGTCATGCGCTTTGCCGCGGTGCCGATCACGATCGCACCACAGCAGATCGCGCGCGACCGCGGCTTCGTCAGCCAGGTGCATCTGGCGCAGACCACGGGCCGGCAGATCGTCACCGAGCAGCGCGACTTCCGCCGCGCCAATCCGACCGCGAGCCCGCGCATTCCGCGGCCGTTCCAGCCGCCGCAACAGCAACAATTGCGGCCAAACACGGCGCCAGGACAACAGCCGCAACAGCCCCAGCGGCCGAACGGTCAGCCCGGTCAGAACAACCGTCCGGGGCAGCAACAGCCAGGCACGCCAGGCGGTCAAGGCAGCCAGCCGCCGCAGCGGCAGGGCCAAGCGCCGGGCCAAGGCGGCGCCGTGCAGCCCGGTACGCCGCGCGTGGGTCAGGGTCAGCAGCAACAAGGCCAGAAGCAAGGCGCGGGACGTCCGGCAGGCCTACCGCGCGCCGGTCAAGGCACGCAGCCTGACGGCAGGCCACAAAACCAGCCGCAGCGCGGTGGACAGATTCCGACGCAGCCCGGCGGAGTCGCGCCGCAGCAGCCGGCCGGAACGCAGCAGCAGCCCCACGTGCAGCCGCAACTTCCGCGCACCGGCATGCAGCCGGGGCAGCCGCCCGCCGCTCAACCTCCGGGCATGCAGCGCCCGGGCGGATTCCAGCAGCGCCTCCCCGCCGCGCAACGTCCCGTAGCGCCGCGAAGGCCAGCGCCAGTTCCGAAGGAGAAGGAGCGGCGATGACTTTCTTCCTTCTCCCCTTGTGGGAGAAGGTGGCGCGAAGCGCCGGATGAGGGGTTCTCACCGCGAATCCATTGCGACAGCTTCGCGCGTGGAGAGACACCCCTTGCCCCTTGTGGGAGAGGGTGCACCGTCAACGCGGGCGAGGTGAAGAAAACTCACGCCTCACCGCGCAGCCAGGCCTTCACCTTCTGCAACAGACCGTGCCGCAACTCGCCGACCGAAGCCGCTTCGGCTGGCGTCAGCGTCTGCAAGGCTGCATCGACATCCTCGGTCGCGAGCGGCGATCTGACGTCGGCCTCCCCCGGCGCAAGCCCAGCGGCCGCGAGCGCGATCGGGCCAACCTGGGTCAGGAACACGCGCTCGTCCTCGCGCGACAGGCGCCCGAGCGCGTCTTCCAGCGTCAGCCAGTCGACGGCCTTGATGTCGTTCATCAGCTTGCGGACCGGACCGTCCCCGGCCTCCATGCGCCAGAAATGCGCGACCTTTGAACGTCCGCCCGACTGGTAGACGAGTGTGCCCAAAAATTCGTGGATGGTGACGTCGTGACCGGTCTCTTCCAGCACTTCGCGATCCGCGGCTTCTCTCGGCGTTTCGCCGTCGTCGAGCTTGCCCTTGGGCAAGACCCATTCGTTGCGCTTGCGCTGGCGCACGACGGCAATCAGCGGCGGCGCACCTCGCCGCAGCACAATACCACCCGCCGCCATGACCGGCGCCCGTGCCATCACCCAATCCGTCGTCGCAGAAACGTCCTCACGAACGATATAGGCAGCCGACGCGGCAGATTGAAGGCTAGTTTTTTCTCAGCAGCGCTTGACCTGCGCGAATACGCGTGCCTTCGGCGATGCCGTCGCAGAAGGTGAAATCGCCGGGCGCGAGGATGATGATGGTCGAGCCATGCTCGAACCAGCCGAGCTCCTCGCCTTTGCTCACGTTGACGTCGCAGGGGAAATTGACCGGCCCCCTGGTCTGCGCATTCAGCACCATGTCGAGGAAGTGCAGACGGATGCTTGCGACCAGGATCGCGGCGACCGGTACCAGCGTCACGGCTTCGCCCGTCGGCAAATGCGTGCGGATCACCGCGCGCTCGTTCTTGCAAAACAGACGCTCGACCCGCTTCAGCGCGATCGGGTTGACGTTCCAGACATCGCCATGGATCAGCATGACGCGTTCGATATGCGCGTCAAAGGGCGCGTGGAAGCGGTGATACATGCTCGAGGTCAGCCGCAGCGTGACGAAGGAGCCGTTGCGGTGCTGGTCGACCAGCACGGAGTCTCCGAGCAAATCGAGCAGCGAGTACGGCGCGCCCTTGACCTGGAACAGCTCGGTGTCGGCGATCCGGCCATGGGCGCCGACGATGCCGTCGGACGGACTGGCGACAATGGAGGGGTCCGGATCAAAGGGCCGCAAGCCGGGCTTGAGCTCCCGGGTGAAGCAGTCGTGCAGACTCCTGAAATGGGTCTTGCGCGCCTCCGACAGATCGAGGTCGGAGAACAGCTTCCACAGCGCGATGGAGCCGTCCCGCACCAGCGGATTCTCGATCTTGGAGAACCAGCCCATGAAGCGGGTCAGCGCGGCGCGGGGGATGCGGTTGGTCAACAGGAAGTTGAGGTCTTCCTGCTGGGTGAAAGAGGCGATGAGGGCTTTGACTGTCATGAATCTGTCAGCTCGCAGTATTAGCGCTTGTTGTCATGGAAACGACACTCCCGATTCTTTCTTTGTCCGTGGCCGCCGCAGCGTCCGCTGCCGCCGCCTTCCCGAAAATCAAGGCGCGGCTCGAATTGTCCCGCGCCAAGCACCGCTCGCTCGCGGGACATTCCAAGATGTCCCGCCGGGTGGCGAGGCTGCTCCCGTTCTACGAATTCGAAGGCGATGCGTATTTCGCCTGCGACGGCGCGCCGGCGAACGTCGCAACGCAGCGCAAGGACGGCTTCTTCCGTCTCGCGTGTCTCTACGCCGAGCGCTACCCCAAGGGCCGCGCGATGACGAGGGAGGCGGCGGAGAAGATCTCCGACCTGCACTTCACCGAGAGCTACCGCGTGCCGTTCCAGTTCTCGCGCCTCGTTCGCGAGCATCTGGGCACCTCGACCTTCGTGGAGTCGTCGCGCGGCGTCACCGTCACGGATGTCGACGGCAACACCTCCTACGACCTCACGGGGTCCTACGGCGTCAACATCTTCGGCAACGACTTCTACAAGGAATGCATCGAGGGCTCCGAGAAGCGCGCACACGCGCTCGGACCGGTGCTCGGCCCCTACCATCCCGTCATCCTCGAGAACGTGGCGCGGCTGTGCCAGATCTCGGGCCTCGACGAAGTCTCCTTCCATATGTCCGGCACCGAAGCCGTGATGCAGGCGGTGCGGCTCGCGCGCTACCACACCAGGCGCACCCATCTCGTCCGCTTCGCGGGCGCCTATCACGGCTGGTGGGGCGACGTGCAGCCCGGAGTCGGCAATCCGATTCCCGCGCACGAGACCTACACCCTCGCCGAGATGTCGGAGAAGACGCTGCACGTGCTGCGGACGCGCAAGGACATCGCCTGCGTGCTGGTCAACCCGCTCCAGGGGCTGCATCCGAATGGCAACGCGCCCGGCGATTCCTCGCTGGTTGATTCCTCCCGCGGCGGCAATTTCGATCGCGCGGCTTATACGGAATGGCTCAAGAAGCTGCGCGAGGTCTGCGACCAACGCGGCATCGTGCTGATCTTCGACGAGGTCTTCGTCGGCTTCCGCCTCGCCGCAGGCGGCGCCCAGGAATACTTTGGCATCAAGGCCGACATGGTGACCTACGGCAAGAGCCTCGCCGGCGGCCTGCCGGTCGGCGTGGTCTGCGGCCGACGCGAGCTGATGCGCCGCTTCCGCGACGATCGCCCCGCCGACGTTTGCTTCGCCCGCGGCACCTTCAACTCGCACCCCTACGTCATGACGGCGATGGACGAATTTCTGAGCCGGCTCGCCAGCCCGAACTTCCGCGCCGTCTATGACGGGTTGGACGAGACCTGGAACGAGCGCGCGCAAAAGCTCAACCGGATGATGGAGGGCGCGGACCTGCCGGTGCGGTTCGCCAACTTCTCCTCGATCTGGACGGTGAAATACACCACGCCATCCCGCTACAACTGGATGCTGCAATACTACCTTCGCGCCGAAGGCCTGTCCTTGAGCTGGGTCGGCACTGGCCGGCTGATCTTCAGCCTCAACTACACAGATGCCGATTTCACCGAGGTCGCCGAGCGTTTCGTCCGCGCGGCCGAGAAAATGAAAGCCGACGGCTTCTGGTGGCACGATGGCGTCCTCACCAACAAGACTATCAAGCGGCAGATCCTGAAAGAGATGCTCGCCAAGCGCTTCCGGCGCTGAGGCCAAATCCGCCAATGCCGTCATTGCCGAGCCCGTCCCAGCCATCCACGCGCTTCCGCGCGAAAGCCGCAAGACGTGGATGCCCGGGACGAGCCCGGGCATGACGCAACCACCAGACATCGGAAGCCTTGGTGAGATCGCGGCGCTCAGGCGTGCTGCTCTTCGAGCGGGGGCTCGCCGATGAGGCCCAGCGTATGCTCGGGGTTGAGGTGCAGGCCGGGGTCCATCAACTCGCCGCGCATCAGCGCCAGCGGCGCGTTGCGGTAGAGCATCAGATCGTGGAAGGGGTCGGTCAGGATCTTCGTCATCCAGACGAGGCCGGTCTCGACGTCGCGAATGAAGAACAGGTGCACCGTGCGGAACATCAGACCGCCGCCGCCGACGACGAGCCAGACCTTGGCGACCTGCCGCATGAAATCGGTCGCGCCCGCCCAGGGCGTGAACAGTCCGAACAGCGTGGGGTCGACCAGCAGCACCAGCGGCGACAGCGCCCAGATCGACATCAGCACCACCTTGCGCCGAAGATTGTAGCCGACCTTGATCTCTTCCTTGTGCTCGTGCGTCGCCTGGTTGATCTGGTCGTAGCCGTGCGGCTCGAAGAAGAAGTGACCCGCCTGGCGCGAGGTCATCGAGACCAGCCAGCCGACTAGCGCCGAGATCATGGGATCGACGAACAGCCAGACATAGGCGAACAGGAAGCTCAGCGCGCTGACGAAGTGCAGGCTCTGATTGATGCGGCTGTGGTGATAGTAGCGATGGTCGTCCCAGCGCTGGATCCGCAGCTGCTCGAGATAGTTCTTGATCATGCTCTCCCCCAAATGCTTTCGGGTTCAGGATTTACAGAGATTCGATGTAGGCCGTGTGACATCATCATTTTGTCATGTGACGATGTGCACCGACGCGGTGACGCACGCGTGAGCTTGGGTTACGCCGCTTTTGCGACGTCGATCTTGCGGAAGCGCACCAGCGAGAAATGACCGAGCGGCGGAATCAGGCGACGCTCGGCGAGCTCGATGCCATTGGCGCCGGCCAACCATTTGGCGTAACGCGACCAGGCGAACTCGGCGGTGCGGAAGCCGAGCGGACGCACCACCGGCTGCAACTTCTGCTCGATGAAGCGGCGCATGCCGGTATCGGCGCTGACGCGAGTGAGGATGATCAACTCGCCGCCCGGACGCAGCACGCGGGCAAATTCGTCCAACGCGACTTCCGGATTCGGCACGGCCGTGACGACGTATTGCGCCATCACGACGTCGAAGGAATTGTCGGGGAATTCGAGCTTCTCGGCATCCATCACCGCGAGGCCCTCGACGTGCTCTAGGCCGCCCTCGGCGACGCGCTGGCGCGCCTTGTCGAGCATCGCCTCCGAGATGTCGGTGCCGAAGATGCGCAGATGCGGCGCGTAGAGCGGCAGCGAGATGCCCGTGCCGACGCCGACCTCGAGCACCCGGCCGCCGATCTTGTTGGTCGCCGCGATCGCGGCCTGCCGGCCTTTTGCGAACACGCCTCCGAACACGAGGTCATAGATCGGTGCCCAACGATCATAGGCCTGCTCGACCGTGCCACGGGTGAGGTCGAGCTGCTGGGTGCCGTCAAGGTTCATGATCTTAGCCATCGATGATGTTCTCGCTGTGGTTCAAGCGTTTGAGATCAACCGCGCACCGCACGCCGCGCCATGCGGGGCGAAGCGCGCAGGACGCGACTGGGCTGAAGTGAAGTGAGGTTGCCGACGAATTGGCGCGCGCTATTTTCCCAGGAGCGCTCCAGCGCGAAATTGCGGCAAGTCTCGCGCGACATGGTGAGCGCGCGCAGGCACGCGGCGCGCAAATCGTGGTCGATCGCGCCGATCGGATGATCGGCGATGACGTCCTTCGGACCCGTCACCGGAAATGCCGCAACCGGCGTGCCGCAGGCGAGCGCTTCGAGCTGAACCACGCCGAACGTGTCGGTCAGGCTCGGAAATACGAACACGTCGGCGGCGGCGAGATGCGCGGTCAGATCGGCGCCCTTCTTTTCGCCGAGAAACACAACGCCCGGATATTTCTTTTCGAGCGGAGCCTTCTGCGGCCCGTCGCCGACGACGACCTTGGTGCCGGGCAGGTCGAGCGAGAGGAACGCCTCGAGGTTCTTCTCCACCGCCACGCGGCCCATCGTCATGAAGATCGGCCCAGGCAGATCAAGCCTGGCCGGAGACTCAGGATGGAACAGTTCGGTGTTGACGCCGCGGGTCCAGAAGCCGAGCCGCTTGAAGCCGCGCTCGGAGAGCTCCTGCCGCAGCGAGGGCGTCGCCACCATCGTCATCGCGGCGGCATCGTGGAAGTGGCGCAGCACGGCATAACCAACGCTCGCGGGAATGCCGGTTCGCACCGAGACATATTCCGGAAACCGCGTCGTGTAGGAGGTGGTGAAGGCGAGCCGGTTGCGGCGGCAATACGCCCGCGCCGCCCAGCCGATCGGCCCTTCGGTTGCAATGTGCAGGGCTTCCGGCGCCGCCTTCTCGATCCGCCGCGCAATCTCCTTGCCGCTCGGCAGCGCAACGCGCAGCCCCGGATAGGTCGGCAACGGCCATGACCGAAAGCCGTCCGGCGTCAGGAAGTCGATCTCGACATCCAATGCCTTGGCCGCGCCAGCCAGCGAGGTCAGCGTCCGCACCACACCGTTGACCTGCGGATGCCAGGCGTCAGTCGCGATTAATACCCGCATGGGGAAATCCCGAGATTTTTATGATTCTCGGCTTAGGACCATCAACCACGGATATTTCAGGCGTGTGACGTCATGGAAGTGTCGGCCCGCTGTTTTGTTCGTTAACGGGTCCGCTCAGCCACGAAACCGTCATGAAACAATCCTTTCCGCCATGAAACCGTTTTCGGTTTTCCGCGCAAACGTCCCGAAACTTCTTGTCGTTAGTGATCTAGGCAACAGAGCACCGAAACGGTGCCGGGCGACCAAGAAACACGGCGCAAACAGGGGCGACCAATGATCAATCTGGAGACGTTGAAGACTTATTCGCGCGCCGTTGCGTTTGGTGCAGTGGCTGTGACCGCGATCGCGTTCGCCGGCCCGGCAAAGGCCGCGCCCGTGCAGCTCTTCCCGTTCTTCCAGCCGCTGCCGCCGATCGCGGCGCCGCAGCCGTATCAGCCTTATCAAGCCACGCCCTATCAGGCCGCGCCGTCCGAAGATCAGGACGCCGTCGAAACGCCGGCCCGCTTCCGCCGCCAGACCGTCTCCTACGCGACGCGTGAGGCGCCGGGCACCATCATCATCGATACACCCAACACCTACCTCTATCTCGTACTCGGCAACGGCCAGGCGATGCGCTACGGCATCGGCGTCGGCCGCGACGGCTTCACCTGGTCCGGCACCCAGTCGGTGACCAAGAAGGCCGAGTGGCCGGATTGGACCCCGCCGCCGGAAATGATCGCCCGCCAGCCCTATCTGCCGCGCCATATGGCCGGCGGCCCCGGCAATCCGCTCGGCGCCCGCGCCATGTATCTCGGCGGCACCATCTACCGCATCCACGGCACCAACGCGCCCGACACCATTGGCAAGCACGTCTCCTCCGGCTGCATCCGCCTGACCAATGACGACGTCGCGGATCTCTACTCCCGCGTCAACGTGGGCACCAAGGTGATCGTGCTGCCGATGACGGAACGCCGCGCGGATCTCGGAGCCGCAACGCGGTAAGCGACAGGACATTGTGACGCAAACGGCCCCGGAACCCACCGGGGCCGTTTTCGTTTGCCCTCGGCATCCCGACGCGCGCGCGTGCTGCGGCGCGATCCCCGATGGAGGCGCGAATGCAATCACGTCCGCAATCGCCGCAAGGCACATGGCTGCGCGCGTTCGCCGGCGCAGTGGCACTGCTGTTGACCGCGCCCGCCTCGCTCGCACAGCAGCCTGGGAGTGACGACGCAGCCCAGCAAGCCTTCAACAATTCCTGCCGCACCTGCCACTCGGTGAAAGAGGGCGACAATCGTCTGGGCCCCAACCTCAATAAAATCGTCGGACGCAAGGCCGGCTCGCTGCCGAACTACAACTATTCCTCGTCGATGAAGGAAGCCGGCTTCGTCTGGGACCAGGACAAACTGACCCGCTTCATGGTCAAGCCGGACGAAGTCGTATCCGGCAACAAGATGCAGCCCTATGGCGGCGTCTCGGCGGAGGAAGCGGCGAAGGTCGTTGCCTATTTGCAGGCGGCTTCGCGGTAGAGCTACCGACTTCACCGCTCTGCAATCAGCCTCAGCCATGCCGCCGAGTGAAACGCGCTCATCAAGAGATACATCGGCACCATCCCTCCGAGCATCGCCCCATGTCCGGAGCCGCACAGCATGTCGGCCGGGCCATCGAGCATGACCGTCAGCACGGCCATGATGGCGAAGGTCGGGGTCGCCACCAGCCCCAGCCATCTGGCGAGGTGGCGCGCGGCCACCATGCCGTTGCGGCTCGGGCCGGCAGTTGCGCTGACGGGACTAGTCACGTCCTTCCGCGGCCTCCTCGCGAAAAGCCTTCTCGCCGGCGGTCGAGATCTCGACCCATTTCTTGTCGGGTGCCGCACCTTCGGTGTAGCTGTCGTGCCAGTTCCACCATTTGTAGGTCGGCGTTTGCGGATAGCCCTTCGGCGAATCTTCCCAGACCTCCTGCCGTCCCAGCGGCGTGATGTCGAGGTAATTCCAGGTGCCGCCCATCTGCTCGTCGCCGCGGCTCTTGACGAAGTAGGTGCGGAAGATGCGGTCGCCATCGCGGAAGAGCACGTTGGTCCCGTGCCATTCGTCGACGCCGAAATCGGCATCGAAACTGTCGGTGACGGTGACCCATGGCATGGTCCAGCCCATCCGCTGCTTCAGCCTGATGATGTCGGCCTGCGGTGCGCGCGAGGCGAACACCAGCGTGGTGTCGCGGGCATTGAGATGCGCGACATGGGCGACCTGGTCGGCCACCATGGAGCAGCCGCGGCAGGCATGATCCGGCCAGCCGAACACGCCCGGCTCGAAGAAGGCGCGGTAGACGATCAGCTGCCGCCGGCCCTGGAACAGGTCGTGCAGACTGACCTTGCCGCCGGGCCCCTCGAAAGCATAGGTTTTCGTCACTTCCATCCACGGCATGCGCCGGCGCTCGGCGGCCAGGGCGTCGCGGGCACGGGTATGCGCCTTTTCCTTTACGAGCAGTTGCTGACGGGCGGCCTCCCAGTCCTGCGGCGACACCACCGGCGGTGTTTGCATGGCGGCCTGTCCGTTGTTTTCTGCGTTGTCAGCTGATGTCATCATGGCTCTCCAACTTTTCCCGGGCGGCCGTTCCGTATCTCGCGATGCGAGATCCGGAACCGCTCGTCCCTCGCCGCACATTGTCGGCCGTCAACGATCTCTCGCACCGGACGGTTGCGTGGTGGGAGTAACAAGTGTGGCGGGATTTGAATGGAGTCGCTGATCACGGCGGCGGCCCGCGCGCTCCAAGCCGGCGATCCGCTGGGCGCGCTGAACCGCGTCGCACTGCGCAACGATGCACCTTCGCTGGCGCTGCGCGGTATCGCGATGGCGCAGCTCGGCGATCTCGCAAAGGCAAAGACATTGCTGCGCAGCGCCGCACGCGCCTTCGGCCCGAGAGAGGCGGTCGCGCGCGCCAGGTGCGTGGTCGCGGAAACCGAGATCGCACTCGTCTCGCGCGACCTGAATTGGCCGGCCAACACGCTCGCGGCCGCGCGAGCGACGCTCGCAAGCCACGGTGACCTCGCCAACGCCGCCCATGCGGGTCACATCGAGGCGCGCCGACTTCTCCTTCTCGGGCGCCTCGATGAGGCCGAACGCACGCTGGCCGATATCAACTCCACGCCGCTGTCCCCGGCTTCGCAGGTCGCCCGTGAGCTCGTGATCGCCGGCATCGCCATCAGGCGGCTCCGAACCAAAGACGCGCGCGCGGCGCTCGGGCGCGCGGCGAGCGCAGCACGGCAGGCCGGCATTCCAGCGCTTGCAGCCGAGGTCGAAAGCGCGAGCCACGTGCTCGACACGCCCGCAGCGCGCCTGATCACGCGCGGGCACGAACGGCCGTTGCGGCTCGAGGAGGTCGAGGACCTCGCGACATCGGAGGCGCTCGTGGTGGACACGTTCCATCACGCGGTTCGCAGACGAGGCATCCTCGTGCCGCTCGGAAGGCGGCCGGTGCTGTTCGCGCTCGCCCGCATCCTGGCGCAGGCCTGGCCCGCGGACGTTTCGCGGGAAGCGTTGATCACGGGAGCGTTTCAGGCAAGGCACGTCGATGAATCGCATCGCGCCCGGCTGCGCGTCGAAATCGGGCGGCTCCGCACCAAGCTCAAGCCTCTCGCCGATGTCAGCGCGACCAGGCAAGGTTTTGCGCTGACGCCGCGCAAGACACCGGGCAAGACGCGCGACGTCCTCGTGCTCGCACGCCCCGTCGAGGAGAAGCACGCCACCGTGCTCGCCTTCCTCTCCGACGGCGAGCCCTGGTCGAGCTCGGCGCTCGCGCTGGCGCTGGGAACGAGCGCGCGCACCGTGCAGCGGGCCCTCGAAGAGCTGGCGCGATCGAACAAGGTGCAGTCCTTCGGACACGGAAGGGCGCGGCGCTGGATGACGCCGCCCGTCCCGGGTTTCCCGACAGGCTTGTTACTCCCCGGACCGCTCCTGAAGACGTAAAGTGGGATTCACGCCACAGGGACCGCGCAGATGAAACGTTCAGCCGCCGAGATCGTCAGGGAATACGGGCCCTTTGCGGGCGTCGAAGCCGTGCACGGCGTCACCTATGACGGCACCCATGTCTGGTTCGCGTCCGGCGACAGATTGAACGCGGTCGATCCGGCCGATGGCAAGATCACCCGCTCCATCGATGTCGCCGCGCATGCGGGAACGGCGTTCGACGGCCGTCACCTGTTCCAGATCGCCGAGGACCGCATCCAGAAGATTGACACTGCGACCGGCAAGGTGCTCGCCACCATCCCCGCACCCGGCGGCGGCGGCGACTCTGGATTGGCTTGGGCCGAGGGCTCGCTCTGGGTCGGACAGTATCGGGAACGCAAGATCCATCAGGTCGATCCCCAGACGGGAAAAATTCTCCGCACCATCGAAAGCAAGCGCTTCGTCACCGGCGTGACCTGGGTCGACGGCGAACTCTGGCACGGCACCTGGGAAGGCGAGGACAGCGACATCAGGCGGATCGACCCCGAGACGGGCAAGGTGCTGGAGCAGCTCGACCTGCCTTCAGGTACCATGGTCTCAGGGCTCGAGTACGACGGCGGCGATCACTTGTTCTGCGGCGGGGGAAATCGCGGCAATGTGAGAGCCGTCCGCCGTCCCCGGCGCGGCTAATCTCAGGATGGGCCCCACAGCTTTATTCAAGATGGCTTGCCGACACTTGGCTGTTGCGCTCGCTGCGATCATGCGGACGTGAGTGCCTAGCCACATTCCTAAGGGGCGTACGAAAGACGCTCGCCCCAATGCGGGTTGAACCGATGAATGGATTGACAGTCGGCCTCCGCACTACTTATCTCATACTGCTCATTCCTTTTCACGGTATCCCTTTCTATGTTCAACGCTCACGTTCTGCTCGCGTTCACCCTTGCATCGCTGGTGCTGAACATTACTCCAGGTCCGGACATGATGTTGACGCTCACGCGCGGCATGACGCAAGGCTTTAGAGCTGCCTTCATGAGCGTCTTGGGGACATTCTTCGCCGGATTCATCCAAATACCGCTTGTTGTTCTAGGTCTCGCCGAAATCTTCCAGCATTCACCGGAACTGTTCTCCGCCGTGAGATTGCTCGGTGCGGCTTACCTAGCATACCTTGGTGTTCGCGCTTTTTGGCGGAGTATTCGCCTCGATAAGAATACAGCACGCGCGGCGCCGGCAGGCGCACACCGAGCTGCTTTCATACAGGGCTTCACTACGAACCTGCTCAACCCGAAGGTCTTCCTGTTTATGACGGCGTTCCTGCCCCAATTCACTGATCACACTGTTGGCCCGGTCTGGGAACAACTGTTGATTCTTGCAGTAGTCTCGAAGACCCTTGGCTGCGTCGTCTATGTCGGCATCGCCGCTGGCGCTTCCAGCATTGGCGGCTGGCTTACCCGCAACGCCTGGTTTGCCAAGCTACAAGAAGGCATCCTTGGCGCTGTCATGCTGGCCATTGCAGGGTTGCTTTTCGTTGATCGTAGCGCCCCGGCGCCCACGCGCTAGGCTAGCGCCCTCCTCGCCTGCCCTGTAGACTTCCGCTCCGGGCGGCCTGGGGGATTGATGCGACTAACGCTGAACTTGAAGACTATCCTGATCGCCATCGCGGTGCTCGCGGCGTCGTTCTTCATCAGCCTGAAGGCGATGGACTGGCTGTCGCCGCGCGCGACCAATTCCGCGCCTCCGGTCGCGCAACTGCCGCCGCTGCCGCCGGCCTCCAAGAGCTCGATCGTGATCGCACCGGTCGCCATCGCGGTGTCGGCGATCCGCGAGCAGGCCGAGAAGGCCGCGCCGCGTAATTTCGCGGGGAAGGCCGAGAACCCGATCTCGCAGATCCTGGAGAACGCCGACATCGGCTGGTCCGCCGTACGCGGGCCGATGGCGGCTGCCGGCGACAAGGACGTGCTGACGATCTCGACGCCACTCAGCGGCAAGCTGAACGTGACGGGATCGCTGTCCTCGAAGGCCACCGGCGCGCTCGGCGACGCGCTCAGCGGCGTGCTCGGCGGTGACGCGGCGAAACGAATCGGCGCGGTCAACATCAAGAACCTGAATGCCAGCGCCGAGATCAAGGGTAACGTGGTCATCACCTCGCGCCCGAAGCTCGCCGCGAACTGGCATCTCGAGCCCAATCTCGGCGCCCAGGTCAATCTCGGCGACACCAACCTCAACGTCGCCGGCGCCAAGGTCAACGTGCCGGCGCAGGTGAAGCCGCTGATCGACAAGAACGTCGGCGAGCAGATCAACATCGTCTCCGAGCGCATCCGCAACGATCCGTCGCTGCGGGAGAATGCGAAGCTACAATGGGCCAAGGCCTGCCGCTCGATTCCGCTGCAAGGCTCGGGGTCTTCCGCCGCGCTTCCGCCGCTCTGGCTCGAGGTGAAGCCGACCCGCGCCATCGCGGCGCAGCCGCGCGTCGACGCACAGAACGTGACGCTGCTGCTTGGCCTCGAGCTCGAGACGCGCGTGATCTCGACACCGTCCAAGCCGGATTGTCCGTTCCCCGACAAGATCTCGATCGTGCCGCCGACCGGCACCGGCGTAAACATCGGCGTGCCGATTGACGTGCCCTTCACCGAGATCAACAAGCTGATCGCGGCGCAGATGGTCGGCCACACCTATCCCGAGGACGGCTCCGGTCCGGTCGATGTCACCGTGAAAAGCGTCAACGTGGTCCCGTCGGGCGAGCGGTTGCTGATCTCGCTCCTGGTCCGCGCCAAGGAGAAGAAGAGCTGGCTCGGTCTCGGCGCGGAGGCGACCGTGCATATCTGGGGCCGGCCGATGCTCGACCAGGCGCAGCAGACGCTGCGACTCGCCGATATCCAGCTCGCGGTGGAATCCGAGGCGGCCTTCGGCCTGCTCGGCGCGGCGGCGCGCGCGGTCGTGCCGCAGATGCAGCAGGCGCTGGTGCAGAAGGCGTCTCTCGACCTGAAGCCGATCGCCGCCAACGCCCGTGAGAAGATCGCGGCCGCGATCGCCGACTACCAGAAGAACGAGGACGGCCTCAAGGTCGATGCCAAGATCGACAGCCTCACTCTCGCCGACATCGCCTTCGATTCCAAGACGCTGCGCATCGTCGCCGAAGCCGGCGGCTCGCTCAATGTGTACGTCACCAAGCTGTCGGGAATGTAGCGCGCGCCTTTCCTCAACGGATCCGTTCGTGCCGTCGCTTGCGCCGCTGGCATTCTGGTCGGAGGATGCTAAGCTGCTCTTCACAACCTCAGACGAGGTCCTGACAGCATCGTAGCTGATAACGCGAGGACGACATGGAAGCCGGCATGGTCACGCCTGCGCCGGCGCTGGTGCGCTTTTCCGGCATTCAGAAAACCTACGATGGCGAGCACCTCGTGGTGAAGAACCTCGATCTCGACATCAGGAAGGGTGAGTTCGTCACCCTGCTTGGTCCGTCGGGCTCGGGCAAGACGACCACGCTGATGATGCTGGCCGGCTTCGAGGTTCCGACTCATGGCGAGATATACCTCGCGGACCGGCCGATCAAGAACGTGCCGCCACACAAGCGCGACATCGGCATGGTGTTCCAGAACTATGCCCTGTTTCCGCACCTGACGATTGCGGAAAATATCGCCTTCCCGCTATCCGTCCGCAACACGAACAAAGCCGAAGCGCAGGAGCGCGTGAGAGCGGCGTTGCGCATGATCAAGATGGAAACCCTGGCGCAGCGGCGGCCCGGGCAGCTGTCCGGCGGCCAGCAGCAGCGCGTGGCGCTGGCCCGCGCGCTGGTTTTCAATCCGCAACTCGTGCTGATGGACGAGCCCCTGGGCGCCCTGGACAAACGCCTGCGCGAGCAGATGCAGCTGGAGATCAAGCAGCTGCACGAGACGATGGGCATCACCGTCGTCTATGTCACCCACGATCAGAGTGAAGCGCTCACGATGTCGGACCGCATCGCCGTGTTCAACGACGGCATCGTGCAGCAGATCGACAGGCCCGACGCGCTGTATGAGCATCCGGTGAACAGCTTCGTCGCCCATTTCATCGGCGAGAACAACGTGCTTTCCGGCACCGTCGAGACGGTCGAGAAACAATATTGCCGCGTTGCGCTGGCGGGCGGCGGCGCCGTGACCGCACGCGCGGTCAACGTATCGGGCACGGGCGCATCGACCTCGCTGTCGGTGCGGCCGGAGCGGATCGCCATTATCCCTGATGGCACCTCCAGCGACGAACCCAACCGACTGCCAGCCAAGGTGCAGAACACCATCTATCTCGGCGACCACGCGCTGGCCGTGCTCGACGTCGCCGACAACAAGGAGTTCATGGTCAAGCTTCAGCCGGGGACGCATGGCAGCCTGAGAGCTGGCAGCCTTACACCCGGCGATGACGTGTTCATCACCTTCCGCGCGGAGGACTGCCTGGCCCTCGATCCCGTCTGATCCAAACATGCAGCATCTCGCCAACGCGGGCGGGCCTGCACCGACCAAGCTCAAAGCAATTCACGTGAAGAAGAAGGAACAAAGACCATGCTGAAGCGCAAGATTGTCCTGGGGTTCGCCGCGGCACTCACCGCCAGCGCGGCGCTGGCCACGGTCGCGCAGGCGCGTGACCTCACCGTCGTGTCGTGGGGCGGCGCGTATCAGGATGCCCAGAAGAAGGTCTATTTCGAGCCGTTCAAGAAAGCGGCCGGTGTGCCCATGAACGACGAGTCCTGGGACGGCGGCGTCGGCGTGTTGCGCGCCAAGGTGCAGGGTGGCGCCGCCACCTGGGACGTCGTCCAGGTCGAGAGCGACGAACTGGCGGTTGGCTGCGAGGAAGGCCTGTTCGAAAAGCTCGACTATTCGAAGATCGGCGGCGAGACCGCCTATATCCCGCCGTCGGTCAACGCTTGCGGCGTCGGCGCCATCCTCTACGATTTCGTTCTCGGCTACGACAAGGACAAGCTCAAGGAGGCCCCGAAGGGCTGGGCCGACTTCTTCGACACCAAGAAGATCCCGGGCAAGCGCGCCTTGCGTCAGGGCCCGAAGACCACGCTGGAGATCGCCCTCATGGCCGACGGCGTCGCGCCAAAGGACGTCTACAAGGTGCTGGCGACCGACGAGGGCATCGAGCGCGCGTTCAAGAAGCTGGACACCATCAAGGGCGACATCGTCTGGTGGAAGGCCGGCGCCCAGCCGCCGCAATTGCTCGCCTCCGGCGAGGTGGCGATGACCTCGGTCTACAATGGCCGCATCGACACCGCGAACAAGAACGAGAAGAAGAATTTCGGCATGGTGTGGGACGGAGCCCTCTTCACCATCGACACTTGGGTGATCCTGAAAGGCAGCCCGAACAAGGACGCGGCCTACAAGTTCCTGGACTTCGTCGGCAAAGCGGAGAACCAGTCGAAACTATCGGAGAACATTGCCTATGGCACCTCGAACAAGGACGCAGCCGCCCTGCTCGCGCCTGCCGTTCTCAAGGACCTGCCGACAGCGCCTGACAACATCAAGAATGCGGTCGAGATCAACGTTGCCTTCTGGCTCGAGAACATCGACCGCCTGACCGAGCGCTTCAACAAATGGGCCGCGAAATAGCGCGCCCGCAGGGGTCGACCGAAGGTAACACGAATGACGGATGCGCTCTTGACCGGCGCCGATGCGTCGACCGAGGTGCCGCTCAAGCGCCGATTGCGGCGGGCGGAGCGCGCACGCCAGGTCAAGGCATTGGCGCTGGTGCTGCCGCTTCTCGTCTTCCTGCTCTTCACCTTCGCTGGGCCCATCGCCGGCATGCTGTGGCGCGCCGTCGATGACCGGGAGGTGCGTCTGGTTCTGCCTCAGACCATCGCGGCTCTCGCCAGTTGGGACGGCAGGGATCTGCCGGACGAAAAGGCCTACGCGGCGCTGGCGGGCGACATCATGGCGGCGCGCGCTTCCGGCACCATTGCGATTGCGGCCAAGCGGCTCAATTACGCACTGAACGGCTTCCGCACCATCCTGACCACCACCGCACGCAACCTGAAGACTGCGCCCGAGCCCGGCACGGCCAGGGAGACGCTCGGCAAGATCAATCCGGCCTGGCGCGAACGCGCCACCTGGACCACGATCAAGGACGCCAGTGGTCCCATGACCGGCTTCTACCTTTTGTCGGCGCTCGATCTGACGCGGAACGCGGACGGCGCGATTATCGCAGCACCGCCGGATCAGGCCATCTACCGCGACGTTTTCGTCCGCACCTTCCTCATCAGCCTCAGTGTCACGGCACTTTGCCTGATCCTCGGCTTCCCGGTCGCCTACCTGCTGGCGGCGCTGCCGCCCGGCCGGTCGAACCTGCTGATGATCTTCGTCCTGCTGCCGTTCTGGACGTCGCTGCTGGTCCGCACCTGCGCCTGGATCGTTCTGCTGCAGGGCAAAGGCGTCGTGAACGACAGCCTGCTCTGGCTTGGCATCATCGATGCGCCGTTGCGCCTGATCTACAACCGCTTCGGTGTCTGCGTGGCCATGACCCACGTCCTGTTGCCGTTCATGATCCTACCGCTGTACAGCAGCATGAAGGCGATCTCGCCTGCTTACATGCGTGCCGCCGCCTCGCTCGGTGCGCCACCCCTCACCGCCTTCCTGCGGATCTACCTGCCTCAGACGCTGCCCGGCATCGGCGCGGGAAGCCTGCTCGTCTTCATCCTGGCGCTCGGCTATTACATCACGCCAGCACTCGTCGGGGGCGCCGCCGACCAGATGATCAGCTACTTCATCGCGCTGTACACCACCGAGACGGCCAATTGGGGACTTGCTTCGGCACTAGGTGCGGTGCTGCTGCTCGCCACTATTCTGCTCGCGCTCGCCTATGGAAAGCTGGTGCAGGGACAGCAGGTCACGGGAGGGATGAAGAATTGAGCGACAATTCCTCAATCCGCACGCCGAGCCAGCGTATCGCGTGGACCGCGACCATCGTGATCTCCACGCTGGTGTTCATCTTCCTGATCGCGCCGATCCTTGCGATCATGCCGCTGTCCTTCAGCTCGGGCTCGTACCTCACCTATCCGCTGCCGGGCCTCTCCCTGCGCTGGTATGACGACTTCATCAATTCGCCGCGCTGGATGAATTCGCTGAAGAACAGCATGATCATTGGTGTGGCCTCGACCCTGCTGTCGATGGTGCTTGGCACGCTGGCGGCGCTGGGGCTGGCGCAGTGGAAGAGCCGGTTCAAGCCGCTCGTGCTGGCCTTCGTGCTGTCGCCGGTCGTCGTGCCCGGGGTCATCACCGCGGTCGGCCTGTATTTCTTCTTCGCGCCGATCGGACTGACCGGCAGCTATCTCGGCTTGATCCTGGCCCACACCGCGCTGGCGACGCCCTTCGTCGTGATCACGGTCGGCGCGACGCTGCAGAGCTTCGACACCAATCTGGCGCGCGCCGCCGCCTCGCTCGGTGCCTCGCCGCTCGACGCGTTCCGCCGCGTGATCCTGCCGCTGATCCTGCCCGGCGTGGCATCGGGGGCGCTGTTCGCCTTCGCGACCAGCTTCGATGAGGTGGTGATCGTGCTGTTCATGGCAGGTCCGGAGCAGCGCACCCTGCCGCGCGAGATGTTCAGCGGCATCCGCGAGAACATCAGCCCGACCATCACGGCAGCGGCGGTGATCCTGACGACGGTCTCGGTCATCCTGCTCGCCACCCTGGAAGGCTTGCGCCGACGCAACGAGCGGCTCAAGGGCAGCGGCGCGTGAGACTTCTCCCCCTCCCTGCTTGCGGGGAGAGGGCAAAAACACCGCAGCGCCCTGCTTATTTCTCAACCCTCCTCGCGCATTCCGGGCTTTGCTCCCGCGACCGATTGTCGTTAGAACGGCTCCCGCAACAAAGCCCAAACAACAACGCTGAGGGAGAAAAACAAAATGCAAAAACTCATCGCCGCGATCGCGGCCGGTCTCGCTCTCGCCGCCACGTCAGGCACGGCCCAGGCGCAGATTTCCGACGACGTCGTCAAGATCGGCGTGCTCACGGACATGTCGAGCCTCTATGCGGACGCGACCGGCAAAGGCTCGCTCGCTGCCGTCGAGATGGCGGTCGCCGATTACGGCGCCAAGGTCGCGGGCAAGCCTGTCGCAGTGGTCTCCGCCGATCACCAGAACAAGCCCGACGTCGGCGTCAACATCGCCCGCAACTGGTACGACAACGACAAGGTCGACGCGATCTTCGACGTGCCGACCTCGTCGGTGGCGCTGCCGATCTCGGCGCTGACGCGCGAGAAGAACAAGATCCACATCAATTCCGGCGGCGGCTCATCCGATATCACGGGCGTCGCCTGCTCGCCCAACACGGTGCACTGGACCTACGACACCTATGCGCTGTCGAACGTCGCCGGCAAGGCCATGGTCAAGCGCGGCGAGGACACCTGGTTCTTCGTCACCGCCGACTACGCCTTCGGCATGGCGCTGCAGCGCGACGCCGCCAACGTCGTCAAGGAGAGCGGCGGCAAGGTGCTCGGCGAGGTCCGCCATCCGCTCAACTCGTCGGACTTCTCCTCGTTCCTGCTCCAGGCCCAGGCCTCCAAGGCCAAGGTGGTCGCGCTGGCCAATGCCGGCGGCGACACCACCAATGCGCTGAAACAGGCGGCCGAGTTCGGCCTGGTACAGGGCGGCCAGAAGATGATCGCCTTGCTTATGGAGATCACCGACGTTCATTCGCTCGGCATCAAGTCGACGCAAGGCCTGATCATCACCGACGCGTTCTACTGGGACACCAACGAGGAGACGCGCGCGTTCTCCAAGCGCTTCAACGAGAAGGTCGGCCACATGCCGACCATGATCCAGGCGGGGCTCTATTCGGCGACCATGCATTATTTGAAGGCGATCGACGCCATCAAGACCGACGAGGCACCGAAGGTGATGGAGCAGATGCGCAAAACGCCGGTCAACGACTTCTTCGCCAAGAACGGCAAGATCCGCATCGACGGCCGCATGGTCCACGACATGTATCTGTTCGAGGTCAAGAAGCCCGAGGACTCCAAGGGCGAGTGGGACCTCTACAAGCTGATCGCCACCGTGCCCGGCGACGAAGCCTTCCGTCCGCTGGACAAGGGCGGCTGCCCGCTGGTGAAGGGAAACTAGGGCATTCTCCGTCATTGCGAGCGAAGCGAAGCAATCCAGAAATGCTTCCGCGGTGGCAGCCTGGATTGCTTCGTCGCAAGAGCTCCTCGCAACGACAGCTCCTCGCAATGACCGGAGGCGAAAAAACACACGACAGCGCGCCCGGCAAAAACCGGGCGCGCTTCGTTTAGCCGTTCAGAGCCGCGTTACTCCGAGTACTTGAACTCGGGCATGTTCTTCAGCTCATCCTTGCTCGCATTGAACACGGCGTGGTCCGGATACCATTTCGACGAGGACGTGGCGGTCGTTGTCGTCGCGGGCTTGTTGTCGGTGCCGGTCGCGGCACCCGTCGTGGTGGTCGCCGCGGGCCGGTTGGCTGCGCTGTTCGGGTTGTTCCCCGCAGCGCCGGTGTAGGCGACGGCCTCGTTGACGAACTTCAGCTTCTCATAGGGCACGGCAACCAGATGCTCGCCCAGGCCGAGGAAGCCGCCGACGCCGATCACGGCGATCTTGATGTTGCCGCTCTTGTCCATCAGCAGATCGTTGATCGAGCCGATGTTCTCGTTGGCGTCGTTATAGACCTTGATGCCGTCCATCTTGGACGTACGCCACTGTCCCGACGCGGTCGTGGTGGTCGTCGAGGCGGCGGCAGCCGGCGCCTTGTCGGTGGTGGCGGTCGGATTTTGCGCGAACGCAACAGTTGCGAGCAGTGCGGTACCGGCGAGACCGGCCGCGATCGATTTCATCAACATATTGTCCTCTCCTTCAGCAGAAAACTCGTGCGGAGAAAACAGCTCGGATCAGTCCCAGTTCCGCGCGTGCTGCAATTTCGTCGCGTGCTGCGCGAGTATCAAAGCCGCGTGCGATTGTTCCTAAGTCACTCAGGAACATTTTGCAGCGCACGATTCCCCTCGACGATCACGCGGCGCGCGCGATCGCCCATGGGGCGAGATCCGGAAAACTGTGCAGCGGTTTTCCCTCGCGACAAACGCGGAACGCGTTTGCGCGGAGATCATGCCCCAAAGATCATGCCCGAAGAACAAAACTCAGGCAGCGAGCGGCGGGTGCTCGAGGGCGGCCTCGTCGAAGATCGCAATCGCCTCGAAGCGATAATTGCAGGCGTGGCACGTCCAGAGATAGGAGACACGCCCTTCGCTCGGCTCGATCCAGTCGGGCCTCGGGATTGGCGTGCCGCATTGGGCACAGGGGTTGTTTCTGGGCAAATCGTGTTCTGACATGTCGCCACTGTGGGCTTTGACCATGGTTGATTTTGTCATGGCACCTCTCCCGATTCGCTGGCCGTGACATACTCGCTTTCGTCCGCCCATGCGAATAGACAGGCCTGCTGTCGCGAGTTTGTCCGCCTGAGGGAACTCTGGCGCCAGCAGTGAGTCGTCACTGCGGCTCGACGCCGCGAAAAAATTGGCGGCGGCGTTTGGTCACATCATCGCCGCGTTCGGGAGGCCTAAACGGCAGCCGGGCGCAGGCCTTCAATCAGTCTCAGGGACCTCCGGGAAATCTGATGAAAATTTTACATGTCGCCGCGCTGCTCGCGGCCGGACTGACGTTGCCGCAGGCCGCATTCGCGGGCCAGGCGGAGTACGCCGAGATGGTCGCGGCCCATGCGCGCGCCAACGGTGTGCCGGAGGCGCTGGTGCATCGCGTCATCATGCGCGAAAGCCGCTACCAGCCCGGCCTGGTCGGCCATGGCGGCACCATCGGGCTGATGCAGATCAAGCTCGCGACCGCCCGCGGGGTCGGCTACACCGGCGACGCCGCCGGCCTGCGCGATCCCAATACCAACCTCACCTATGCCGTGAAATATCTCGCCGGCGCCTATCACGCCGCCAGTGGCGATCACGCCCGGGCCGTTCGTTATTTCGCCGGCGGCTATTACTACGCCGCAAAGCGCCAGCGGCAGGAGGCCGTGCAGGTCGCCAATATGGGCGAGGCCAATATGGGCGCCCCTTGGCTCGAGCCAAACGGCAATCCGCAGCCGATGTTCGGCAGCGTCCCGCACCGGAAGCTCGCCCAGCGCGTCCGCAACGCCCGGGCGCAGGCGCCCAGGTAAGCGCGGTTCGCACCAAGCGCGTTGACCACCCAGCCCTGCTGGCATACATTAGAGCCGTTCCGAGGGGTGCTCCGAGGAGGAGCTGAGATACCGCTAAATGGGCAAATCCGCCCAGGACCGCGGTGACCCTTTGAACCTGATCCGGGTCATGCCGGCGAAGGGACAGGGATGTTGCAGACGACCAAGCGACCGGATTCCCCGGTATCCATCATCGGCGCAGGCATTGCGGGCGCCTGGCAGGCCTTGCTGTTCGCGCAGGCCGGCCACGCCGTCACCCTGCACGAGCGCGGTGACGCCGACATGACCGATGCCACCAGCCATTGGGCTGGCGGCATGCTCGCGCCCTATTGCGAGGCGGAAGTCTCCGAACCCATCATCAGCCGCCTCGGCCTGCGCTCGCTCGACATCTGGCGGCGCGAGCTGCCCGACACGCCTTTCAACGGCTCGCTGGTCGTCGCCCACCCGCGCGAGCGCAGCGATTTCGAGCGTTTCGCCCGGATGACCGAAGGCCATCGCCGGCTCGATGCCGCCGGCCTTGCCGAGCTCGAGCCGTCGCTCGAAGGCCGCTTCCGCGACGCGCTGTTCTTCCCGACCGAGGGTCATGTCGAGCCGCGCCGCGTGCTGCCGAAACTGCACGAGCGCATCCGCGCCGCCGGCGGCACCATCAAATTCGAAAGTGATGTCGCCGCGGCCGAACTCGCAAAACTTGATCCTGACGGCATCGTGATCGACTGCCGCGGCCTTTCTGCGCGCGACGAGCAGCCGGAGCTTCGCGGCGTAAAGGGCGAGATGATCCTGATCGAGACCGCCGAGGTGCAGCTCGCGCGCCCGGTGCGGCTGATCCATCCGCGCTGGCCGCTCTATGTGATCCCGCGCGAGGACAATCTGTTCATGCTGGGCGCGACCTCGATCGAGGCCGAGGACACCGGCGTCAGCGTGCGCTCGGCGCTGGAGCTGTTGGGCGCGGCCTATGCCGTGCATCCCGCCTTCGGCGAGGCCCGCATCGTCGAATTCGGCTCCGGCCTGCGCCCCGCTTTTCCCGACAATCTGCCGCGCATCGGCATCCGTGACGGCACGATCAGCGTGAACGGCCTCTACCGCCACGGCTTCCTGATCGCGCCTGTTCTGGCCGAGCTGACGCTGAGCTTTGTCGAGCGCGGCCAGATCGACAATGAGGTGATGCAATGCGCGTGATCGTTAACGGCGAGCAGCGCGAGATCAATTCGGCCAGCGTCGACGCGCTGCTCAGCGAGCTCGACTACGAAGGCACCCATTTCGCGATCGCTCTCAACTACGACGTCGTGCCGAAGAGCCGCTGGGCCGAGACCCATCTCAAGCCCGGCGACGAGATCGAGATCATCACGCCGCGGCAGGGAGGGTGAAGATGGTGCGCTCGCCAAACACTCCGCCGTCATCGCCCGGCTTGACCGGGCGATCCAGTACGCCGCGGCGTCTCGGCTCCAGCCGCACGGCCGCGGCGTACTGGATCCCCGCCTTCGCGGGGATGACTGCGTCAATCGAGGAGACACCGAGCCCATGGTGACCTTCTACGGCAAGACCTTCCCCTCCCGCCTCCTCATCGGCAGCGCGCTCTATCCCTCGCCTGCGATCATGCAGGCGGCGATCCGCGCCTCGGGTTCGAACATCGTCACGGTGTCGCTGCGGCGCGAATCCGCCGGCGGCAAGACTGGGGACGCGTTCTGGAATCTGATCCGCGAGCTCGACGTCACCGTGCTGCCGAACACCGCCGGCTGCCGCAGCGTGCGCGAGGCGGTGACCACCGCCAAGCTCGCACGCGAATTGTTTGGCACGAGCTGGATCAAGCTCGAAGTCATCGCCGACAACGACACGCTGCAGCCCGACGTTGTCGGCTTGGTCGAAGCCGCCACCATCCTGATCAAGGACGGCTTTGAGGTGTTCCCCTATTGCACCGAGGATCTCTCGGTTGCGAACCGCCTGGTCGATGCCGGCTGCAAGGTGGTGATGCCGTGGGCGGCGCCGATCGGCAGCGCAAAAGGCATCACCAACCGTGACGCGCTCAAGCTGATGCGCGAGCGGCTGCCCGATATCACGCTGGTGGTCGACGCCGGCATCGGCGCGCCGTCGCATGCGGCCGAAGCGCTCGAGCTCGGCTACGACGCCGTGCTGCTCAACACCGCCATCGCCAAAGCCGCCGATCCCGTCGCCATGGCCAACGCCTTCCGCCTCGGTATCGAGGCCGGCCGCACCGCTTACGAAGCCGGGCTGATGAACGCCCGCGATTTCGCCTCCCCCTCCACCCCTGTCGTTGGGACACCGTTCTGGCATGCCGTATCCTGATCGCTTTTATCCCGTCGTCGACAGCCTCGCCTGGGTCGAGCGCCTGACCAAGCTCGGCGTCGGCACCATCCAGCTGCGCGCAAAGGATCTCGACGATTCGCAGTCGCTGCAGATGGTCACTGATGCGCTGGCGATCACCGAGGGCACGCAGGCCAGGCTGGTCGTCAACGACTATTGGCGCGCGGCGATTGTCGCGGGTGCAAAGTACCTGCATCTCGGCCAGGAGGACCTTGCCGACGCGGACCTCAACTCCATCCGCGAGGCCGGCCTGTCGCTCGGAATCTCCACCCATGACGAGGACGAGCTTGAAACGGCGCTCGCCGCCGAGCCCGATTATGTCGCGCTTGGCCCGATCTTCTTCACCACCTTGAAGTCGATGCGCTTTGAACCGCAGGGCATTCCAAAGATCACGGAATGGAAGAAGCGCATCGGTCCTATTCCGCTGGTCGCGATCGGCGGCATCAAGTTCGAGCACGCCGCGGAGATCTTTGCCGCGGGCGCCGATTCCATCGCCGTCGTTTCCGACGTCACGCAAAATGCCGACCCGGATGCGCGGGTCCGGCAATGGCTCGGCCTCTCCGCGGAGGCGGCGTGATGCGTCATCTCCAAAGCCTTCCACACACTCCGCCGTCATCGCCCGGCTTGACCGGGCGATCCAGTACGCCGCGGCTTCTCGGCTTGAGCCGCACCGTCTCGGAGTACTGGATCCCCGCGTTCGCGGGGATGACAGTCGCAATTGACGCACGCGCAACGACATCAACGAACTCAAGGAGGATCCCATGAACATCCGCTCCAATCCCGACAAGACCGTCCCCGCCGTCACCACCGGCCCGCTGCCCTCGTCGCGAAAAATCTTCGCCTCGCCCGACGCCGCGCCTGATATCCGCGTGCCCTTGCGCGAGATCATCCTCTCTGAGGGCGCCGGCGAACCGAACCTGCCGGTGTACGACACCTCCGGCCCCTACACCGACCCGAGCGTGACCATCGACGTCAACGCCGGTCTCGCGCGCGGCCGCAAGGCCTGGGTGCTGGAGCGCGGCGGCGTCGAGGAATATCAGGGCCGGCAGATCAAGCCGGAGGACAATGGCAGCGTCTCCACCGACAAGGCCGCGCGCGCCTTCTCGGCCTATCACCAGCCGCTGCGCGGCCTCGACGGCCACAAGATCACGCAGCTCGAATTCGCCCGCGCCGGCATCATCACCAAGGAGATGATCTACGTCGCCGCGCGCGAAAACCTCGGCCGCAAGGAGCAGCTCGAGCGTGCGGAAGCAGCCCTTGCCGACGGCGAAAGCTTTGGCGCGGAAGTCCCCGCCTTCATCACCCCGGAGTTCGTCCGCTCCGAGATCGCGCGCGGCCGCGCCATCATCCCCTGCAACATCAATCACAGCGAACTCGAGCCGATGATCATCGGCCGCAACTTCCTGACCAAGATCAACGCCAACATCGGCAACTCAGCGGTGACCTCGTCCGTCGAGGAAGAGGTCGAGAAGATGGTGTGGGCGATCCGCTGGGGCGCCGACACCGTGATGGACCTCTCCACGGGCCGCAACATCCACACCACCCGCGAATGGATTTTGCGCAACGCGCCGGTGCCGATCGGCACCGTTCCGATCTATCAAGCGCTGGAGAAGTGCGACGGCGATCCGGTCAAGCTGACCTGGGAGCTCTACAAGGACACGCTGATCGAGCAGTGCGAGCAGGGCGTCGACTATTTCACCATCCACGCCGGCGTGCGCCTGCAATATATCCACCTCACCGCCAACCGCGTCACCGGCATTGTTTCTCGTGGTGGTTCCATTATGGCGAAGTGGTGCCTGGCGCATCACAAGGAAAGCTTCCTCTACACCCATTTCGACGAGATCTGCGACCTCATGCGCAAGTATGACGTCTCGTTCTCGCTCGGCGACGGCCTGCGTCCGGGCTCGATCGCCGACGCCAACGACCGCGCGCAGTTCGCCGAGTTGGAGACGCTCGGAGAACTCACGAAGATCGCGTGGGACAAGGGCTGCCAGGTCATGATCGAAGGCCCCGGCCACGTGCCGATGCACAAGATCAAGATCAACATGGACAAGCAGCTCAAGGAGTGCGGCGAAGCCCCGTTCTACACCCTCGGGCCCCTGACCACCGACATCGCGCCGGGCTACGACCACATCACCTCGGGCATCGGTGCGGCCATGATCGGCTGGTTCGGCTGCGCCATGCTCTGCTACGTCACGCCGAAGGAGCATCTCGGCCTGCCCGACCGCAACGACGTCAAGGTCGGCGTCATCACCTACAAGATCGCCGCGCACGCGTCCGATCTCGCCAAGGGTCACCCGGCCGCGCAGCTCCGCGACGACGCCCTCTCCCGCGCCCGTTTTGACTTCCGCTGGAGCGACCAGTTCAACCTCGGCCTCGACCCCGAGACCGCAAAGAACTTCCACGACGAGACCCTGCCGAAGGAAGCCCACAAGGTCGCCCATTTCTGCTCGATGTGCGGCCCGAAATTCTGCTCGATGAAGATCACCCAGGACGTGCGGGATTATGCAGCGACGCTGAACGACCCGAACGGCGTGGGGATGTCGATGAGCGGCACCGCCGAGGACGGCATGAAGCAGATGAGCGCGAAGTTCAAGGAGATGGGCGAGAACTTGTATCTGGATGCGGAGAAGGTGAAGGAGAGCAATCGGGTGTTGTGAGGGGCAACACCGGGGCTTCTAATCTGGGCATCAGAGGACGTGTAGAGGCCGGGCGAAAGCCTGGCCTCTCTTCGCTTGGCAGAGAATCCATCCGACGGGTGCTAAAGGGCGAAGGGTCCGGTGATTAGCGTCGGCTTCGGACTCGTCAGGTGCGTCGATCTTGGTACTCTTGTTCCGTCAGATCCTCCAACTCTAGGTCCCCGATTTGAAATGACCAATTCGTCCTCTGTCCAATCGGGTCATTTTGGCGCCCGCCGAGGAACCACCAGGATCTGAATTCCGGATTATCGTAGATCGACAGGATATCTCCGTTTTCGAACACCAGATCGAGCTTGTCCTTACTGACAATCCTCGCCTCGGCGATTTTGGTGCGTAGAATGCGATCGACATTCAGCGATTTATGGCTGCCATAGATTTCATAAAAGAAATTGACCGCGCCATCGGAAGACCTGAATGAAAAACGATCCGCTACATTGAGCAAGGCATGCTCGTTCTCAAACCAAAACATTATGTGATATTTGTCGATCGTCACTTGATAGAGCTCCCATCCCATGATGGGGCCAAAATCAAAGCGTTGGGTAAAACCAATCGCCATCTCAATTTCTTCCCGACTTACCGCGAGCAAGCGCACGACAAGAGTAGCGACATACGAAGTCTTTGTCGTCCCGCATATCGCTCCGCTCATGCAGGCTACAGCCGCCGGATGTTTGACGTGTCGAACGCCACCCTCCATCGCCTTCCCGACCAACTCCTTCCCAACCTCCGCCTCGTCTTCGTCGGCACCGCGGCCAGCACGCGCTCGGCCGAGCTTGGGCACTACTACGCCCATCCCGGCAACCGCTTCTGGCGCGCGATCCATGAGGCCGGGATCACGCCGCGGCGGTATCAGCCGAGGGAGTTCGGAAGCTTGCTTGAGCTCGGGATCGGCTTCACCGATCTCTCCAAGTCGGGCGCGGGGATGGATCACCAGATCGCGGCGGAGACGATCGACGTGCCGGGATTCAGGGCCAAGATGGAGACGTATCGGCCGCGCACGATTGCGTTCACGAGCAAGAAGGCGGCGAGCTTGTTTTATGGCAGGCCATCGAGTGGGATTGCGCTGGGGCGGCAGCAGCGGGATGAGAGTTTGCCGGAGGTATTCGTGCTGCCCTCGCCGTCCGGCGCGGCGTCCGGGCATTGGACGCTGGAGCCGTGGCGCGAGCTTGCGGCGTGGATCGCTTCGTAGGGTCAATTAGCGATAGCGCATCACACTCAGCCGTCGTCCCGGCGAAGGCCGGGACCCATACTCCCATGGCGGAGTTTGGCGAAGGCTCGTCGTTCGGTACTGCGACCACTCGCAACTGATAGATCACGCGGTATGGTCCCGGCCTTCGCCGGGACGACACCGTGGATTTGGCAGGCGGATCACCCCGCATACGCCCGATCCAGATCCGTAATCACGATCTTCCTCATCTGCATCATCGCCTGCATGACGCGGTTCGCCTTGCTGCGGTCGGGGTCGCCGAGGTAGCGGCCGAGCGCTGATGGGATCACCTGCCAGGACAGCCCGAACTTGTCCTTGAGCCAGCCGCAGCGGGATTCCTCGCCGCCGTCGGCGGTGAGCCTGTCCCAGAAATAGTCGACTTCCGCCTGCGTCTCCACGCTGACGAAGAACGACACCGCTTCGTTGAACTTGTATTGCGGCCCGCCATTGAGCGCGTTGAAGCGCTGGCCTTCGAGCTCGAACACCGCCATGAAGTCGCTGACGGTCTCAACCTTGGCGTTGGGGAACACCGATTTGTAGAAGGCGACGGCCTCCGGCACATTGTTGTCGAACCAGAGAAACGGCGTGATGGAGGTCATGAACGGATATCCTTTTGCCTCGGGCGGGCGCGCGGCGGCGCGCCGATGTTCCAAGGACGAGGCTGCGCGGGACGTTCCGACATGAGACGTGGAATTTTTCAACCCCGACAGTGCGCGAGCAAAAAACGAGATAATCTGTCGGAATCCGCGCCGGTCGTTCGTCCTCTGGACGCAAAGCGCTGAACCGAACACCTCGCTGGCATCGTGATCTGTGAGGGGCGCGCTGCCACAAACCTCGTCATTGCGAGGAGCCCTTGCGACGAGCAATCCAGACTGTCTCCTCGGTTGTAGTCTGGATTGCTTCGCTGCGCTCGCAATGACGACGAATGGAGACCTCCCATGCCCCCCACCATCACCGGCTTCGCCAACTCGCCCGACCGCGGCCGCGGACAGGCCCGCGACATGCGGGTGCGCTGGGCGCTCGAGGAGGTCGGCCAGCCTTACGACGTGCGTCTGGTTTCGTTCGAGGACATGAAGGCGCCCGCGCATCTCTCCCTGCATCCGTTCGGGCAGATTCCGACCTATGAGGACGGCGATCTCGCCTTGTTCGAGTCCGGCGCCATCGTGCTCCGTATCGCCGAGCGTCATGCCGGGCTGCTGCCGACCGAGCCGAACGCCCGCGCACGCGCGATCGCGTGGATGTTTGCCGCGCTGAGCACGCTGGAGCCGCCGATCGTCGAGCTCGGGATGGCCATGCTGTTCGAGCGCGACAAGAGCTGGTACGCGGAGCGGCTGCCCATGCTGCAGGATCGCGTCCGTGTCAGGCTCGGCGAATTGTCCCGTCGCCTCGGCGATGCCGACTGGCTCGACGGAGCGTTCAGCGCCGGCGATCTCATGATGGTGACGGTGCTGCGCAGGTTGAACGCGTCAGGCCTGCTGAACGAACATCCAGATATCGCCGCCTATGTCGCCCGCGGCGAAGCACGGCCCGCTTTCAGGCGCGCGTTCGACGCGCAATTGGCGGTTTTCACCGCCGCATCGAAGGGTTCGCAGGGCAGTTAGCGAAGCGTAACCCGCAGCGCTCTAAAGATCGAAATTGGTCGGCAGCATCACCACGTCACGAATTGTCATGCCGCGCGGCCGCGTCAACATGAACATCACGACCTCGGCCACGTCGCTGGCCTCCAGCAGGCTTCCGGAGTCCCTGGCTTCCTTCAGCTTCTCCGGCGGCCAGTCCGCCAGCAGGGCGCTGACGACGGGGCCGGGCGAAATCGAGCCGACGCGGATGCCGTGCTTGAAGACCTGGCGCCGCACCGTCTGGACGAAGCAGTTGATCGCCCATTTCGACGACGCATAGACCGGCTCCCACGGCGTCGGAAAATGCGCCGCCAGCGAGCTCGTGACGATGATGTCGCCAGTCCCGCGCGCGATCATATGCGGCAGCACGTCGTGCACGTTTTTCATCACGACGTTGACATTCAGGTTCAGCATCCGGTCGATCGCCATGGTGTCGGCATCGACCAGATCGCCACCGACATACGTGCCGGCATTCGCATGCAGGATGTCGAGCTGGCCGGCCTGCTCCAGAACGCGCGGCAGCAGCCTTGCGCAGTCTCTTGGGTCCAGCAGGTCGACGAGCAGCGGGATCACGGCATCGCCGTGCTTGTCGCAGAGCGCCTTCAGCGCGGCCTCGTCGCGGTCGACCATCACCACGCGCGCGCCCGCGGCCAGCATCGCCTCGGTGCTGGCCAATCCGATGCCCGACGCAGCCCCGGTCACGGCTGCAACCTTGCCTTCCAAGTCTCTCGCCATAGGGTCACCATCGCTGATGTCAGGGGGATGCGGAGTATAACAATCCCGGGTGGCGTTGTCGGGGCAAACCCGCGACGATGCCGATCGTCCGCCGAGCGAGGCGGCGCACAAAGCGCGAGACTGTTGCAAGGGCGTCACTGCGGCGATACGACTTCAGCTTGAGGAGCGCGTCCCATGCTGACCCTCTATTCCTATCCAGAGCTGTTCGGCGTCGCCGACAACAACGGCTACGGCCTCAAGGTCTATGCCTTCCTGAAGCTCGCTTGCGTACCGTTCGTGCACGAGCATGTGTTCGATGCCTCCGCCGCGCCGCGCGGGCAGCTGCCCTATATCGTGGATGACGGCGAGACCATCGGCGACAGCGAGACCATCATCGCGCACGCGACGGCGAGATACCGCCTCACCATCGATGCGGGGCTTTCATCGGAGCAGCGCCGCACCAATCATTTCGTCACGCGCATGCTCGACGATCTCTACTGGGTGATGTCGTATTCGCGCTGGAAGGACGAGCGCTTCTATCCCGCGTTCCGCGACGCCTTCATCGCGCAACATCCGCAGATCGACGCGGCAGGGTTCGAGAAGGCCAAGGCCTACAACGCGCAGCGCTATCACTACCAGGGCATCGGCCGCTACACGCCCGAGCAGGCTTACGCGCGGGGGCTCGCCGATCTGCAAGTGCTGGCGGAGATCGTGCCGGCGGCCGGCTTCGTGCACGGCGCGGCGCCTGCCAGCATCGATGCCGGCCTCTACGGCTTTATCGCCAACATCTATTACTTTCCGATCCCGACGCCGCTGAAGGCCTTCGTCGATGCGCACGCGAATCTCGTCGCGCATTGCGAGCGGATTCATGCAGCGGTGACGGGAACTTAGCCCGGATGAGCGACAGCGACATCCGGGGCTCAGGGTTGACCCGCATGTCGCTGTCGCTCATGCGGGTTACGAATTGCGGTGATCGCCGTGCTACCGCATCGTGATCGCGAGCCCGCTCAGATCCGCATTCGCCATCAGGCCGACCTGCGTGCCGGACAGCTCGAGCACGGCGCCCTTCTGGTTGGTCAGCACGATGGCGCGGGCGCCGCTGCCCACTGCGATGCCGGCACCGGCGGCGCCGTAGACGCCGGCGATGTCGGAGGGCCGGTTGATGTTGGACACGCGGCCGCGCAGCACCGTCTTGGAGCCGCCGAACACGAGGCCGTAGTCGAGACCGCCGGTCGAGAGCGAATAGGCGCGGCCGCGGAAGTTCATCACGCCCGAGCCGCCGGAGCCGCCGATGATCCAGCCCGCCTTGTAGATCGTCAGCACCACGGTGCCGCCGTCGGCCAGCGCCGAGGTCGAGAGGCCGGCCAGCGCGGCGACGCCGAGCAGTGCGGCGCGGAAGGTTGATGCGAACTTCATGGGGGTCTCCGGGGGGCTATTCTTCAAGGAGGAAAACGAATCAGACGCCGCGAATGTATCCGATGGATCGGGGCGGCAACATGATGGGCTGGGCGTGAGTCGCGGTCTTTAGCAACGCGTTCAACTGTCATCGCCCGGTTTAACCGGGCGATCCAGTATTCCAGAGAGAGCGATGGTGAACCGAGACGCCGCGGCGTCCTGGGTGCCCCGGTCGAGACGGGGCATGACGGCGGAGTCTGGCGCGACAAGACGCTCACCCGCCATCATGCCATTCTGCCCCTGTTTTGCCCGACGGAGCAAATGATATTTTGCTTTTCCCGAAGTCAAAAGGAAACATCAATGATTTCCGCCGTATGCCTACTGTGCATGGGGTTGTTTTCGCGTTTTTTGTTGGAGGCGCCCCGACCTGTCGCTACGCTGGCACGTCCAGCCGTCCATCCGAGGTGATCCCATGCCGATCCAGCATTTCGCGCCCCCGCCGCATGTCAAGGCGCCGCCGCTGTCCTTTGCCACGCGCGCCGGCGATCTCCTGTTCGTCTCCGGCATTCCCGGCTTCGACGCGACCGGCGCGCTGCCTGACGGCTTCGACGCGCAGTTCGCCAACGTCGTCGTCAACATCAAGCGCGTGCTGGCGGAGGCCGGCGCCGAGATCCGCGATCTCGTCAAGGTCAACGTGCTGCGGACCCGAGCCTCCGACGTGGCCGCCATGAACGCGCTCTATGCCGGCGCCTTCGGCCCGCCGCCCTACCCCGCCCGCACCACCTGCGTGGTCCACGCACTGCCCGATCCGAAGATGCTGATCGAGATCGAGGCGGTGGCGTCGCTGGCCAAGGGGTAGACGTGTGCTCGTCAGGCGATAGTCAAGGGATAAGGATCGTTCGAACAGCCGGCGAACGGCTGACATATCCGTGAACGGTCGCCGCCCCGCTTGCCAGCCGCACCATTTTGCCGCACCAGTTTCCTCTCACGTTCCCATCAGGAGATATTTCATGCGTCGCGTTCTCGCCCTCTGTGCCGTTGCCGGCATCGCCACCTCCGTGTTCGCCGTGCCGGCCTCTGCGGCGGTCGGCTATTACGTGATCCGCTGGGACAACACCGGCATCTGCCAGGTCTGGAACGAGGACCTGAAGTACAAGCCGTTCCAGTGGGGCGTGTCGACCTACAAGGTCGTCAGCAAGCCGCTCCCGACTTTCACGGCCGCCTCGGAGCTCCAGATCAAGCTGCGCGCGGAGCGCCGCTGCACGCTCTAGGCGGGAGGCGACAGATCGGATTTCAAGGGGCGGATCGCGCGAGCGGTCCGTCCTTTTCTTTTTGGACGCGCCATTGGTTTTTCGGCCGACACCGCGCATTTTCCGCGCACGTGCTTTGAACCTGGCCCGTTGGCGGACCTACTCACATCTTGTCCGGGGGCGCCCCCATAAGCGTCCCGCGCCAACCAGCATCCTTGCCCGCTTGTTTTTGCCCGCTTGTTTTTTCACCTCCTGGCTTTGGAGCCAATCGATGCGCGCGCCGACGACAGCCACGGTTCTGGCCGCATCGCTGCTTCTCGCCGCAACAGCGAACGCACAGGCCCCGCAATCCTTCCGCGTGATCTCGCCGGTGTTCGGCCAGTTGGTCAGCTTCGCGATGCCTTCGAATTTTTCCGCGGTGTTCGAGAACACCAAGGGCGGCCACTACATCCGCGAGGCCGTGCTGAAGGGCGAGACGCCCGAACGCTGGACCGAGATGATCACCGTGACCGGCGAGAAGGGCATGACGCTCACTCCCGGTTCATCGCCGGAGAAGTTCGCGGGCTCGATCGCAGGCGGTTTCAAATCCGCCTGCCCCGACAGCTTCGCGGCAAGGTCGCTTGGCGCCACCGCGTTCGGCCGCTTCGAAGGTTTCGTCGCCGTGATCGGCTGCGGCCGCGTCGACAGCGGCCCGACCCGGCACAGCGAGACCGCGCTCCTGGTCACGCTGAAGGGTACGACCGACTACTACACAATCCAGTGGGCCGAGCGCGGCCCCGAAAGCGACGAACCGCCGGTGAACGAGGACCGCTGGCAGGCGCGTTTGCGCGCGCTCAGCCCGATCGAGCTCTGCCCGATTTTGGCCGGCGAAGCCGCGCCCTATCCAAGCTGCGTGAACAAGAGCTGAGCCCTCACGCGTCCTTGTAGGCGCGGGGATGGATCAGGAGGTCGCGCGCGGCGGCGAGGTCGATGAACGCCTGCGCGCTGCCGCCCCGGTCGGGGTGCATGCCCTTGGCGGCGCGGCGATAGGCCTGGTTGATGTCCTCGCAGGTGAGCTGCACCGCGAGCGGCAGGCCGAGCACCTTGCGGGCGCGATCCTCGCTGGACAATTTTTTCGGCGCGGCATTGCGGCGGCCGAAGCGCGGCGCGGTCAGGTCGTGAACGACATCGAGCACCACGCCGAGACGGCGCCGGGCCGCCAGCGTGACGCTGTGATCGTCATTGTCCACGGCCTGGCGCAGCACCGGAAGCGCCTGCTCGGCGGACTGACGCAGCATGGTATCGGTGCTCATCCGCGTGATCTCGGTCACGAGCCGTCCGGCCTCGGCCCAATCGGCGCCGTCCGCCGACCGCAGGCGTTCGAGTGCGAGTTTCCAGGATTCGAGGCGTTCCATCATGCCCGCAACGTTTAGCAATCAAGACCAGTATGCCAAGGCCGCCGTTTCCGACCCCTTAATTTCGAGTTAGCCTTTCATGAAACTTCGAAACGAATCCTGAAGGAAATTGTCACAGCTGCGTGCAGACCGCATCGCGGTCGTTACGCCCCCGCCGGATGGGCCGCCAGACCCGGCACGGATCAGTTGAACTGATACGCGAGACCGAAAGTCGCAACGTGGGTGCGCAGTGTGACATCGAAAGTATCGACGGTGTTGCTGGGCGCGAAGTGCGACGTTCGGCCGATTGCGTAAGTCGACGTGCCGAAATCGGCGAAGCGGTATTCGGCGCGCGCCAGCCAGTGATGGCCCAGCGCCGTCTCCAGGCCACCGCCGAGGGTCCAGCCCAGTTTCGTCGTGGAGTTCGCTATCACGGACGGAGATAAATTAAACAAGGTCCGGCAGGGCGCGCTCCCGCAGGTCGAGATCACCTCGTCATGCTGCCACGCCGCACCGCCGCTCGCGAATAGCAGCGTCGCTGGCGTCACCAGGAAGCCGAGACGCGCGCGCAGGTTCGCGTCCCATGTTGACTTCACCCCAAGGGAATCGGCGCTCTCGTGGAAGGTGCCGAACGCCGGCGACACCGGATATCCGCTCAGCGTGACGGTCCGGTCGGCAAAGCCGGCGTCGCCTTCGATGCCGGCGACCCATTTGGGCGCGAATTGCCAGTTGACGCCGGCATAGGGACTGGCGCGGAAGGCGGTGCCGTTGAACGGCACGGTGTTCTTCTCGAGCGGGATCAGTGCAACGCCAAACAGTTCCGACGTTGCCGCCGTATCCACCTGCTGCGCGCGGACGCCGAGTCCAAGACCGAGATACGGGCCGGTCCATGACATCGCGATCGGCGCTGCCTTGGTGATCATCGCTGCCTGCGCTCCTGCCACGATCGGGTCGCCGAACTTGTAGGCCAGGCCGAACGAGGCGGCGTGAGTCTGGATCTTGAGATCAAATTTGTCCGCGGTCGAATTGAAGCCCGAAGCGGGCACGGCGGTCCGAGCAATGGTGAACGGTGTAGCGCCAAAATCGGCGTAGCGATATTCGGCGCGTGCAAACCAATTGCCGCCCAGCGCGGTCTCGATGCCGCCACCGACGGTCCAACCAACCTGGATAGACGATGCGGAAATCACGGCGGGCGAAAATGTAAAGCCGGGACAGTTGGCGCAGTTCGAATTGATGTAGCTACGCTGCCAGGCGATGCCACCGGTCGCATAGGCCAGCGTGGCAGGTGTGAGCAGGAAGCCGAGACGGGCACGCAGGCTGGCGTCCCACTCGGTCTTTACGGTCAGGCTGTCGGGCGGCAAGGCGAAGCGGACGAAGCCGGGGGAGAAGGCCAGCGACTGGCGCGTGGTGGACTGATCGGCGAAGCCGACATCGCCTTCGAGGCCCGCAATCCATTGCGGCGCCAATTGCCAGCTGTAGCCGGTAAAGGCACTGGTGCGGAAGCCCAGCCCGTCGAAGGACGCGCTTGTCGGCCGGCCGTCCGCCAGATTTTGCGGGGCGCCGGCGACCGTCTCCGATGTCGCCGTGGCGTCCGTGCGCGAACCACGGAAACCAAGCCCAAGACCCGCATAAAATCCGCCCCAGAGTGACGTGACCGCCGATGGGACCTTGTACGTCGGCGCGCCCCCGATATCCGCCGCCAAGGCAGGCACCGTCGCTACGAACGCGACCAGAGCCGCGCTTCCGCCCCTCAATTTCTTCATGCCCAATACCCCGTCCGCGCGGAATCGCCGCCGCCCCAAATATTCGAGACAGATGTGACGCTGACGGCGCCAAACTTCTTGGACCCAAGCGACGGCGGATCAGACAAGAACGAACTGGCGATGTTCGTGCCGTGCCGTGGCATCTTTGCCACGTCCACCGGAAGTCACCGCGACGCCCGATTGCATAAGGCGTCAGCGCGGCATGGCGTTTCTGCCGCTTCCGTTTTCAACTAGTCTTGCCGGCAACGTTGAAAACCCAGCCAAGGAAACGCCCATGCCTCTCCTCCAAAACCATATCGCCGTTATCACGGGCGCCGGATCCGGCATCGGCCGGGCGATCGCTTCCGGCTACGCCCGCGAGGGCGCGCAAGTGGTGTTGCTCGACGTCAACGCCGACACGGTCGCGGAAGCCGCCGTGGATATCCGCAAGTCCGGCGGCAAGGCCGAGAGCTTTGCGCTCGACGTGACCAAGCGCGACGACTGCTTTGCGCTCGCCAAGCAAGTCGCCGACAAGGTCGGGCAGGTCTCGATCCTCGTCAACAATGCCGGCATCACCCGCCGCAACGCCTTCACCGCGGAGCCGGAGACAGTGGCGAAGGACTGGAACGACATCATCTCGCTCAACCTCAACGGCGTCTTCAACATGACGCAGGCGTTCCTCAGCCCCTTGCGCGCAGCCAAGGGCCGCATCGTCAATATCGGCTCGATCCAGTCCTTCGTGCATCTGCGCACGCCGAGCTCGGCGGCCTACACCACCTCGAAGCACGGCGTGCTCGGCTTCACCAAGGCGCTCGCGGTCGAGCTCGGCAAGGAGGGCGTGCGCGTCAATGCGATCGGGCCGGGCTTCATCGAGACCAATATCAACGCCAATGTGCGCGCGACCAATCCGGCGCTGGTGCAGGCCTTCGTCGATCACACCCCGCTGGCGCGCACCGGCAAGCCCGAGGACATCGTGGGTCCCGCGATCTTCCTTGCGTCGGACATGTCGTCCTACGTCACGGGAACGATCGTAATGGTGGACGGCGGATACCAGACGGTGTGAGCGGGGTGATGCCCGCTCCGTAACGCAGGGTATGCTCGCAGGAATATGCAATCCGTGCCAATCGCGGCGGTGCGGCGGCATTCCCAAGGTCAATTCGTGCGATCGCCTGCGGTTAACCTTTCGTTAACCAAACCCGCCCACCGTAGATCTACGGCTTGGGGGTCGTTTGTTCTCGATCCGCTTCCAAAGACGGAAGCGGGCGTTGATCGGGGAGTGTGTCGATGACCACTGTTCATGTCGCTGCGTCCGAACCGGGCGCGTATGTCCTTTCACCGAACCAGATCGTTCCGCTGCTGATCGGCGCCACCGTCGACGAGGTCGAGCGTGAGCTCGTGCTGCAGACGCTCGCGCGCTGCGACGGCAATCGCACGCGCGCCTCGCGCGTGCTCGGCCTCTCGGTGCGCACGCTGCGCAACAAGATCAGGCTCTATGCCGCGTCCGGCATCGAGGTGCCGGCCTATCACGACTAGCGCGCGACGTGCGGCCGATTGGTGTTGATCATGCGCAGGCGCGGGCCCGGGCGGAATTGCCGCTGTCGTCAAACGCCGCTAATTAGCTTGCTTCCGGTCGAGGGAGCAGCGGCGTGGCAGACGAACAAAAACGGCAGGGACCTCAGGGACCGCGCGGACGGCAGGGCGAACCGGGGCGGCCGGGACCGCAGGGTCATCCGGGCAAGCGCGGGCCGGATGGCGCGCGCGGCAAGCCAGGACCTCAGGGCAAGCCGGGGCCGATCGGAAAGCCCGGACCGCTGGGCAAGCCCGGTCCGCAAGGCAAGCAGGGCGAAGCCGGCCCGCGCGGGGCGGCCGGTGCACCGGGACCTGTCGGACCGCAAGGGCCGGCGGGGCCGCAAGGCCCGCGCGGCGAGGCCGGGCCGCCCGGCCCATTGCCGTCGATCGAGCAGGTGCTGCCGTGGCTCGATCAGCTGTTCGACGCCTGGGACGAGCGCCGCCGCCAGCGGGAGCATGAAGCTGCCGAGCGCGAGGCGCTGGAAGCCGCCGTGCAGGAGACCGACGACGCGCCCCTCGGTGACGAAGACGAGGACAGCGAAGGCGATCACAGGAAAAAGAAGAAAAAGAAGAAGCGCGGCCAGAAGGACTGACAGGCGAATCTATTTCGTCCCATTCTCGCGTCGCGGCAGCATGCCCATGCGCTCGAACTGCCAGCGCATGGCGCGGTACCAGAGATAGCCGACCGCTGCGCCGCACAAGGCCAGGATCACGACGTTCGCGCTCGAGAACGAGCCGCTCCACCACGTCATCCACGCGGTCCACAGCAGCGTGAAAACGATGGCACCTGCTTTCAGCGGAAGAAGGGGGCGGGTCATGGTAGTGCTCCGGCGTGTCAAAAGCCCGGCGAACATCATCGCGCGTCGAGACCGTTTTCACCGTGAGCCAGGTCACGGAACGGACGCGCGAGCCGCCTAACCGAACCGCAGCCGCGAACGTTCCTTGGCCTTTTCCGCCTCGACCTCACGGTCGCGTGCCGGGGCATGGGTGTGCAGCGACGTCAGAAGTTTTCGCGCAGCCTCCGAGACCTCCGCCACCGCACGGTCGAAGGCCGCCTCGTTGGCCTGCGACGGCTTGTTGAAGCCGGACAGTTTTCGAACGAACTGGAGCGCGCTGGCGTGGATCTCATCCTCCGTCGCCTCCGGCTCGAAGTTGAACAGCGTCTTGATGTTGCGGCACATGCATTCTCTCCTGACCTTTCCCTCAAGGACGACCGGCGAAAACGAAATCCTACATCCTTCCGGACAGTTCTGCTAAGTTCCGCCGCAACGCGGCCGCCGACCAGAGCCGCACGGGGGAAATAGACATGAAAGCTTCTTGCTCGGCGCTGTCAGCCATCCTGTTGTCCGTCTCGTTGGCGGCCATCTCGACATCCGCATGGGCGGCCGATTATCCGGCGCCGAAACAGGGCGACTGGGTCGCCAGGGATTTCAAGTTCCACACTGGCGAGACCATGCCGGAGCTGAAGCTGCACTACACCACCGTGGGTGAGCCGAGCGGCCAGCCGGTCCTGGTGCTGCACGGCACCGGCGGCTCAGGCGCGAGCATGCTGTCGCCCGCCTTCGGCGGCGAGCTGTTCGGCGCGGGGCAGCCACTGGATGCCTCCAAATATTACATCATCATCCCCGACAATATCGGCCATGGCAAATCGTCAAAACCGTCCGACGGGATGAAGACGAGCTTCCCGAAATACGATTACGACGACATGGTCGAAGCTCAGTATCGCCTGGTGACGGAAGGGCTCGGGGTCAAGCATCTGCGGCTGGTCTTCGGCAATTCGATGGGCGGCATGCACACCTGGCTGTGGGGCGAGAAATATCCGAAGGCGATGGACGCGCTGATCCCGATGGCCTCGCAGCCGACCGAGATGGCGTCGCGCAACTGGATGCTGCGGCGGATCATGCTCGACACCATCCGCAGCGACCCCGACTACAACGGCGGCAATTACACCAGCCAGCCGCGCATGATGAAATACGCCATCACTGCCTACGGCATTGCAAGCATCGGTGGAACGCTGGCCTATCAATCGCAGGCGCCGACGGCGGCGAAGGCCGACAAGATCGTCGACGAGCGGCTGGCCATGCCGATCACGGCAGATGCCAACGACTTCGTCTACCAGTGGGAGTCCTCGCATGACTACAATGCCGGCGAGAAGCTGGGGGCCATCGAAGCGCCGCTGCTGCTGATCAATTCAGCCGACGACGAACGCAATCCGCCTGAGACCGGCATCACGGACGCTGCGATGACGCGGGTCAAGAACAGCAAACTGTATCTCATCCCGGCAAGCACCGAGACGCGCGGCCACGGCACCACCGGAAACGCCAAATTCTACAGCGAGCAGGTCGAGCAATTTCTGCAAGCCGCGCCGCAGCAAACGATCGAATCTGCGCGCCGCTGATTTTGCATCGCATCAACGGTCGTCTAGCCCGCATATTATTTGAGCATGCATTACGCTGACGGCTCGGGCTTAATTGCGTCGATGTCCGAATCGACGCGTGGGAAAATCGCGCGCCAACGGCACGACACGCGATGAGGAGGATCGCATGCACAGGCTCGCACTGTGCGTTTGGCTCGCGGCACTGACGGGCGCCGCGTTCGCGTTCGACAACGGGCAATATGATCACGTCCCGCCCGACATCCGCGCCTGGTTCAAGAGCGTGATCGCACCGAACGGCGTGCCCTGCTGTGATGTCTCCGACGGCCATCGCACGGAGTACGACGTGCGCAGCGGTGCCTATTGGGTGCCGATCGAGGGACAATGGATGGAGGTGCCCGAGCACGCCATCATCCGCGACCGCGGCAATCCGGTGGGTCAGGCCGTTGTGTGGTACGTCCGTCACCGCGGCGCCGTCATCATTAGTTGCTTCGTGCCGGCCGATGCGGTGTAGCGCGCGATAGCGCCTCGGCGCCGCGCGTGCTAGTTCGGCCGATGGCTCCTGCGAACGACAGAACGCGCACTGTGATGCGCTTTGTGCTGGCAGCGTTTTACATCGTGGCCGGCATCGCGCATCTGCGGGTCCCCGACAAGCTGCTTGCGATCACGCCGGCCTGGGTTCCGTTTGCAACACAGTTGATCCTCATCACTGGCGTTTGCGAGATCGCAGGAGCGGTTGCGCTGGTGACGAAGCCGCTGCGCTGGTGGGCAGGCGTTGCGCTCGCGCTCTATGCGCTTTGCGTGTGGCCGGCCAACATCAAGCATGCCCTGGAGGGCATCGACCTTCCACCCATCCCCAACAGCTGGCTCTATCACGGGCCGCGACTGGCGCTGCAGCCGGTGCTGATCTGGTGGGCTTTGTACTGCGCTGGCGTGATCGACTGGCCGTGGCGGCGTGACGAGGGGGATAGCGATCGCGCCGGGAGATGATATTCTCAGACATTCCACCAGGGAGACCTTCGTGACTGATCTTTGCGCCGAAGACCTCGCTACCATCTATGCCCAGCCGAGCCCGCGCGTAATCGCGAAAGCGCGCCCCGCGATCGATGCGCACGCGAAGAAATTCATCGAGATGTCGCCGTTTTGTGTGCTCGCGACGTCGGGAGCCGATGGCAGCGTCGATGCCTCACCACGCGGCGGCGGCGTTGGCTTCGTCCACGTCGCCGGCCCCAACCAGTTGCTGATGCCTGATCGCTCCGGCAACAACCGGATCGACAGTTTTCGGAATGTGGTGGAGGGCTCGGGCTTCGTGCATCTGTTGTTCTTCGTCCCCGGCATCGACGAGACGCTGCGCGTCGGCGGCCGCGGTACGCTGTCGGCCGATCCGGACCTGCTCGCCTCAATGGTGGAGTTTGGCAAGTCGCCGCGCGCGGTGCTGAACGTCGCCGTCAGCGAAGTCTATTTCCACTGCGGCAAGGCCCTGATGCGCTCGAAGCTGTGGTCATCCGAGAAGGTGCCGCGCTCGGTAATGCCGAGCATCGTCGAGGTGGTCCACGAGCAGACCGGCCTTGGTGAGCCGCAGAGCCAGGAGATCGTGGAAGAGCTCTACAAGACGCAGTTGTAGCTGGCGTCGTGGACTGCCGTCCCGGCCTGGCGCGCAATTGCGCATCAGACCGGCACGGAGTTTGTGGCAGCGCTAACGCGCCAAACTAGTGCCCCTCGCCCTCGAGCCCGCCAACGTGCTTCTGGGTATAGAGCTCGAGGCCGATGCGGCCGATCAGGTCGAGCTGGGTCTCGAGGAAGTCGATGTGGTGCTCCTCGTCGCTCATCAGTTTCTCGAACAGGTCGCGCGTGACGTAGTCCTTGACGCTGTGGCAGTAGGTCGCCGCTTCCTGGTAGAGCGCCCGCGCGCTCATCTCGGCGGCGAGATCGCACTCGATGATCTCCTTGACGTTCTGGCCGATACGCAAGGGATCGAGCACCTGCATGTTCGGGAAGCCGTCGAAGAACAGGATCCGCTCGGTGAGCTTGTCGGCGTGCTCCATCTCCTCGATGGACTCCTTGCGCCAGACCTTGGACATGTCCCGAAGGCCCCAATTGTCGAGGAAGCGGTAGTGCAGCCAGTACTGGTTGATCGCAGTCAGCTCGTGACGCAGTGCCTTGTTGAGATAGTCGATAACTTTTGCGTCGCCCTGCATGGTTCACTCCAGCTCTTGCAGTCCAAATCGGCCGTAAACCGAATTTAGAACGCTTCTAAATGAGTTTGAGGACTGGGGCAACCGGCTACGGGGACGCAGCCGGGAAAAGCTCAGTCAGGGTTGCGGAAGATTTCAGCAGGCCGCGAGGGCGAACTCGGCCGGCTGGGCCGTCTCGTCATTGGCGGCCACAGTGTGATTGTGCGGACAGCCGGAGCAGCAGGACGAGGCACAGGGGCCGAGCGCTTCATCGATAATGGTCTTGATCGTCCGAGCGCAGCGGCCGCATTCGGCGCTACAGCCGAGACATCCATAGACCTGCTTGGCATGGCGCACGGCGTCGTCGGACTCGGCGACGGCGGCGCGGATGTCGTCATCGCTCAGCACGTTACAGGAACAAACGATCATGGAAGCGGCAGGCCCTTTTGGTGATGCGCCATCATCGATATTTAAGGGGCCGGCCGGATGCAAAAGGAAAAAGCGGAATTTGAAGCTATTCCAAACTAGCCCGCAAACAGCCTAGAACGGCTCTAAAACAGGTCTTTGCGCTGGATCAAGATTGCGGCGGATCTAGTCGCCTCCGCCGCCTCCACCATCGCCGCCGCCCCCGCAATCTCCGCCACTACTGCCGCCATCGCTGCTGGAACAGCTGCCGCCGTCGGTCGCGCTGCCGGAACTGTCGCTGGAAAACCAGCTCCCCAATGAGAAGCCGTCGCTCGTGCCCGCGGAGGTGTCGCCACCACTATTGCCGCTGGCCCCGGCGCGGGAGCGCCGCTGGCCGCGGTTCTGGAGATGGGTGATCCAGCCGTAGCCGATCGCGACGACGATCCCGGCAGCGATCAAAGCATTTATCATCGCGTTGCCCATCATCGCCTTTCCCTGGCAGAGCTGCGGTCCATGTTAATTGGTCGCCCCCGGCAAAGGTGCCGTTCATTGATCATTCAATCGAAATATGGAACTTTACCCCCAAAGAGTTCCCGCGTGTTTTGCTCGAAAGGTCAGTCAATGAAGAAGTCGCTCCTGGCAATCGCTGCCGTCGCCGCTGTGGCCCTTAGCGCCGCTACACCAGCCCAGGCGCAACGCGGCGTTGCCGCGGGCGTGGCAGCCGGAATCATCGGGGGCGCCATTGTCGGTGGGGCGCTGGCCTCTCCGTACTATTACGGGCCCGGCCCTGGCCCCGGCTACGCATATGGTCGGGGATATGGCCCCGGCTACTATCCGCCGCGCTACTACGCGCCGGGCCCGGGCTACGTCGCCGACGACTATTACGGCAACGGCTGCGTCTGGCAGAAGCAGCGCTTCTGGGACGGTTATGCCTGGCGCGTCCGCCGCGCCAGAGTCTGTGGCTGAAGTCGCCCCAAGCCGGTTCATTCCAGATGCGCCGTTCATCTAGGGGCCTGAAAAAGACCGCTTTTTCTCGTCACAGCTCCGTGCGCGTTTACCGCGGATTGACCATTTGCGCGCTTCCTAGCTGCAAGGCCAATTCCATCAGAGTCTGCGTGAACCTTTGAACCCCGGGCGCTCCTAACAAGGAGCATCCATCTCTCAGGAGAGCCAAGAGTATGAAGAAGACTTTAGTTGCCGCCCTCACGGTTGCGACGATCGCCGGTTCGCTGGTGACCGCTACGCCATCCGCCCAGGCCCATGACGGCGTCGGCGTCGGCATCGCAGCCGGCCTGATCGGCGGCGCGATCGTCGGCGGCGCAATCGCATCGAGCCGTCCCGCCTATGGTGGACCGGTTTACGTGGCCGAGCCCGGCCCGCCGCCGCCGCCTTGCTACTGGCAGCGCCAGCGCTACTGGGACGGCTACGGCTGGACCGTCCGCCCGGTTCGCGTTTGCTACTGATCTGATCGCATGGCGCACATGAGCGCCGCGATCGAAGCCCGGCCGAGCACCTCGGCCGGGCTTTTTTTCTTTTAGCTGGCCCTGTGCCTACGGCGCCGCCTGGATCGAGCGCAGCACCTCTTCGCTCGGCCAGCAATCGACCTTGAGGCCTGCGGACTTCTGGTAGGCGCCGAGCGCAGCGCGCGTCTGCATGCCCGCCTTGCCGTCGATCTTGTCCTTGTAGAGCCCCGCGCGCGTGAGCCCGCGCTGCATCGCCTCGACATCCCTGGTTCGCAATTGCTTCGAGGCAGACCACGGCGTCGCGAACGGTTGCGGGCTCGTCATGCGGTCGGCGAGATGGCCGACGAACAGCACGTAGAGATCGGAGAAATTGTATTCCTTGATGACGAAGTAGTTCTTCGTGGTCAGGAAGGACGGGCCGTAGATGCCTTCGGGTTGCAGCAGCGAGGCCGGCTGGGCCTGCTCGGCGGCAGTGAGCTTTTGTCCACGCACCGGCACAAAGCTTTCGCGCAGCCACTGGCCGATCGGCTTCGTCACCTCGGGCACGCCAGCGGTGCAATCGACCTTGGCCGGTGCCTGCACCTCGTAAGCCCAGCGCACGCCGCTCTGCCAGCCCTTGTTGACGAGCTGCTGCGCGGCGGAGGCCAGCGCATCCGGCACCGAATGCCAGATGTCGATGCGGCCGTCGCGGTCGAAATCGACGCCGTGCTTGTAATATTCGGACGGCAGGAATTGCGTGAGCCCAGTCGCGCCGGCCCAGGACGAGCGCATGTCCTTGCGTGTCACCACGCCGTCACCGAGAATTTTCAGCGAGAGGATGAATTCGTTGCGATAGGTGTCCTTGCGGCGGCCGACATAGGCCTGCGTCGCCAGCACGCGCACGAGATCGTAAGGCAGTGTGTAGCGGCCGTAGTCGGTCTCGCGGCCCCAGATCGCCAGCATGACGGTGGCCGGCACGCCCGAGCTCTTCTCGATCTCGGTCAGGGCCGGACGATATTTTTGCAGCAGCCGCTGCCCCTCGCCCGCAAGCCGCGCGATCGAGGCTTCCCTGACATAGTCCGCCGGCACCTGCACGAACTCGGCCTGCGACGGCGCCCCGGTCGCGGGCCGCCCCGGCAGGATCAGATCCGGCAGCTTGTAATCCGGCTCGAGGCCGCGCGTCTCTCGTTCGAACGTCGCGCGCGATACGCCGGCGGTCTCCGCCTCCGGCCACAGCGAGGCGATGAACTGCGTGAAAGCGGCGTCGGCAGCGCGGGCGGGCGACAGGCCGCAGGTGATAGCGATCACCGCAGCTATGAGCACCCGCCGCATCATGCTGAGATCACCGCGTCAGCTTCTTGTACTTCACGCGATGTGGAATGATGCTGTCCTGGCCGAGGCGGCGCATCTTGTCCTTCTCGTAGTCCTGGAAGTTGCCCTCGAACCATTCGACATGGCTGTCACCTTCGAACGCCAGGATGTGGGTCGCGATACGGTCGAGGAACCAGCGATCATGGCTGATGATGACGGCGCAGCCGGCAAAATCCTCCAGCGCCTCTTCGAGCGCACGCAGGGTGTCAACGTCGAGGTCGTTGGTCGGCTCGTCGAGCAGCAGAACGTTGGCGCCGGATTTCAGCATTTTCGCAAGGTGCACGCGGTTGCGTTCGCCGCCGGAGAGCGCGCCGACTTTCTTCTGCTGGTCGGCGCCCTTGAAGTTGAACGACGAACAATAGCCGCGTGAATTGACTTCCCTCTTGCCGAGCAGGATCAGCTCGTTGCCGCCGGAGATCTCCTCCCACACGTTCTTGCTGCCATCGAGCGCGTCGCGCGATTGGTCGACGTAACCGAGATGAACGCTCTCGCCGACCGTGATGGTGCCCTTGTCCGGCTCTTCCTGCTTGGTGATCATCCTGAACAGCGTGGTCTTGCCGGCGCCGTTGGCGCCGATCACGCCGACGATACCGCCGGGCGGCAGCTTGAAAGTGAGATCGTCGATCAGCATGCGATCGCCGAAACCTTTGCTGAGCCCTTCGAAATCGACCACATTCTGACCTAGGCGCTCGGCCACCGGAATCGTGATCTGCGCGGTCTGTGTCTGCTTTTCGCTCGCCTGCTTCAGCAGTTCGTCATAGCGCTGATAGCGCGCCTTGGATTTGGCCTGGCGGGCTTTCGGGGAGGACGCGATCCATTCCTGCTCGCGGGCCAGCGTCTTCTGATGCGCAGCGTCCTCGCGGCCCTCCTGCTCGAGCCGCTTCTGTTTCTGCTGCAGCCACGACGAGTAATTGCCCTCGTAGGGAATGCCCTTGCCGCGATCGAGCTCGAGAATCCAGCTGGTGACGTTGTCGAGGAAGTAGCGGTCATGGGTGACGATCAGGATCGCGCCGGGATAGTTGCGCAGATGGCCTTCCAGCCACGACACCGATTCCGCGTCGAGATGGTTGGTCGGTTCGTCCAGCAGCAACAACTCAGGCTGGTCGAGCAGCAGCTTGCACAGTGCGACGCGACGGCGCTCACCGCCGGAGAGTTTCGACACGTCGGCATCGTCGGGCGGACAGCGCAGCGCATCCATGGCCTGGTCGACCTTGCTGTCGAGATCCCAGAGGCCCTGGGCCTCAATCTCGTCCTGCAGCTTGGTCATCTCGTCGGCGGTCTCCTCGGAGTAGTTCATCGCCAGCTCGTTGTAGCGATCGAGGATAGCCTTCTGCTTGGCAACGCCCAGCATGACGTTCTCGCGCACGCTGAGTGCCGGATCGAGATGCGGCTCCTGCTCAAGATAGCCGACGCGGGCGCCCTGGGCGACCCAGGCCTCGCCGTTGTACTCCTTGTCGAGGCCGGCCATGATCTTGAGCAGCGTCGACTTGCCCGAGCCGTTGACACCGAGCACGCCGATCTTGGCGTCCGGGTAGAAGCTCAGATGGATGTTATCGAGCACCTTCCGGGTCGGGTAGCTCTTGGTCAGGCCCTGCATGAAATAGATGAACTGGCGCGCCATCGGTCCCGAAAACCTTCGATTTGAGGAAATTTGCTTGCCGCCGATGTAGCGATCCCGCTCCCAAAGGGCAATGTTTTCCCTCCGTTCACCACGGATGAATACGGGACGGACACCATCCCGCCGCTGATCCGGACAATTGAAACCATCTTTTAATAAATCAGGCCAAAGCTCGTTTTCGCGCGGAAACAGCGCCACCCGCTCAGAATGAACGGGAGCATAGCGAGACAGCGTCATGGCCATGATCGAGACCCATTCCCTTCCCGTTCCGGCGGAAGCCGGCAGCGCCTCCGCATTTGCCTCGGAGATCAAGGGCTTCTGGAAGCGCTTCTTCGCCACCGCTTTCAATCCCTACCGGCCCGAACTGCACTACATGCGCGGCCCCGGCCCCGCATGGCGTGCCAAGCACGGCATGAATGCGCCGTTCCGGCTCAAGCCCCGCGACCTCTGAGCCTTTATCAGCTGTCGGATTTTTGAAGACGCGAACGGCTTGCGCACGGTCCTGATTGCGCGCAACCATGGCCTGGTTCCACCTCTCGCCATGGAAGAACGCTGATGACGCGGCTGCGCTGTGCAATTCTGGACGACTATTTCAACCTCGCCCTCGACGTCGCCGATTGGCAAAGCCTGTCTGACCGGATCGACGTCACCGTGTTCAGCCACCCCTTCGCCTCCGAGCAGGCCGCGGCGAGCGCGCTGGCCGATTTCGAGATCGTCTGTGCGATGCGCGAGCGCACCGCATTCCCGAAGAGCCTGCTCGAAAGCCTGCCGAAGCTGAAGCTGCTGCTGACATCAGGCATGCGCAACGCCTCGATCGACATGGAGGCCGCCAAGGCGCGCGGCATCACGATCGGCGGCACGCAATATTCGCGCGATCCGACTGCGCCCCTCACCATGGGCTTGATCCTGGAACTGACCCGCGGCATCGGCCGCGAGAACGCACGCATGCATGCGGGCGAGCCTTGGCAGGCCTTTGCCGGCGTCGAGATCGAGGGATTGACGCTCGGCGTCGTCGGGCTCGGCAAGCTCGGCAGCAAGATGGCTGATATCGCGAAGGCGTTCGGCATGAACGTGATCGCCTGGAGCCCGAACCTGACCCCGGAGAAGTGCAAGGACGCCGGCGTCGGCTACGCCACCAAGGAGGAGCTGTTCTCCAAGGCCGATATCGTCAGCATCCATGTGGTGTTGAGCGAGCGCTCGCGCGGGCTGGTCGGGGCTGCCGATCTCGCGCGGATGAAACCGACGGCCTTCCTCGTCAACACCGCGCGCGGGCCGATCGTGGACGAGCAGGCGCTGCTCGAGGCGTTGCAGCAGAAGAGGATTGCAGGCGCCGGCATCGACGTGTTCTCGGTCGAGCCACTGCCGACGGACCATCCCTTCCGCAAGCTCGACAATCTCGTGCTGACGCCGCATCTCGGCTATGCCACCGAGGACGGCTTGCGCATCCATTACGGCCAGATGGTCGAGGCGATCGACGCCTTCACCAAGGGCGGCGGGCTGCCGCGGAAGCTGGCCTGAAGCGTCAGGCCGCCGTGCGGTGGCTGGCGGGCTGCCGCGCTGCGTCGGCAAAGCCGTGGCGCCAGGAGGCATGCGCCGGCAGCCAGCCGAGCTCGCGCTTGGCCTTGGCGTTGGATGCTCCGCGCACCTCCGTCATCATCGCAACCATGTGCTCGCCCGCAAGCAGGCGGCCGAGCCGGGCGGGGATGTGACGCGGCGGCTTGGCACCAAGGAGTTCGGCCAGCGCGGGCAACCAATCCTTCACCGGCGCCGGATGATCGTCGACGATATTGTAGATGCTGCCGGCGCGTCCGCATTCAAGCGCGGCGAGCGTGGCAGAGGCGGCATCTTCGGTGTGAATGAACGACCACGTGCCGCCGCCATCGCCGATCACCGGCACACGCCGGTGGCGCAGCTGGTCGATCATCGCCGGCGAGAGCGTGCCCGTGCCGGGTCCATAGAAGAATCCATAGCGCAGCACGATGCCCTGCGGCGTCGTCGAAGCGGTGACGCTTCGCTCCAGATACCGGATTGCCTCAAGCGTGCGTCGCAGCTCTCGCGGCGGATTCGAGTCCAGCTCATCGGTCTCGGTCTTCACCGTTCCCCCGGCGCGACTGAAGGTCCAGCCGCAGAAGCTTTGCGCGATGAAGCGCCTGCCGCCGGCCTCGCGTGCGGCATTCAGCAGAATGTCGGTTCCGCGGGTGCGGAGCTCGTTGGTTCGCGCGAAAGCCCGATCGAAATGCCGGAGGTCCGTGGCGGCCGCGAGATCTGTCATCTGGTGGATGACGGCGTCGGGCTTTGCCGCAATCACCGCAGCGCGCATGCTGTCGGCATCGAGGCCGTCGGCGACGATCGGCTCCGCACCCAATCGCCGCACAAGATCTGTTTTTGCCGCACTCCGTGTCGTGCCGATCACCGAATGACCCGCGGCGACCAGCGCCGGAACAAGATACTGGCCGACCGCGCCGGTCGCGCCCGCAACAAAGATGCGCATCCTGTGCTCCTCAATTCGTTGCAATCCTCCCGGACGTAATCGAGGTGCGGAGCCGTTCAAGCAAGGCATGCGCATACGCAAGCGAGACATGCTCGCATGCGCCAAATGATGACGGCGCGTGACCGAAGGCCACGCGCCGTCATCAGATCAATTCTTGCTAGATCAATTCTTGCGAGGCCAGTTCAGCGCACGGTGACGGGCGCGGGCAGCGGCGGCACCACTGTCGGCTGGGTGCCTCCGACCGGGCCGGCCTGTGCGGCCATCGGAGCGGGGCCGGCAGCACCGGGCACGGGCGCGGCGGATGCGGTCGCAGTTCCCGGCGGCGGACCACCCGGCATCACGACCACGCGGGTGCCGACCTTGACGCGATCGAACAGGTCGGAGACGTCCTCGTTCAGCATGCCGATGCAGCCGGAGGACACGAACTTGCCGATGGTCGAGGGCTGGTTGGTGCCGTGGATGCGGTAGACGGTCGAGCCGAGATACATCGCGCGGGCGCCGAGCGGATTGCCGGGACCGCCGGCCATGAAGCGCGGCAGATAGGGCTGGCGCTCGATCATTTCCGTCGGCGGATGCCAATCCGGCCACTCGGCCTTGCGAGTGATCTTCTGCACGCCGGTCCAGGTGAAGCCGTCGCGGCCGACGCGGACGCCGTAGCGGATCGCACGGCCGTTGCCGAGCACGTAATAAAGGTAGGTATTCGGGGTATCGACGATGAGCGTTCCGGCCGGCTCCTTGGTCGCCAGCGAGACTTCCTGGCGGCGCAGGTTCTGCGGCAGCTGCGCCGGGGCAGCGTCAGGCTGCTCCTCGGGCGGGAGCGAGGCGATCGCCATCGGCCGGCCGTCGGCACCCACGGGCGGCTGCCCGGCCTGGACCGTTCCGGTCGCGCTGGGACCACCGACAGCCTCGGGCGGACGCAGGCCGTCACTGCCGGGCGCCTGAGCCGGACGATCGGCGTAGATCACCGCGGGCGGGCCGGCAGGGCGGCCGTAGCGCGGATCGTCGGGTGATGTCACGGGCCCCTGCGGCGGCGCGGCCGAGTAGACGGGGGCGCCGGCGGGACGGCCATAACGGGGATCATCGGGCGACATCACCGGCCCCTGTGGCGGCGCGGCGGAATACACCGGGGGAGCGCCGGGCGGACGGCCGTAGCGCGGATCCGGGCCGGGCGGCGGCAGCGCTGCCTGCGGCATCGAATCGTCTTCATCGTCCAGCGCGTCGAAACTCGGCGCGCGGTCGCCGGGCCGATATTCGGCCGGCGCGCCATAGCTCGGCGCCTGCTGGACCGGATAGCTCTGGGCCTGCGCGAGCGAGGTTCCCGCCGCAGCGACTGTTGCGGCAGCGCATATCGTCAGAAAAAGTTTGATCATCATCGCTCTTGTATAGTCCCCGGGCCCCGTCCGGACCGTTAACGGCCAGATGACGGAAGATAGCGGCACATTCAAGACATGACAGGCGGATTTGTGCCTGATTTGCCGATTTGTGATCCGCAAGACTACCGTTGCCTGCTTGCATCAGGGGACGAAAATCAGCCCACGCCCGAGATCGCAGGAGTCGCCGGCTCCGTTTTTTACGGAACGGCGCGGAATCGTTGCGGTATGTTCGAATCAGCCTGATTCGCCTCCGCTTTGAGCTTCGATCCCCGCGTGGCGAACGCGGCAAGCAGTACCGTCACCGCGTTCAGATGGCTCATGGGCCCTGGCCACTTCGCCGCCGGGGCGGAAATTCGCAATCCCTCGATGCTTCCCGGCTTTCGCTTCCTGTTTGCCGCGATCCTGCTGTCAGCCTCCATCCTGGTGTTCGGCCTGGGCGCCGCCGCGCTGCTGCGGGCGAGTCACGAGCAGTATGTCAGCAACCCCTCCTGGCGGAATGGTCCGCAGGAGCAGGTGTTTGCACAGGCTCCCGAGCCGGCCCTGCCGGTGCTCGCGGTCCTGCGCGCCGAGCCGGAAGCAGCCACCGATCCGACACCGTCGCTGCGCGATCAAGTCCCGACCATCGCGCTGCCGATGAGCGAGCCCGAACAGGTCGTCGCGCTGACAACCGAGACCGACGGTCAGCCGCAGGTCGCTGCACCTCCGGCCGACGTTCCGTCCGAACCGGCCAATGTCGAGGCCGAGGCCAAGGCCGAGACGACGACGGACGCCGCGGCGCCGGCCTCAAGCAACACGCTGACTCCGGCCGACGCCAGCGCATCCATCGCCGAGACCAAGCCCGTTTCGATCGCGCTCACTAGCAAACCAACACTTGCCGCCCCCAGCGGAGCCTCGGCTTCGTCCACGTTCGACATGGCGAGCGCGAAGTTCGCCGCATTGAACGACCCGGCGACCACGGCCTGGAAGGATCCGCCGGCGAAGGCCAAGGCCGACTCTAAGGCCGACAGCGGTTCGCCGGAGAGCAAGGCGACCAAGCCGCGGGCGCATCGGGTGAAGAAGCGCCGCCACATTGTCCGGCGTCCGCCGCCGCCTGTTCAGCAACTCGATCCGTTTGGGCAGCCGCAACCCACACTCGCCGCGACGACGACCGCGCGCGCACGTCAGTAGGGTTACGCTGGCCCCGTCGCGATCGGCGGTCCCTTTTCCTGCCCCCATTCCGACCACGAGCCGTCATAGAGCGCGGTGTCGGTGATGCCGAGGCGATAGAGCGCGAGCGTCAGCACGCCGGCAGAGACCCCGGAGCCGCAGCTCGTCACAATCGGGGCATCGAGCTTGACGCCGGCGCCCGTGAAGGCGGCGCGGAGATCATCGAGCGGCTTCATCGTGCCGGTCGCGGCGTCGAACAGAAGATTGTAGGGCACGTTGCGCGCGCCCGGGATATGGCCGGAGCGAATGCCCGCGCGCGGCTCCGGCGCCCGTCCCTCGAACCGGTCGGCGGCGCGCGCGTCGATCACCTGCTCGGCACGGCTTTCGACGTTGGCGATCAATTGCTGCATGCTGCGCACGCGCTTGGAATCGTAGCTCGCCTTGAATGTCGCTGGCTTCGGCTTCGCCTCGCCGCTCTCGACCGGACGCCCCTCGGCGCGCCACTTCTTCAGGCCGCCATTGAGGATGCGCACATCGCCGTGGCCGAAAGCCAGGAACATCCACCACGCGCGGGGAGCAGCGACCCAGCCGCCGGCATCGTAGATCACGACGGTGTCGGCATTGGAGATGCCGAGATGACCGACGTCGTGGCCGAACTGCTCGGCGCTCGGATACATGTGCGGCAGCGGGTTGGAATGGTCCGAGACCGCGTCGACGTCGAAGAACACCGCGCCTGGCAGATGCGCGGCGAGGTAATCATCCTTCGGCAATGGCAGCACGCCGGGCAGCTTAAAGCTGGCGTCGAGCACCTTGACGTTGGCATCGTTGATGTGGGCGGCGAGCCATTCGGTGGAGACGAGGGGATCGGTGGTCATGCGAGGTCTTTCTTGTCATTCCGGGCCAGCGCAACGTGAGCGAGGTTGAAGCAGTGTGCATCCAACTCCGCTGTCATCGCCCGGCCAGTGCGCAATTGCGCACTAGGGGGATCCAGTATTCCAGAGGCGATTGTGATTGGGCCGAGAGGCCGCGGCGTACTGGATTCCCCGCTTTCGTGGGGAATGACGCCGGAGATTGGAGCGGCAGCGCAGCACCCTCACCCCTTCTTCTTCGGCTCCCACTGTTGGGTTGGCCCGCCGGCGTCGCGCCAGGCGGCGTAGCCGCCGGCGATGTGGGCGACGGGTTTGAGGCCCATGTCCTGCGCGGTCTTGGCGGCGAGCGCGGAGCGCAAGCCGCCGGCGCAATGGAACACGAACTTCTTGTCCTCCTGGAACACCGGCTTCGCATAAGGGCTCTGCGGATCGATCCAGAACTCGAGCATGCCGCGGGTGCAGGCGAACGCGCCGGGGATGCGGCCGTCGCGCTCGATCTCGCGGGGATCGCGGATATCGACGATGACGACGTCGCCGTTCTTGGAGATCTCGATGGCGTCCTTGGCGGTGAGCGTCTCGATCTCGGCATTGGCCTCGTCGATCAGCGCCTTGATGCCGCGGGTGATGGTCTGGGGCACGTGGTCCTCCCTCTTGTTGTCATTCCGGGGCGCGCGGAGCGCGAGCTAGTGCGTCAATTCCTTCATCGCACCCTCAAGCCCCTCGATCGTGATCGGGTACATGCGGTTGGCGAAGATGCGTTTGATGATGGTGGTGGATTCCGAATAGTCCCAGTGCTTCTGCTGCACGGGATTGAGCCACACCGAATGCGGATAGGTGCGGATGATGCGGTCGAGCCAGACCGAGCCGGGCTCCTCGTTGACGTGCTCGACCGAGCCGCCGGGCACCATGATCTCGTAGGGCGACATCGATGCGTCGCCGACGAACACGATCTTGTAGTCGTGCGGGTATTTATGCAGCACGTCCCAGGTCGGCGTGCGGTCGGTGAAGCGACGCTTGTTCTGCTTCCACACGCCTTCATAGAGGCAGTTGTGGAAGTAGAAATACTCCATGTGCTTGAACTCGCTCTTCGCCGCCGAGAACAGCTCCTCGACCTGCTCGATATGCGCGTCCATCGAGCCGCCGATGTCGAAGAACACCAGCAGCTTCACCGCGTTGCGGCGCTCGGGCCGCATGTGCACGTCGAGATAGCCGTGATTGGCGGTCTCGCGGATGGTGGTGTCGAGATCGAGTTCGTCAGGCGCGCCGGTTCGTGCGAATTTGCGCAGGCGGCGCAATGCCACCTTGATGTTGCGGATGCCGAGCTCGACATTGCCGTCGAGATCCTTGAACTCGCGCTTGTCCCACACTTTCACGGCGCGGTTGTTGCGGTTCTTGTCCTGGCCGATGCGGATGCCTTCGGGATTGTAGCCATGGGCGCCGAACGGCGAGGTGCCGGCGGTGCCGATCCACTTCGATCCGCCCTGGTGCCGGCCCTTCTGCTCCTCGAGGCGCTTCTTCAGGGTCTCCATGAGCTTGTCCCAGCCCATGGCCTCGATCTGCTTCTTCTCTTCGTCGGTCAGGTATTTCTCGGCGAGCTTCTTCAGCCACTCCTCGGGGATCTCGGCCCCCTCCATGGCGTCGAGCAGGCTTTCCAGCCCCTTGAAGACGGTGCCGAAGACGCGGTCGAACTTGTCGAGGTTGCGCTCGTCCTTCACCAGCGAGGTGCGCGAGAGATAGTAGAAATTCTCGACCGAGTAGTCCGCGAGGTCAGCGTCGAGCGCCTCCATCAGCGTGAGGTATTCGCGCAGCGTCACGGGGACCTGCGCATCGCGCAGAGAAGTGAAGAATTGCAGGAACATGGGTGACAGATTGCCCGTCGGGGGGCGAACGTCAAGGGGCGGAGGCCACTGCTCTGCGCTGGACCGGGAGGCTTTTTTCTCTAGAATTGGCTGTCTCACGGGGTTGTTTTGGGGACGTTTGCAATGGGAATTCTCGCAGCGCTCATCATTGGCGCGATCGCAGGCTGGCTTGCCGGCAAGATTGTCCATGGGGCGGGATTTGGGCTGATCGGCAACATCGTCGTCGGCATCATCGGTGCGCTTGTGGCCAGCTGGATTCTGCCTCAGCTGCATATCCAGCTCGCAACGGGCACGGTCGGGGGCATCGTGGATGCCACGATCGGCGCGGTGATTGTGCTCGTCATCCTTTCGCTGATAAAACGGGTCTGAAAGCCTGACCGAACCAGGAACGGCCGCCACGCGCGGCCGTTCCGTTTGTTGGACCAGGGCCATGAAACTGGCAATTCCTGGGACGACGACCAACAAGGACGCACGATGAAATTTACCGGCACCAAGGACTATGTTGCGACCGACGATCTCAAGGTCGCGGTCAATGCCTCGATCGTGCTGGAGCGCCCGCTGCTCATCAAGGGCGAGCCCGGCACCGGCAAGACGGTGCTGGCGGAGGAGGTGGCGAAGGCGCTGAACGCCCCGCTCCTGACCTGGCACATCAAGTCCACTACCAAGGCGCAGCAGGGCCTCTACGAATACGACGCGGTGTCGCGCCTGCGCGACAGCCAGCTCGGCGATGCCCGCGTGTCCGAAATCAAGAACTACATCAAGCGCGGCAAGCTGTGGGATGCCTTCACCGCCGAGCAGCGCCCGGTCCTCCTGATCGACGAGATCGACAAGGCCGACATCGAATTCCCGAACGATTTGCTGCTCGAGCTCGACCGCATGGAATTCCATGTCTACGAGACCGGTGAGACGATCAAGGCCAAGCAGCGCCCGATCATGATGATCACCTCCAACAACGAGAAGGAGCTGCCGGACGCGTTCTTGCGCCGCTGCTTCTTCCACTACATCAAGTTCCCCGATGCCGACACCATGACCCGGATCGTCGACGTCCACTTCCCCGGCATCAAGAAGCGGCTGGTCGAGGAAGCCCTGCGCATCTTCTTCGAGGTCCGCGAAGTGCCAGGCCTGAAGAAGAAGCCGTCGACCTCGGAGCTGCTCGACTGGCTCAAGCTGCTGCTCAACGAAGACATGAGCGTCGAGCAGTTGCGCGAGCGCGACCCGCGCAAGCTGATCCCGCCGCTGCACGGCGCGCTGCTCAAGAACGAGCAGGACGTGCATCTGTTCGAGCGACTGGCGTTCCTGAGCCGACGGGAAGTGTAGGTTCGAGCGCACTCCGCTGCCGCCCCACCTTCCGGTGTCATTCCCCGCGAAGGCGGGGAATCCAGTACGCCGCGGCTTCTCGACTCAATCATAACCGCCTCTGGAATACTGGATCGCCCGGTCAAGCCGGGCGATGACACCGAGAGTGTGGCGCACTCTCTCCACCTCGTCATTGCGAGCGCAGCGAAGCAATCAGAATCCCTCCGCGGTGACAGGCTGGATTGGATTGCTTCGCTGCGCTCGCAATGACGGAGCAAGACAACGCGCTCTCGTGTCCCGGACGCGCTGCAGCGTGAAGCGCTGCTGCGCAGAGCCGGGACCTAGGAGGCGGACCAAGGTCGCGTGAGATGAGCCTTCGGCTCTGCAGCGCACCGCGGCACCGAATGACGCTTCGCATCGCCGGGGAAGCGGTGCGCTGCGTCCGGGGCACGAGACCTTGCTACGCCACCGCCGCATCCGGCACGCGCGCGGCTTCCATCGGCTGCTTGCCGCGGATCAGGTCCGAGGCGCGGTCGGCGATCATCATGGTTGAGGCATTGAGGTTCGCCGAGATCATGCGTGGCATCACGGAGGCGTCGATGACGCGGAGACCTTGCAACCCGTGAACGCGGAGCTGGTCGTCGACCACCGCCCAGGTGGAGTCCGCCGGGCCCATGCGGCAGGTGCAGCCGGGGTGAAAGGTGGTGGTGCCGCGTTCGGTGGCGGCGGCCAAGAACTCGTCGTCGGTGTTGATGTTCGGGCCCGGGAAATCCTCGTAGGCGTAGTAAGGCGACAGCGGCGCACTCTTCAAAAGCCGGCGCGCCAGCTTCATGCCGCCGACGATGACGCGGCGGTCGAGCTCGGCGTCGAGATAGTTGGTCTGGATGATCGGCGGCGCAAACGGATCTGACGAGCGGATCCGGACATAGCCGCGGCTCTCCGGACGCTGCTGCCAGGACGCGACGGTCATGCCGGGCTCGTCCTCGAGCTGGCCCTGCACGCCTTCCTTGTAGGACGCCGGCGTGAAGGTGAGCTGCAAGTCGGAGCTGTCGGCGCTCTCGCCGGAATGCCAGAAGCAATAGACCATGGTCGGCGACAGCGACAGCAGGCCTTTGCGCGCGGTGGCCCATTTCATCGCCTCGACCCAGAGACGCCAGCCGCGGCGAAGCTCGTTGATGGTCCTGATGTCTTTGACGCGCGCGACCGTTCGCGGCGCGTAATGGTCCTGCAGGCCTTCGCCGACCGGAAGCGCGTGACGCACGGCGATGCCGTGGGCGCTCAACAAATCTGGCGAGCCGATGCCGGAGAGCTGCAAGAGTTGCGGCGAATTATAAGTGCCGCCGGAGAGGATCACTTCCTTGTTGGCGCGCACTTCCACCGGCGTTCCGCCAGAGCCGCCCTTCATGTAGCGCACGCCGACGGCGCGCTTGCCCTCGAAGATGATCTCGGTGGCGTGCGCGTGGGTGTGGACATGCACGTTCGGACGCTTCATCGCGGGCTTGAGAAACGCGGTCGCGCCGGAGACGCGCAAGCCCCTATCGATCGTGCGCTGGCAGTAGGAGACGCCTTCCTGCGTCTTGCCGTTGTAGTCGGGGTTGCGGGGGATGCCGAGCGAGACCGCGCCTTCCATGAAGGCTTCGCAAAGCGGATCGCGCCAGTTCATGGTGGTGACGGTGAGATTGCCGTCGCGGCCGCGATAAACATCCTCGCCCTCGCCGACCCGTTTCTCCAGCCGCCGGAAGTAAGGCAGCACGTCGGCATAGCCCCAGCCGCGATTGCCCATCTGCGCCCAGGTGTCGAAATCCATGCGCTGGCCGCGATTGTAGATATGGCCATTGATCGAGGACGAGCCGCCGAGCGTCTTGCCGCGCGGCGCGTAGATGCTGCGCCCGCCGGTCCAGGGCCCGACCTCCTGCTGGTAGGCCCAGTTGATGCTCTTCATGTGGAAGGTCTTGATGAAGCCGGCCGGCAGATGGATGTAGGGATGCCAGTCGCTCGGGCCCGCCTCGAGTACGCAGACGCTGGTAGCAGGGTCTTCGCTCAGCCGGCTGGTGAGCACGCAACCGGCGGAGCCCGCGCCGACGATCACATAATCAAATCTGTCCATGGTGCCTCGGCCGCCTCTAGCGCGGCTTGTCATTGAGTTGATAATTCAAATGCATTCGCACGGTCGGCCATTCGGCCGCGGTGATGCTGTAGACCACAGTGTCGCGGAGCGTGCCGTTGGGCGCGACCTGATGGCTGCGCAGGATGCCGTCCTGCTTGGCGCCCAGGCGCTCGATGGCGCGGCGGCTCTGGTGATTGAAGAAGTGGGTGCGGAATTCCACCGCGATGCAGTCCAGGGTTTCGAAGGCGTGGGTGAGCAGCAGCAGCTTGCACTGCGTGTTGAGCGGGCCGCGCTGCGCGCTCTTGCCATACCAGGTCGAGCCGATCTCGACGCGGCGGTTGGCGGCATCGATGTTCATGTAGGTCGTCATGCCCACGATCTTGCCGCTGCCATCGAACACGGTGAAGGGGAGCATCGAGCCCGCGGCCTGAAGACCGAGCCGGCGCTCGATTTCCTTGCCCATGTTGTCCGGCGTCGGAATCGCGGTGTACCAGATGGTGGAGAGCTCGCCGTCCTTCACGGCCTCGATCAGCCCCTCGCGGTGCTGATGCGACAACGGCTCCAGACCGGCATGCTGTCCGCGCAGGGTAATGGGATCAGGCCAGGGCATTTGAAACTCTCTCTTTAGTCATTGCGAGGAGCGAAGCGACGAAGCAATCTAGACTGTCACCGCGGACGCATTCCTGGATTGCTTCGCTTCGCTCGCAATGACGGTCACTAGCACCGTTTACTTGTTTAGGAAATTGAGCGGCAAACCGCCACGCGGCCAGTCCATCGCGATCAGTTCGCCCTTGCCTGAGAGCGTGATGTAGGCGGTCTTCAGCTCGGGACCGCCGAAGGCGATGTTGGTGGTGACGCGGTCGCCGGTCGGGATCTGCTCGACCAGCGTACCATCAGGCGCTATCACCGAGATGCAACCGGAGACGAGGGTGGCGACGCAGACATTGCCGTTCGCTTCGACCGCCAGGGAGTCGAACATCTGGTAGCCGCCGAGGCCGCAGATTGGTTTGCCGCGCTCGCCGCGATAGATCACGTCGCGCGGCTTCAGCGTGCCGGGCGCGGAGAGCTCGTAGGCCCAGAGCCGGCCCGTCGGCGTCTCCGCGATATAGACGGTGTTCTCGTCCGGCGACAGGCCGATGCCGTTGGCCGGCAATACGCCATGAACGACCTCGACGATCTCCTTCATGCCGGGCTTGAGATAATACATGCCGCCGACGTCCATCTCGCGCGCGCGGCGCTTGCCGAGATCGGAGAACCAGAGGCCGCCCTGCTTGTCGAACACCAGATCGTTCGGCCCGCGCAGATCGTGCTCGCCGCATTTCGTCACGACGGTCTCGATCTTGCCGGATTGGAGATCGACGCGCTGGATCGAGCCGCCGAGATAATCGTCGGGCTGCGGACCCGGCATGATCATGTTGCGGGTCGGGATCCAGGAGAAGCCGCCATTGTTGCAGATGTAGATCTTGCCGTCGGGGCCGAGGGCTGCGCCGTTCGGGCCGCCCGGAATCTTCGCGACGATCTCCTTGCGCCCGTCGGGATGGATTCGGGTCAGGCGCTGGCCGCGGATTTCCACCAGCACCACCGAGCCGTCCGGCATCACGACCGGCCCTTCGGGAAATTCGAGGTCGGTGGCGAGAACGCGGACGTTGGACATGTGGGACCCTCCCGGCTGCTTGTTATGACTTGCACGGGATGTCCGGCACGGCCCCACACGCAAGATTGCCTGCGGTTATGACAAAGTCGCCGGGGCTTGCCAAGCAAGCGGGATGGTATGCCAGCGTTGCGCGCTAATCGCGCACGGGTATCCAAATCTCCAGGCCGCCATTGCCGGTGGCGGGATCGAATTTCTCGTCGTAGCGTTCGAAGTTCGGCGCATCCGCAGCCTTCAGGCCGGAGGCCGGCAGCCACTGATTCCAGATCGCGTTGACGGTGCGTCTGATCGAGGCGACGTGGTCGGCGTGGGTGAACACCGCATAGCGCTGCTCGGGGATACGGATACGGCCGAAGCGGCGCGGCAGTTCGGAGAAATCGCCGAGCTCGACGCCGGCGATGTAGTCGAAATTGCCGGCATCGTCGCCGTTGCAGCAGACGCCATAGGCGACCGGTCCAACGCGCGCGGGAATGTCGCCGACCTCTCGGTGGAAGCGCTGCCACAGCCCAGGAATGGCCGCGCCGTTGTCGCAGGAGATGCGCTCGTTGATGCCTGCGACGAGGAAGGCCTTTGTGGTTTCGAAGCGCGGGGTGGCGAGTTTGTCGGAGATGGTCGAGTCCATGAGGATCGGCTCCTGAAGCTTGAGATGGCCGGTGCATTGCGCGGCCCGCACCGCTTCCGGCGTGGTGCCAAACTGGTCGCGGAACGCGCGGGTGAATGCTTCGTGCGAGCCGTAATCGGCCTCCAGCGCCAGCGACAGGATGTCCGGCGCGCCGTTCGCAAGACTGCGCGCCGCTTCGCTCAGCCGCCGCGCGCGCACGTACCGCATCACCGGCAGGCCGGTCGCGGCAGCAAACGCGCGCACGATGTGGAACCGCGACACGCCGGATATCGCCGCGATCTCATCGAGCGTCATCGGCTCGGCCAGATGGCTCTCGACATACCAGAGCGCGCGCTGGGCTGGGTTCATGGCGTTTCTCGTTCGAAGCGCGACCATGATGCACGGAAGTCCGCGGGCTTCGCTTGATCGGTGTTGCGGTCCCGCAAGAGGATAACGCCGGACCAGCCACTGGCAACGTCCGGGCGTTCATGGCTACACTCGGGACGTCCTGGCAACCGCTCACAAGAAAGCAGGAGGAACCGCGTCATGAAGATCACCGATGTGCGGGCGCACCATATCCGCATCCCCTATGACGCCGGCGTCGCGAGCTTCCGTCAGGGCGCCTCCGCCATCACCGCCCTCGACATGGTGATGGTCGAGGTCACCACCGACGCCGGGTTGACCGGCTGGGGCGATGCCTTCGCCTATGTCTGCCCCCGCACCACGCGCAGTGCCGTCGAGGAAATGATCGCACCGCAGGCGCGTGGGCTGGAGGTTCCCGATGCCGCCGGCATCCCCGCGGTGATGGAGCAGATCCAGCGCAATCTGCATCTGTTCGGCCGTTACGGCATCACCATGTTTGCGATCTCCGGGCTCGACATCGCGCTGTGGGACCTTGCCGCCAAGATCAAGGGCGTGCCGCTGCACCGCCTGCTCGGCGACGCCAGGCGCCCGGCCATTCCGGCCTATGCGAGCCTGTTGCGGATCGGCTCGCCCGACAACATCGCCGCCGAATGCAAGAAGGCGCTGGCGCTCGGCTACGGCGCCATCAAGCTGCACGAGACCACGGCGCCGGCGGTGTTTGCCGCGCGCGCGGCGATCGGGCCCGGCATTCCGCTGATGGTCGACATGAACTGCCCGCTGTCGGGCGAAGAGGCGATCGCGTTCGCCAGGACATGCCGGGACGCGCAGCCGATGTTCCTGGAGGAGCCGGTCTGGCCGCCGGAGGATTTTGCGGCGCTCGCTGAGGTTCGCAGCAAAGGCGGACTCGGCGTCGCCGCCGGCGAGAACGCCTGCACGGAATATCAATTTCGCCAGCTGATGGATGCGGGCGCGGTCAGCCACGCCCAGCCGTCGGTGACCAAGGTCGGCGGCATCACGGAATTTCTGAAGGTTGCGGCGCTCGCGGATCGGCTCGGCGTCAAGATCGTTCCGCACTCCCCGTATTTCGGCCCCGGCCTGCTGGCGACCTTGCATCTGCTGGCGGGGCGCGACGACGGCTTCGTCGAGATGTTTTACCTGAAGCGCGAGGCCTGCCTGTGGGGCGGCCGCGCCGATGTCGATGCCACCGGCCATGTCGCGGTGCCGACCGGACCTGGGCTCGGTTATGAGCCCGACCGCAGCGTGATGGAGCGATATCGCGTCGCCTGAGCGCGGCGCCTATTTCGCCGCATCCTTCGGCGGCGGCGCATCCTGTTTCTTCTTCACATCCTCAGCGGTCTTCGCCTGCGCGGCCTGGAGATCGCCGAGCATCTTCTGCAAGCCGGCCACGGTCGTCTTCAACGCATCGATCTGACGACCCGCGGCGTCCAGCTTCTGCTGGTGATCGAGGTTCAGCTTGGTGATCGTCTTCTGGAGGAAGTCGACGTTGCTCTGGAGGCAGCTGGTGCGGCGCTCCATGGTCTTCTCGACGGTGCAGATCTCGATGCCGGGCACGTCCTGCGCGCGGCCCGGCGCAATCGCCAGCGTGGCGAGCAGTAACATCGCGAAACAGACGCCGGCGCTTCGAAGCAGCATGCAGGTTCCTCGTCAAATCAATCACGGCAATGTGCGCTTTTTGCACGCAGCCTGTCGAGGCTACCACACTCGCACCGCATTCTCGCGTTGAGCTTGCGCTGTTCCCTCGGACGGGGAGCGATGATCTGCACGCGGAGGAAATGGGCGCTCCTTCCGCGGCTTTGTTTAGGGGAGTTTTTGATGGCAACGCGCGACAGACGACTGGCGGAATTCGACGGCGCCGGAGAACCGCCGCCTGGCCTTGCAGTCGAAGTGCTGTGCGAGGACCACAGCGGGACTTATCAGCTGCCGTTCGCCTGCCGCTATGTCGAGGGACGCTGGCAGAACCACGCGGCCGGCGTCGCAGTCGAAGCAACCGTCATCGGCTGGCGCGTCCCGCGCATGAAGCATTCGGGCGTGGCCTGAGCCCTGATTTCTGTCTCAAAATGCAACGGGGCCGCGTCCCGGCTTAACCTTCGGAACGCGGCCCGAACGAATCACGTCCGAATCAGCCGTAAGCCCCCGTACGCGCCTGTTCACGGCTACATGTCGGAGCCAGCCAGCGCGCGCACACAATATCTGCGCAGCGCCTGAGCGGGCCCGGCCCACCACGGGCGTCAAACGTTAACACCTTCAATGACATGACTGCGGGGGTGACGGTTGGATGCTCGCTCCCAAAACAGGCAGATAGCACCCGGCCTGCCTAATATTCGACCTCGAGCTCCTCGATCTCGGCCGGCTCATCCCGTGCCGCCGCGATCCATTCCTTCATCTCCGGCATGGCCATGATGGTATCGGCATAGGCCTGCAGTTGCGGCTCGAGCTTGACGTTGTAGGTCACGAAGCGCGTCACCACCGGGGCGTACATCGCATCAGCCATGGTGCGGGTCTCGCCGAACAGGAAGGGCCCGCCCGATTTGTCCAGGCAGTCGCGCCAGATCGCCCAGACGCGATCGATGTCGGCCTGCGCGCGCGACCAGATCTTGAAGCCGGGGAAGTGCCCCTTCAGGTTGACCGGCAGCGAGGCGCGCAAGGTGGTGAAGCCTGAATGGATTTCGCCACAGATCGAGCGGCAATGCGCGCGCTGAACGCGATCCGCGGGCAACAGCCCGGCATCCGGCATCGCCTCGTTGAGATATTCGGCGATCGCCAGCGTATCCCAGACGATCGCGCCGTCGTGCCGCAGGCACGGTACCAGGATCGAAGACGACAACAGCAGGATTTCGGCGCGCGCCGACGCGTCGTCCGGTGCGGTGACGATCTCCTCGAAATCGAGCCCGGAAAATTTCGTCAGCAGCCAGCCACGCAGCGACCAGGACGAATAGTTCTTGCTGCTGATGGTCAGTGTCGCCTTCGCCATGTGGCCTTCCCTCACGCCTGTGACTCGCACCCTGCCCGGACTCTGCGGGAGTGCGCACCGCCTGTGCTTCCCGCGAAAAGAGCAGCAAGCGACGTGCCAATCTTGAGAGCGGCCCATCCCGGGTTTGGCTTCGATATTGCATAACAGCACGGGGACAGGTGGGCGTTTCAGTATGATGTCGATGTATTATCAGGCCTTTCAGAACCATATGGACCTGACGGCGCCGTGGCGGTCGGGGGCCTCCTCCGCAGTCAAATTCCTCAATCTGGTGCCTCAGGGCTTGTCGGATCAGGTCGTCGGCCGGCTGTCGGCCGCGCTGGAGCTGATCTCCCGCTCCACCCTCACCTACCACCGCCCCGCCTACGGCATCGACAGCGTCATGGTCGGCAATCGCGAGGTCGCCGTGACCGAGGAGATCGCTTACGCGACCCCGTTCGGCTCGCTGCTGCGTTTCAAGAAGGAGGGCGTGGGCGAGCAGCCGCGCATGCTGCTGGTGGCGCCGATGTCCGGCCATTTCGCGACGCTGCTGCGCGGCACCGTGAAGACGCTGCTGCAGGATCACGATGTCTACATCACCGACTGGCACAATCCGCGCGACATTCCCCGGAGCGAGGGCCGCTTCGGGCTCGACGACTACACAGAGCATCTCATCGACTTCCTCGGCCAATTGGGCCCGCGCCCGCATATGGTCGCGATCTGCCAGCCCTCGGTCTCGGCGCTCGCGGCCGCCGCAATCATGTGCGAGGGCAACCATCCTTCGCGGCCGGCGACGTTGACGCTGATGGCCGGGCCGATCGACACGCGCATCCTGCCGACCAGGGTCAACGAATTCGCCAAGAGCAGGCCCATCGACTGGTTCGAGCAGAACCTGATCAACTACGTGCCGATGCAGTGCCGCGGTGCCTTGCGGAAAGTCTATCCCGGCTTCGTGCAGCTCACCGCCTTCGTCTCGATGAATCTCGAGCGCCACATCAAGCAGCATATCGATCTCGCCGATCACATCGCCAAGGGCGAGAAGGAGAAGGCCGCCAGCATCAAGACCTTCTACGACGAATATTTCGCCGTGATGGACCTGCCGGCGGATTTCTACATCGAGACCGTTCGCGACGTTTTCCAGGAGCACCTTCTGCCCCAGGGCAAGCTGATGCATCGGGGACGTCCGGTGGACACCAAGGCCGTCAGCCGCATGGGGCTGATGACGGTCGAGGGCGAGAAGGACGACATCTGCTCGATCGGCCAGACGCTGGCCGCGCAAGACCTCTGCACCGGCGTGCGCGCCTACCGCCGCGTGCACCACATGCAGGCCGGCGTCGGCCATTACGGCGTTTTCTCGGGCAAGCGCTGGAACAACGAGATTTACCCGCTGCTGCGGGATTTCGTGCACGTGAACTCCTGAAGCTCCGCCAAATTTCTTCAGCAGGATCGGACAAGGCAGCGCGGCTTTGGGAAAGACGCCGACGCTGCACCAAACCTAAAACACGGACATGCCGCTCCCGCCGGAGGCCAAGCCATGTCCGAATTGCCACCACCTGCCGCCACCCCGGCCGCGATCGTCGACGCGCTCAAAGCGGTCTCAGGCAATCCGCCAAAGGTGCGCGCGAGCTTCGCCAAGGGGCGATGCGTGCGCGGGACCTATGCCCCGTCCGACCGCGCCGCAGAGATCACGCGATCGCTGAGCTTCACCAAGCCCTCGCGCGTGCTGGCGCGCTTCTCCGTTGGCGGCGGCAATCCCGGGGTGACCGACACCAACAACCTCGTGCTGCGCGGCTTCAGCTTCAGGCTTGGCGACGACGCCCATCGCTCCGACATCCTGACGGAAACCGCTCCGGTGCATTTTGCACGGACGCTCGACCAGATGCTCGCCTTCCTGGAGGCGCGAATTCCGGGCGCGGACGGCGAGCCTGACATCGAGAAGGTCCGGGCTTTTTCCGCGGCCAATCCTGAAACGCTGAACCAGGCGAAGTACATCGCGGCGCGCCGGCTGCCCGGCAGTTTTTCCGGCACGACCTATTGGGGCGTGCACGCCTTTCCCGCGACGAACGCGAAGGGCGAGACCCGCTTTATCAAGTTCAAGGTCGCGCCTGTCGGCGGCGACGTCGCCTTGAGCGAAGACGAAGCCAGGACAAAGTCGGTCGATTTCCTCCATGACGATCTCGCGCGGAGGATCGCAGCCGGCGATGTCCGCTTCAACGTGATGGCCTTGCTCGACCGCCCCGAGGATCCCACCATGGACGTGACCCTGCGATGGCCGGACGAGGACAACCGTGAACAGGTGCGGCTCGGGACCATCGTCATCACCAGCCTCGAGGCCAATGAGGCCTGCGACGGCTCCATCTTCAATCCGGACAATCTTGCCGACGGCATCGGCCATCCGCCGGACGAGATCTTTGCGGCGCGCCGCACGGCCTACACCTATTCGCTGGAAACGCGGCGCTGACTAGATCTTTTCCCGTCCGCCATCCGTTTCGCGGCGCCACGCGCCCGGACTGACGCCGACCATGGACGAGAACACCCGGGTGAAATGGCTCTGATTGGCAAATCCGGCCGAGATGGCAATCTCGGACAACGGCAGGTCGCGGACTGTCATCAGTTGCTTGGCCGCCTTGACGCGTTGCTGGAGCAGCCATTGATGCGGCGGCAGGCCCGTGGAGATCCGGAATGCGCGTGAGAAGTGGCTGACTGACAGGCCAAGCTCGGTCGCGATCAGCTGTAGCGCGATCTTGCCCGAGAGGTCGGAATCGAGCCGGTCACACGCACGCTTCACCTGCCATGGCGCGAGACCGCCGCGGGTTGGTTCTGCGGCTGGCTTCAGCCCGCCATAGGTCTGGGCGACATGGGCGGTGAGCGCGAGCATCATGTGATCGACGAAAAGCTGGTTGGTCTCGTCGGGCCGACACAGTCCTTGCCGCAACGAGGCACCGACATGTCGAACGACCTCGTCGTCATGACCGACACCGGGCTCGTAGCTGAGTTCGCCAACGCGCGGTCCGCCCGGTTGCCTGGCAATGCCGTTGAGCGCCGAGCGCGGCAAATAGAAGAAGAGCGAGTGAAATGGCTTGTCGATCACATAGCGCGGGTCGCGCTTGAGGTCGTACAGATAGGTCGCACCTGCGCGAACATCCGCCTTGGTGACACAGCGGCCCTCCTCCCAGCATTCGCAATCCGGATAGTCGCGGAGTTTCAGGCTGAGGAGATAGGCATCTTCCGCAGCCAGCGAGCCTGAAATATCCGGTGTCGGATCGTCGTTGCGGACTTCGGTGACCGCGAGCTCGGCGCTGTGCAGCGAACGCGTGATCAGAACCGGTGCTTGCTTCGAGCGAAGGCCCTGCCCGAGCCTCTGCCCGTAGACGCCTGCTTGGGTCATTTTAGTAAATCCATCCGTAAAGGCACGTCTTCGCCAGCCTTCCCGAGATCCGCGCATTATCGGAGATCGCCGGCCGACGGTCCAGCTGCAGCGCATAGCACGAAGCTGGCGCGGTCGGCCCTCGCACCAGATTGCGCCGCGATGATTTCATTGTGATTTCAGCGTGATGTCACAGGCCCGGCGTCGCGAAGGACAACACCGTTGACCTGCCCGACAGATTGCTGCGCGATTCTATCGTGCATTTTGGAAATGATGGATAGACAGAGCCTTGCGCTCACAGTCTGCGCACGTCAGTTGGACCATTCCTCGCCCCAGGCCTGGACGACATGGCCCGGCGACACCTCGCGATATTGCCGAACAGGCGGCTGGTAGTCGGGCGCGCGCACCGGGCTTCTGATCTCGTCGTTCGCTACCTCGCGCCTGGTGCCGCGGCGCGCTGGATCGGGCACCGGCACGGCCGCCATCAGCTTCTTCGTATAGGGATGCTGCGGATTGCCGAACAGGGCCGCGCGCGGACCGGTCTCGACGATCTCGCCGAGATACATCACCGCGACGCGATGGCTCATGCGCTCGACTACCGCGATATCGTGGGAAATGAAGAGGTAGGCAAGTCCCATGCTGGCCTGAAGGTCCAGCAACAGATTGACGACCTGCGCCTTGACCGAAACGTCGAGCGCCGAGACCGCTTCGTCCGCGACGATCAGCTTCGGTCCGAGCGCGAGCGCGCGGGCAATGCAGATGCGCTGGCGCTGGCCACCGGAGAATTCGTGCGGAAAGCGCGCGGCCATGTCAGCGGTGAGACCAACGCGAACTAGCAGGTCGGCGACCTTCTCCCGTGCCTGCGACGCCGTGGCGAGCCCGTTGGCGAGCAATGGGGCCGCAATCGCCGTTCCCACCGACATGCGGGGGTTGAGGCTCGCGAACGGATCCTGGAACACGATCTGCATCTGCTTGCGAAAGTCACGCAAGGTGCGGGCATTCATGGCCAGCACATCCTGCCCGTCGATCAGAACGGTGCCGCTGTCCGGCTCCGTCAGCTTGAGAATGGAGCGGCCCGTCGTCGATTTGCCGCAGCCGGATTCGCCGACCAGCGCCAGCGTCTCCCCGGCGCGCAAGGAGAAGGAGACGTTCTCGACCGCATGGACGCGGCCCGAGACCTTGCCGAACAGGCCTGAGCGAATTGGAAAGCGCGTCGTGAGGTTGGAGACTTCGAGCAGCGGTCGCTCGGCAATCGAAACCGTATCGGGCGTCTCTGCCGGCTCGTCCGAGGTCCCCGTTAGCTTGTCCACGATCGGAAAACGCATCGGCCGCGTCCGCCCCTCCATCGAGCCGAGGCGTGGCACGGCCGCGAGCAGTGCCCTTGTATAGGGATGCGAAGGGGCGGCGAAGATGCGCGAGGTATGGTCGGTCTCCACCGCTTGGCCGCCATACATCACCACGGTGCGGTCCGCGATCTCGGCCACCACGCCCATGTCGTGGGTGATGAAGAGGATCGACATCCCCTCTTCCTGCTGAAGCTCCTTCAGGAGCTCCAGGATCTGGGCCTGAATGGTGACGTCGAGCGCGGTGGTCGGCTCGTCCGCGATCAGCAGCCTCGGCTTGCAGGCCAGCGCCATCGCGATCATCACGCGCTGGCGCATGCCGCCGGAGAAACGATGCGGATGCTCGTGGAAGCGCGATTTCGCCGCAGGTATCCGCACGCGGTCGAGCAGGCGGATGGTCTCGACCTCCGCCGCCGCGCGCGACAGGCCGCGGTGCTGGATCAGTGCTTCCGCAATCTGGAAGCCGATGGTCAGCACCGGATTGAGGCTCGTCATCGGCTCCTGGAAGATCATGGCGATGTCGTTGCCACGAACATCCTTCATGCTCGCTTCGGGCAGCGTCAGCAGCTCGCGACCGGCAAGCCGGACGCTGCCTTCGACTCGGCCGTTCTCCTTCGGAATGAGCCGCATGATCGAGAGCGCGGTGACGCTCTTGCCCGAACCGGACTCGCCGACGATCGCCACGGTTTCCCCCGAGGCAATATCGAACGACACGTCGCGGACGACGGGACTCCATTCCCGCTCACGTAGGAAGGACGTCGTCAGGCCGGAAACCGACAGCACCGGCGACGGCGCGTTGGCAGCGACTTGATCAGCTCCGCTTGCGCCCATGCTCATGCCGGTGTCCTAATAGCCACGACTACGATCGACACGCCCAGGCAGCTCCTCGCCGCGGCGGTGGCGCGCGATCACGTCCAGCACGAAATCGACCGCTGTATCCGGCGTGGTCATGCTGGCATTGTGCGGTGTGACCAGGATGCGCGGGTGGCTCCAGAAAGGATGCCCCGCAGGCAGCGGCTCCGGCTCGGCGACGTCGAGGACGGCACCCGACAACGCGCCGCTGTCGAGCGCCGCGAGAAAGTCGGCTTCGACCAGATGCGGGCCGCGCCCGACGTTGACGAGCGACGCGCCGCGCGGCAGGCGCGCGAACAGATCCGCATTCAGGATGCCCCGGGTCTGATCGGTCAGAGGTAGGAGGCAGACGAGAATGTCGGTCAGCGCAAGAAAATCCGGCAACGTCTCCATGCCCGCGTAACAGGTGACGCCGTCGATCTCGCGGAGTGAGCGGTTCCAGCCGAGAAGCGGAAAGCCGAACGCCGTGAGGCGTTCGAGCACGGCCTGGCCGAGCAGGCCAAGACCCATCACGCCGACGCGACGACGTTTGGCCGGCGTGATCCGGATCTCGCGCCAGACCTGCGCCTTCTGCTGGGCGATGAAGTGCAGGAGATCACGATGCAGGGCGAGCACCGCCATGGCGACGTATTCCACCATAGTCTCGGCGATGCCCGGCTCCAGCATACGCACCAGCGGAATGTGCGGCGGAACTTTTGACGCGTCGAACTGGTCGACGCCCGCACCGACCGAGAAGACCAGCTCGAGATTGGGGAAAGTCGTCGCGATGTCTTCCGGCGGCACCCACGCCACGAGATAGCGCACGTCGGCGGGATCGCCGATGTCGGGCCAGAGCCGGAATGGCACTTCGGGCGCGCGCTCGGCGAAGAAGCCCGCCCACTCCGCGCCGCGAACCATGTTGGCCTTGTAGAGAAGCGTCATGCCGCCAAACCCTCAGAACGGGCTGACCGGCGCGAGCCGGCGGCCGTCGATCAGGCGCCTGTGGCTGTAGGCCGCGGGATCGACCAGCGGCGTCGCGCCCGTCACGATGTCGGCGGCGAGCTTGCCGGCCGCTGGACCGATGCCAAAGCCGTGGCCGGAGAAGCCGGTGGCCAGGAAGAAGCCGGGCATGGCGTCGACCGACGAGATGACCGGAATGGTATCCGGCGTGCAGTCGATCGTCCCGCCCCAGGCTTCCGCGATCTCGATGTCCTTCAATTCAGGGTTCGACTTGATCAGCGAAGCCAGCGCTGCATTGACCAGCGACATGTCAGGCGCGGGATCGCGCACGCGCTCGGTCTCGAATGGCGACGGCTTGTCCAAGCTCCAGCTCGTGCCGCGCATGAGCTGGTCGAAGAAGGATTTGCCAAACGACAGTTTCAACCCGTTCTTGCGATGCAGATAGGTGGGCCAGAAGGTTCGCGCGTAGCGGAACAGGTCGGGTGACAGTTCGACCGTGCCGCGATTGCGCAGCGCCAGCGTAAAGCCGCCGTCGAGGCGGCGGCGGATGCAATAGAAGTCGGTGCCGAGCGCGCCGGAGGTGATCTCCGGCCCCGGCGTGGTCCGGCATGCGGTGGCGTTGACGAGACCGATCGGCAGCTCGATGCCGTGGCGTCGGCAGAACAGCGACGACCAGGCGCCGCCCGACAGCAGCACCGATTGCGTGCGAATGGTACCATTCTCGGTGACGACGGCGCTCACCCGTCCGCCTTGCGTCTCCAACCCACGCGCGGCGCAGCCCTGGTGAATGGTGACGCCGTGTTTTCGCGCGGCGGTCGCAAGCGCGGGCACAGCCATCGACGGCTCGGCGCGCCCGTCGCTCGGCGTGTGCAGGCCGCCGACCCATGTCTCGGAACTGCCGGGCAGACGCTCGGCGACCTCGGCCGGCGTCAGGACGGTCGAGTGCACCTGCATCTCGCGCGCCGTTGCGGCCCATCGCTCCCAACTCGCGAGCTCATCCTTGCTCTTGGTCAGGAACAGCACGCCGGTGCGGCGGAAGCCGGCATCGACGCCGGCATCGTTCTGCATGTCCTCCCACAGGCGCAGCGCCTCGCGGGCCAGCGGGATCTCCTCACGCGCGCGACCCTGCTGGCGGCACCAGCCCCAATTGCGGCTCGACTGCTCGCCGCCGACATGGCCCTTCTCGATCAGGGCGACGGAGAGGCCCTTCTTCGCGAGATGATAGGCCGCGGAAACGCCGATGACGCCGCCGCCGATGACGACGACATCCACCTGCGCCGGCAGGCGTTCGTCACTGTTTATACGGGTGAGCGGCGGGGACATAGGACACTCCAGATATTCAGTTCGATCGAGACAGCTCGGCTCGTCGCCAGTTTGCAGATCATGGGATGTTCATCCGCGGGTCGAGCGCGTCGCGCAAGCCGTCGCCGAGGAAGTTGAAGCTCGTCACCGCCAGCGTGATGGCAAGGCCCGGCGCAATCGCGAGCCAGGGCGCGCTGGTGAGATAGATCTGTGCGTTGTTGAGCATGTTGCCGAGGCTCGCGGCCGGCGGCTGGATGCCGTAACCGAGATAGCTGAGATAGGATTCCAGCAGAATTGCCTTGGCGACGTTCAGCGTCGCCGCCACCACGATCGGCGCAATCGCATTCGGTACGAGCTCGCGGAACATGATCCGCAGGTTCGACGAGCCGAACGCGAGTGCAGCAACCGCAAACTCGCGTTCCCGCAGCGAGCGCACCTGGGCCTCGACGACGCGGGCCACCCACATCCAGGCGGTTGCCGCGATCAGCACCGTGGTGGTGACGAAGCCGGGCTCGATGAGCGCCGCGAGCGCAAGCAGCAGGAAGATGGTCGGAAAGCACAGCATCGCATCGACGAGCCGCATCAGCACCGCGCCGACCACGCCGCCATAGAAGCCGGCGAAGGCGCCGACTACGATGCCAACCGCCATCGCGATCACCATCGCGACGAAGCCGATCGACAGCGAGACACGCGCGCCCATCATCAGCCGCGCCAGCACGTCGCGGCCGAGCTCGTCGGTGCCGAGGATGTGCGCGCCCGACAGCGGCGGTGCGAACCGCTTCATGATGTCGATATAGGTGTCGTCGAACGGCAGGAGGTACGGGCCGAATGCCGAACCGAGAACAAGGACGAGAATGATCACCGCGCCTGCAAGCGCAAGCCGGTGCCGACGAAATCGCCGCCACGCGGCCTGGCCCGGCGCAATTTGATCGGTGGAGAGGGCGGCAGTCGTCATCCCTAGCCCACCCGGATGCGCGGATCGACGACGGCATAGAGGATGTCAGCGAGCAGCGATCCGATCAGCACCATGACCGCCGAGAACATCAGGATGCCCATCACCACGGGATAGTCGCGATAGCCGATAGAATCGAGGAACAGCCGGCCCATGCCGGGCCAGGTGAACACGGTCTCGGCGACCAGCGCACCACCGAGCAGCGTCGGAAACTGAAGGCCGCCCACCGTGATCATCGGCAGCAGCGCGTTCCGCAAGGCGTGAACGGTAAGGATTCGCCATTCCGGCATGCCCTTGGCGCGCGCGGTGCGAATGTAGTCCTGGTTGATGACTTCGAGCATCGAGGAGCGCATGAAGCGGCCCCACATCGCGGTCTCGACCAGCGCCAGCACCAGCGCCGGCGCGATGAGATGATGAAGCAGATCGAGCGGCGAGCCATCGCCGACGGTCTGCCGGTTGCCCGCCGGCAGCCAGCCGAGCTTCACCGAGAACACATAGATGGTGACGAGGCCGAACCAGAAGGTCGGGATCGACAATGCGATCATGGCGCCGACGGTCGCCAGCGAATCGAACAGCGAATAGCGGCGCAGCGCACCGAGCACACCGATCCAGCAGCCGAGCAGGACCGCGATGATGGTCGCAGTCGCCATCAGTTCCAGAGTGGCGCCAAGATGCGACGAGATCACCGCCAGCACCGGCTCGCCGTCGCGATACGAGCGGCCCCAATCGCCCCTCAGCATCCGGCCGAACCAGTCGAGATACTGGATCGGCAGCGAACGATCGAGGCCAAGCTGCCTGGTGACGCGATCGAGATCCTCCTGGGTCATCTGCGCGGACGCCGCGAATTGCGAGAGCGGGCCGCCCGGCGCCAGATGCAGGATGGCGAAGCCGATCGCGGACACGATCACCAGCAACATGATCGCCTGCGCCAGGCGATTGGCGACGTAACGGGCCATCTCAGGCGATCTCGCGCACCTGAACCATCAGGCCCAATACCATTCGCGGATGTTCCAGCAGTTGATCGACATGTTGATGTTGGGGCGGAAACCCTGGAGTCCTTCCTTCACGCCTTCGGCAATGAAGCCCTGGAACAGCGGCAGGATCGCGAGGTCGTCGCGGATGAGCTTCTGCAGATTGCCATAGGTCGTCTTGCGCTGCGCCAGATCGAACTGCTTGGCACCTTCTGCGAGAAGTCGATCCGCCTCCGGGTTGCGATACTGATAGGTGTTGTAGCCGCGGCCACCCTTGGCAGGAATAGCGCCGGAGCCGAAGCGGGGCGTCACGTCGGGGTCGCTGCCGAGCATGAAATTCACCCCCACGATCACCGAGTTGAATTTCGATTGCTGCCAGAAGTCGCCCCAGATCACCGCGGCCGGCATGTTGTTGACGCGCATCGCGGCACCGATTGCGCGCCAGTCCTGGATCAGCAACTGCTGGGTCTGCTCACGCACCGCATTGCCCGAGGTCGTTGAATTGGTGAATTCGAGCTTGACGCCGCCTTTCTCGCGCACCCCGCCGGCGCCGCGAACCCAACCGGCGGCATCGAGCAGCGTGTTGGCCTTGGCCGGATCGTATTTGTGCTGCGGCAGTCCCTGCTGGAACGACCAGGCCTGTTGCGGCACGAAGCTTTCGGTCTGCGTCGGCAAGCCGTAGTTCAGCGCGTCGATAATCGCCTGCTTGTTGATCGCGAGATACAGCGCCTCGCGCACGGTGCGGTCCGCCAACGCGCCGAACTCCAGATTGGGCGCGATGTGCTCCACCGACGACGTCGAGGAGACGAAGATCTTGCGCCCCTTCAGCGTCTTCGCCTCCTGCACGAAGTTTGGCAGAATGCCTTGCAGGCCGGTGTAGTCGACCTGGCCGGTGCGGAACTGGGTGTAGAGGACGGTGAGATCGGGAATGTATTTGAACACCACGCGTTCGACGTACGGCCCCTTGCCGTGATAGCCGGTGTGAGCATTCAACTGAATGTGGTCGCCCGGCACGCGCTCGCCCCAGCGGAACGGTCCGGTGCCGACAGGCGCGTTGTGGAACGGCGAGGCGTTCGGATCGGTCACCTTCTCCAGGATGTGCTTGGGCACGATAAAGGTCAGCGATCCCAGGATCGACATGTAGGGCGAATAGGGAGCTTCCATGCGCCAGTGAATCTCGTCGGGCGCCACGACCTTGATGTCCTTCACGAGGCTATGGCCGACGCGGCTGCGCGCGCGGAAATCGGGATTGTTGATCAGCTCGAGCGAGAACTTGACGTCGTCGGCCGTGAACGGCGTGCCGTCGTGCCATTTCACGTCGCTGCGGAGCTTGATCTTCCAGGTCAGGCCGTCGGCCGACAGGCCGCCATTCTCAAGGGTCGGGACTTCGCGGGCGAGATCGGGAACGAACTTGCCGTCGGGATCGATGAACCAGAGCGGCGAGAACACCTGCCACCAGATGCCCTGATCGACTTCGATGCCCGGCATCAGGGGATGAAAGACCGTCGGCTCCTGCGACAGCGCCGCGATCACCTGCCCGCGCGGCTTGTCCGGCGGATTGGTCGGGCGTTCGGTCTGCGCGAATGCGTTGCCTGAAAGCGTCCATCCCGCCGCGGCGCCCGCGCCGAGCTGGAATATCTGACGGCGGTTCGGATTGCCGAGATGCAGTGCCCCAACGCCGAACTTCCCGGTGTCGTACGCCATGACCACTCTCCGTTGTCGCACGCGGCACCGTCTCCCGCGCCCCGAGATCCCCGGCAAAGGGACAGGAGTGGGCTTTAGTGCTTCTAAATTTTTCTATCAAAAGTTCATCACGACTAAATACAGCTGTCAATCGCATTGCTAGGATGCGCGACCTTTTCACTTCGACTGAAGCTCCAGACCGTCGTTGTCCGGGGCTGAGATGATGCACGGGAGAGCGACATGGATGGTCGCGGCGAGATCAGCGATCCGAAGGATGCTCCGGCGACCGAGGCCGACGATGCCGTCGACCAGCGCCTGGGCGAGACCGTGCGGCTGCTGCGGCAGCGTGCGGGCCTTTCGATCCAGGACGTTGCTAACAAGACCGGCCTCTCCAACGGCATGATCAGCCAGCTCGAACGCGCGCGTGCCATGCCGTCGATACGGACGTTGCGCCTGCTCAGCATCGCGCTCGACGTTCCCATCTCCTATTTCTTCGAGACCACCGATCCCGCCGATGTGCAGCGCTACATCGTGCGCAAGAACAGCCGGCGTCTGCTGCGGCTCACCGCCAGCGGTGTCGTCAAGGAGGCCTTGACGCCGGCAGACAAAGGCCAGCTCGAACTCTACGAGCTCACGCTCAATCCCGGCGCCTCGTCCGGCACTGATTTCCTACAGCACACCGGCGAGAAGGCGGGCTATATCCTCTCGGGAAGCCTGCGGCTGTGGCTCGACAACCAGGCCCATCTGCTCGAGGCCGGCGACAGCTTTCGCTTTCCGAGCATCGTTCCGCACATGTTCGACAACCCGACCCAGCAGACGGCCCGCGTGATCTGGGTGACCACGCTGCGCCAGACCGATTCGCCGGCAGGTTGAAGCGCCGCCGACCCGGCACCACCGCAAATTGCCCCTCGACGCCGCCGCGCGGAATCTGTAGCTCACATCTGTAGCTGACGTGGAGCCGGACATTGACAGGGCGCCACGGGGGCCGCGACTGACGCGTTGGTGTGAGACCATGAAACTCAGGGGGCTTCTGACACTCGCGATGGCCGCGCAGGTCATCGTGACCGCGGCGGCTCTCCTCGTCTCCTATGCCGCGACCGGAACCGGGTTCGGCATTGCCCAGATCGTCGCCCTGCTCGCAAGCGGCGCCATTGCGGTCCTGCTCGCTCGTCTGTGCACGCGCGCGATCGAAACCGCGCAGGAAAAACGCGCCGCCGCGCTACTGGCCGAGCAGGCGCAGGCCAGCGCGCAGATGACGCAAGCCGTCATCAAGACCGCGCTCGACGCCTTCATTCAGACCGACCAGAGCGGCACCGTGCTGGAATGGAGTCTTCAGGCCGAGGCCCTGACTGGATGGACGCGCAAGGAGGCGCTCGGCACCGACGTCGTCAACCTCCTCATCGCCGAGCCGCTGCGCGACGGCTTCAGGCAACGCATGATGCGGCTGCTGCCGGAATTGTCGGATACGCCGATCGGCATCCGGTTCGAAGCGACCCTGCTGCACCGGGACGGCGACGAGATCCTGATCGAGGCCTCCAGCACGGCGCTCCGCATCGGGGGGCGCACCCTCATCAACAATTTCGTCAAGGACGTCACCCAGAAGCGCGCCGCCGCGGAGCAGCTGATCCAGGCCCAGAAGATGGAGGCGATCGGCCAGCTCACCGGCGGCATCGCGCACGAATTCAACAACATGCTCACCGTGATCACGGGCACGATCGAGATCCTCGCCGACGCCGTGAAGGACAATCCGCCGCTTGCGACCATCACCAAGCTGATCAGCGACGCCGCCGACCGCGGCGCCGCGCTGACGTCGAGCCTGTTGTCCTTTGCCCGCAAGCAGGCGCTCAAGCCGGCCGAGAGCGATGTCAACGAACTGCTCGAAGAGCTCGCAAAGCTGCTTCGGGCAACGTTCGACAAGAAGATCGAGATCGTGACCCGGCTCGACGGCAACATCTGGCTCGCCCTCGTCGATCGCGGCCAATTGAGCTCGGCACTTCTCAACCTCGCGATCAACGCCCGCGACGCGATGCTGGACAGCGGCAGACTGACGTTGACGACGCGCAACGTCGTGTTCGGCGTCCGCGAGGCCGTGGCGGTCGGGGCCGGCTATGCCGGCGACTATGTCGAGATCGAGATAGCCGACACCGGCACCGGCATTCCGCCGGCCATTCTCGAGCGGATCTTCGATCCCTTCTTCTCGACCAAGGACGTCGGCAAGGGCACGGGGCTTGGGCTCAGCATGGTGTTCGGATTCATCAAGCAGTCCGGCGGCGGCATCAAGGTCGCTTCCGAAGAAGGACGCGGCACGATTTTCACGATCTACCTGCCGAAGGCGGAGGCGAGCACGCTTCGCCCGACCGGCTATGACGAGCGCAAGGTCGTGGGCGGGACGGAAACCATCCTTTGTGTCGAGGACGACCGCGACGTCCGCCAGTACGTTACGGTCCAGCTCGAAAGCCTCGGCTACAAGGTCATCCCGGCCGCCAATGCGGCCGAGGCACTCGCCATCGCGGCCGAAGGCACGCCCTTCGACCTGCTCTTCACCGACATCGTGATGGCCGGCAGCTTGAATGGACGAGAGCTCGCCGACGAGATGGTGGCAGCGCGCCCCTCGCTGCGGGTGCTGTTCACGTCGGGCTATGCCTACGACGCTCCGCATGCGCAGGGACGCGCCACCAAGGGCGCGCCGCTTCTGACAAAGCCCTATCGGAAGGCCGAACTCGCGCGCATGCTGCGCCGCTCTCTCGACACCGCCGTCGACGCGGTTGGCGATCCGATCCCGACGCCCTATTCGGTGCAGGCCGATCTCGAAGGCTTTCTGCGCAGGCAGGCCGCTGAACGCGACAGGCGTTAGGGCGCGTCTTGCGCATGGACAGCGCATGGCTGCTGCGCAACACTCCGTGTCAGTTACAATCCCATTGGAGGCGAGCCATGACGTCACTCGAAAAAGGCATCACCGCGAACGGTACGGGCTATGGCGGCAAGACCTGGAACATCCTCGGCCAGGTCTACTTCCCCAAGGCCGTCACCGAGTCCACTTTCGCGTTCGAGACCAACAGCGATCCCGGCCAGTTCGTGCCGGTGCACATCCATCCGACCCAGGACGAATTCATCCTGGTGCAGGAAGGCACGCTCGACCTCAAGCTCGACGGCAAATGGGTCAAGGCCCACGCCGGCGACCTCGTGCGCCTGCCGCGCGGCATCCCGCACGGCTATTTCAACAAATCCGACAAACCGGCCCGTGCGTTGTTCTGGGTCTCGCCGATGCAGAAGCTGGAGGCGTTGTTCAATCAGCTCCATGACCTGACCGACCCGGCCGAGGTCGTGCGCATCTCGGCGCTGCACGAGGTCGACTTCCTGCCGCCCGAAGCCAACGACTAGGCTACGATCCCCCGACCGACGAATCGTTGGGGGAACCGGCCATGCCTGCACGACGTCAACTCCTCGCAATCATCGCGGCGCTTGGGCTGCTCCTTACGACGCTGGTCCCGTGCCGGGCGCAAACGCTCACTGCCAGGCAATCGGAGGCGGTTGCGAACTACGACCGTGCGCTCGGCGACTTCAAGGCGATTCTGGCCGAGCGGCGCCGCCAGATCGACGCCAAGCAGCCGCTGCCGAATCTGCCGGGCCAGGCGCTGTATCTGGCACGCGTCGCCGTGATCAGTGCTTACAAGGATCTTACCGACGCCATGCCGTCGCGGATCGGCAGGCCCAACAAGTTCGAGATACCTCCGGCCTATTTCGATGCCGACATCGAGTCGCTGGTCGACGAATACTCAAAACTGTTCGAGATCATGGAAGCGCCGCCGGCCGGGGCGCAGAACTCGGCGACGCCGTTCAAGGACGTAGTCGATCTCGCGGGCGCGATCGCGCGCGCCAAGGGGCTTGCGCCTGACCACGCCGAAGCCGCGGGCCGGATCAGCCTCGGGCTGTTCTTCGCCGAGACCAACGGCAAGCAGAACGTCCGCAACGGGCGCTCGAACACCTATATGGGCAGCTTCCAGACCGGCCCATCCGAGGACCGCAACGGCCGCAGGAAATGGGAGACCATCAAGGCCGAGATCGCGGCCGCCGATCCCGGGTTAAGCGCGCGCGACGACAAGGAGGAGGCGCGCGCCCGCGGCACCGATCATCGCTTCAATCATTGGACCAACGTGCGCGACGGCCTGATGAACGCGCATGCGGATGTTTTCCGGGAGATCCCGGGAATCGTGAAGACGCTGCCCGACCCGATCGACCAGATGAAGCTGTTCGAGCTGATCCAGATCGTTCCTACGCCGACGCGGTCGGCGCTCAAGTCCGGCGATCTCCTGAACTACAGGGTGTTCAGTCCGACGATCATGAAGCACCTGCGCAACAACAGCATCTTCGCATTTGGACAGGCCGACCGGGCGCGCACCTCGGCAAGCTTCCGGGAAATCCTTGGCGCGATGTGGCTGTTCAAGCGAAAGTTCGAGAAGGCGATGGCGAAATATGCGGAGATCAAGCCGCGTTGAGGGGCGTCGCCGCGTGGCACGCGGGTGAGAGCTAGCTCCCGCCTTGTAGCCGTCCGTCGGCGTCTTCAAAGGCAAACGGTCGCCGCCTGGTCATTGCGTCCTGCGTCCGGTGCATTTAGCTTCTCCGGACAAGAACAAATCTCGGGGGGACACATGACAGCCGCTCTTCGCAAGCGCACGCACCGTGCCGCATGGGCCTTGATCTCAACATCGCTGGCCGGCCTGGCCAATTTCGCCGCGCATGCCGAGATCGTCGTCACGGCCAATGACGGCAAGATGGTGCTCGAGAACGGCAGCGCCGTGATGCGCAAGCAGCCGCTGCCCGACACGGTGAGCGTCATCGACTTCACCGACGGTGCCTTGAAACTTCTCGGCGAGGTGCCCGCCCCGGCCAGCGTCGTCGGCCCGCCTCCGAGCGTGGCCATTGCGCCGGATGGCGCGTTCGCCCTCGTCACCGGCGCGATGAAGCTCGATCCTGCGGATCCGGCCAAGACGGTGCCCGACGACAAGCTCTCGGTCATCGACCTGAAATCCGTACCCCCCAAAGTGCTGGCGACCTTGCAAGCAGGCGCCGGCGCTGCCGGCGTTTCGATCAACCGCGCGGGCACGCTGGCACTGGTCGCGAACCGCAGCGAAGGCACAGTCTCGGTCTTCACGATCAGCGGCGGCACGCTGGCGCCGGCCGGCAAGATCCAGCTCGGCGACGCCAAATCAGGACCCAGCCACGCCGTCTTTTCCCATGACGGCGCGACCGCGCTGGTCACGCGCGACGGAGACAGCAAGATCTCGCTTCTGACTGTGGACGGGAGCAAGGTCGAGTACGCCAAGCGCGATCTCTCCGCGGGCATCCGCCCCTACGACATCGACCTCACCGGCAGCGCCGCCGCCATCGTCGGCAATGTCGGCGCCAGCAGCGGCGACAACGACACGATCAGCCTGATCGACATGACGGCGAAACCGGTCCGCGTCGTCACGACGGTGAGCGTCGGCCAGACGCCGGAAGCCGTGAAGATGTCCCCGGACGGCAGCCATGTGGCCGTGACCGTCATGAACGGCTCGAACAAGCCGCCGGCCTCGCCGTTCTTCAACGATTTCGGCCTGCTCAAGGTCTACAAGATTTCGGGCACTGACCTTACGCCGGTGACGGAAGCCAAGATCGGCCATTGGTGCCAGGGCATGGTGTGGTCCAAGGACTCCAAATATGTCGTGGCCCAGTGCATGGTCGAAAACGAGCTGATCGCCTTCTCGTTCGACGGCAAGGCGCTGAACAAGACATCCACGCTCAAGATGCAAGTGAGCCCTGCGGGCATCCGCACCGCGGAGCCGTAGGGCCGGAGCGCGGCGCAGCCATCCTGCGCCGCCGTCTTATTCAGTGCGGATCGGCGTGTCCTTCAGGCCGTTGTTGTCATAGGCCTTGCGCAAGGTGCCGTTCGTCACCGCCTCGTTCATGAACTTGCTCACGTACGCCAAAGCCTGGCTGCGGCCGAGCGGGACAGCGACGGCCGTGACGGTCTTCTTGAAGGTCTCTTCGAGCACGCGCGTGCCCGGAATCTTCTGCGCCATCTTGTTGAGCTGGTCGCGCGAAAGCGCGAAGGCGTCGATCTCGCCGCTGCTGAGGAGGCCGAAGATCTCGTCGTAGGTCTGATAGCCCGTGACCTTCGCGTTCTTCAGATGCGCGACCGCGCCGCGCATCGTGGTCGTGGCGTTGACGGCCGCGACCTTGATGCCGGACTGGTCGAGCGTGGCAAAACTGGTGATGTTCGAACCGGCCTTAACGATGTAGGTGGCGTCCGCGACCTCGTAGATCGGGCCGAACATCATCCTGGTCTCGCGCTCGGGATCCTTGGGGAGCCAGGTAACGTCCCAAGCACCTTTTTCAAGAGTGCCTTTCGATGCCGCATCGGTGATCTGGCCGGAATTCTGGTGCACGACATATTCGACGGGGACGCCGAGCTGGGCGGCCATTTCCCTGCCGAGATCGACGGGCACGCCGGAATAACCGGCTTCGGTCTTGGTAGACCAGAATGCACCGCCCGCCGGACTGATTGCGATCGCGACCCGCAGCTTGCCGGTCGGTGCGATCTCGTCCTTCAGACCATCGGCTAGCGCGGGCATGGCAACGGCCGCGGCGAGAGCGAGGCCGGCAAGGACCGACTTAAGGACCGACTGGAGAGACGTGGGCATGTCATGATCTCCCGACCTTTTCTTCCTTTATTCTTCTCTTGTTCGTTCCGAACGCTTCGCGCGTCGTCGCTCGGCCTTTGAGATAATTGTGGTCGATCGTGCGCGCGATGAAAAGCGGTTTGTCATGACAAACCCCGTCAAAGGCCACACCGCCACTTGCAGTTCAAGGCCGCTGACTGCCATGGCTATGGTGTTCCATGGCCGGGTGTTTGTTGGTAGCCTGCCGCACCGAAAGATAGCAACCGGGGCCACCGAATGACGCGCGCGAATCTCGCATCACCAGCACAGCGCATTGGGGCCGGGAGGCATGTCGGGCCGGCAGTGGCCGCCGTCGCGGCCGTTGCCATCCTCGCCGGCTGTGAGGACAAGAATACGTTCGTCGCCCCGCCGCCGCCTAAGGTGGACGTCGCCGCGCCGGTGCAGCGCCCGGTGACGCGGTATGTCGAGGCCACCGGCAACACCGCGCCGGTCAAGAATGTCGATCTCGTCGCGCGCGTGCAAGGATTCCTTCAATCGATCGATTACCAGGACGGCGCGTTCGTCAAGCAAGGCACCCAGCTGTTCACGATCGAGCCTGAGACCTACAAGCTCAAGCTCGATCAGGCGCAGGCGGCCGAGGCCGGCGCGCAGGCCTCGCTCCGGCAGGCGGAAGCCGACTTCAAGCGGCAGGCCGAACTGGTGCAGCGCCAGGCGGTCTCGCAGGCGACCCTGGACACTTCGACCTCGAACCGCGACAACGCACAGGCCAACCTCCAGCAGGCCCAGGCCAACACCCGCCTCGCCGAAGTCAACGACGGCTACACCAAGGTGAGCGCACCATTCGACGGCGTCGTCAGCGCGCATATGGTCTCGATCGGCGAACTCGTCGGGGTCTCCTCCCCGACTCAACTCGCCTCCATCGTCGCGATGGATCCGATCTATGTGAACTTCACAGTCAACGAGCAGGACGTGCTGCGCATCCGTGCCGAGGCCGCTCGCCGCGGGCTCACCGCCGCCGACATGAAGCAATTTCCGATTCAAGTCGGCCTGCAGACCGAGGCCGGCTATCCGCATGAGGGCAAGCTCGACTATGTCGCCCCGACCCTCACCCAATCGACCGGCACGCTCGCGGTGCGCGGTCTCGTGCCCAACGACAAGCGGGTGCTGCTGCCCGGCTATTTCGTCCGCGTTCGCGTGCCCTTCACCCAGGAGAAGGACGCCCTGCTCGTGCCCGACACCGCGCTCGGCAGCGACCAGGGCGGCCGCTATCTCCTCGTCGTCAACGGCGACAACGTTGTCGAGCAGCGCAAGGTGCAGATCGGTCCCGTCGACAACGGCTTGCGCGTGATCGAAAGCGGCTTGAAGCCGGATGATCGCGTGGTGATCGCAGGGCTCTTGCGCGTGATTCCGGGCCAGAAGATCGACCCGCAGGTGACGAAGATCGAGCAACCGCAGGCGTCTGCCAAGTAAGATCCGCAAGTAGGAGCGCCGGCCATGATCTCAAAGTTCTTCATCGAGCGGCCGGTCCTCTCGAACGTCATCGCACTGCTGATGATCCTGATCGGCGGCGTCGCGCTGTTCAACCTCGCGATCGCGCAATATCCCGACGTGGTGCCGCCGACGGTACAGGTCACGACCCGCTATCCCGGCGCCAGCGCCAAGACCGTGATCGACACGGTTGCCTTGCCGATCGAACAACAGGTCAACGGCGTCGAGGACATGCTCTACATGCAGTCCTACAGCGGCTCCGACGGCACCTATACGCTGACCGTGACCTTCAAGATCGGCACCGACCTCAACTTCGCGCAGGTGCTGGTGCAGAACCGCGTCTCCAGCGCGCTGTCGCAACTGCCCCAGTCGGTGCAGAACCAGGGCGTCACCGTGCAGAAGCGGTCGACGTCCATCCTGCTGTTCGTGACGCTGACCTCGCCCGACAAGACGTTCGATAGCCTTTATTTGAGCAACTACGCCACCATCAACCTCCGCGACGAACTCTCGCGCCTGCCCGGCGTCGGCAACGTCACCGTGTTCGGTGCCGGTCAGTATTCGATGCGGGTGTGGCTCGATCCGAACAAGCTGCAGGTCCGTGGTCTGGTCCCGCAGGACGTCATCCAGGCGATCCAGCAGCAGAGCCAGCAGGTCTCCGCGGGCCAAGTCGGCGCACCGCCGACACCACCGGGACAGGCGTTCCAGTATACACTCAACGTCAACGGCAGGCTCGACGACACCACCGAGTTCGAGAACATCATCGTCAAATCGGGCACCAGCGGCGACGTCACGCGGGTGCGCGACGTCGGTTGGGTCGAATTGGGCGCGCAGACCTACAGCCAGATATTCTCCCTGAACAAGCAGCCGGCCACCGGCATCGGCGTGTTCCAGTCGCCAGGCGCCAATGCACTCCAGGTCGAGCAGGCCGTCGAGAAGAAGATGGCGGAGCTTGCAAAGGCCTTCCCGCAGGGCATGAAGTACGACACGCCGTTCGACACCACCAAATTCGTGCAGGCCTCGGTGCACGAGGTCTACATGACGCTGATCGAGGCCGGCCTGCTGGTGCTGGTCGTCATCCTGGTTTTCCTGCAGGACTGGCGCGCGATGCTGGTGCCGGCGACCACGGTGCCGGTGACCATCATCGGCGCCTTCGCCGCCATGGCGGCGCTCGGCTTCACCATCAACATGTCGACTTTGTTCGCGATCGTGCTCGCGATCGGCATCGTCGTCGACGACGCCATCGTCGTGGTCGAAGGCGCGGCTCACAACATCGAGCAGGGCATGAACGGCCACGACGCCGCGATCAAGGCGATGGACCAGCTGTTCGCGCCGATCGTCGGCATCACGCTCGTGCTGATCTCGGTGTTCCTGCCGGCCTCGTTCCTCGCCGGGCTCACCGGCCGCATCTATTCGCAATTCGCACTGGTGATCGCCGCGACCGCGCTTCTGTCCGCCATCAACGCGGCGACGCTGAAGCCGACGCAATGCGCACTGTGGCTGCGGCCGACGGTGCCGCCGGAGCAGCGCAACTTCTTCTATCGCGGCTTCAACGCGGTCTACAACCGCGTCGAGCGCGGCTACATCCGGCTGATCGGCGTGCTGTGCAGGAACAGCACGATCTCGGTCGCATTCGCGCTGGTGCTGATCGGGATCGGCGGCTATGGCCTGTCCCGGGTGCCGACCGGATTCCTGCCGATCGAGGACCAGGGCTACCTGATCGCCGCCGTGCAACTGCCCGACGGCGCCGCATTGGAGCGGACCCAGAAGGTGCTCGACAGAGCGAGCGAGCTCATCAAGGACACGCCGGGAGTCCAGCAGGTCATCACCATCGCCGGCATCTCCGCGCTCGACAACAGCGCCAGCCTTGCCAATGCCGGCGTCGCCTACATCATCCTGAAGGACTGGGGCGCGCGCAAAGGACCGGGCGAAGATCTGCGCTCGCTGGTCTACGGGCTGAACGACAAGCTCGCGGTCATCATGGAGGCGCGCACGCTGGTGCTGCCGCCGCCGCCGATCCAGGGCATCGGCAACGCCGCCGGTTTCTCGATGCAGGTCGAGCTGCGCGACGGCAACAGCGATTTCGCCAAGCTCCAGGCCATCACGGGCGCGATGGTCAGCAATGGCCAGAGCCAGAGCGCGCTCCAGCGCGTGCAATCCTCGTTCCGCTCGTCGGTGCCGCAGTTCAACGTCGAGATCGACCGCATCAAGACCCAGACCCTGCACGTCACGACCGACCAGGTGTTCGCCGCGCTGTCGACCTACCTCGGCTCGTCCTATGTCAACCAGTTCAACAAGTTCGGCCGCGTGTTCCAGGTCTACACCCAAGCCGATCCCGCCTTCCGCGTCACCGAGCGCGACATCGCCAACATGATGGTGCGCAACTCGAACGGCGACATGATCCCGATCGGCACCGTCGCCACGATCACGCCGGCCACCGGCCCCTCGCTGATCAGCCTTTACAATCTCTATCCGTCGTCGACCGTGATCGGCCTGCCCGCGCAAGGCTACTCCTCGGGCCAGTCGCTGAAGCTGATGGAGGAAATCGCGGACAAGACGCTGCCGCCGGGCACCGGCTTCGAATGGACCGCGATGTCCTATCAAGAGAAGGCCGTCTCCAACCAGATCTACTGGGTGTTCGGGCTCGCCATGCTGCTGGTCTATCTCGTGCTCGCCGGCCAGTACGAGAGCTGGTACGCACCGATCTCGGTGATCCTGGCGGTGCCGCTGTCGTTGCTCGGACCGATGCTGATCCTCAATGCCCTGAAGATCGACAACAATCTCTATTGCCAGATCGGCCTGATCCTCTTGATCGCGCTGTCGGCCAAGAACGCCATCCTGATCGTCGAGGTCGGGCTCGAGCTGCACGGCCGCGACGGCAAGCCGGTGCTGGAATCCGCGATTGAAGCCGCGCGCGCCCGCTTCCGCCCGATCCTGATGACGTCGTTCGCCTTCATCCTCGGCGTGGTGCCGCTGGTGATCGCGACCGGCGCCGGCGCCAGCGCGCGGAAGTCGATCGGCATCACCGTGTTCTCGGGCATGCTGGCCTCGACCTGCCTCGCGGTGCTGTTCGTGCCGGCGTTCTTCGTGGTGGTGCAGCGCTTCGAGAACTGGCGTGCGTCGAAGAAAACCCCGAAGGCGGTGGCGGTGGCCGAGGTGAAGTCCTAGGCCTTCTCCGCAGGGACCTGCCGCGCCTCACCGCTCGAGACCAGCAGCACCGAGACCTTCGCCTGCCTGAGGACGGCGTCGGCGACGCCGCCGAAGGAGAGGTGGTCGGCCTGGATGCGATCGACGCCCATCACCACGAGATCGACGTCGGTGGTCTCGATCTCGCGCAGGATCGCCGCTTCCGGCGCCCGGTTCGCGCGCAAGGTCGTGGTGATGTCGACCTCGTAGCGGGCGGCGAGATCGCTGGCGTCCTTCAGGATGCCGGCCTCGTGGCTCAGACCAGGAGAGGCGCCGCGTTGCGCGCCCTTGTCGCGCGTGGTCGCGACATAGATCACCCGGAGCGAGCCTGATCCCGCCTGCGCCAGCGCGACCGCGACCTCGGCGCCGCGCTTGGAGACGCCGCTGCCGGAGACCGGAACGAGGATGTTGAGCGCCTCGGGCGTCGGCTGCTTCAGGTGCTTGCCCTTGGCCGCCACGATCGCGAGCGGTCCTTCGAACTTCGCTGCAATGCCCTCGATCCTCCGATCGAAGCGATCCTTCGCGGCAGCAACCTTGTCGACGCCGATGACCAGGAGATCGAAGCCCTTGCGCGCTTCGTCGGCAATGGACTCGCCGAGCTCCGCACGCCTTGCCCGGGTGACGACGTCGACGCTGCCGGCATCGCCATCGCCATGGGCCGATACCGCCTCAGCGGCTTTCTTCACCACGGTTTCGGGGCTTTCCTCTTCGTCGCGACCCTTCTCCTGATCCTTGGCGCGCTTGCCGATGTGCAGCACGGTGATCGGCAGGCCGCGCATGCCGGCGATCAGGCCGGCGATGTGGGCGGCGAAGGTGGCGTTGACGCTTTCGTCCACTGCGAGCAACGGACGTTCGAGGTTGGCGACGAAGCCGCGCCTCTCGAACTCTTCGCGTTCCAGGCGCTCTTGCTCCTCCTTGTTCATCGGCAGCTTTGCTAGCGCCGCGCGCAGCATCGGCGGCATGGCCATCGTGGTCACGATCGCCATGGTGACAATCATCGTGAAAAGATTCTGGCTGAGCACGCCGATCGAAAGACCGATGGTGGCGATGATCACTTCGGTCGAGCCGCGCGCGTTCATCCCGCTTGCGAGCGCCAGCGACTCCCGCGTGTTCAGCCCGCCCACGGTTCCGCCGACGAAGGCGCCACCGAACTTGCCGACGCTGGCGATCACGACCAGCAGTCCCGTGAGCATCAGCAGATGGGGGTCGCGGAGCACCGTGAGGTCGGCGCTCAAGCCGGCCAGACCGAAGAACACCGGCATGAAGAAGCTCGAGATCAACCCGCGCAGGCGCTCGTCGATCTGCCGCGTCAGGATCGGGGACTCCCCGACCAGAATGCCGGCGACGAAGGCACCGAGCACGGTGTGGACGCCGATCAGATGGGTGATCAGCGCCATGGCGCACATCAGCAGCAGGATCACCGTGATGACCGGGGCGGTGCTGACGAGATTATCGTTGGCCCATCGAATGAGCTGGAACACGAGGCGGCGACCGATGGTGAAGCTGATGGCGAGGAAGGCCAGCGTGCCCAGCACGGCTTTCGCCACCGAGGCGATATCCAGCGTGCCGTGCGAGGCCAGACTGAATATGACGGCGATGATGATCCAGCCGATGGTGTCGTCGATGACGGCGGTGGCGACGATGATCTGGCCGACATTGCGGCGCATGAAGTTCATCTCGCGCACGACCACGGCGACGATCTTCACCGAGGAGATCGACAATGCCGTGCCCATGAACAGCGACGCAACCAGGCGGGCTTGCGGATTCGGCAACAGCGCGTCCGGCAGGAATTCACCGAGCGCGAAGCCGCAGGCGAAGGGCACGAGGATGCCCGCGATCGAGATCGCGATCGCGGCCTTGCCCACCTTCCTGACCAGCTTGAGGTCGGTCTCCATGCCGGTCAGCAGCAGCAGAAGCAGGATGCCGAACTGCGCGATGCCGTCGATCATCGCTTTCTGCTCGGGCGTTTTGGGGAAGATCGCGTGCTGTGCGTCAGGCCAGACCCAACCGAACAGCGACGGCCCCAGCAGGATGCCGGCGAGCAATTCGCCGATCACCGAGGGCTGGCCGAGGCGCTGCATGATCTCGCCGAGACCGCGGCCGACCGCGATCAACAGCACGATCTGGGCCACCAGCAGGAATTCGGACGGACCGGCCGATTTGCCGCCCTCGGCACTGGCCGCAACGGTGGTGAGGACGAGAGCCGCGGCGACAAGGCCGACCGGTCGGAGCAGGCTCCACTGCATGCAGGAATTTTCCCCCTTCATCTGCCCCGGCGAGGTGCCGGGATGACGGGGATAGAACCCGCGGTGGGCGCAGCGGGTTCCTGTCGCTTGCAGGGGGGTTGGGGGGCAACACAAAAAAACGCTAAAACAACCCCATGCACAGTAGAGATGAGGTTGAAAAGGCTGGAGAAAATTTTGTGTGCGCCGAAATCATATTTCGTATTTGCCGAAAACCGCTTGCTCCGTCGGGCAAAACACTGGCATGATGGCATGATCGAATGGCATGCGTGACTTGCCCCGACTCCCCGTCATTGCGAGCGAAGCGACTTGTCCGCCGAAGCTTTTAGCGAAGGCGGAAGCAATCCAGACTGCCGCCGCGGAAAGATTCTGGATTGCTTCGCTGCGCTCGCAATGACGACGTGGAGGCAGCCGCGCGCCTCACGCCGATCCCTCACACCGCCTGCGGTGTCCTGATCTCGCGCGGGAGAATGATCGCGGCTGCGATCGCGAGCAGGCAGAGGGCGGCGAAGGCATGCAGCATGGTGACGAAGCCGCCCTGCTCGTAGAGCCAGGCGACCAGGCCGACGGAGGCGCCGGCGGCGGTGAAGCCGATGAAATAGCGCACGGCATAGGCGCGCGAGCGCCATTCCTCGCTGGTGTATTTGCCGACCATGGCGTCGTTGACCGTGACCTGCCCGAACGCACCCATGACGATGCCGATCGAGACCAGGATCAGCGGCAAATTGGACAGGTTCGCGGCCAGATACAAAAACGGCGCCAGCGTGAAGGACAGCGGCAGCGCCACCGTCTTCAGCGAATAGCGATCGAGCAGCCGGCCGATCGTGTATTGCGTCATCGCGCCGAACACATAGACGCAGGCCGCGATGACGCCAAGCAGCGCCGGGCTTTTGGTGAGATCGGCAAGCCGCTCCGCGAACAGCTTTGGCAGCGCCACAGTGACGGCATTGAACGTGGTGGAGATCGCTATCACCACGATCAGCAGCGACAGGATCACGCGCCACATGTCCTGCTTGGCCACGCGCGCCTGCGCTGCCGCCTGCTTCGAGCCCTTGCGGTCCTCGTGCACGACCATCATCGCAAACGCGATGCCGATCAGGATGGTGACGATGCCGGGGACGATGAAGGCGAAGCGCCAGCCGAGATATTGGCCGATCACGCCGGTGACCAGCGCCGACGATGCGACGCCGAGATTGCCCCAGACGCCGTTGATGCCCATCTCGCGGCCGAGCCTGTCAGCGTAGGACACGATCATGGCGGTGCCGACGGGATGATAGATCGAGGCAAAAATGCCGATCGCGAACAGCGCCGCGCCGAGCTGCGCCGGGGTCTGCACGAAGCCGACCGAGATCATGGAGGCGCCGATGCCGACGAAGAAGATCAGCATCATGTGGCGGCGGCTCCAGCGGTCCCCAAGCCAGCCGGTGAGCAGCGACCCAGCGCCAAAGGCGACGAAGCCCGGCGTCGCATAAGGCAAGAGCTCCGAATAGGCCATGCCGAGCGCCGGTCCCATGATGATCACTGCGGCGGCGAAAATCAGCATCGCGTAATGATCGATGAAATGGCCCGCGTTGACGAAACTGATCACCCGGCTGGGGCTGTTCATGGGAATCCTCTCCTGCTCCGAAATGAGTTATATGTCTTGGGCATGACGGGATGCTGCCAATGACTGTCGTCGAGACGCCAATCCTCCGGGCGGTCCGGAGCAATCATCGCTCGCCCGCGGGCGTGCATTTGGTCGCGCGCGACTACCCCAAGGGCATGCGGATCGATCCGCATTTGCACCGCGAGGCGCAGCTGATCTATGCCGCCAGGGGCACCATGCAGGTGACGACGCCCGGGGGACGCTGGCTGGTGCCGCCGGACCGCGCGGTGTGGGTGCCGGCCGGGCTCCAGCACGCCATCGATCTGCTGGCCGACATCGAGATGCGGACGCTCTATTTCGACCTCGCCTGGCTGAAGCGCGAGCAGCGCCATGAGGGACTAACTAGGGAATTCGTGGTGCGGGTGTCGCCGCTGCTGAACCAGGCGATCCTCGCGCTGTTCGATGCGCGCAATACCGAGGAGCGGACCGATCTGCTGGTTCGGCTGGTGATGCTGGAACTGGTCCAGGCCGAGGATTCCGCGACCTTCGTGCCGCTGCCACACGAGCCGCGCTGCCGGCGCGCGGCCATGATCGTGCTCGACGATCCCACCGGCCTGCACGACATCGACGCGCTGGCGCGCGAGGTCGGAACCTCCGCGCGCACGCTGTCGCGGCTGTTTTCGACAGAGACGCAGCTGAGCTTCAAGAGCTGGTGCCAGCGCGCAAGAATTGCGGCGGCGATCCAGCGGCTGTCCACCGATGCCAATGTGTCGGTGAAGCAGCTCGCGACCCAGCTCGGCTATGCCAGCGTGCCTGCGTTTTCCGCGGCGTTCCGTCAGGTGACGGGGCGGACCCCGACGGAGTTTGCTACACACTCGGTGTCATCGCCCGGCTTGACCGGGCGATCCAGTACTCCGGGACGGCGCGGCTAGAACCGAAAAGCTGCGGCATTACTGGATGTCCCGGTCAAGCCGGGGCATGACAACTTTCTTTGGGTTTTCGAAACGCACGCCCCCGCTAAACTTGCCAAACTCCCCCGCTTGATTGTGATCGGCTTCCGCCCAAATCCCGTGTAAGATTCCCGCACCGCACAAACCCGACACGAAAGCCCCGATGGCCAACGCCTTCTTCTCCGACTTGCTCACCACCATCTCCGAGCGCGGCCGCACGCTGCTTCGCCGCGGGGATTCTGCCGACACCAAGCCAGACGCCGACGGGCTCATCGAGCTCTGCGGCGCGCTGCTGTCGGGCCGGGGCGAAGCGTCGGGCACGGCGATGGCGCGTGAGGTGCTCGACATCTACCAGGAGCTGGATGCGGCGGGACGTCGCGCTTTCTTCGAAGCCCTGGTGCGCGATTTCGGCCCGGATCGGGAACGCCTGTCCAAGGCGATCGAGACATGGCGTGCCAAGCCGGCCGACGAGGATGCCAGCGCGCTTCATTTCGCCTCCGAGCCGCGCCGGCAGGAGCTGATCCGCCGCCTCAACCGCGCGCCCGGTGGCACCGGCGATCTCGTCAAGATGCGCGCCGACCTGCTCGACATGAGGAACGGGCACACCGATCTCGCCGCACTCGATCGCGACGTTTCGCATCTTCTCTCGTCATGGTTCAACAGGGGGTTTCTCGTGCTGCGCAGGATCGACTGGTCGACCCCGGCCAACATCCTCGAAAAGATCATCCGTTACGAGGCCGTGCACGAGATCAGCGACTGGGACGATCTGCGCCGCCGCATCGATCCGGTCGACCGCCGCTGCTACGCCTTCTTCCATCCCGCAATGGTGGACGAGCCCCTGATCTTCGTCGAGGTGGCGCTGACGGAGACGATCCCCGGGGCGATCGCGCCGCTGCTCGCCGTCGATCGCCCCTCCGTCCCGATCGAGCGCGCCCGCACCGCCGTGTTCTACTCGATCTCCAACACCCAGCGCGGTCTCGGCGGCATCTCGTTCGGCAGCTTCCTGATCAAGCAGGTGGTGGAGGAGCTGCGCCGCGAATTGCCCAAGCTCGACAATTTCGTGACGCTGTCGCCGGTACCGGGCTTCATGCCATGGGTGAAGCAGGACAAGGATTTGCCGCTGTCGGATGAGGACCGCGAAGTGCTGAAGCGCCTCGACGATCCCAAATGGTTCGAGAACCCCGAGACGACCACGCTGCTGCGTGGCGTGATCGAACCGCTCGCGGCGCACTACTTCCTCAAGGCGCGCACGCCGAAAGGCAAGCTGATCGACTCCGTCGCCCGCTTCCATCTCGGCAACGGCGCCCGCCTCGAGCGCATCAACTGGTTAGGCGATCTCTCGCCCAAGGGCGTGCGCGAGTCCGCCGGCGTGATGGTCAACTACCTCTACCGCCTCGACGACATCGAGAAGAACCACGAAGCCTACGCCAATGACGGCGAGGTCGTGGCCTCGAGCGCGGTGAAGAAGCTCTTGAAGGGCGAAGGACGGCGGCTGCTGGATATGCGGCTGTCGTAGCGATGCTGTCGTCCCGGCGAAGGCCGGGACCCATAACCACCAAAGACAGTTTGATGAAGACCCGGAGTTGCCAACTCCCTCCATAACCTCTCCCTGGGGTTATGGGTCCCGGGCTTCGCCGGGACGACACCGAATAATTAGCGCGGCCGTCGCCCCTAACATGCGCCTCCTACTCCGCCAGCGCCTTCATTTCCTTGTAGAGATCCGATTTGCCCTCGAAGCCGATGCCCGGCAGGTCGGGCATGGTGATGTGGCCGTTCTCGACGCGGACGCCGTCGGGGAAGCCGCCATAGGGCTGGAACAGGTCGGGATAGCTCTCATTGCCGCCGAGGCCCAAGCCGGCTGCGATGTTGAGCGACATCTGGTGGCCGCCGTGCGGGATGCAGCGGCTCGGCGACCAGCCATACGTTTTCAGCACCTCCAGCGTGCGCTGGTATTCGCACAGGCCGTAGGACAACGCGCAGTCGAATTGCAGCCAGTCGCGGTCGGGGCGCATGCCGCCGTAGCGTATCAAATTGCGGGCGTCCTGGTGGCTGAACAGGTTTTCGCCCGTTGCCATCGGTCCCGGATAGAATTCGGCGAGGGCTGCCTGCAGCGCGTAGTCGAGGGGATCGCCGACTTCCTCGTACCAGAACAGGGGATAATCCCGCAGCATCTTGGCATAGGCGATCCCGGTCTCGAGATCGAAGCGGCCGTTGGCGTCCACGGCGAGCTGCGCGTCCTTGCCGATCTCCTTCAGCACCGCCTCGATGCGGGCGCGGTCGTCCTCGATATCGGCGCCGCCGATCTTCATCTTCACGACGTTGTAGCCGCGATCGAGATAGCCGCGCATCTCGCCGCGCAGCATCGAGAGGTCCTTGCCCGGATAGTAATAGCCGCCGGCGGCGTAGACGAACACGCGTGGATTGGCTTTGACGCCATGACGCTCGGCGAGCAGGCGGAACAGCGGTTGGCCCGCGATCTTCGCCACCGCATCCCACACCGCCATGTCGATGGTGCCGACCGCGACGGAGCGCTCGCCATGGCCGCCCGGCTTCTCGTTGGTCATCATCGCGCCCCAGACCTTGTCGGGATCGAGATTGTCGCCGGCCGCGTTCAGCAGCGATTTCGAGTCGGCCTCCAGGATGCGCGCGGCAAAACGCTCGCGGATCAGGCCGCCCTGCCCGTACCGGCCGTTGGAGTTGAAGCCGTAGCCGACGACGCGCTTGCCGTCGCGGACGACGTCGGTGACGACGGCAACCAGGCTCGTCGTCATCTTGGTGAAATCGATATAGGCGTTGCGGATCGGCGAAGAGATCGGTTTCGTGATCTCGCGGACGTCGACGATGCGGACGGACATGGGGTTGGCCTTTCACTTTCGTCATTGCGAGGAGCTCTTGCGACGAAGCAATCCAGACTGCCTTCGCGGAAAGATCCTGGATTGCTTCGCTACGCTCGCAATGACAAGGAGAGAGCGCGCTCGATGACGGGTGGAGAGCGCGCGCTCCTACTTCTTATCCCTGAAATACGGCTCGACCGGGCCGTGCACCTTGATGGTCAGCGGGTTGCCGTGGCGGTCCTTGGCGTTGCCTGCGGTGACGCGAACCCAGCCTTCGCTGATGCAGTATTCCTCGACATTGGTCTTCTCGACACCCTTGAAGCGGATGCCGACGTCGCGCGCCAGGATGTCCGCATTGTAAAAGGGGCTGTTCGGATCGACCGAGAGGCGGTCCGGAAATTCGTCGCTCATGATTGTCTCGCTCATAACAGGGTCTCGATTTGCTGCCGCAATCCTTCGGGCCGCGCGGTCGGCGCATAGCGCGAAACCACCTTGCCGGCGCGATCCACCAGGAATTTGGTGAAATTCCATTTGATGGAGGCGCCGAGCAGGCCGGATTGCTGGCGTTTCAGGTACTCATACAACGGATGCGCATTGCTGCCGTTGACGTCGATCTTCTCGAACAGGGGAAAGGTGACGTCGTAATTGGTCGAGCAGAACGCCTGGATCTCGCTCGCCGGTCCAGGCTCCTGCGCACCGAACTGGTTACAGGGAAAGCCGAGCACCGAGAAGCCGCGCGGATTGAGATCGCGATGCAGATCCTCCAGCCCGCGATATTGCGGCGTGAAGCCGCATTTGCTCGCGGTGTTGACGATCAGCAGCACCTGCCCCTCGAAGCTGCGCATGGGCACTTCTTCGCCGAGAAGCGAGTTGGCCTTGAAGTCGTAGATCACCGACATCGCTAACCCACGGGATCGATCGGCGACGGCGGCACGCCGCCCGCCTCGATCGCTTCGCCGGCAAGGAGACAGAGATCCTCGCGATAGCGGCCGGACACGATGTGCACGCCAACGGGCGCCTTGCCGACGAGGCCGGTGGAGACCACGAGGCCCGGCAGGCCCATGAAGGGAATGGCGATCTGCGGCAGCTGTGCTTCCCAGACGCGTTTGAAGGCGTCGTCGTCCTTGCGGTCGAGATGATCGGGAAACGGCAATTCGCCGGAGACCGGCGTCAGCAGCACGGCATAGGTCTCGAAGAACAACATCCAGTCGCGGGTCAGCGTGGCGCGGCGGGTCAAAGCCTTGGCGTAATTTGCCTGGTCCATCGGCGTAAGCCTGGCGCGATTGCCGCGCAGGCACGCCAGAGCGCCCGGATCGCCCTCACGCTCGGCCATCTCGAGCTGCGCCTCGTAGCCGTCGCCCAGCCAGAGCTTGATCTGCCACTCGACGGCCTCGCGCATCGGCGGGGTGTTCTCGATTGTGTCGACGGTCCAGCCGGCACGCTCGAGCCGCTTGCCGGCGTCGATGACGGCGGCCTTCACCTCGGGCGCGGTGGCCAGGCCGTCCGGATTGAGACACAGCGCGGCGCGCTTGGGCCGCGCAGGGCCTTCCAGCGGCACCGGCACAAACCAGGGATCGCGGATGTCGCGGGCGGACATGGCCGCGAGCGAAATCCTGATGTCGTTGACGGTGCGGGCCAGCGGTCCCGACACCGCCATGATCTGCGGCCCGATCGGGCGCTCCGACAGGGCCGGATTGAAGGCCGGGATGCGGCCGAGCGTCGGGCGCAAGCCATGCACGCCGCAGGCATAGGCGGGATAGCGGATCGAGCCGGCGATATCGGTGCCGTGGGCGATGTGGCCGATGCCGGCCGCGACCGCGGAACCGGCGCCGCCGGACGAGCCGCCCGGCGTCAGCGAGGCGTCGCGGGGATTCTTGGTGTCGCCGTGGACCAGATTGGTGGTGAACCAGCGATAGGAGAAGGCCGGGCAATTGGTGCGCCCAAGGAGAATGGCGCCGGCTTTGCGGAAATTGGCAACCACCGGATTGTCCTCGCGCGCGATCAGGTCGCGCTGGAGCTTGAGGCCATTGGTGGTGGCAAAGCCCGCCTGGTCGACATTGGCTTTGATGGTGACGGGCACGCCGGCCAGCACACCGGGGTCCTCACCCCGCGCAATGGCGGCATCGACGGCGTCGGCCTGCTTGAGCACGTCCTCCGGGCGGTGGTCGATCACGGCGTTGAGGCTGGGATTGACGGCGTCGAGCCGGGCCAAGCCGGCCTGCGCGGCCTCCCTGGCGGAGACCTTTTTGGTTTTGACGAGGTTGGCGAGGTCGGCCGCCGACAGGCGCCAGAGATCTTGCATGGCTTGCTCCGTTTAACCGGCGTCTTTTAGCCCCGGGAACGCGGCAAAGCCATGCGGATTTCGCAGGGGCGAAGGGCGGGGGATGCCGGGTGAGGCTCATTCTCCGTCATTGCGAGCGAAGCGAAGCAATCCAGACTGCCTCCGCGGAAGCAGTCTGGATTGCTTCGTCGCAAGGGCTCGTCGCAATGACGGGGAGAGGGTCGGGGGCTAGTGCCGCGTCGCGGACTGGTCCGGGATGTCCAGCAATGCCTCGGTGAAGGGGAATTCGAGCACGATCTCGCCTTCGCGGTCGGTGACCTCGATGACGGCCTCAAGTAGGGCCGGCTGGGTGCCTTCCGATCTCAGCACCTCCAGAATCATCTGGCGGGCAACCTCCCAGGCGCGATCGGGATTGCGCAAATCCTCTCCCTCAGGATCCACGATCAGTTCGTCGCCGATACGGGTGTTGAAGAAATATCTGGGCATCACGAAGTTCCAGTTGGGTCGCCTGTACCGGATTGAAAGCTGCACTGCACTCACAACTGCTTTATCAGGACAGGGTTCGCGACCGAATGCGCCAAGCGCAGGGCTGCATCACCAGAAAGTACCGTTCCCCGGGCTTTTCTCGCGGCGCAATATGCTCTTGTTCGGGAAAATTTCACTGGCGAACTTTTGTGCTCGCAGTAACTTAGCCCCGGGCGGATACGTCCGAAATCTCGAAAATGGAGAGCCGAAATGGCCTGGAAAGCCCCGAAGATCGTCGAAGTGCCCTGTGGCATGGAAATCAACATGTATGTGAGCGCCACCCGCAAGTAAGCGGTTGGTGAATTCGCGTTCTGCGCAGGTGGATCTTTCGGTCACGATGCATGTCCGGAAGACGGGATTTGTGTTTGCGTGAGGTCCACCTCGCGACATTGCTTCCAGGAGACGGATCATGCTTCGCGTCGTCGTCCTGGGCGCCGCAGCCGGCGGCGGAGTGCCGCAATGGAATTGCGGCTGCGAGGGCTGCCGGACGGCCCGTGAAAACGGCCAAGAGCTGCAACGGACCCAAGCCTCGGTCGCCTTCAGTGGCGACGGCGAGCATTGGTTCTTGATCAACGCCTCCCCCGACCTCCGCCAGCAACTGAATGCCACGCCACAGCTGCATCCGAAGGCAGGCGCGCTGCGCCATACGCCGATCGCAGGCGTGATCCTGACCAACAGTGAAGTGGACGCGGTGGCAGGCCTGCTGTCGATGCGCGAGGGCTCGCCCTTCACGGTCTATGCGCATGAGAAGGTGCTGGCGATCCTGAAGGCCAACAGCATCTTCAACGTGCTGAACGAGAAGAACGTGCAGCGCCAGCCAGTCGACACCAACGAGCCGTTCGAGCCGCGGCTGCCGGACGGGGCGCGCTCAGGCATCGAGGTGCTGCCCTTCGCGGTCTCGGGCAAATCGGCCTGGTACCTGGAAGGCAAGGCGCATCCGGGCGGCGACGCCGGCGAGGGCGATACGCTGGGGCTGAAGATCACCGATAAATCGACCGGCAAATGCTTCTACTTCATCGCCGCCTGCGCCGAGGTCACCGACGCGCTCAAGGCCGAGATCGACGGCGCCGCGCTGGTGTTCTTCGACGGCACGGTGTGGCAGGACGACGAGATGATCAAGGCCGGGCTTAGCCACAAGACCGGCAAGAGCATGGGCCATGTCGCGATGTCCGGCGACCACGGCGCCATCGCGCGGCTCGCCGACCTCACTCTCGACAGGAAAATATTTCTGCATATCAATAACTCGAACCCGGCGCTGCTGCCCGCTTCCCCCGAGCGCAAGGCCGCTGAAGCGGCGGGCTGGCAGATACCCGCTGACGGAACGGAGATCGTGCTGTGAATGCCGCCTCACTGAGTGGAATGACCGCGCTCTCGGTCGGCAAGGACATCAGGCTCACTAGCGCCGAGGAGCTGGAGGCGGCGCTGCGCCATATCGGTGCGACGCGCTATCACAGCCTGCATCCGTTCCATAAGATGCTGCACGGCGGCAAGCTGAACAAGGGCCAGGTCCAGGCCTGGGCGCTGAACCGCTACTATTACCAGAGCACCATCCCGATCAAGGACGCGGTGGTGATCTCGCGCTTCCGCGACCGCGCCACGCGCGTGGAATGGCGCCACCGCATCGAGGATCATGACGGCGATATCGGCTCCGAAGGCGGTATCGAGCGCTGGCTGAAGCTGACCGACGGCCTCGGGCTGGACACAGCTTACGTGGAATCGACCGAAGGCATCCTGCCCGCGACGCGCTTTGCGGTGGAAGCCTATGTGCACTATTGCCGCGAGAAGTCGCCGCTGGAGGCAATCGCCTCCTCGCTCACCGAATTGTTCGCGCCGAACCTGCACGAAGAACGCATCTCCGGAATGCTGGAGCACTACGACTTCGTCAATCCTGATATCATGAGCTACTTCAAGCGCCGGCTGGCGCAGGCGCCGCGCGACGCCGGCTTTGCGCTCGACTATGTCAAGGCGCATGCCACCACGCCCGAGCAACGCGCGTCCGTCTGCAACGCGCTGATCTTCAAGACCAACGTGTTATGGGTGCAGCTCGACGCGCTCCAGCACGCCTATGTCGAAGGCCACATTCCGCCGGGCGCGTTCGTGCCCCAAGAACACCAAAAAGCGAGCTGAGGAACAAGCGATGGCCGGGCCGCGTCACATCAGCGTCAGCGAGACCAGCCGGCCGGTGCTGCCGCGGCACGCCAAGCTGAAATATGACGAGACGCGAAAGGTCTGGGTGATCCTGGCGCCCGAACGCGTGCTGGCGCCGGACGAGATCGCGGTCGAGGTCTTGCAGCTCTGCGACGGCGAGCGCAATGTCGGCGAAATGTCCGACCAGCTCGCGGCAAAATACGCCGCGCCGCGCGAGGCGATCCTGGCCGACGTCATTGTCATGCTGCAGGATCTCGCCGACAAGGGCTTTCTCACGGAGGCCCGGGAGAAGACGTCATGAGCGATGTGCTCGGCAATCCCACCATCCCGCCCGACGCCAGCGACAGCCTCGCGGTGCTGGAGAAGAGCCGCTCGACGGCAGAGACGTTCGGCATTCCGCTCGCCGTGCTGCTCGAAATCACCCATCGCTGCCCGCTGCAATGCCCCTATTGCTCCAACCCGGTCGAGCTCGACCGCTCGGGCAAGGAGCTGACCACCGAGGAATGGAAGAAGGTATTGAGCGAGCTCGCCGAGATCGGCGTGCTCCAGGTGCATTTCTCCGGCGGCGAGCCGACCGCGCGCAAGGACCTGGTCGAGCTGGTCAAGCATGCCAGCGATGTCGGCCTCTACACCAACCTCATCACCTCGGCGGTGCTGCTGTCGCGCGAGCGGCTGAGCGAGCTTGCCGATGCCGGGCTCTGCCACGTCCAGATCAGCTTCCAGGGCGTTGAAGAAGCCCTCGCCGATCGCGTCGGCGGCTACAAAAACGGGCACCGCAAGAAGCTCGAAGTGGCAAAATGGACGCGCGAGCTCGATTTGCCGCTCACCGTGAATGCGGTGATGCACCGGCAGAACCTGCACCAGTTGCCTGATATCATCCAGATGTCGGTCGACCTCGACGCCGACCGGCTCGAGGTCGCCAACGTCCAATATTACGGCTGGGCGCTGAAGAACCGCGCCGCCTTGATGCCGACGGTGGCGCAGCTCGACGAGTGCACCCGCATCGTCGAAGAAGCGCGCGAGCGGCTGAAGGGCCGGCTGACGATCGACTATGTGGTGCCCGATTATTACGCGCTGCGGCCGAAGAAGTGCATGGGCGGCTGGGGCCGGCAGTTCTTCAACATTTCGCCGGCCGGCAAGGTGCTGCCCTGCCACGCCGCCGAGAGCATCACCGGGCTCGACTTCGAATCGGTGCGCTCCAACCATTCGATCGCCTGGATCTGGCAGAACTCGGAGGCCTTCAACCGCTATCGCGGCACCGGCTGGATGAAGGAGCCGTGCAAGAGTTGCGAATTCCGCGAGGTCGATTTCGGCGGCTGCCGCTGCCAGGCCTTTGCGCTGACCGGTGATGCCGCCAACACCGATCCTGCCTGTGCGCTGTCGCCGCTGCACGAGACCATCTTCAAGCAGGCCGAGCGCGAGGCCGAGGGCGAAACCAACCGCTTCGTCTATCGCAATTTCGCCGGCGGCACTCTGGAATCCGGGAATGATGCCTGACGCCGACGCGGCCAGCTCAGTCAAGCGCGCCGATCCCTTTGCGCCGCTGACCTCCGAAATGCTCGACGTCGGCGACGGCCACGAGCTCTATGTCGAGAGCGTCGGCCGCACCGACGGAATCCCCGCGGTCTATCTGCATGGCGGCCCCGGCAGCGGCTGCCAACCCGACCATCGCCGCCTCTTTGATCCCGACCGTTTCCATGCCGTGCTGTTCGACCAGCGCGGCTGCGGCCGCAGCCGGCCGAAGGGATCGCGCGCACACAACACCACGCAGCATCTGATCGCGGACATGGAACAGATCCGCGAGAAATTCGGGGTCGCGCGCTGGATGGTGGTCGGCGGCTCCTGGGGCGCGACGCTGGCGCTGGCTTATGCGCAGGCCCATCCTACGCGCGTCTCCGGGATTGCGCTCCGCGCGACGTTTCTCGGCACGCGTGCTGAAGTCGAGATCGCCTTCACCTCGCGCCTGTCGCAATTCTACCCCGCCCTCTACGAGGATTTCCTCAGCGTGCTGCCGGTCGAGGAACGCGCGCGGCCAGTGGAGGCCTATTATCGCCGCATCCTCGATCCCGATCCGGCCGTGCATGGCCCCGCATCGCGCGCCTGGCACGACACCGAGCGCGCCCTGTCGGAGCACAAGGCGGCAAAGACTCGCCTGGACCTGGCGTCGCTGAACGTGTGGCGCACATTGCCGGCGACGCCGTTCATGGAGGCGCATTATTTCGTCCAGGACAGCTTCATGACGGAGAACCAGTTGTTGCGGAACGCCGGCAAGCTCGACGGCATCCCCGGCATCATCGTCCAGGGCCGCTACGATCTGTTGTGCCCTCCCGAGACATCGCAGGCGCTCGCGAAAGCGTGGCCGGGTTCCGAGATTCGCGTCGTGGAAGAAGCCGGACATTCGCTCTATGATGCCGGCGTGCGGGACGCGGTCATGAAGTCGATCGCGGATATCGCTTCGAAGATTTCGCGATAGCGGGACAACAAGAAAATGCCACTCGCCGGGAAGGGCATGCTGCTGACGTCGATGAACATCGATGCGGCCGCCGAAGCCGATTTCAATCGCTGGTACGATCGCGAGCATCTGGAAGAGCGCGTTGCGATCGAGGGTTTTCTGGAGGCGCGGCGCTATGTCGCGCACGCCGCCAATCCCAAATACCTCTCGCTGTATTCGACCGCGACACTCGACGTGCTCGACAGTCCCGCCTACCGGGCGCGGCTCGCCAACCAGACTGAATGGTCGCGGCGGAGCATGGCGCATTTCAAGGACATGCTGCGCGTGGTCGCCCGCATCACGATCAGCAATGGTACCGGACGCAGCGCGGCGCTCGGCCTCGTGCGGCTGCGGCCGACGCCGGACAATGCAGCCGCGTGGCGTGACGCACTGCAAGAACGGCTGGCGCCGGACAAGCACGACGGTATCATCTCGATGCATCTGCTCGAGAGCGAGCCGGAATTGTCGGGCGCAACGGCGGATGTTCCGGCAGTACGCAATGAAGGCGCGCGCGACTGGTTCGTGCTGATCGACGGCACGCATGTCGGCGCGGTCTCGGCCGTGATCGCTGCGCGCTTCACCGGCCCTGCCGCCTCGCCATTCCCGCTTCCCGTGTCGGTCGGCACCTACAGCCTGATGTGGGACCTCGCCAAGAGCGACATCGCGCGCAACTAAGCCGTCGCACGCATTGCAACATGTTGCACCGCCACATACTGCGCGCGGCCGTTAATGCTGTGTGCGCGTGGCGCCCATGAAAGAGGGGAAGCGCGAAATTTGCCGTTGTACTTCGGAACGGTTCTAATAAGCTAACCCAATGACGTCATTCAGAAACCAGATCGCCGCGCGTTAGCGTTCGCCAAGCTCAAGAAAAGGCCGCCGGGTCTTTGAGCCTGCGCGGACAGGGTAGGAATGAAACCGACCGATATTGCGGCCCCCGACTACTTTCACAAAGTGGTCGATTGCCAATGGGCCTGTCCTGCGCACACCCCCGTTCCCGAATACATCCGACTGATCGCCCAAGGCCGCTACAGCGACGCCTATATGATCAATTGGAAATCGAACGTGTTTCCCGGAATTCTGGGACGCACCTGCGATCGCCCATGCGAGCCGGCGTGCCGCCGCGGACGTGTCGAGGAGACGCCGGTCGCGATCTGCCGCCTGAAGCGCGTCGCCGCCGACTTCAAGGACGACATCACGCAACGCCTGCCGCGGCCCGCGGCCAAGAACGGCAAGCGCGTTGCCTTCGTCGGCGGCGGTCCCGCTTCGCTGACGGTGGCGCGCGATCTCGCGCCGCTCGGCTATCATTGCACCGTGTTCGACGCCGATCCCCAAGCCGGCGGCATGATGCGCTCGCAGATCCCGAAATTCCGCCTGCCCGACTCGGTCATCGACGAGGAGACCGGCTACATCCTGGGTCTCGGGGTCGACTTCAAGGGCGGCCACCGCATCGAGAGCATGAAGGCGCTGCTCGCGGAGAAGTACGACGCGATCTTCGTCGGCTCCGGCGCACCGCGCGGCCGCGAGCTCGACATTCCCGGACGCAAGGAAGCCGCCGCCAACGTCCATATCGGCATCGATTGGCTGTCCTCGGTCTCGTTCGGCCATACCGACAAGATCGGCAAGCGCGTCATCGTGCTCGGCGGCGGCAACACCGCGATGGATTGCTGCCGCACCGCGCGCCGCCTCGGCGGCGAAGAGGTGAAGGTCGTCGTGCGCTCCGGCTTCGAGGAAATGAAGGCCTCGCCCTGGGAAAAGGAAGACGCGCTCCACGAGGACATCCCGATCCTCAACTTCCTCGTGCCCACGGCTTTCGTCCACGATAACGGCAAGCTCACCGGTATCACCTTCCAGAAGGTGAAGGCCGAATACGACGCCAAGGGCCGCCGCAATCTCGTGCCCTCGGGCGAGCCGGACCAGACCATCGAATGCGACGACGTGCTGGTCGCGGTCGGCCAGGAGAACGCTTTCCCCTGGATTGAGCAGGATTGCGGCATCGAGTTCGACAAATGGCACATGCCCAAGGTCGATCCGAAGACGTTCGTATCCACCAATCCAAAAGTGTTCTTCGGCGGCGACGCCGCGTTCGGGCCGAAGAACATCATCTGGGCGGTGGCGCAGGGCCATGACGCCGCGCTGTCGATCCACAAAATGCTCTCGGGCGAGGACGTCACCGAGCGGCCATTGCCGGAGGTGCACGTCTCCTCGCAGAAGATGGGCATCCACGAATGGAGCTATGACAACGACATCTCCAACGACAAGCGCTACAAGGTGCCGCATCGCGACAAGGTGATCGCGCTGAAGGACATCCGCACCGAGGTCGAACTCGGCTACGACGTCAAGCTCGCGCTCGGCGAAGCCCATCGCTGCCTGAACTGCGACGTCCAGACCGTGTTCTCGACATCGCTCTGCATCGAGTGCGATGCCTGCGTCGACATCTGTCCGATGGATTGCATCACCTTCACGGAAAATGGCGAGGAAACCGATCTGCGCCAGCGCCTGAAGGCGCCGTCACTGCATCCCGACCAGGACCTCTACGTGTCCTCTGATCTCAAGACCGGGCGCGTGATGGTGAAGGACGAGGACGTCTGCCTGCATTGCGGGCTGTGCGCCGAGCGTTGTCCCACCGGCGCCTGGGACATGCAGAAATATTTGATCGAAATGACTCAAGCGGGTTCGACATGTCCGACAAAAAGCCGATCAGCAGCGTAAACGACTTCGTCGTCCGCTTCGCCAACGTCAACGGATCGGGCTCGGCCAGCGCCAACGAGATGTTCGCGCGCGCGATCCTGCGCCATGGCGTTCCGGTCAGCCCGCGCAACATTTTCCCCTCCAACATCCAGGGCCTGCCGACCTGGTACGAGGTGCGGGTGACCGAAGATGGCCATCTCGGCGCCCGCGGCGGCGTCGACATGATGGTCGCCATGAACCCGCAGACCTGGGACAAGGACGTGGCTGGCATCGAGCCCGGCGGCTATCTGTTCTATGATTCCACCAAGCCGATGCCGTCGACGAAATTCCGCGACGACATCACCGTGATCGGCGTTCCCTTGACTGCGATCACCAACTCGACCTACACCGATCCGCGCCAGCGCCAGCTGTTCAAGAACATCATCTATCTCGGGGCACTCTCGGCGCTGCTCGACATGGATCCGAAGCTGATCGAGCAGCTCATCGGCGAACAGTACAAGGGCAAGGAGAAGCTCTTGTCCTCCAACGTCCACGCGCTGCATCTCGGCCGCGACTGGGCGCTGCAAAACCTGAAATGCCCGACCGGGCTGCGGGTGAAGAAGTCCGACAAGGTCGGCGACCGCATCTTCATCGAGGGCAACAGCGCGGCCGCGCTCGGCGCCGTCTATGGCGGCGCCACGGTATGCGCCTGGTATCCGATCACGCCATCCTCGTCGGTAGCGGAGGCTTTCACCGCCCACTGCAAGAAGTACCGGCACGATCCCGAGACCGGCAAGGCCAAATACGCCATCGTGCAGGGCGAGGACGAGCTCGCTTCGATCGGCATCGTGATCGGCGCCTCCTGGAACGGCGCCCGCGCCTTCACCGCGACCTCAGGCCCCGGCATCTCGTTGATGACCGAGTTCATTGGACTTTCGTACTTCGCCGAAATCCCGGCCGTGATCATGAACATCCAGCGCGCCGGTCCCTCGACCGGCATGCCGACCCGCACCCAGCAATGCGACATCATCGCCTGCGCCTATGCTTCGCATGGCGACACCAAGCATGTGCTGCTGTTCCCCGAAGATCCCGCTGAAGCGTTCGAGTTCGCGGCCGCGGCCTTCGATCTCGCCGAGCGGCTCCAAACCACCATCTTCCTGATGCTGGACCTCGACATCGGCATGAACCACCGGCTCTGCCGTCCGCTGAAGTGGGACGATTCCAAGCAATATGACCGCGGCAAGGTGATGACGGCGGAGATGCTGGACGAAGGCCGCGACTTCGGCCGCTATCTCGACGTCGACGGCGACGGCATCCCCTACCGCACCTATCCCGGCACGCATCCGACCAAGGGGTCCTATTTCACCCGCGGCACGTCGCGTGACCGCTATGCGCGTTACTCCGAGGAAGGCTCGGTCTACGCCGACAACATGCAGCGGCTCATGCGCAAGTTCGAGTCCGCGCAGGACATGGTGCCGCGGCCGCTCCAGGCCAATGCGGAACGGCCGACCAAATACGGCGTGATCTATTTCGGCTCAACCTCGCCGGCGATGGACGAGGCGATCGGGCTGCTGGAAACGCGCGGGCACCAGCTCGACCGCCTGCGCATCCGAGCCTTCCCGTTTCACTCCAGCGTGGCGAGCTTCCTCGCCGAGCACGATTTCGTCTACGTCGTCGAGCAGAATCGCGACAGCCAGCTGCGCCAGTTGATCGTCAACGAGAACGGCATCGACCCGGTGCGGCTGGTGCCGATCGTGCATTACGACGGCTCACCGATCACCGCCCGCTTCATCGCAAAAGCCATTGGCGACCACCAGGATCACCTCAAGGTGACCCCGCTCCGCAAGGCCGTGTCATGACCTACATTGCAAAGCCGAAATTCCACCATCCCGGGCTGAAGAAGAACGAGCTCGGCTACACCCATCGCGACTACGAAGGCAAGATCTCGACGCTGTGCGCCGGCTGCGGCCATGATTCGATCACGGCCTCGATCATCGAGGCCTGCTATGAGCTCTCGATCGAGCCGCACCGGGTGGCAAAAATCTCGGGCATCGGCTGCTCGTCCAAGACGCCCGACTATTTCCTCGGCAATTCGCACGGCTTCAACTCCGTGCACGGCCGCATGCCGTCGGTCCTGACCGGAGCCAACCTCGCCAATCGCGATTTGATCTATCTCGGCGTCTCCGGCGACGGCGATTCCGCCTCGATCGGCTTCGGCCAGTTCGCGCATTCGATCCGGCGCGGCGTCAACATGACCTATATCGTCGAGAACAACGGGGTCTACGGCCTGACCAAGGGCCAGTTCTCGGCGACCGCCGACCGCGGCTCGAAGAGCAAAAAGGGCGTCACCAACACCGACAACGCCATCGACCTCGTCGCGATCGCGCTGCAGTTGGGCGCGACTTTCGTCGCGCGCTCGTTCTCCGGCGACAAGACCCAGCTCGTGCCGCTGATCGCGGCCGCGATCCGCCACAAGGGCGCTTCGTTCATCGACGTCATCAGCCCCTGCATCGCCTTCAACAACCACGCCGGCTCGACCAAGAGCTTCGACTATGTCCGCGAGCACAATGACGCGGTGAACCGGCTCGACGTGCTGGTTGGCCGCGATCCGATCGCGGTGGATTACGCACCAGGCACGGTGCAGATGGTCGAGCAGCATGACGGCAGCAGGATCGCGCTGCGCAAGATCGACGCCGACTACGATCCGCATGACCGGCTCGGCGCCCAGACCTTTCTGCAAAAGCACGCCGCCAAGGGACAGATCGTCACCGGCCTGCTCTACGTCGACCCTGATGCGGAAGATCTGCACGAGCATCTCAACACGGTCGAGACGCCGCTCAACACGCTGGAAGCGGACACGCTCTGCCCGGGCTCGGCGGCGCTGGACAAGTTCAACGCCAGCCTGCGGTGATCGCCTATCGCGCCGCGGCCGGCTGCCGGACGCGTATGGCGATTTTCTCCGACACGATGGGCGGCTCGAACGGATAGTGCCTGGCATCGCCCAGCACGAGCTGAAGCGTGTGCGTTCCGGGCGGAAGCTCGAGCAGCGTTTCGGTCTGCCCTGCCCCGAAATGCAGATGCGACTTGTCCTGCAGGATCGGCTCCTTGGGATCGATGGGATCGTTGACGTCGATCAGCAGATGATGGTGGCCGGCGTTCTGATACTCGTCGCCGGCATGGGTCACTCCCATGTTGCGCAAGCCGAACCGGACCCAGAATCCGCCGCGGACCTTCTGCCCGTCATGCGGGGTGATGAAATAGAGCTTTGCGTCCTTGGGCGCTGCCTTGCCTTGCGAGAAGGCTACCGCCGGGAGCAATGCAAGCGCCGCCGCCAGCGCGACGCAACGAAATATCTGCATCAAACCAACTCCACCACTTAGGGACTGAGCGCCACGCGGAATCCGTGCGTGGGATAACGAACATTGGTGTCGTAGCCGTCGCGGTTGGACGGCCGCACATATCTCGAATCGTTCTTCCAGGAGCCCGAGCGCAGGACATGAGCGCTGCAGTCCCCGCTGCTCCATGCCGAGCCGTCGCCGGGCGCGCCCTGATAGGTCTTGTGCCAGCAGTCCTCGACCCACTGATCGACGCCCCCGCCCATGTCGTGGAGCCCGAACGGATTCGGCCTGAAGCTGCCGACCTTCGCGGGCTGCTCGGCCGCGAGATCACCGCAATCCTTGCAGCCGGCCATGCCCGGCTGCAGCTTGTCGCCCCACCAATATTTGGTCTGCGTTCCGCCCCGCGCGGCATATTCCCATTCGGCTTCGCTCGGAAGCCGATAAGTCTTCTTCGTCGCCTGAGCGAGATAGGCCGCATATTGCTGCGCGTCGGTCCAGCTCACATTGCTGACAGGCGCATCGTCCTTGCCGATCGCCGTGAAGCCGCACGCCTTTGCAGCGGCGCACTCGTTCCATTCCTGCACGGTCACCGGATATTTTCCGATCGAGAACGGCTTGACCGTCACCTGATGGACAGGACGCTCGGTCGGGTCGTCGTTGCTTCCCATCGCAAAGCTGCCGCCGCGAATGGCGACCATCTCGGGTTCGCGGACGGGAATTGGCGATTGACTTGCCGATTGACTCGTCGATTGAATTGGCGCCGGAGCGGGCGATGGAGATGACGAAGCCGCGGAGGGAGACGGCTGCGGCGTCTGCGGCGCCGCTTCGCGCGGCGGAGGCTGCGGGCTCGGCGGTGCGGCCGGAGAAGTGGCAGGAGAAACGGTAGTGACGGCGGCCTGCTCGCCCACCCTGCCCGGCGTCTGAGCCAGCAGATACCACAGCACGCCGGCGGCCATCACCGACAGCGTGATTCCCAGGAGAAAGATCAGAGCATTCTCGCGCCGCCCGCGCGTCCTGCCGACCGCGTCTGCATCCGGCAGCACTTTATAGACGCGCACGGGATCGGTGATGTTCTTGACTTTGCGGTCCCCGAGCGACTCGTAACCGCACACGACCTTGTGCTTTATCTGCTCGTAGATCGCGCCGGAGATAAAGACCTGGCCTGGCTCTGCGATGCCCTCGATGCGCGTCGCGATGTTGACGCCATCGCCGTAGACGTCATCAGGCTCCACGATGACGTCACCGAGATTGACGCCGATCCGGTACTCGATCCGGGTCTCCTTCGGAAGCGAGGCGTTGCGGCCGATGAGATTTTGCTGGATGACGATGCTGCATCGCACGGCCTCGACCGGACTGTCGAAGATCGCGATGAAGCCATCGCCCGTCGTCTTCACCAGACTTCCGTGGTGCTCGACGATGCTGGGCTGGATGAGATCCCGCTCGATCCGCTTGACGCGGACGTGCGTGCCCTCCTCGTCGGCCTGCATCAGGCGGCTGTAGGAAGCGATGTCACCGACAATGATGGCCGCGAGACGACGAGGCACAGGGCCGTGTGTGGGCGGCTCGTCATTCCCGGATCTGAAGTTGCGAATTTCGCCCATTGCGGGGGGACTCCACAAACTACAAGGCAGACCCCAGCCTACGACTGCGAGAGGCGATCGTCTGTGAAGGCTATCACATCGATGAAATCGGGCAACGTCGGAGCAATCGTCGGCGTCGAGTTCCGAAAGGCGAAGGCGTCAGCTCGAATGAACCTTCGTGACCCCACCGAAGACTAACGCCCGGCGTGGAACTTCACCTCGCTCCGTCCTGCGAAGATCACGTCAGATTGCGAACGTTGAACGCGTCGTACCTGGGCGGCGTCTACAGCGTACAGCTCAGTTGCTGCACGCGAGGCCATCATGAAGTTTTTTCTCGTTGCTGCCGTCTTCCTCGCCGCGTTTGCCGGCGCGGCCCACGCCGAGGAGGCCGACGATCTCCGTGAGGCCAGCAAGGCCGAAGTCGAGACCTTCAACGCGCGCATGTATGTCGGTGCACCCGGCAACAGGGCCTATGCCTGCTTCGTGCGGCGCTACGATGCCGAGCATCTGCCGCACCATCCGAAGCAGAAGGTCGCCTCGATGAAGAGCTGCTGATCTCGGCGGAATTGGACACGGAGGACAAGCAGCTCCACAACTCCTTCCGCCTCGGATTCAGATATCGTCACCGCTCCGGCGATTTCGACTCCAGCGGCTCCTGTCATCACGCCGTGTTTACCAAGGACGGCACCGAGATCCGCCTCGGTTGCGGCGTCGACTGCGAGGGCGGCGGCATCGGCGTCGCGCTCTCGAAGGACGACAAATCGGCGATCGTGCGGCTGGCGCGGGTCAGGGTCTGGCAGAACAACAAGCCGGATGAGGATGCCGAGCAATCGCTGGTCGCCGGGGCCGATGACGGGATTTTCCGCCTAGATCGAACGGACAACAAGGAATGCGCCTCGCTCGTGACCGACCGCAAGGAACTCGCCGCGCTCCGCCACAAATGATATGTGTCCGGCGCAATCGAGGGAGATCGTCATGAACCGCCGGAACATGTTGTGGAGCGCCATCTCAGGCCTGGGCGCGGCGCTTGGCGCCTCCAGCGCGAAGGCCGCGACCGAAGCCGGCACGGGCAACAAGCTGAAGGTGGTCTATCATTTGAGCGATGCCGAGAAGGTCAATTTCGTGCTGGGCAACATCCAGAACCACATCGACGGCGTGGGCGGCCCCGAGCATGTGACGATCGCGCTGGTGATCCACGGACCGGCGCTGAAGGCGTTTCACTGGGCGCAGGCCAACCCTGACATCAGCAAGCGCGTCGGCGATTTCTCCAAGGATGGCGTCGAGCTTGCCGCCTGCGGCAACACGATGAAGGCGCAGAACGTCACGCTCACGGATCTCTTGCCGGGCTTCGTCAGCGCGGAGAAGGGCGGCGTGGTCCGTTTGGCCGAGCTCCAGTCGCACGGCTATCTTTATCTGCGGCCGTAGGGCGCGGGAGGCGCCGCTACATTGTCCGTCATTGCGAGCGCAGCGAAACAATCCAGTCCCTCCACTGAGGCAGACTGGATTGATTCGTCGCAAGGGCTCCTCGCAATGACGGCGGAGCGGGTTGCGCGAGCGAGGACCACACGCTCGCAACGCGCTTGACTTACCCATAACCCTGGGGTTATGAATACACCCATAACTTACAGGTTATGGATTATATGCCCGTCGCCGCCCACGATCTTCTGTTCAGAACGCTCGCCGACCCCACCCGTCGGGCGATCTTCGAGCGACTGTGCCGCGAGGGCGAACAGACGGTCGGGGCCCTGACGGCACTGTCGGGCGTGTCCCAGCCGGCGGTCTCGAAACATCTCGGTGCGCTGAAGCAGGCCGGCCTCGTGCGCGACCGGCATCAAGGGCGGCAGACCCATTACAGCGCCCAGCCCGGCGCGCTCAATCCGCTGATCGACTGGACCAGCCAGATGGCCGGGTTCTGGCAGAACCGGCTCGACGCGCTCGACGATCTCCTGAAGAGGATGGACCAATGAACGAATCCGCGGCCGAAACCCGATCTGTCGTCGTCGAGCGCGAATTTGCCTTTCCGGCAGAGCGGATCTGGCGCGCGCTGACGCAGCCACATCTGATCGAGGAATGGCTGATGAAGAACGACTTCAAGCCGAGCGTGGGCCACCGCTTCAATCTTCGCGGCGAGTGGGGCGGCGTGCTGGACTGCGAGGTCCTCACCATCGAGCCGCAGAAGACGCTCGCCTACACCTGGAATTTCTCGCATGACGACGCGGCGTTCGATCTCAAGAGCGTCGTGACCTTCACGCTGACCCCGACCGGCGCAGGCACGCATCTGCGCGTCGAGCAAGCGGGCTTCAGCCCAACGCAGAAGCAGGCTTTCGGCGGCGCGCACGCCGGCTGGAAGCAGTTTTTCGCCAAGCTGGACGAGCTGCTGGCGCGGGCGGATTAGCTCGGCCGCCGGCCTTCATTCGATCATCTCAAGAGGAGGTTTCATTGACCGGAAATATGTGGATTCGGCAGATCCATCGCTGGCTGTCGATCGCTTTCACGCTTGCCGTCATCGCCAACATCGTCGCCCTGACGCTGCAAGTCCAGGCGACGTGGATCGGCTTGCTCGCCTTCGTCCCATTGATCCCATTGCTTGCGACCGGGCTCTATATGTTCGCGCTGCCATATCTCGGCCGCCGCCGCGGCGCCCGACAAGAGGCGTGAACATGAAAAAGGCCGTGACCGCGAAAAACAGCAGCACGACGAAGACGGATGGCGCCTCGCCATCCAGGCTGATCGACGGCAGGATCAAGGAGCTCGGCGACTGGCGCGGCGAGATGCTCGGGCGGATCCGCGGCCTGATCAAGGACGCCGACCCTGATGTCGTCGAGGAATGGAAATGGCGCGGCGTTCCCGTGTGGGAGCACGACGGCATCATCTGCACCGGCGAGACCTACAAGGCCGTGGTGAAGATGACGTTTGCCAAGGGCGCGGCGCTGGAGGATCCCGCGGGCCTGTTCAACTCGAGCCTCGACGGCAACGTGCGCCGCGCGATCGATATTCGCGAAGGCGAAAAGATCAACGAGAGGGCGTTGAAGGCGCTGATCCGCGCGGCGGTGGAGCTGAATGCGTCGAAAGCCAGGAAGAAGCCGGCGAAACGTTCCGCATAGAACCGTTGTTGTGGAGCCACGAACGCTTTCCTTCTCCCCTTGTGGGAGAAGGTGGCGCGAAGCGCCGGATGAGGGGTCTCTATCGACACGGGAAGTGTGGAGAGATACCCCTCACCCCAGTGAGCTTGTGTCTCCCGGCATCGCCGCCCTCTCCCACAAGGGGCGAGGGCACATCAACGCGCATCTCGCCGTATTGCTCCGCATAATCAGCAGCGTCAGGCCACCGCCGAGATCGGGCGCGGGCTTACGACATATTCGCGCAGCACCTTGTCGTTGGCGTCGACCTCGATCAGCGCGACGTCGTAGGTCCAGAGATCGGCCAGATGCTGGAGCACGCGCTTGGCGTCGGTCTCGTTGAGCTGCGCGCCCTTGATGACATGGTGATGCAGGATCAGCCGCCGGTCGCCGGAGAGATCGACGTCGACCACCTCGATATTGGCGTCGATGTAGCCGACATCGTGTTGCCGTGCCAGCTCGCGCCGGACGCGGCGGAAGCCGCGCTCGTCGTGAATGGCGTCGACCCGGATGCCGGCGCGTTCCTCGGGATCGTCATGCAGGTGGAACATGCGAAGGTGGCGCATCAGCTTCGGGCTCAGGAACTGGGCGATAAAACTCTCGTCGCGGTAGTTGGCCCAGACGTCGCGCAGCACGCCCATCACGTCGTTCTTTCCGGCGATGTCCGGGAACCACTCGCGGTCCTCGTCTTCCGGCCGGGTGACGATGCGCTCGATGTCCTGCATCATGGCGAAGCCGAGCGCATAGGGGTTGAAGCCGGAAAAGCGCTGGTCGTCGAATTCGGGCTGGAACACGACGTTGGTGTGCGACTGCAGGAATTCGAGGAAATTGCCGTCGCTGATGCGGCCCTGCTGATGCAGCTTGGTCATGATGCGATAGTGGACGTAGGTCGCCGTCCCCTCGTTCATCACCTTGGTCTGGCTCTGCGGATAGAAATATTGCGCGATGTGGCGGACGATGCGCAACAGCTCGCGCTGCCAGGGCGCCAGCCGCGGCGCGCTCTTCTCGAGGAAATACAGCAGGTTCTCCTGCGGCAGGCCGAGCAGCTTGCGGCGGCGTTCGATGCTGAGCGCGGACCGGGTCTTGCTCTTTCCCGCCGGCACGGTGCGCCAGAGGTCGTTGAAGACCTCCTCCTCGTGCTGGCGGCGGCGCCCTGCCCGCTTCTCTTCGGCGCGGAGATCGAGCTTCTTCTTGCCGGGATAGCGGTCGATCCCATGCGACATCAGCGCATGTGCGGCGTCCAGCGTGCGCTCGACTTCGGTGCGGCCGTAGCGATCCTCGCAGCTCATCACATACTTCTTGGCGAAATCCAGATAGTCCAGGATGCCGTCGGCGTCGGTCCACTGCTTGAACAGATAGTTGTTCTTGAAGAAGTGGTTGTGGCCGAAGGCGGCGTGCGCGATCACCAGGGTCTGCATCGTCGCCGTGTTCTCCTCCATCAGATAGGAGATGCAGGGCGAGGAGTTGATCACGATCTCATAAGCGAGCCCCATCAGGCCCTTGCGGTATGAGGCCTCGTGATAGGCGAACTGCTTTCCGAATGACCAGTGCTTGTAGAACAGCGGCATGCCGACCGACGAATAGGCGTCCAGCATCTGCTCGGCGGTGATCACCTCGATCTGGTTCGGATAGACGTCGAGCCCGAGATCTTTCGTCGCCACCACCTCGCAGGCATCCGTGATGCGCTGCAAGGTGTGAAAATCCCAATCGGCGCCTTCGAACAAGCGTTCCGTCATGGAGCGGCTTTCTCCTGGGCAGTGTCGCGGCGCTGAAACAGGTCGTGGAACACCGGAAAAATCTCGCTGCGCTCGCTGACCTTGCGCATCGAGAGCGGTGCGCCGCTGTTGCGCAGGCGCTCGTAGAGGGTCCAGAGCGAGGAGTCGGACAGATCGAAGGCGCTGCCGCCGGACTCGCCGACCTCGAGATAGGCGAAGAACTGGCAGACCGGCAGGATCTTGTCAGTCAGCAGCATGCCCGCGAGCTCGCCGTCGGAATAGGAATTGTCGCCGTCGGAGGCTTGCGCGGCGTAGATATTCCAGTCCGACGGGCTGAAGCGTTCGCGCACGATCTCGTGCATGGCCTGCAGCGCGCTGGAGACCAGCGTACCGCCGGAAGCCGGGCCGTAGAAGAAGGTCTGCTCGTCCACCTCCTCGGCGCGATCGGTGTGGCGGATGAAGACGATGTCGACATGCTTGTAGCGACGCTTCAGGAAGACGTAGAGCAGCATGTAGAAGCGCTTGGCGAGATCCTTCATGTGCTCGGACATCGAGCCCGACACGTCCATCAGGCAGAACATCACGGCCTGAGCAACGGGCTTGGGCACCGTCTCGAAGCGGCGATAGCGGATGTCGAGCGGATCGATGAAGGGAATGCGCTTGGACTTCGCCTTCAGTTTTTCGAGCTGGGCCATCAGCACCAGACGCTCGTCCTCATCCGCGCAAGCGGCGATGGCGGCTTCCAGCTCTTCGATCTCCTCCTTGCTGGGACGCTTGAGCGCGATACGGCGCGCCATTGCGCGCCGAACCGTCCGGCTCACCGAGATGTTGGATGGCGAGCCCGACGTGGTGTAGCCGGCGCGCTGGATGCCCTCGCTCTCGGTCTGCGCGATCTTGCGCTTGGCCAGATCGGGAAGTTCGAGATCATCGAGGAAGAGATCGACGAATTCGTCGCGGCTGAGCACAAAGCGGAAGGCGTCCTCGCTGTCGCCTTCGCCCGGACCGGAGTCCTTGGCGCTGCCCTGGCCGGAGCGCTGGAGATAGTCGCCCTCGATGAACTTCTTGTTGCCCGGCAACACCATGTCGCGCGTTCCGCCGTCGCGGCGGAAACGCGGCTCGTGCATGCCGTCGAGCGGGATCGTGACCTCGCCACCCTCCAGGACGTCCTTGATGTCGCGTTCCTGCGAGGTCTTCTTGACGGCGCCCTGCACCAGGGATTTGGCCCGACGCAAGAACCGCTGCCGGTTCTCGAGACTCTTGCCGCCTGGATTCAGGCGCCTGTCAATAATGTGAATCGGCACTTTACCATCCGCCTCAACCGGCCTGCTTCACGCGCATGTACCATTCGACGAGCCGGCGAACCTGACGCTCGGTGTAGCCGCGCTCCACCATGCGTGCGACGAACTCGCCGTGCTTCTTCTCCGTCTCGCCGTCCTTCTTCGACCCGAAGGAGATGACCGGAAGCAGGTCCTCGACCTGGGAGAATATCCGCTTTTCGATCACATCGCGAATCTTCTCGTAGGAGATCCAGGTCGGATTCTTGCCACCGTTCTGGGCGCGCGACCGTAACGAGAATTTGACCACCTCGTTGCGGAAATCCTTCGGGTTGGCGATGCCCGCCGGCTTCTCGATCTTGGTCAGCTCCTGGTTCAAGAGTTCGCGATCAAGCAGCTGGCCGGTGTCGGCGTCCTTGAAATCCTGGTCCTCGATCCAGGCATCGGCGTAATCGACATAGCGGTCGAACAGGTTCTGGCCGTAATCCGAGTAGGATTCGAGATAAGCCTTCTGGATCTCGTTTCCGATGAACTCGGCATAACGCGGTGCAAGGTCCGCCTTGATGAATTCGAGGTAGCGCTTCTCGACTTCCTCGGGCAGCTGCTCGCGCTTGATCGATTGCTCCAGCGCGTACATCAGATGCACGGCGTCGGCGGCGACTTCCTGCGGATCGTGGTTGAAGGTCGCAGCCAGGATCTTGAAGGCAAAGCGGGTGGAGACACCGTCCATGCCCTCGTCGACGCCGGCGGCATCGCGATATTCCTGGACGCTGCGCGCCTTCGGATCGGTCTCCTTCAGGCTCTCGCCGTCGTAAACCCTCATCTTGGCGTAGGTCGTGGAATTTTCGTGCTTCCGCAGCCGAGACATCACCGAGAACCGCGCCAGCGTCTCCAGCGTCGCGGGCGCGCAAGGCGCGGCCGCGAGCTCGGAGCCCTGGATCAGCTTCTCGTAGATCTTCTGCTCTTCCGTGATCCGCAGGCAATAAGGCACCTTGATCACGCAGATGCGGTCGATGAAGGCCTCGTTGTTCTTGTTGGCCTTGAAGCTCGACCACTCGGCTTCATTGGAGTGCGCGAGGATGACGCCGGTGAACGGAATAGCGCCGATGTTCTCGGTGCCGATGTAGTTGCCTTCCTGCGTCGCGGTGAGCAGCGGGTGCAGCATCTTGATCGGCGCCTTGAACATCTCGACGAACTCGAGCACGCCCTGGTTGGCGCGGTTGAGGCCGCCGGAATAGCTATAGGCGTCGGGATCGTTCTGCGCGTAGGTTTCGAGCTTGCGGATGTCGACCTTGCCGACCAGCGAGGAGATGTCCTGGTTGTTCTCGTCACCCGGCTCGGTCTTGGCGATGCCGATCTGGCGCAGCCGCGACGGCTGGATCTTTGCGACCCGAAACTGGGAAATGTCGCCGCCAAAGGCTTCCAGCCGCTTGTAGCACCACGGGCTCATCAGGCCGGTGAGACGGCGGCGCGGAATGCCGTATTTCTCTTCCAGCATCGGGCCGAGCTGATCCGGATCGAACAGGCTGAGCGGGCTTTCGAACACGGGCGAGAGCTCGTCGCCGGCCTTGAGCACGTAGATCGGGTGCACTTCCATCAGCGACTTGAGCCGCTCGGCGAGCGAGGACTTGCCGCCGCCGACCGGACCGAGCAGATACAGGATCTGCTTGCGCTCTTCGAGGCCCTGCGCCGCGTGACGGAAGAAACCGACGATGCGCTCGATGGTTTCTTCCATGCCGTAGAAGCCGGCGAATGCCGGATAGGTGCGGATCGTGCGGTTCAAAAAAATACGGCCAAGGCGTGGGTCCTTGGCCGTGTCAATCGTCTGGGGCTCACCGATCGCTGCTAGCAGTCGTTCGGCCGCGTTCGCGTATTTCATGGGATCGCTTCGACACGATTCCAGATATTCCGCCATCGACATGTCGTGTTGGCTTCTCGCCTCGAACGACTTAGCGAAAGCGTTGAATAGAGAATCGTTGTACATGATCCCTCTCCGCGTGAGTTCCGCTACACAATTGAACGAAAGCAGCGACCGGACCGTTCCTTAGCGCCACTCTCGAATCAGCGTGAGCACATGACGATCATTCGACACCCGGGCGCCTTCTCGGCGCAACGCACAACGTAGGCACAGGGTGAGTTACGAACAGGCACCTGCCTGATATTTGAGCGAATCTTTGTCTATATTGGCTCATTTCCAGAAAATGTCACTCGCTCGCAACATCCGGGCGTTACCGGGGATGCGTTCATCCGGCGCCCCATCATAGCGATCTGCGAACGGCGATCTTATGACGCTTGTACGGCGAAGCCTTGGGTGCCGCGTTCATCTTCCTGCTGCAATGCGGTGCGTGGGCCGCCGGCGGCGTGACAGTCGCGGCAAGCGCGCAGCAGTGTATCAAAATCGGTCGCCAGACCCTCCGACTGGATGACGATGCGGTCGTTCTGCCGATCGTCCTGCGCACAACGGGCCAAGCCGCGGATGGTGCAGAGCTGCCGCTGCAAGGCCGGCGTCGGCGTCAGCACGATCACCTTGCGCCCGCGGCGTTCTTCAGCCGAAATCTCCGCGATCGAGTCCCACAGCAAAAATTCATTGCCGATGCGGAGATCGCGGATGCCATAGGGGGTGACGATCACCACCGATCCCCGTTCGGCGGGGAGCATCCAGATCAGCCGACCGGTCATCAGGGCGAACACTACCACGCCAGCAGAGCCGACCGTCGTGTCGTAATCGCCAAAAGCATCCCACCAGCCCAACGCGAGTGTCGCGCTGAGCAGCGTCATGGCGAAGCCTGCTACGACCAGCAGCCGCGTTTGGGTCGTACATGGACCGATTTCGAGATCGTGGGACGCATCGACGCTTCCGGTCGACGTGACCGATTGGGGACTATCTGTGACGGCGAGCGCCGGACGGTCATGATGTGCTTGCATGCTTTCCCCCAGCATGGCCATTCGCGACCGAGCCACGATGCATCAGGCGGACCGGAATCCGCTGATGAGTACTCCGCGCAGCCACGAGCGACGAGCCGAGGCAGCTGACGTTACGCAACGAGGCCAGGCCGATTTCTCACGGCCAACGACCTTTTACGCAACTCGGCTCCCTCTACGCGGATCGCCATGATCGCGACGGAGTTACACTGGAGGATATGACGCCCATACCCTTGATTGGTTCCCTCAAGGAAGCATGTAAGCTAGAGGATAGCGCGTCAGGACCGGCGCGGAAACCCCTCGCCCGCAGGCTTGGAGATAAATTAGCATCATGAATCCCGTCAAAGAACTGGAAAAGCACGGACAAGCCGTCTGGCTGGACTTCCTGGCCCGCGGCTTCATCGCCAAGGGCGACCTGAAGCGGCTGATCGACACCGACGGCGTCAAGGGCGTCACCTCCAACCCCTCGATCTTCGAGAAAGCGATCGGCAGCTCGGACGAGTACGACGCGCCGATCGGCAAGGCATTGAAGCGCGGCGATCGGTCGGTCGCCGACCTGTTCGAGGCCGTCGCGGTCGAGGACATCCAGAACGCCGCCGACGTGCTGCGCCCGGTCTACGACCGCCTCAAGGGCGGCGACGGCTATGTCAGCCTGGAAGTCTCGCCCTATCTGGCGATGGACACCGGTGAAACGGTCACCGAGGCACGGCGGCTCTGGAAGGACGTCAACCGCAAGAACCTGATGGTGAAGGTGCCGGCGACGCCGGACGGCCTGCCGGCGATCGAACAGCTCATCGGCGACGGAATCAGCATCAACATCACGCTGCTGTTCTCGAGGGACGTCTATCTGCAAGTCGCCGAGGCCTATCTCGCCGGTCTGGAGCAATACGTCGCAGGTGGCGGCGACCCCTCCCACGTGGCGAGCGTCGCGAGCTTCTTCGTCAGTCGCATCGACTCGGTGGTCGACAAGCAGCTCGACGAGAAGATCGCCCGCGCCAACGATCCGAGCGAGAAGGAACGGCTCGCCGCGCTGAAGGGCAAGGTCGCGATCGCCAATGCGAAGGTCGCCTACCAAGATTACAAGCGCCTGTTCTCGGGGCCGCGCTGGGAGAAGCTCGCGGCCAAGGGCGCCAAACCGCAGCGCATGCTGTGGGCCTCGACCGGTACCAAGAACAAGGACTATAGCGACGTCCTCTATGTCGAGGAATTGATCGGTCCCGACACCATCAACACCGTGCCGCCGGCGACACTGGATGCGTTCCGCGACCACGGCACGCCGCGCGACAGCCTGGAAGAGAATGTCGACGACGCCAGGCGCGTGCTGGAAGAGCTGGAGCGCTCCGGCGTCTCGCTCGATGCCATCACCGAGGAGCTCGTCAGGGACGGCGTCAGGCAGTTCGCCGACGCCGCCGACAAGCTCTATGGCGCGGTCGCCCACAAGCGCGCCACCGTGCTCGGGCCCGCGATCGACCGCCAGCTTCTCTCGCTCGGCGACGGTCTCGGCAAGGCCGTGGCCAAGAGCACCGAGGAATGGCGCGCATCCGCCAAGATCCGCCGGCTTTGGCAGCGCGACAAGTCGGTCTGGACCGGCACCGACGAGGATAAATGGCTCGGCTGGCTCGACAGCGCCGCCAAGGCCGACGTGGCCGACTATGAGGATTATGCCGGCCGTGTGAAAGGCCAGAAATTCTCCGACGCCGTCGTGCTCGGCATGGGCGGATCAAGCCTCGGGCCGGAGGTGCTGGCCGAGACCTTCGGCAAGAAGCCCGGGTTCCCGAAGCTGCACGTGCTGGATTCCACCGACCCGGCACAGGTGCGGGCGATGGAGGCCAGGATCGACATCGCCAACACTGTGTTCATCGTCTCCAGCAAATCCGGCGGCACCACCGAACCGAATGCGATGAAGGATTATTTCCACGAGCGCGTCGCGCAGACGGTCGGGCCGAAGGTCAAGACCGGCCATCGCTTCATTGCGGTCACCGATCCCGGGTCGTCGCTGGAGAAGGCGGCGAAGACGCTGAACTACGCGCGCATCTTCCACGGCGAGCCCTCCATCGGAGGACGCTACTCGGTGCTCTCGCCGTTCGGGCTGGTGCCGGCGGCAACCGCGGGCATCGATATCAAGACCTTCGTCAAGCACGCGCTTGCGATGGCCCGCTCCTGCGGACCGGACGTGCCGCCAAGTGAGAACCCCGGCGTGCAGCTCGGTCTTGCCATGGGCCATGCAGCGCTCGAAGGTCGCGACAAGGTGACGATCCTGTCGTCGAAGAAGATCGCCGATTTCGGCGCCTGGGCCGAGCAGCTCATCGCGGAATCGACCGGCAAGGACGGCAAGGGCCTGATCCCGATCGATGGCGAGCCGCTGGGCGAGCCCGCGGTCTATGGCAATGACCGGCTCTTCATCGACATCCGTATCGAGGGTGAGGCGGACCCCGCCCATGACTCGCAGCTTGCTGCGATCGAAGCGGCCGGCCATCCCGTCGTGCGTATCGTGATGAAGTCGATCGACCATCTCGGCCAGGAGTTCTTCCGCTTCGAGATTGCAACGGCGGTCGCGGGCAGCATCCTTGGCATCAACCCGTTCGACCAGCCGGACGTGGAAGCGGCCAAGATCAAGACCCGAGAGCTCACCGCCTCGTTCGAAAAGACCGGCACGCTGCCGGCCGAACGGCCGGTTGTCAGCACCAATGAGGCCGATCTCTACACCGACGAGACCAATGCCGCGGCCCTGCGGGCCGCCGGCGCCAACGGCGACCTCACCTCATGGCTGAAGGCGCATCTGTCCCGCTCCAAACATGGCGACTATGTCGCCCTGCTCGGCTACATCGCCCGCGACAAGACGACGATCGACGCACTCCAGACCATGCGGCTCGAAGTGCGCGAGAAGCGACATGTCGCAACCTGCGCCGAGTTCGGCCCGCGTTTCCTGCACTCCACCGGGCAGGCCTACAAGGGCGGGCCCGACAGCGGCGTGTTCCTCCAGATCACCGCCGACGATGCCAGGGACTTGCCGGTGCCGGGCCAGAAGGCCAGCTTCGGCGTCATCAAGGCCGCGCAGGCGCGCGGCGACTTCGACGTGCTTACCGAGCGCGGCCGGCGCGCGCTGCGGGTCCACCTGAAGGGCGGGCTCAAGAAGGGTCTCGCGGCGCTCAATGCGGCGCTCAATGACGCACTGAACTAAGGGAATTTCTCAAATGCAACTCGGCATGATCGGCCTCGGCCGGATGGGCGGCAACATCGTTCGCCGCCTGATGCGCCAGGGACATTCGACCGTGGTCTACGACAAGGACGCCAAGGCCGTCGCGGGCCTTGCCGCAGACGGCGCGACAGGCTCGGCGACGCTCGAAGAGTTCATTGCGAAACTGGAGCGGCCGCGCACGGCCTGGGTGATGCTGCCGGCCGGGCACATCACCGAGACCACGATCGATACCATCGCGGGCGTGATGCAGGAAGGCGACGTGATCATCGACGGCGGCAACACGTTTTGGCAGGACGACGTCCGCCGCGGCAAGGCGCTGAAGGAGCGCGGCATCCACTATGTCGACGTCGGCACCTCCGGGGGCGTCTGGGGCCTCGACCGCGGCTATTGCATGATGATCGGCGGCGAGAAACAGGTGGTCGATCGGCTCGATCCGATCTTCGCCGCGCTCGCGCCCGGCGCCGGCGACATTCCACGCACGGAGGGACGTGAGGGGCGCGATCCCCGCATCGAGCAGGGCTACATCCATGCCGGTCCGGTTGGCGCCGGGCATTTCGTCAAGATGATCCACAACGGGATCGAATACGGCTTGATGCAGGCCTATGCCGAAGGTTTTGATATCCTCAAGAACGCCAACATCGAGGCCTTGCCGGCGGATCATCGTTACGATTTCGATCTCGCCGACATCGCCGAAGTGTGGCGGCGCGGCAGCGTGATCCCGTCCTGGCTGCTCGACCTTACCTCGACCGCGCTCGCGGATAGCCCTGCGCTGGCGGAGTATTCCGGTTTCGTCGAGGATTCCGGCGAAGGACGCTGGACCGTGAATGCCGCCATCGACGAGGCCGTGCCGGCCGAAGTCCTGACCGCGGCGCTGTTCGCACGTTTCCGTTCCCGCAAGGAACACACCTTCGCCGAGAAAATACTCTCAGCGATGCGAGCCGGCTTCGGCGGCCACAAGGAGCCGAAGCAGTCGGCTGCTTCGAAGCCCAAATAGCTCGAAGCGGAAGTAAAACGTAACAAGCGAAGGCCAATAGTTCGTGACAAAAGACCCGCAGCCAAAGCGCAAGCCGGAAAATTGCGCCTTCGTCATCTTTGGCGTGACCGGAGACCTCACCCATCGACTGGTGATGCCCTCGCTGTACAATCTGGCGGCCGAGAAAATGCTGCCGGAGAAATTCTGCGTCGTCGGCGTGGCCCGCAAGGGCCAGTCGGACGACGAATTGCGCGTGAGCCTGATGAAAGGCCTGCGCGAGTTCGCGACGCGCCCCGTGGACGACGTCGTCGCCCGGCAGCTCCTGCAATGCGTCACCTTCGTGGAGGCCGACGCAAAGGACCCGCCGTCATTCGATCGCCTGCGCGCGCATCTCGATCAGCTGGAATGTTCGGAAGGTACCGGTGGCAACCGGCTGTTCTACCTTGCGACCCCGCCGGCCGCATTCGCGCCGACCGCGCGCGAGCTCGGCCGCACCGGCATGATGAAGGAGAACGGCGCGTGGCGGCGGCTGGTGATCGAAAAGCCGTTCGGCACCGATCTTGCGTCGGCGCGCGCGCTGAACACCGAACTCCTGAAGATCATGGACGAGCACCAGATCTACCGGATCGATCACTATCTCGGCAAGGAGACGGTGCAGAACATCCTGGTGCTGCGCTTTGCCAACGGCATGTTCGAGCCGATCTGGAATCGCAACCATATCGACCACATCCAGATCACGGTGGAGGAAAAGCTCGGCGTCGGCCATCGCGGCGGCTTTTACGACGCCACCGGCGCGCTGCGCGACATGGTGCCGAACCATCTGTTTCAGCTGATGTCGCTGGTCGCGATGGAGCCGCCGGCGCGTTTCGACGCCCATTCGGTGCGCTCCGAGAAGGCCGAGATTCTGACCTCGATTCAGCGCCCGAGCGAAGAGGAAGCGCTGAAGAGCTCGGTGCGCGCCCAATATCTCTCGGGGCGAATCGGCGACGATGAGATCCCGGACTATCGCAAGACCGAGGACGTCAAACCCGGCAGCACCACCGAGACCTATGTCGCGCTGAAGCTGATGATCGACAATTGGCGCTGGGCCGGCGTGCCGTTCTATTTGCGCACCGGCAAGGCGCTCGGCCACAAGCGCACCGAGGTCGCGATCAAGTTCAAGCAGGCACCGTTGTCGATGTTCTCAGGCACCGCTGTCGATCGCCTCTCCCAGAACTTCCTCACGATCGGCATCGCGCCGACCGAGACCATCGAGCTCCAGTTCAACGCCAAGATCCCGGGGCCGAGCGTCACCATCGACGGCGTCGAGATGAAGTTCCGCTATGGCGACTATTTCCGGGCCGATCCCTCGACCGGCTACGAGACGCTGATCTACGACTGCATGATCGGCGACAACATCCTGTTCCAGCGCGCCGACGGCATCGAGGCCGGATGGCAGGCGGTGCAGCCGTTCCTGGACGCCTGGAAGAACGCGGGCAGCAACGGCATCGAGACCTATCAAGCCGGCAGCGACGGCCCCGCCTGCGCCGATGAATTGCTCCGCCGCGACGGCCGAAGCTGGCGGAAGTTTTCGTGACGGCTGCGGGACAGCCGAAGCTGATCGTCGAGGCCGACGCCGAGGCTCTCGCGCGGGCCGCGGCCGAGCGGGTGATGGCGCGAATCGCGGCCAATCCCGGGCGCATCGCGATCTGCCTGACCGGCGGCTCCAGCCCGAAGAAGCTCTACCAGCTTTTGGGCAGCGAGGTCTGGCGCGAAAAAATCCCGTGGGAGCGCGTGCACTGGTTCATCGGTGACGAGCGCTTCGTTCCCGAAAGCGATCCCCTCAACAACATGGCGGTCGCGCGCGCGACCTTTCTCGATCGCAACGCGCCCTCCGGCCATGTTCACCCGATCCCGACGACGGCTGACACCCCCGATCAGAGCGCCGAGGCCTATGCGCGCGAGCTGCAGGCTTTCTACGGGGCGGAAAGCCTGGACCCGGCACGGCCGATGTTCGACATGGTCTTGATGGGCGCAGGTCCCGACGGCCACACTGCTTCCCTGTTCCCGGGCTATCCTGCGATCGAGGAGACCGAGCGCTGGGTGGTCGGCGTCCCCAAGGCCAATGTTGCCCCCTTCGTGCCGCGGGTCTCGCTCACCCTGCCCGCGCTGGCGTCCTGCCGCGAAATGCTGTTCGAGATAGCGGGGCACGACAAGCAGCCGATCTTGACGCGCCTGCTCAATGGCGAGACTCTGCCGGCCGTACGCGCGCGCTCGAATGGCGAGACCGTCTGGCTGGTCGACCAGGCCGCGCTTCCGGGGGGAATTCGTGACGGGCGTTGAAGCACCTTGTGCATTGATCGTGATGGGCGTGTCGGGCTCGGGCAAGAGCACGGTTGCAAAAGCGTTGGGCGAGCGCCTCGGCTGGCGATTCGAGGACGGAGACAGCTTTCATCCCGCCAGCAATGTCGAGAAGATGCGGGCCGGCCATCCCCTCACCGACGAGGATCGCTGGCCCTGGCTCAACGCCATCGCCGACGAGATCGCGCGGGTCTGTGACAAGGGCGAGCACGTGATCATCGCCTGCTCGGCGCTAAAGCATACTTATCGGGATGTGCTGCTGCGCGGACGCGACGACGTCCGCTTCGTCTTCCTAAGGGGCACGAAGGAGCTGATCGCCGCCCGCCTCGCGCAACGCAAGGGGCACTTCATGCCGCCCGGCCTGCTGACGAGCCAATTCAACACGCTGGAGCCGCCGGAGGCTGGCGAGCACGTGATCACCGTCTCGATCGACGAATCCGTGGAAGCGATCGTGGACGGCGCGGTGCGGCAGTTGAAACTGGGCGGCGCGAAACGCTGAGACCAAACACCCAAGAAACACCCAAGGGACCGTCATGACAAAAATCTCGCTCGTCGTCTCCGACGTCGACGGTACGCTGCTGACCAAGGACAAGACGCTGACCGACCGCGCGAGGTCAGCGGTGCAGCGTCTGCACCAGGCCGGCATCGGTTTCACGATTACGTCGAGCCGCCCCGCGATCGGCATGCGCTTCCTGATCGAGCCGCTGGCGCTCTGGCTGCCGGTCGGCCCGTTCAACGGCTCCTCGATCGTCGACCCCGAGATGAATCCGGTCGAGCAGCATCTCATCCCCGCCGGCGCGGCCGAGCGAAGCTTGCAAATTCTCCGGGACTTCGGCGCCGACATCTGGCTGTTCACCACCGACAAATGGCTGATCGACAGGCCTGATGGCCAATACGTCGCTCACGAGCAGCATACGATCCGCTCCGATCCGACCATCGTCACGGATTTCTCGCCGTATCTCGCCAGCGCCTGCAAGATCGTCGGCGCCAGCGCCGATGCGGCGGGCCTCGAGCGTTGCGAGAAGGCGATGCAGAAGGCGCTCGGCAGCGAGGCGACGGCAGTGCGTTCGCAAACCTACTACCTCGACATCACCCCGCCCGGCTTCGACAAGGGCACATTCGTGCAAGCCATGGCCAAGCGCCTCGGCATTTCAACCGACGCGGTCGCCACCATCGGCGACATGCAGAACGATCTCGCCATGTTCCGCGTCAGCGGCACCTCGATCGCCATGGGCAACGCCACCGACAACGTCAAGGACCAGGCGACCCACGTCACCGCGACCAACGAGCAGGACGGTTTTGCGGAGGCGATGGAGATGATCTTGAAGCGGAACGGGGTCGCCTAGGTCACTACTTCGACCGCTGCATCGCGGGCTTCTCGCTGCCCTGCCTTGCCGCCGACAGATTATGCGCGGTGTTGACCAGCGCGATATGCGTCAGCGCCTGCGGGAAATTGCCGGTCTGACGCTTGGCGCCTGAATCATATTCCTCGGCCAGCAGCCCGACATCATTCGCGATACCGACCACGCGATCGAACAGGATCTGCGCCTTGTCGAGATCGCCCGCCAGCACATGGGCATCGGCCAGCCACAGGCTGCAGGCGAGGAAGGCGCCTTCGAGCGGCGGTTGCCCCGCAGGCAGCTCGCGGGGATCGTGCCGCAGCACGAAGCCATCGCGCAGCATGTGGTTTTCGACCGCCGCGAGGGTGCCGCGAATGCGCGGATCCGACGCTTCCAGGAAGCCGACGGCCGGCAGCAGCAGCACGCTGGCATCGAGCAGCTTCGAGCCGTAGGACTCCACGAAGGCATTCTCCTCCGCGTCGAAGCCCCTGTTGCAGACGTCGCGATGAATGGCGTCGCGCAAGGTGCGCCAGTGCAGCAGGGGCGCCTTGAAGCCGAAGGTCTCGGCGCTCTTGATGCCGCGGTCGAAGGCGACCCAGGTCATCACCTTGGAGAAGACGTAGTGCTTCGGCTCTCCGCGCCGCTCCCAGATGCCGTGATCGGGCTGGTCCCAGACTTCGGCGAGATGCTTGAGCACGGCGCATTCCAGCGCCCAGCTCTCGTCATCGAGCTTGAGCTTGGCCATCCGCGATTGGTGGAAGGCGTCGATCAGTTCGCCGTAGACGTCGAGCTGGAGCTGCGCATGCGCGGCATTGCCGACGCGCACCGGCTGCGCGCCCTCGTAGCCGTCGAGCCAGGTCGCCTCCCATTCCAGCAGCCGCCGCTGGCCCCAGATGCCGTACATAATCTGCATGTTCGACGGTGAGCCTGCCGCCGCACGCAACAGCCAATTGTGCCAGGCCGAGGCTTCCTCGGTATAACCCGAATTCATCAGCGCCAGCAGCGTGAAGGTGGCATCACGCAGCCAGCAGAAGCGGTAGTCCCAATTCCTGGCGCCGCCGAGCTTCTCCGGCAACGAGGTGGTCGGCGCCGCGACGATGCCGCCGGTCGGACCGAAGGTCAGCGCCTTGAGCGTGATCAGCGAGCGCACGATCAGGTCGCGATAGTCGCCATCGCGATTACAGTGGCTGCACCAGTCCTGCCAGAATTTTTCCGTCTCCTGAAGCGCGAGCTCCGGGTCGATCGGCGGGGGTGGCTCGAGATGTGAGGGGCCGTAGGTCAGCACGAACGGCACGGTCTCGCCGGCCTTCACCTCGAAATCGGATACCGTGGTCAGATCCTCGCCGCGGGTCTTCGCCGGCGTCCGCAGCACGGTCATGTCCTGCCCGGCGACCGCCAGCAGGGAATGGTCGATCCGCCGCACCCACGGGATGTCGACGCCGAAGCCGAAGCGGATGACGAGCTCCATCCGCATCTTGACCGTGCCGCTGACTCCGCGGACCAGCCGCACGACGTCGGAGGCCTTGCCGCGCGGCGGCATGAAGTCGATCAGCGCGACGGTGCCGCTCTTCGTCTCGAAGCGCGTTTCGAGGATGAGGGTGTCGCCGAGATAGCGGCGCGACGTCGCGGTGACGTCCTCGCCCGGCGCGATCAGCCAGCGGCCGTTCTTGTGCGTGCCGAGGAGCGCGGCAAAGCAGGCGTCGGAATCGAAGGCCGGCCAGCACAGCCAGTCGATCGAGCCATTGCGGCCGACCAGCGCCGCGGTCTCGCAGTCGCCGATCAGCGCATAGTCCTCGATTTTCTGAGACAATGTCGTGCGAGCCTCGAAAACGACGTCCGGAGACCCCGGCGATCAACGCCCGCCGGGCAACGAGCGTTCCCGCGTCGCGGCCTTCAAAGCCGCGAGATCGACTTTCGAGGCGATCTTGTCGAGCGTCACGGGCAGGCGCTGGCGCCAGTTCGGATGCTCGTCGATCGTACCGGGAATGTTGGGCTGGTCGATCACGCCGAGCAGATCCTCCAGCGACACCGCAAGCAGCCGCGAGGGCGTGCGCGACAGGAAGGCGAGCACCGAATAGACATCATTGGCACGGATGCCGTTGGCACGCAGGATCTCGTCGAGCAGGCCGAGCGCATCCCAGCGGGCCTGATCGTTCTCGCCGGGATCGAGCCCGAGCGAGCGCTTCATCTTGAGATCGCTGAATGAGCGCCAGCCGGCATAGGTCGACAAATCATGGGTGTTCAGCGTCACCAGCGCGTTGGGCCGGTAGTGATCGACGGGCCGGAAGTGACCGGCATCGTCGCGCTCGAACATCATGACGAGGTACGACCAGATGCCGAAATCCTGCATGGTCTCGCGAAAACCTTCCGGGACCGTGCCGAGGTCCTCGCCGATGACGATGCACTTATGGGCCGCGCTCTCGCGCGCCACGGTCGCCAGCAGCGCCTCGAACGGCATCTGCACATAGGCGCCATTGTCGGGCTTGAAGCCGCGCGGCACCAGATACAGCCGCTTCAGGCCCAGCACGTGATCGAGACGGATGGCACCGGAATGGCGCATCGAAGCCGCGAGCATATCGGCGAACGGCACGAACGACTGCGCCTCCAGGCCGCCGGCGTTGAACCCGGCAAGGCCCCAATCCTGGCCGATGGTGTTGAGCACGTCCGGCGGCGCGCCGACCGCGAGATGACGGGAAATCGCCCCCTGCTCATTCCAGGCATCGAAGCCGTTCGACTGCACGCCGACAGCAACGTCGAGATAGAGCCCGACCCGCATGCCAAGCTGGCCGGCCAGCTCCTTGGCGGCATGCAATTGGCTATCGGCGGTCCATTGCACGAATTCGACGAACTCGACCTCGTGCTTGTCTGAGCCATTGCGCAGCTCGGCGCATTTTGTCTCGTCCGGCTTTTGCCATTCAATCGGCCATTCCCACCACGGCGCCGCGAAGCGATGACGGAGCACCTCAAAGCAGGCAAAACGGGACAACAGCGGCGCGCGAGCCGCGCGGAAGGCGTCGAACTGGTTGCGGCGGACGCCGCTCGCGGTTTTCACGAAGCTGTCGAAGGCGGCACGCAAGGCCAGCCATTTCAAGGCCGCCATGTCCGAATAGGGCACACGATCGCCGTCGCGGAGCCGCGCAGCGGTCGCGGCGGCGTCGGGGACGAGGTCGGGGGAAAATTCCGGGATCGCCTCGACGTCGATATAGAGCGGATTAAGAAACAGCCGGCTGTTCGGCGAATAGGGGCTGCAATCGGCCGGATGGTCGTCGAACAGCACATGCAGGGGATTGAGCCCGACGCCGTCGGCTCCCAACTGCTTGGCGAGCCGGACGAGACCGGCGAGGTCGGTGAAATCACCGATGCCCCAATTGCGCTCCGAGCGGACGCTGTAGAGCTGCACGGCAAGCAGCCAGCCGCGGTCGAAATCGCCGCCAAAGGCCCGCTCCGGCGCCACGATCATCGGCACCTCTTCCGTCACGCCTTCGGCATCGGTCAGCGTCAGGCGGTGATAGCCGAGCGGCAGGCCGGCGGGCCAGGCAATCACGGGCTCGCGCGTCTCACCTTGCGCGATCAAACTGCCGTTGCCGGTCATCTTCCATTTGAGCGGCGGCGCACCGATCGTCACCAATTCGGTGCGCGGCTGTCCCAAGGCGCGCACCACCACGGGGCCGCTGACGAAGCGGTAAACCCGCTTCTCAGGCAGGGCATCGAGGATGGATTTGAGGGCCACGGGATCGGTGACCCGCAGCTTTCCGAGGGCATCGACGAATTCGGATTGAACGCCCTTGATCCGGGCTTGAGCTAAAAGATCCATTCGGCACGCAGCTTGCAAGCCATTCTCTGGCCGGGGGAATTGATTTTAACGAGGTCACGGAAGAGGTTAGTCTGGGTTAACTCGCAAACCGCGCCTGCCGTTCCCCAGGGAACCAATGACACACAAGCGGCTTTCTATATAGGTATCAAGCGTAGGTTCCCGGCAAGGGAAACGGGCTCCTGCTTTCTTGTCAATGGCATCACCGTGAACAAGACAATTCAAACTGTCGAGAGTGCCGCAGCCGGCAGCACTTTCCTCATCGAAGACGTCTATCCCCTGATCGACGGCGGGCGCTTCGCCGTGAAGCGGATCGCGCGCGAACCGGTCGAGGTCTGGGCCGACATCTACCGCGACGGCGACGCCGTGATCGGCGCAGCGCTGATCTGGCGACAAGAGCAGGACCGCGAATGGCAGAGCGAGCCGATGATCCCTCACGGCAATGACCGCTGGTCCGGCGCGTTCACACCCGTCGAGCCCGGCAAATATGTCTATGCGATCGAGGCATGGACCGACGAGTTCGCCACCTGGTCGCACGCGATCACGCGCAAGCAGCGCTCCGGTGCCGACGTCACCCTCGATGCGATCGAGGGCGCCGGCCTTCTGACCAAGGCGCATGGCGCGCAGCAGGACGCCGCCGCCGTCATCGTCAGGCAATGCGAGGACTATCTTCAGACCGGCGACGTTGCCCCGCTGCTGGCAACCGAACTCGGCGCAGCCATGGCCGAGAGCCAGTCGCGGCCTGATCTGACGCGCTCGGCGCTATTCCCGCTGTTCGTCGACCGCGACAAGGCACGCTTCGGCGCCTGGTATCAGATGATGCCGCGCAGCCAGAGCGTGGTGCCAGGACAGCATGGCACGCTCCGCGACTGCATCGCGCGCGTGCCCGACATCGCCGCGATGGGCTTTGACGTGCTCTACTTCACGCCGATTCATCCCATTGGCCGTACCCGGCGCAAGGGCCGCAACAACACGCCGGTGGCGGGCGACGGCGATCCCGGCTCGCCTTATGCGATCGGCGCCATCGAGGGCGGGCACGATGCGCTGCACCCCGAACTCGGCACGATCGAGGATTTTCGCGCGCTGGTCGCGACCTGCCTGGAATACGGCCTCGAGCTCGCGCTCGACTTCGCCGTGCAATGCTCGCCGGACCACCCGTGGCTGACGCAACATCCGGAATGGTTCAAATGGCGCCCGGACCGCTCGGTGCGGACGGCTGAGGGCCCCTATTCCGACATCGTCATCCCCGATTTCACGTCCGTCGACCGGGCTGGACTGTGGAACGCATTTCGCGACGCCATGCTTTTCTGGATCGACCACGGCGTCACCATCTTCGCCATCGACAATCACGACACCGCGCCGCTCGCCTTCTGGGAATGGCTCATCCGTGACATCCGCCGCCGGCATCCCGAGGTAATCCTGTTCTCCAAGACGTATGCCCGCCCGAAGCTGATGAAGGGCCTCGCCAAGCTCGGCTTTGCACAATCCTTCAGCTATTTCCCCTGGCGAACGGCGAAGTGGGAGCTGGAGCAATATCTCGGCGAGCTGACGCGCTATCCCGAACGTGACTTCTATCGGCCCAACCTGTTCGTGAACACGCCCGATCTTTTGCCCTATCATCTCCAGGGCGGGGAGACATGGGCGTTCAGATCGCGCGTCGCGCTCGCCGCGACGTTGTCCGGCAATTACGGCGTCTACAGCGGGTTCGAGTTGCTGGAGCACGACGCGATCCCCGGCCGCGAGGAGTATCTCGACTCCGAGAAATACCAGATCAAGCAGCGCGACTGGGACAAGCCCGGCAACATCAAGGCCTATATCACGGAGCTCAATCGCATCCGCAACGAGAATGCTGCGCTTCAGCAGGCGGCGAACCTGCGCTTCCTCGGCATCGAAGACGACGAGACGATCGCCTTCGTCAAGGAAGCGACCGACCCGGCCAACATCGTCGTGGCCGTGGTTGCGCTCTCGCGCCACGTACGCGAATTCTGGTTGCCGCTCGGCGACATCACGGTTGACGCCGGCGGGCAGCGACACCACGTGTCGGCACTCGAAAACCTCCTCACCGGCGAACAGGCCCGCATCGAATGGGGCGGGATCAGGTTGCGTATCGATCCCGACCGCGATCCGGCGCTGCTGTTCCGCTGCCTGGCGTAAGGGCGCACGCCATGAACGTATTGTCTTCCGTCGACACCAAGAAAGCCGAGGCTGCCGAGATCGTGGATGAACTCTGGTACAAGGACGCCATCATCTATCAGCTTCACGTCAAGGCGTTTGCTGACAGCAATCATGACGGCATCGGCGATTTCGCAGGGCTGACCGAGAAGCTGCCTTATCTCCAGGAGCTCGGCGTCACCGCGCTGTGGCTGCTGCCGTTCTATCCTTCGCCCGGCCGTGACGACGGCTACGACATCGCCGACTACGGCGCGGTCAATCCCGATTTCGGGACGATGAAGGATTTCAAGCGCTTCATCCAGGAAGCGCAGAAACGCGGGCTGCGCGTCATCACCGAGCTCGTCGTCAACCACACCTCGGACCAGCACAATTGGTTCAAGCGCGCGCGCCGCAGCCCTCCGGGCTCGAGCGCCCGCAACTGGTATGTCTGGAGCGACACCGACCAGAAATACCAGGGCACCCGCATCATCTTCACCGACACCGAGAAGTCGAACTGGACCTGGGATCACGAGGCCGGCGCGTTCTACTGGCACCGCTTCTTCTCGCACCAGCCAGATCTCAATTTCGACAATCCGCGCGTCGTCAGCGCCCTGATCCAGGTGATGAAGCGCTGGCTGGACGCCGGCGTCGACGGCTTCCGTCTGGACGCCATTCCCTATCTCTGCGAGCGCGAAGGTACCTCGAACGAGAACCTCCCCGAGACGCATGCCATCATCAAGCGGCTGCGCCACGAGCTGGATTCCTACTCCAAGGGCAAGCTGCTGCTGGCCGAAGCCAATCAATGGCCGGAGGACGTGCAGGAATATTTCGGCCGGGGCGACGAGTGCCACATGGCCTACCACTTCCCGCTGATGCCGCGCATCTACATGGCGATCGCGCAGGAGGATCGCTTCCCGATCACCGACATCCTGCGCCAGACCCCGGACATTCCGGCGAGCTGCCAATGGGCGCTGTTCCTGCGCAACCATGACGAGCTGACGCTGGAGATGGTGACCGACGTCGAGCGCGACTATCTATGGACCACCTACGCCAACGATCCGCGCGCCCGCATCAATGTCGGCATCCGCCGCCGCCTCGCGCCGCTGATGGACAATGACCGGCGCAAGATCGAGCTGATGAACTCGCTGCTGCTGTCCTTCCCCGGCACGCCGATCATCTATTACGGCGACGAGATCGGGATGGGCGACAACATCTATCTCGGCGACCGCAACGGCGTGCGCACGCCGATGCAGTGGAGCCCGGACCGCAATGGCGGCTTCTCGCGCTGTGACCCAGCCCGCCTCTACGCGCCGCTGATCATGGATCCGGTCTACGGCTACGAATCGGTGAACGTGGAGGCACAGTCGCGCAGCCTATCCTCGCTGCTCAGCGCGACCAAGCGCCTGATCTCGGTGCGTAAATCGACGCTCGCCTTCGGCCGCGGCACCATGACCTTCATCCGCCCGGCCAACCGGGCCGTGCTGGCCTATGTCCGGCAGTACCGCGACGAGGTGATCCTCTGCGTCGCCAATCTGTCGCGCGCGGCCCAGGCGACCGAGCTCGATCTGTCGCCCTGGAAAGACCGCATCCCGCAGGAGATGCTCGGCCGCACGCGCTTTCCGGCGATCGGCGAACTGCCCTACATGGTCACGCTGGGGCCCTATGGCTTCTACTGGTTCCAGCTCACCGAGCGCGACAAGTCCGAGCCGGTGACGCCGCGCGCAGTTCCGGAATTCGAGACGCTGGTGGTGCCGGTGAACTCGACCTGGGTGTCGCTGGCGCGCGAGCGCGGCGTGTTCGAGCACGAGGTGCTGCCGGGATTTCTGTCGCGCACGCGCTGGTATCCAGAGCACAATCCCAAGCAGATCAAGCCGACGCTGACCTCGGCGGTGCCGTTCTGCGACATCGGCGACAACAGGCCCTGGATCGCGTTCTTCGAGGTGGCGCAAGGTGACGTCACCACGCGCTACGTGCTGCCGATGCAGATTGAATGGGTGCGCTTCGACCGCGAACGCTTCAATCCGAGGGCACTCGCCGCCGTCCGTCAGGGCGCCCGCGAAGGGACGCTGCTGGATGTGGCAACGGAGCAGATCTTCATCGGGCTGTTCCTGCGCAACCTGTCGCAGAACCTGGTGGTGGAAGAAAACAATCTGCGGCTGGAGTTCAAGGCGACCAGCCGGTTTGCCGAGTACACCATCAAGGAGCCCGAACGCATCCGCGCGATCGAGCAGTCGAACAGCACCGCGCTGGTCGACAACCAGTATGTCGCCAAGATCTATCGCCAGCTCGAAGCCGGCATCAATCCCGAGATCGAGATCGGCTCCTACCTCACCGAAATCGCCCGCTTTGCCAACACGCCGGCACTGCTCGGCAGCGTCGAGCTGGTCGAAGACGACCGTCGCAGCGCAGTCGGCGTGCTGCACGCCTATGTCGAGAACCAGGGCGACGGCTGGGGCGTCACCGCGGGCTATCTCGACCGCTATATCGACGAGCAGCGGGTGCTGCCACCGGGCGAGATGCCCCGCGAGACCCAGGAGCAGGCGCCCTATCTGCACTTCATTACGCAGATCGGCCGGCGGCTCGCCGAGTTGCATGTGGCTCTGGCCGCCGCAAAGCCAGGCGATCTCGCGCCGGAGCCGATTGGCTCCGCACAAATCAAGCGCTGGTCATCGGAGCTCAAGGCACGGGCCGAGCGGGTTTTCGAGCGGCTGGCCGCCAGCACCAACGGCCTGCGGGAGGCAGATCGGCCGCTGATCAATCAGCTCGCCGCGGACCGCGCGTCCCTGTCCGGTCGGCTCGACGCGCTTTTACCTTCCGAGATCGGCGGGTTGAACATCCGTCATCATGGCGACTTCCGCCTCGGGCAAACTCTGATCGTGAAGGACGATATCTTCATCATCGACTTCGACGGAGATCCGCGTTTGCCGCTGGCCGACAAGCGGCGCAAGCTGCCTGCGGCGCGCGACGTTGCCGGCCTGATCCGCTCGATTGATCTTTCGGTTAACGCGGCGCTCCACCGCGCGCTCACCGGTGCTTCCGACGAACAGGGCCGGCTTACGGCTGCGCTGGACGAATGGCGCGAGCGCACCACCGCGACGTTCCTCACCGCCTACCGCGAAGCCATGACCGATCGACGGCTCTGGCCGGAAGATCCGCAATCCGCGGCAGGCCTGTTAAGGTTTTTCCTGCTTGATCAAACGTTTGAGGAAGTAGAGTACGAGCTGTCCCACCGGCCTGAGGGGCTCCATGTGCCGCTGTCCGGACTGCTTCGCATTCTGTCCACTATCGAGAGCGAAGCCCATGCCTAAACTCCCTGCCGAGGCCTATGCGATCATCGAGGGTCGCCACTCCGATCCGTTCCACTATCTCGGGCTGCATCCCGAGGGCGACAAGAGCGTGGTGCGCGCGTTTCTTCCTGATGCCTCCAACGTCGAGGCGGTGGGCGAGCACGGCGAGGTGGCGAAGCTAGATCGCGTTCATGATTCCGGCCTGTTCATCGGGGCTCTGCCGAACGGCGCGAAGCACTACCAGCTTCGCGCGAAGTTCGGCGACAACGTTATCGAATTCGAGGACACCTATCGCTTTCCACCGATCCTGACCGATTTCGACCTCTATCTGCTCGGCGAAGGCACCCACCAGCGCCTTTACGACAAGCTCGGCGCGCATCCGATGCGGCTCGAAGGCATCGATGGCATCGGCTTCGTGGTGCTGGCGCCCAACGCCCGGCGCGTCTCCGTGGTCGGCGACTTCAACTTCTGGGACGGGCGGCGCCATCCGATGCGGGTGCGCGGCGCTGGCTATTGGGAATTGTTCATCCCGCACGCCAAGGCCGGCGACCACTACAAGTTCGAAATTATCGGACCGCATGGCCATCTGCTCCCGCTGAAGTCCGATCCGATGGCCTTTGCAAGCGAGGTGCGGCCGAAGACCGCCTCCATCGTGTTCGACGAGGCGCATCTGCCCCGGCCGCGACCGGCGCCCGACGGCATCAACGCATTGTCTGCGCCGATGTCGATCTACGAGGTCCATCTCGGCTCATGGCGGCGCAAGAACGGCGATGAATGGCTGACCTATCGCGAGCTGGCCGAGCAGCTGCCGGCCTACGCCCGCGACATGGGCTTCACCCATCTCGAATTCCTGCCGGTCAGCGAGCATCCTTTCGACGGCTCATGGGGCTATCAGCCGACTGGCCTGTATGCGCCGACCAGCCGCTTCGGCACGCCGGAGGATTTTGCCGCGCTGGTCGATGCCTGCCACCGCGAGGGCGTCGGCGTGCTGCTCGACTGGGTGCCCGGCCACTTCCCGGACGATCCGCACGGGCTCGGCAGCTTTGACGGCACAGCGCTGTACGAGCACGCCAACCCGCTCCAGGGCCGGCATCTCGATTGGGGCACGCTGATCTACAATTACGGCCGCACCGAAGTGACGAACTTCCTGGTGTCGAACGCGCTGTTCTGGCTCGAGCGCTACGCGATCGACGGACTGCGCGTCGATGCGGTCGCGTCCATGCTCTACCTCGACTACAGCCGTCCGCCCGGCGCGTGGATTCCGAACCAGCATGGCGGCCGGGAGAACATCGAGGCGATCGCGTTCCTGCGCCGCTTCAACACCGAACTGTTCGCGCGTTTCCCGCAGGCGACCACGGCCGCCGAGGAGTCCACCGCCTGGCCCCAGGTCTCGCGTCCGGTCGAATTCGGCGGGCTCGGCTTCGGCTATAAGTGGAACATGGGCTGGATGCACGACACGCTGAACTACATCAGCAAGGACCCGATCCACCGCAAGCATCATCACGGCGACATCCTGTTCGGCCTGCACTACGCCTTCTCGGAGAACTTCGTGCTGCCGCTGTCGCATGACGAGGTCGTGCACGGCAAGCGCTCGATCCTGGGGCGCATGCCCGGCGACGAATGGCAGCGCTTCGCGAATTTGCGTGCCTATTACAGCTTCATGTTCGGCCATCCCGGCAAGAAGCTGCTGTTCATGGGCGCCGAGATCGCGCAAAGCCGCGAATGGAATCACGACCAGTCGCTCGACTGGCACTTGCTCGAGTACAAGCTCCATTCAGGCATCCAGGCGCTGATCCGCGATCTCAACCGGCTCTATCGCGCGGTGCCCGCGCTGCACCAGATGGACTGCGAGCAGGCCGGCTTCGAATGGCTGATCACCGACGATGCCAACCGCAACGTGTTTGCATGGCTGCGCAAGGGATTTGACGAGCACGCCCGGTGCATGGTGATCGTCAACTTCTCACCCAACGTCTATCGCAACTACCGGGTTCGTGCGCCGCTCGGCGGCAAGTGGAAGGAAGTGTTCAACTCGGACTCCGCCCATTACGGCGGCAGCAATGTCGGCAACATCGGCGAAGTCCACGCCGTCAATGGTGAGCTCCGCCTCACCATTCCGCCGCTCGCCGCGATCTTCCTCGTTCCGGAAAGCTGACGATGCGCCTGACTGCTGGATCGCCTGCACGCCTCGGCGCAAGCTGGGACGGACGCGGTACCAATTTCGCGCTGTTCTCCGCCAACGCGCAGAAGGTCGAGCTGTGCCTCTTCGACATGCAGGGCCGCCGCGAGCTCGAGCGCGTCGAGCTGCCGGAGCGCACCGAGGATGTCTGGCACGGCTATCTCAATGACGTCTCGCCCGGCCAGCTCTACGGCTACCGCGTGCATGGCCCCTACGAGCCCGAGCACGGCCACCGCTTCAACGCCAACAAGCTGCTGCTCGACCCCTATGCCAAGCGGCTTTCCGGGCGGCTGGTCTGGAGCGACGCGCATTTCGCCTATCGCACCGGAAGCCCGCGCGAGGACCTGTCGTTCGACCGGCGCGACAACGCGCGCGGCATGCCGAAGGCCGTCGTCGTCGACGAGACCTTCAACTGGGGCCGCCGCGAGATCCGGCCCAACATTCCCTGGGAAGACACCATCATCTACGAGGCCCACGTCAAGGGACTGACACAGAAGCGCGACGACGTGCCGCCGAATTTGCGCGGCACCTATGGCGGCCTGTCCTCGCCGGCGATGATCGAGCACCTGAAGAAGCTCGGCGTCACCACCGTGGAGCTTCTGCCGGTGCACAGCTTCGTCGACGACCGCATCCTGGTGGAGAAGAAGCTCGTCAATTACTGGGGCTACAACACCTTGTCCTTCTTTGCGCCCGAGCAGCGCTACGCCCAGGACAACGCCCTCGATTCCTTCCGCACCACCGTCGCGCGCCTGCACGATGCCGGTATCGAGGTGATGCTCGACGTCGTCTACAACCACACCGCCGAGGGCAATCACCTCGGTCCGACGCTGTGCTATCGCGGCATCGACAACGCCTCCTATTACTGGCTGAACCGCGAGAACCCGCGCTACTACGACGACTTCACCGGCTGCGGCTCGTCGGTGAACCTCACCCACCCGCGCGTGCTGCAGATGGTGATGGATTCCCTGCGCTACTGGGTCGAGGTCTGCCACGTCGACGGCTTCCGTTTCGACCTCGCCACCACGCTGGCGCGCGGGCCGAACGGTTATGATCGCGGCAGCTCGTTCCTGACCGCGATCCGCCAGGACCCGGTGCTGGCGAGCGTCAAGCTCGTCGCCGAACCCTGGGACCTCGGCCTCGGCGGCTACCAGGTCGGCGCATTTCCCTCGCAATGGTCGGAGTGGAACGACCGCTACCGCAGCGCCATGCGCCGCTACTGGAGCGGCGAAGGCAGCCTGATCGGCGACATCTCCAGCCGCATGACGGCGTCCTCCGACCTGTTCAACCACGACGGACGGCGGCCGCGCGCCAGCGTCAACCACATCACCGTGCATGACGGTTTCACCCTCGCCGATCTCTTCAGCTACAACGAGAAGCACAACGAGGCCAATGGCGAGGACAATCGCGACGGCTCCAACGACAACCACAGCAACAATTGCGGTGTCGAGGGCCCGACCGACGATCCCCAAATCGTCAGCTTGCGCCGGCAGCTTCGCAAGAACGTGCTGGCCTGCCTCATGCTGGCGCAGGGCATTCCGCTGATCCTCGCCGGCGACGAGGTCGGGAATTCGCAATCAGGCAACAACAACGCCTATTGCCAGGACAACGAGGTTGGCTGGGTCGGCTGGGACAATCTCGGCAACGACGGCGACGACATGGTCGATTTCGTCGCCGAGCTCGCCGATATCCGCCGTCGGTTCTCGCAGCTTCGCAGCCATCGCTGGCTCGACGGCCGCCCCAAGGACGGCATCTCCTACGGCGCGCTGTGGCTGACGCCGGCCGGCGACGAAATGACGGAAAGCGACTGGAAATTCCCGGAAGGGCGGTTCCTCTCCTATGTGATGGGGCCTATGGAACCCGGCAGCGCCGCGATCTTTATCGTACTCAACGCAGCCCCCGAAGAGATCGCATTCAAATTGCCAAAAATGACCGAATACAAGAGTTGGCAGCAAATCCTGAACACGACCGACGCCAAGCTGAACACGGTCGACTTCCAGCCCGGAAGCGACAGCAAGGCGCCGCCGCGCTCCGTGCTCGCTTTCGCGGGGGCGCTATGAGGCCATCCTTCGGGGCGAGGCCGACGAAGGACGGCGTGTCGTTCCGGCTGTGGGCGCCTGCGGCGCGCCGTGTCGATCTGCTGCTCGACAGACGACACGCGATGCAGCGCCGGCAGGATGGCTGGTATGTCGCCGAGATTGCCAATCTGCCCGTCGGCAGCACCTACAAATTCAGGATCGACGACGAGATCGACGTGCCCGATCCGGCGTCTGCATTCCAGCCCGACGACGTGTTCGGCCCGAGCGAGGTGATCGATCACGACGCCTTTGCCTGGCGCGCATCCGATTGGCGCGGCCGTCCCTGGGAGGAGACGGTGCTGATCGAGACGCATGTCGGCACCTTCACTGCGGAAGGCACCTATCGCGCCATGATCGACAAGCTCGATCATCTCGTCGCGACCGGCATCACCGTGGTCGAGCTGATGCCGCTGGCCGACTTCGCGGGTCGCCGCGGCTGGGGTTATGATGGCGTGCTGTGGTACGCGCCCGACAGCGCCTATGGTCCTCCCGATGATTTGAAGAGGCTGATCGACGAAGCCCATCTGCGCGGGCTGATGATGTTCCTCGACGTCGTCTATAATCATTTCGGGCCCGAGGGAAATTACCTCGGCCGCTACGCGCCGACCTTCTTCACCGACGCGCATACGCCGTGGGGCAGTGCGATCGATTATCGCGTGCCGCAGGTTCGCGCTTTTGCCGTCGAGAACGCGCTGTCGTGGCTCAGCGACTATCGCTTCGACGGCCTGAGGCTGGATGCCGCCAACCACATCATGGCGATCCCCGGCGAGCAATCGATGCTGCAGGACCTCAGCGTCGCCGCGGGCGAGCTTGCCAAGGCGACGGGGCGGCACATCCATCTTGTGCTGGAGAACGGCGACAACCGCGCGAGCCTGCTAGACGCGGCGCAGGAGCCACCGAACGGCAAATATCGCGCCCAGTGGAACGACGACTACCACCACGTCTGGCACGTGATGCTGACGGGAGAGCTCGCCGGCTATTACGCGGACTATCAAACGCCGCGGCTCGATCTCGCACGCGCGCTCGCCTCCGGCTTCGTCTATCAGGGCGAGATCTCGGAATTCTGGGGCAAGCAGCCGCGCGGCGAGAAAAGCGACGAGCTGCCGCCGGCAACCTTCGTCAACTTCCTGCAAAACCACGACCAGATCGGCAACCGGCCGCTCGGCGACCGGCTCGGAAGCCTGGCATCGCCCAAGCAGATCGAAGCAGCACTCGCGGTGACCCTGCTCGCGCCGATGGTGCCGATGCTGTTTCAGGGCGAGGAGTGGGGCTCCACCGTGCCCTTCCCGTTCTTCTGCGACTTCCAGGGCGGACTGGCTGATGCCGTCCGCAAGGGGCGCAAGCAGGAGTATGCCTGGGCCTATGAGACGTATGGCGACGAGGTGCCCGACCCGCTCGATCCGGCAACGCTGCAATCGGCCGTGCTCGACTGGACCGGCCACACGCCGGAGCAGGATGCACGTCTCGCGCTGGTGCGGGAGCTGCTCGCACTCCGTCACAAAGAGATCGCGCCACGACTGAAAGGTGCGCGCTTCGGTGATGCCGCCGTAGCCGATAGCGGCCTGCTCACCGCACATTGGCACATGGGAGGTGGCGCGACGTTGCGCCTCGTCGCCAATCTCGCCGACAAGGACGCCGCATATTCCGGCGGTGTGGGGACCCTGATCTGGGGCGGCGCGACCGGCGACCGGCTTGCGCCCTGGTCGGTGGTCTGGCGCCTCGGAGTTTGACATGCCTTCAGCCGTTCCTCTCGCAACCTACCGGCTTCAGCTCACCGCGGATTTCGACTTCGACAAGGCCGCCGCGGTGGTGCCCTATCTGAAGGCGCTGGGAATCACGCATCTCTACACCTCGCCGGTGATGAAGGCCCGCAAGGGTTCGACGCACGGCTATGACACCGTCGACCACAGCCAGTTCAATCCGGAGCTCGGCGGCGAGGCCGGCTTCGCCCGGCTGAGCGAAGCGCTGACGCGACACGACCTCGGCCTCATCATCGATTTCGTACCGAACCATGTCGGCGTCCACTTTGCCGACAATCCCTGGTGGCTGGACGTGCTGGAATGGGGCCAGGCCTCGCCGCACGCCGTCTCCTTCGATATCGACTGGGATCAACTGGCTTTCCGCGCCCGTGGCGGCGTGCTGCTGCCGATCCTCGGAGCGTCCTATGGCGAAGCGCTCGAGAGTGGCGATATCGAGCTGCGCTACGATGCCAATGAAGGTAGTTTCTCCGCTTGGTATTTCGAGCATCGATTGCCGATCGCGCCGGAGCGTTATGGCGAGATGCTGCGGATGATCGTGAAGGAAGCCGACGCCGCCGAGACCGAGGCCGGCAAGCGCATGCTGTCGCTCGCGGCGCGCTACACGGGACTGCGCCGTCCCAACCGCAAGGAAGCGCCCGGCTTCAAGGCGGAGCTCAGGGAGATCGCAGGCAGCGCCGACATCATCGCGCGCGGCCTCGGCGCGTATCGCGCCGCCAAGGACCGCCCCGCGCAGACGCTGGCGCTGCATCATTTGCTGGAGCGCCAGCACTACAAGCTCGGGCACTGGCGGCTTGCCTCCAGCGACATCAACTATCGCCGCTTCTTCGACGTCAACGGGCTCGCCGGCATGCGCGTCGAGGATCCCGGCACGTTCGCCGCCACGCACCGGCTGGTGAAGCAACTCATTGCCGAAGGCAAACTGCAAGGCATCCGGCTTGATCATATCGACGGGCTGCGCGATCCCGCGCAATATTGCCAGCGGCTGCGCCGGCTGGTGCGCGACGCGCAGGGCACCACAAGGCCGTTCTATACGGTGATCGAGAAGATCCTGTGCGAGCACGAGCGCCTGCCGCATTTCGCCGGCGTCCAGGGCACCACCGGCTATGAGTGGATGAATGCCATCACTCACGTTCTGGTCGACGCCAAGGGGCTGGAGGCCCTCGACGAGATCTGGCGGCAGATCAGCAACCGGCCGCCACGGCTGGCGCCTTACGTCAAGGACGCCAAAAGGCGCGTGCTGGAGACGCTGCTGACCAGCGAATTCACCGTTCTGACGCGCCTGCTTGCGCGCATCGCCAACGGGCACTATTCGACCCGCGACTTTTCCGCCGACAGCCTGCGGCAGGCGCTCGAGCTCTATGTGCTGCATTTCCCGGTGTACCGCACCTACCTGACGACAGGCGCGCCGACGGCGAACGATCGCAAGCTGATCGACGACACCATCGAGCAAGCGCGCCGGGAATGGTTCGCCGCAGACGAAGGCATTTTCGACTTCCTGCGCGATGCTCTCACTATGGATCTGCTCAAGCCCGGCCGTCCTCCGCACAGTGCCCCGAGGGTGCGCCGCTTTGCGCTGAAGGTGCAGCAATTCACCGGCCCGATGATGGCGAAGTCGCTGGAGGACACTGCCTTCTATCAATTCCACCGGCTGCTCGCCCTCAACGAAGTCGGCGGCGATCCCGCGAGCAAGGGCCTCACCATTCCCGCTTTCCACGACACCATGCAGGCCCGCGCCAGGGAATGGCCGCAAGGGATGACGGCGACCGCCACGCACGACACCAAACGTGGCGAGGACGCCCGGGCGCGGATCGCTGCCTTAAGTGAAATTCCCGGCGAATGGACCAGCGCGGTCGCGCGCTGGAAAGTCCTGAACGCACCGCACCTCGCGCTCGACGGCAATCTGCGCGCTCCGTCGGCCACGTTCGAATACATGCTCTACCAGACCCTGCTCGGCGCCTGGCCGCTTGTGGAGACGGCAGATGCCGATTTCGTCGCGCGTATCCAGGCCTATGCGCTCAAGGCCGCGCGCGAGGGCAAGGAGGAGACGAGTTGGCTCAACCCGCACGAGGCCTATGAGAACGGCGTCAAGAGCTTCATCGCGAAGATCCTCGATCCCGCGCTGTCAGGCGAATTCCTCGAGGCGCTGCAAACCTTGGCTCGCCGCGTCGCGCTGCTCGGCGCGCTGAATGCGCTGAGCCAGCTCACGCTCAAGGCGACTCTGCCGGGCGTGCCCGACTTCTACCAAGGCACCGAATTCTGGGACCTCTCGCTGGTCGATCCCGATAACCGCCGCCCGGTGGATTTTTCCGCGCGACACGCGGCGCTGGGCACGCTGGACAATCCGGACTGGAATCACCTGATCAAGAGCTGGCCGGACGGCCAGCTCAAGCTGGCCTGGACGCGGCACCTGCTCAAGCTGCGCAGCGAGCTGCCCGACGTCTTCGCGCGAGGTGACTACCAGCCGCTTCAGGTGCGGGGCGCACATGCCGACCATGTCGTGGCCTTTGCCCGCCGCCACGGCCGCGCCGCGGCAATCGTCGCGGTCGGGCGCCACTTCGCACCTTTCACGCAAGCCGGACGCGAATGGCCGGCGCTCGATGGGGCCGACGCCACCATCGACGTCACGGGCTACAACGTGCCGGGTTTAGCCGGCAACGATCTGCCGCTCGCGCAGGCGCTTCGCGGTTTTCCCGCTTCTGTGATCCCGGCGCGCCCCGCGGGTGCGGCGAAGCCGGTGCGGCAGCGCGCCCGCGCTTGAACGCTAACTTTTCGCGTCTTTGCCCAACAGCAGCTGGCCACGCTTGCGGATCGTGGCCTGCGCCATCTCAGCAAAGCGCTGCAATAGCCAGGGCAGCACGACCTGCACCTTGACATGATCGTCGGCGACGTCGACCTGCCCCGTTGCGATCTGCCCGAGCGCGCGGATGCGAAAATTCATGCTGTCGCCGTTCCAGCGCTCCTCCTCGACCTGCATCACGGGAATGCTCGCCGCAGCACGGCCGAGCCCAGTCTTGAGCCGGCGCACCGCCTCCTCGCGGCCGAGGCGGTGGGGAATGGAGACGACAAGCGGTGCTGACATGGCTCTGCCCGATTAGTGATTGAACTCACATAGTCATGCCCGCCGGTACCACAAAGGTTCCATGCAAGTTGCGCGTGCACCCGGTGTTTCACTGGCGGAACTTTAGAACCTGCGGCAAGTTGCCCTCGCACCACGGGACAGGTTGCAAACGACCCTTCAACGAAGGGCTGGAGGAGATTTCCGCATGTCTATCGGTACGATCATTCTGATCATTTTGGTCATCGCGCTGCTCGGCGGCTTCAGCGGCATCGGCGGCGGCCCGTTCTACGGCACCGGCTATTACGGCGGCGGCGGCCTCGGGCTCGTCATCGTGATCTTGCTGATCCTGTTGCTGCTGGGACGGATCTAGCGACTGAGCGAATATCTAGTAGGGTGGGCAAAGGCGCAACGCGCCGTGCCCACCTTTTTGCTCGGCCGAGAGAGGATGGTGGGCACGCTTCGCTTTGCCCACCCTACTTCTTCGCTAACCCACCCTTTAGGTCTTTTTCGCCGCGAGCTTCTTGATCGCGGCCTTGATCGACGCGGCGGCATCGTCATAACCATCCCACGCCTTCGACCGCGGCAGCAGCCCCGGCACGCTGCGCAGCGTGTAGCGCTTCGGATCGAGATCGGTCTTCACCTGCGCCCAGGTGAGCGGCATCGACACGGTGGCGCCGGCGCGCGCACGCGGCGACAGAGGGGCCACCGCCGTCGACATGCGGTCGTTGCGCAAATAGTCCAGGAAGATCTTTCCCTCTCGCAACTTCTTCGACATGTTGAGCAGGTAGCGCTCGGGAGCGTCGTCCGCCATCCACTGGCAGACGCCTTGTGCGAAGGCCTTGGCCTCCTTCCAGCTCACCTGGTCGCGCGCGCCATGACGCAAGGGCACCACGACGTGCAGGCCCTTGCCGCCGGTGGTCTTGCAGAAGCTTTCCATGCCGATGTCGGTCAGCCGCTGCCGCATCTCCTTGGCGGCCTCAACGACCTCGGCGAAGACGACGTCGGGTGCCGGGTCGAGATCGAACACCAGCCGGCCCGGGATATCGTAGGCGTAGGGCGCGCAATTCCAGGGATGCAACTCGACCCCACCAATCTGCGCTACGGCCGCGAGTCCCTCGACCCGATCGATCTGCAGGTAAGGCTTGCGGTCGCCGGAGACCCGCGCGAGCTCCAGAAGGTTTGACGTGCCCTGCATGGCGTGGCGCTGGAAGAAGCATTCGCCCTTAATGCCGTCAGGGGCGCGGATCAGCGAGCACGGCCGGCCCTTGAGGTGCACGATCATCCATTCGCCGACGGCTTCGAGATAGCGCGCGAGATCCAGCTTGGTGACGGGATCGCCATTGCCGTCGTCCGGCCAGAGCTCCTTGTCCGGCTTGGAAATGACGACTCCCATCACTTCGGCACTGCCGCCGGCCTGGGCCGTTCGTGCGCCAGTCTTCGCTTGCGCGCGCGGCTTGGCGCGCCGCTTCGTCGAGGGCTCGGCAAGCTCGGTATCCACCGGTGTCTCGGCCTCGACCTCCACCGCCGGCTTGTCCTGCCGCAGACCCTTGAAGGCGGCTTGGCGGATATTGCCGTCGGCGGTGAAGCCGGCGAACTCGATCTCCGCCACGAGCTCCGGCTTCAGCCAGTGCACCTCGCGCGCTTTCTTCGGTGCATTCTTGCCGCCGAACGGGCTTTGCTTCGCCTCCATGGCCTTCAGGGACGGCATGATGCGCTTGACCTTGTCGGCGCCGAAGCCGGTGCCGACCATGCCGACGAAGGCGAGATGATCGCCACGGTGCACGCCCGCCATCAGCGAGCGGAATTTGCCGTTGGTGGTCTTGTAACCGCCGATCACGACCTCATGGCCGGCGCGGCATTTGGCCTTGGTCCAGCTTTCCGTCCGCCCCGAACGATAAGGCGCGTCGAGCTTCTTCGACACCACGCCCTCAAGCTCGAGCTTGCAGGCCGATTGCAGCACGGCGTCGCCGCCGCTTTCGAAATGCTCGACATAGCGAATCTGGCTCGATTTCTTCTTACGTGCCTCCAGCAGCTCCTTCAGGCGGTCCTTGCGCTCCCCGAGCGGTAGCCGCCGCAAATCGAGGCCTTCGACGAACAGGAGGTCGAAGGCGAAGAAGATGAGCTCGTCGGTCTTGCCGTCCGACAGCGCGGCCTGGAGCGACGAAAAATTGGGTGCGCCGTTGTGATCGAGCGCGACGATCTCGCCGTCGACCATCATATCCGGCAACGCGCCCGCTTCCCTCGCGATGCTTGCGAATTTTTCGGTCCAGTCGAGGCCTTTGCGCGTCTTCAACGTCGCCTTGCCGCCCTCGACCCGCAGCTGCACGCGGTAGCCGTCGAACTTGATCTCGTGGCACCAGCCGTCGCCACCCGGCGGGCGCTCGACCGAGGTGCAGAGCTGCGGCGCGACGAAGTCCGGCATCTCCGCCGCCTTCTTCGCGGTCGTGGCGGTCGTGGCTTTCTTCTTTGCCGTTTTGCCGGTTTTCAACGCCGCGCGGGGCGCCGGCTTGACCGTGCGCTCTTTCGCCTCGTCCGCCCGGTTGGACTGCCAGACCGCGTCGGCCTTGGCCTTGGTGCCCTTCGCCAGCATGAACGGTTTTGGCGCGCGCCCCTTGCCTCCGGCGATCTGCTCCATCGCACGGCCGGAGGCGACCGATTTGTCCTCCTCGAGAATGTCGTTGTCTGCGCCCTCGCGAACATGTTCGTCGCGATGCTTGATCAAGAGCCAATTGGTCCGTTTGCCGCCGGTGCGGTCGTTGCGCATGCGCACCAGGACCCAGCTGCCGTGCAGCTTCTCGCCATGCAGGGTGAACTTCAGATCGCCCTTCTTGAAACCGCGTTCGGGATCTTCGGATTCCCAAGTGCCGCGGTCCCACAGCATGACCGTGCCGCCGCCGTACTGGCCCTCCGGAATCGTGCCCTCGAAATCACCATAGTCGAGCGGGTGGTCTTCGACCTCGACGGCCAGCCGCTTGTCGTGCGGATCGAGCGAGGGCCCTTTCGTCACCGCCCAGGACTTGAAGACGCCGTCGAACTCAAGCCGCAGATCGTAGTGCAGCCGCGTGGCGTCGTGCTTCTGGATCACGAAGCGCCGCTGCTTCGATGGCGCCACCGCGGTTTTGCCCGACGGCTCCGGCGTCTTCTCGAAATCACGTTTCTGTCGATATTTGGAGAGCTTTTGCAGCACGACTGGTCCCGGATTCTCTTTCGGCGTGGAAGCCTATCACGGCCCGCATCCCACCCGGAACCAAAACCCCGCGGGACGGTTGGGGTTCCAAAATGACTCGCAGACGCTGGAGAACGGAATGGCACCGCGCGCCTATTGGAAGGGAACGTTGAAGCTCTCGCTGGTCAGTTGCCCCGTCGTGCTTTATCCGGCGACCACCGCGGCCGAGAAGACGCGGTTTCACATGATCAACCGCGAGACCGGCAACCGGTTGAAGCAGCAGATGATCGACGCTGAGACCGGCGACGTCGTCGAGAGCGACCAGAAGGGACGCGGCTACGAGCTGCGTAAGGGCAAATATGTCGAGATCGAGCCGGAGGAGCTCGAAGCGGTCCAGATCGAGAGCAACCACACCATCGACATCGAGAGTTTCGTGCCGAGCGACGAGATCGACCAGCGCTATCTCAACCATCCCTACTATATCGCGCCCGACGGCAAGGCCGCGGTCGATGCTTTCGCCGTGATCCGCGACGCCATGAAGGACCAGGATCGCGTCGCGCTCGCCAAGATCGTACTCACCAATCGCGAGCACATCATCGCGATCGAGCCGCTCGGCAAGGGCCTGCTCGGCACCACGCTGCGCTTCCCCTACGAACTGCGCGATGAGGACCAGTTCTTCGACGACATCAAGAGCCCGAAGATCACCAAGGACATGGTTGAGCTCGCCGGCCATATCCTCCAGACCAAGGCCTCCCATTTCGATCCCAGCAAGTTCAAGGACGACTACGAGAACGCGCTGAAGGCGCTGGTGAAGCGCAAGGCCAGCGGCAAAAAGATCGAGTTGCCAGAGCCCCAGGAGCGGCCGAGCAATGTCGTCAGCCTGATGGATGCGCTGAAGCAGAGCTTGAAGGGACGCGGCGGGAAGAAGACGGCGGCGAAGTCTCATGCGCGCCGGGCATCGGGGCGACAGCGGGCCGCGAAGAAGACGCACCGATCGACGGCGCGGCAGAGGAAGGCGGGTTGACTTAATCCGTCATTGCGAGCGCAGCGAAGCAATCCAGTATCTTTCCGCGGGGGCAGTCTGGATTGCTTCGCTGCGCTCGCAATGACGATGCTGATGCAGGCTTGCGCCGACCGTCATGCCCGGGCTTGTCCAGGGCATCCACGTTCTCGGTCCCCTGGGTCAAGACGTGGATGGCCGGGACAAGCCCGGTCATGACGGATCGTTGCACGTGGGCAGCCCTAATCCCCTGCCCTTAACCGGTACCCGATCCCCGTCTCCGTCAGCACATATTGCGGCCGCTCCGGATCGGCTTCGATCTTCTGCCGGAGCTGGCGGACATAGACGCGCAGATATTGGGCATCCGTCAGTTCGTCCCAGAGCTCCCTCAGCAGGAAGCGGTGAGTGAGCACCTTGCCGGCGTGCTGCACCAGCACACGCAGGAGCTCATATTCCTTCGGCGACAGTTTGACATCGCGCTCTCCGACCCTGACGATCCGGCGCACCAGATCGACCGAGAGATCGCCGGCACGAAACACCGGCCGTTCGCCCTGAATCTGAAGCTGGTGCCGCAGCGCGGCGCGCAGGCGCGCCAGCAGCTCGTCCATGCCGAACGGCTTTGTCAGGTAATCGTCGGCCCCGAGATCGAGCGCCTCCACCTTGCCGGCCTCATCGCCACGGCTCGACAACACCACGATCGGCACAGCTTCATTGCGGGCGCGGATGGTACGTAACAGCTCATGGCCCTGGATATCGGGCAGGCCGAGATCGAGGATGATCAGCGCGGGATCCTCGCTGAGCTTCTCCAGCGCGGTCTTGCCGTTCGACGCCTCCAGGATCTCATAGCCTTGCGTCGAGAGCCCCATCCGCAGCAATTTGCGGATCGGCGGCTCGTCGTCGATCACCAGCACTTTGATCGGAGCAGCGCTCATGCGGCGGTATCCAATGCGTGGGTCCGGGCCGGAATGGGCAGACGAATCGTCAGAACCGCCCCGCTCCGGTCGCTGCGATTCGCAGCCGAGATCGTGCCATGCATCGCCTCGACAAAGCCGCGGGAGATGGCGAGCCCGAGCCCGGTACCGGGCCGGACATGGTCACCCTTCTGCGCGCGATAAAACTTGTCGAACACACTCTCGAGCTCCTCGGACGGAATGCCGTCGCCCTCGTCGGCAATCTGGAGCACCACATGATCGCTGTCGCGCCGGCTGCGGATCGAGACCGTGGCGTGGGGCGGCGAATATTTGGCGGCGTTGTCGAGCAGGTTGAACAGCACCTGCTCGAACAGCACCGCATCGAGCTGGAGCATGGGAAGATCTGCGGCCAACTCCAGCTCCACCTTGTGGGCGGTGAGGATCTTGGCTGCACGCCGGAGCGCACTGCCGACGATCTCTCCGAGATCGTGCAACGCAGCGTTGGGCACGATGGCGCCGGATTCGAGCTTGGTCATGTCGAGCAGATTGGCAATGAAGCGGTTGAGCCGTTCGGATTCGTCGATGACCGTCGCCAGTAGGTCGCGCTTCTCGGTGTCGGAGAGCGCGCTGGCGAGATCGCGCATAGTCGAGGCCGCACCCAGAACGGATGCGAGCGGCGTCTTCAGGTCGTGTGAAATCGAGGTCAGCAAAGCGGAACGCAGCCGCTCGGATTCGACGGAGCGCTTGACGCGATCGACGTCCTCGACCAGCAGCACGCGCTCGATCGCCAGCGCGCCCTGATCGACCAGCGCGTCGAGCAGCCGGCGCTGATCCGGTGTCAGCAGCGGGCCGGTGCGATCGTCATCGATGCCGATGACTCCGATCGGCCCGCGCCCGGTGCGCATCGGCAGGAACAGCCGCTTTGCGCCGGGCAGCGTGTCCGAGCCGCGGCCTGCAGGGCGGTCGTTGCTCCAGGCCCAGTTGGCGGCGGCAAGGTCGGCCTGATCGAGATCGTCCTCGGGGGGATAGCCCGACTTCACCGTGAGCAGACCTTCGTCCGGCAATAGCAGCACCACGCGGACTTTCAGCATCAGCGCGATCTGGTAGGCGGTCGCCCACAGCACGTCGTCGAGCGTACCGGTGCCGGCGAGCTTGCGGCTGAAAGCATAGAGCTGCTCCGTGGTCCGGATGCGGCCGATCGCAGCATCAGCCTGGGTGCGGACCCGCCCCGCCACGTTCGACACCACGAACGCTATCAGCATGAAGAAAAAGAACGCCGCGACATTGGTCGGATCGGTGATGGTGAAGGTATAGACCGGCGGCAGAAAGAAGAAATTGTAGGCGAGCGACGCCGCGACGCTCGCAAGCAGCGACGGCCATAATCCGTAGCGCACGGCAACCGTCACCACGGCGGTCAGAAACATCAGGTCGACGTTCTCAATGCCGAAATAAGGCTTGATGGCCACGGCGGCAGCGAGGCCAAGCGCGGTGATCCCGAGTGCCTTCAGATAGGGCCGCGCATCGAACGGGTCCGATCGCGTTGCGGTCAGCACCGCCGTCTTAGGCGCCGGCTCGCTCGTGAGCTCGTCGCCAGGAATGACATGCACGCTGATATTGCCGGCGCGGCGCACCAGATCGTGCACGACGGAGCCGCGCGTCATCTCGAACCAGAGCGAGCGCGTGGACTTTCCTATCACGATCTGGGTGACGTTGTTGCCCTGCGCGAAATTGACCACGTCGTCGGCGAGGCGGCGGCCGACGCCCGGGATCGTCAGCGCCTCGCCGCCGAGCGATTCCGCGAGCCGCAGCGTATCGGCCAGCCGGTCGCGCTCCTCATCGGACATTTGCAGGGACCGCCGCGTCTCGATCGACACCGCGATAAACGGCGCGTGCAGCCGGTCGGCCAGCCGCTTGGTGTAACGCACGAGGCTGGCCGCGCGCGGATCTTCGCTGATGCAGACGAGGATGCGCTCGCCTGCGGCCCAGGGACCGGCGATCGCGTTCGCCTGCATGTGGGTGAGCAGCTGCTCGTCGACCCGTTCGGCCGTGCGCCGCAGCGCGAGTTCGCGCAGCGCAGTCAGGTTACCCGGCGAGAAATAATGCTCCAGCGCCCGCTCGGCCTGCCTGGGGACATAGACCTTGCCTTCCTTCAGGCGCTGGATCAGGTCGTCGGGCGTGAGGTCGATCAGCTCGATGGCGTCCGCGCGATCGAACACCGAATCCGGCACGGTCTCCCGCACCCGCACATGGGTGATCTGCGCGACAACGTCGTTCAGGCTCTCGATGTGCTGGATATTGACGGCGGTGTAGACGTCGATGCCGTGGGACAGCAGCTCCTCGACATCGAGATAGCGTTTCGGATGACGGCAAAGAGGAGCATTGGTGTGGGCGAGCTCGTCGACCAGCGCGATTTTCGGCCGGCGCGCGATCACGGCGTCGAGGTCCATTTCCTCGACAATCTGGCCGCGGTAGTCGAGCTTCTTGCGCGGGATCACTTCCAGCCCGCGCACCAGCGCCTCGGTCTCGGCGCGGCCATGGGTCTCGACGAAGCCGACCACGACGTCGATGCCGGCCTTGCGCTTGGCGTGGGCGCTTTGCAGCATCTCGTAGGTCTTGCCGACGCCGGGAGCGGCGCCGACGAAGATTTTCAGCTTGCCGCTCACGCCCTCCTCCCGGCGCGCGGCCTCCAGCAGCGCCTCGGGCGAAGGACGTTGTTCGGGATCGCGGCGCTCTCGGACCATCAGATCAATATAATCATCCGCGCGGACCTAGCCTAGACTACTTCGTGGCACGATCGAGCGCGAGATTCAGAGTCAGCACGTTGATCCGGGGCTCGCCGATCAGGCCGAGCAGGCAGCCCTGGGTGTTGGAAGCCACCAGTTGCTTGACCTGATCCTCCGGCACGTTTCGCGCCTTCGCGACGCGCGGCACCTGGAATTGCGCCGCTTCCGGCGAGATATCCGGATCGAGGCCACTGGCTGAGGTCGTCACGAGGTCGACCGGCACGGCGGCATTCGGATTCTCGCCCCTGAGCTTGTCCACGTCTTCCTTCAGCCGGTCGGCCAGCGCCTTGCTGGTCGGGCCGAGATTTGAGCCACCCGAATTCGCGGCGTTGTAGGGCGCCGGTACCGTCTTGGTCGAATCGTTCGGATCCGGCGCCACCGTCGCCGAGGGACGGCCGTGGAAATATTTGTCGTCCTTGAACTCCTGCCCGATCAGGGCGGAGCCGACCACCTTGCCGTCCTTCTCGATCAAGCTGCCCTGCGCCTGCGCGGGGAAGATCGCACCGGCAATAGCGGTCATCGCGAGCGGGTAGGCCAGGCCGGTGATGGCGGTGAGCACCAGCAGCAGGACGATGGCGGGGCGGATTTCTCTGAGCATGCGTTTCTCCTATTTCTTTCGTCGTGGCGAGGAGCGAAGCGACGAAGCAATCCAGTCTCTCAGCCGCGGCAAGAATTCTGGATTGCTTCGCTTCGCTCGCAATGACGGGGTTAAGCCAGGTGCAAGGCAACGACGACGAGGTCGATCGCCTTGATGCCGATGAAGGGAATGACGATACCGCCGAGGCCGTAGATCAGCAGGTTGCGCCGGAGCAGTGCGCCGGCCCCGACCGCGCGATAGGCGACGCCCTTCAGCGCCAGCGGGATCAGTGCGATGATAACAAGTGCGTTGAAGATGATCGCCGACAGGATGGCGCTCTGCGGGCTCGACAGGTTCATGACATTGAGCACGTTGAGCTGGGGGTAGAACGCCAGGAACATCGCCGGGATGATCGCGAAATACTTCGCGACGTCGTTGGCGATCGAGAACGTGGTCAGCGCGCCGCGCGTCATCAAGAGCTGCTTGCCGATCTCGACCACCTCGATCAGCTTGGTCGGGTTGGAATCGAGATCGACCATGTTGCCGGCCTCGCGGGCCGCCTGCGTGCCGGTGTTCATGGCGACACCGACGTCTGCCTGTGCGAGCGCCGGCGCGTCGTTGGTGCCGTCGCCGCACATCGCCACCAGCTTACCTTTGGCCTGCTCGTCGCGGATCAGCTTGAGCTTGTCCTCGGGAGTTGCCTGCGCCAGGAAGTCGTCGACGCCGGCCTCCGCTGCAATCGCGGCGGCCGTCATGGGATTGTCGCCGGTGATCATGACGGTGCGGATGCCCATGCGCCGCAGCTCGGCAAAGCGCTCGCGGATGCCGCCCTTGACGATGTCCTTGAGCTGGATGACGCCGAGCAGCCTACCGTCCCTGGCGACCGCCAGCGGCGTGCCGCCGGCCTTCGATATCTCGTCGGCAATGGTCTGGATCTCGCGACCGATGTCCGAGAGCCCGGCGAGCTGGATGGAACGAGCCGTGTTGCCAGAGGCAACCACCAGCGGTGCACCGCCACCGACATAGTTGAGCATCGCATCGACCGCGCCCTTGCGCACCGACGAGCCGCCGGCGTCGACACCGCTCATGCGGGTCTGCGCCGTGAAGGGGATGAAGGTGGCTCCCAACTCGGCCATCTCGCGGCCACGGATGCCGTATTTTTCCTTGGCCAGCACCACGATCGAACGGCCCTCCGGGGTCTCGTCGGCGAGCGATGCGAGCTGGGCCGCGTCCGCGAGCTCCTGCTCGGTGACGCCACGCACCGGGCGGAAGGAGGTCGCTTGGCGGTTGCCGAGCGTGATCGTTCCGGTCTTGTCGAGCAGCAGCGTGTCGACGTCTCCGGCGGCCTCGACCGCACGGCCGGACATCGCCAGCACGTTGAAGCGGACCAGACGGTCCATGCCGGCGATGCCGATCGCCGACAGCAGCGCGCCAATCGTGGTCGGGATCAGCGTCACGAATAGCGCGACCATCACAACCACCGAAATCGAGCCGCCGGCATAGGCCGCGTAACTCGGGATGGTGACGGTGGCGAACACGAAGATGATGGTGAGGCCGGCCAGCAGGATGTTGAGCGCGATCTCGTTCGGGGTCTTCGCCCGTTCCGCGCCCTCGACCAGCTTGATCATGCGGTCGATGAAGGTCGAGCCCTGCGCTGCCGTGATCCGCACGCGGATCCAGTCGGACAGCACCTGTGTGCCGCCGGTCACCGCCGAACGGTCGCCGCCAGATTCGCGGATCACGGGTGCGGACTCGCCGGTGATGGCGGCCTCGTTGACGGACGCAACGCCCTCGATCACCTCGCCATCGGAGGGAATGGTATCGCCGGCCTCGACCAGCACGATGTCGCCGACCTTGAGGCTGGTGCCCGGCACGAGATTGAAGGCCAGGCCGGCGCCGGTCAGCAGCTTTGCCTGGCTCTCGGTGCGGGTCTTGCGCAGCGATTCCGCTTGCGCCTTGCCGCGGCCTTCGGCCACCGCTTCGGCGAAGTTGGCAAACAGCACCGTGAACCAGAGCCAAACGATGATTTGGAAGGTGAAGCCGAGATTCTCGCCGCCCGTGACGAGGTCGCGCAGGAAGATCACCGTGGTGAGCGCGGCCACGATCTCGACCACGAACATCACCGGATTCTTGATCATCAAGCGCGGATCGAGCTTGATGAAGGACGCGCGGATCGCAGGCACGACGATCTTGGGATCGAGCATCGCCGAGACGGACGCGCGTTTTTGCAGTTTTATGGTATCCATGGATTTCACTCCGAACAATCAGAAGGCGGTCGATCAGAACACTCGCTGTTCAGAACACTTGTTGTTCAAAACACTTGGCCGGCGTTCATCGCGAGATGCTCGACGATGGGGCCGAGGGCGAGGGCCGGGAAGAAGGTGAGGCCGCCGATGATCAGGATCACGCCGACGACGAGGCCGACGAACAGCCCGCCCGTGGTCGGGAGGGTGCCCGCGGACGGCGGAATCGATTTCTTGGCGGCCAACGAACCCGCGATCGCCATCGCCGGAATGATCATGAAGAAGCGGCCGACGAACATCGCGCTTGCGAGCGTGAGATTGTAGAAGAAGGTGTTGCCGGTGAGGCCCGCGAAGGCCGAGCCGTTGTTGCCGGTCGCCGAGGTGAAGGCATAGAGCACCTCGGTGAAGCCATGCGGCCCGGCATTCGCCATCGAGGCGACCGCCGCCGGATAGACCACGCCGACCGCGGTCCATCCCAGATACATCAGCGGCAGCACCAGGATCGCGAGCATCGCCATTTTCACTTCGCGCGCCTCGATCTTCTTGCCGACATACTCCGGCGTGCGGCCGACCATCAGGCCGGCCACGAAGATCGCGAGCACGACGAACAGCAGCATGCCATAGAGGCCGGCGCCGACGCCGCCGACGATGATTTCGCCGAGCTGCATATTGATCAGGGGAATCATGCCGCCGAGCGCCGTGAAGCTGTCATGCATGGCGTTGATCGCGCCGCAGGAGGCGGCCGTCGTGATCACGGCGAACAGGGAGGACGCGACGATGCCGAAGCGAACCTCCTTGCCTTCCATGTTGCCGCCGGTCAAGCCGAGCGCGTGCAGGGTCGAAGTACCGTTGGCCTCCGCCCAATAGGTGATGGCGACACCGGCGACGAACAGCACGCCCATCACGGACAGGATCGCCCAGCCCTGGCGCTGGCTGCCGACCATGCGGCCGAACACGTTGGTCAGCGCCGCACCCAGCACGAAGATCGATAGCATCTGAATGAAGTTGGACAGCGCGGTTGGATTTTCGAACGGATGCGCCGCATTGGCGTTGAAGAAGCCGCCGCCATTGGTGCCGAGCATCTTGATCGCGACCTGGGAGGCGACCGGGCCGACCGCAATGGTTTGCTTGGCACCCTCGAGCGTGGTGGCCTCGACATAGTCACCGAGCGTCTGCGGTATGCCTTGCGAGACCAGGAACAGCGTATAGACGATACAGATTGGCAACAGCACATAGAGCGTGCAGCGGGTGACGTCGACCCAGAAATTTCCGACGGTGCGTGCCGACGCACGCGAGAAGCCGCGGATCAGGGCGACCGCGAGTGCGATACCGGTCGCCGCCGACAGGAAGTTCTGGTGCGTCAAGCCGAGCATCTGCACGAGATAGGAGATCGTGCTCTCGCCGCCGTAGTTCTGCCAGTTGGTGTTGGTGATGAAGGAGATCGCCGTATTGAAGGAGAGATCCGCGGCGACCGCGCCTTGGCCGGCAGGATTGAACGGCAGTACGGCCTGCAACCGCATCACGCCGTAGATGATGAGGAAGCCGCCGACGTGGAACAACAGCATGGCGACCGTATAGTTCAGCCAATGCTGCTCGCGCTTCTCGTCGACGCCGGAGAACCAGTAGATGCCGGCCTCGATGGGACGCAGCACCGGCGAGAGGAAGGTCCGCTCGCCGTTGAACACGCGCGTCATGTACCAGCCGAGCGGTTTTGTGAGCGCGACGATAATGACGCAAAAGAGAATGATCTGGAGCCAACCGATTACAGTCATGACATCAACCCTTCAGGCTTCGTGAGCACGGTCAGAACCGCTCGGGCCGCAGCAGCGCGTAAGTGAGGTAGAACAGGAGGCCGAGCGAAACGACGCCGGCGAGCGAATAATCGAAGATCATGGTCCGCTCCCTCACAGCCGTTCGCAGGCATAGGTGTAGCCAATCGCAAGGGCGAAAAAGGCGAAGCCCAGCGCCAGCATCAGAATGTCCATCATGGAGATACTCCTCGTTGCGCCCTTGATTTCGGTGCAACCGTTTCTCGGGAGATCCGGTCGGCGCGTGAAAGGAAATTCCAGTGCATTTCCACGGCGCCCACCGGGACCTTTTGACCGGGCTGAAGTGCCACCGCGGGCATAGGTTTTCGAGACGAGGGCCGTGGCGAAGTTATAGGAATCTCATAAAAGGCCGGGGCTGACGGCGTGGTCGGACAACGCTCGCGAGGCACATGACATCGTCGTACCGGCGAAGGCGGAGAATGGCGCGCCACCGCCCCCATCCCGCACTTTTGAAATCCCTATATCTCCCGCCCCGCCCCCATCTCGTTTTCAAATGCCGTTTTGGCCATCTTGGAGAGGCCGGCCGACTGACCGACGCCAATTCCAGGAGGCCTGACATGACCGCCGCCCTCCGGCACTACGATCCGCCCTCACTCAGCGAGCGCCTGCGCCACGCGCACACGATGACGCGACCGCTGATGCTCGAGATCATCGATCACGCCTGCCGGCACTTCCCTTCGCTCGGGCAGAGCGAGCGCACTGCGCGGGTCACGCGCCTGATCGAAGCAGAAGCCTGGGCCGATGCCGCGCTGGCACTGATGGAGCTGGAGCTGCCGCTGTGGCAAGTCCGCCGCATCGCCTACGACGAGGGTGAATGGCACTGCGCTCTCTCGCGCGAGCGCGAGTTGCCGGACTGGCTCGACGCCGCGGTCGAGGCGCGCCACGCCGATCTCGCGCTCGCGCTGCTGTCGGCTTTCATAGAGGTCGAGGCATTGGCCCTGGAAGTTTCGCGTCCGAGCGTTCCCACTATTCGTCCCGCGCCTGACCCGCTCTACGAGCCGGTCGGCTGCGAAAATTTCGGCTAGTGGGCGCAGTCCTGACGCTCGTCATCACACTCGTGGCGCGCGGGCTCGGAGCATAAGCCGTCACGCCCATCGACCGCGAATTGACCATGGCTGCCTACGGGGCGAGCAACCGGCTCCGCAGCGCGGTCGCGACGCCCGGCTGAAGGCACGTCTCCCGCACCAAAAACACTCGGCCGATCTGGCGCAGTTTCCCGGAACCGTGTAGATCGGTTTCATGAGCACCAGCAACGTCAACGTCGTCGCCCATCCCCTGGTCCAGCACAAGCTCTCCCTGATGCGGGAGAAGGACCGCTCGACCAAGAGCTTTCGCGAGATCCTGAACGAGATCGGGATGCTGCTCGGCTACGAGGTGACGCGCGACCTGCCGCTGGAGCTGGTCGAGATCGAGACGCCGATTGCGCCGATGCGGGCGCCCAAGATCGCCGGCAAGAAGCTCACGCTGGCGCCGATCCTGCGCGCCGGCGTCGGCTTCCTCGACGGCATGCTGGCGCTAATGCCGTCGGCGCGCATCGCCCATATCGGGCTCTACCGCGATCCTGAGACATTGCAGGCCGTGGAATATTACTTCAAGGCGCCGCAGGACCTCTCGGACCGCACCGTGATCCTGATGGATCCGATGCTGGCGACCGGCAACTCGGCTTGCGCCGGCGCCTCGCTGCTGAAGGCGCGCGGCGCCCGCGACATCCGCTTCGTCTGCCTTCTGGCCGCGCCTGAAGGGATCGCGCAGTTCCAGAGCGAGCATCCGGACGTGCCGGTCTGGACCGCCGCGATCGACGAGCGGCTCAACGACCACGGCTACATCGTGCCGGGGCTGGGCGACGCCGGCGACCGGATGTTCGGCACCAAGTAGACAGGTTCGCGCGGTCGGGTTAGTCCGGTTGCCATGAGCGCCAATGTATTTTCGCTGCAATCGCTGATCCGGCCCGAGACGACCGCCGATCCGGCCTTCGTGTTCGACGGCACGCCGGTCTCGCGCGCAGAATTCTCGGAAAAGATCGAGCAGACCGCCGCCTGGCTTGCCGCGCGCGGTATCGGCAAGGGCGACGTCGTCGCGGTCTGGCTGGTCAACCGGATCGAATGGATCGCGCTGCTGTTCGCCGCCGCCTGGCTCGGGGCAATCGTTGCCGCCGTCAATACGCGCTACCGCAGCGCGGAGGTCGCGCATCTCCTGAAGCTGTCCGGCGCCAGGCTGATGGTGATCGAAGCCGCGTTTCGCTCGATCGACTTTGCCGCTATTCTCGCCGACGTCGCCAAGGACGAGGTGCCTACGCTGCGAGAGATCGCGGTGGTCGGCGCGGATGAGATTCCCGCCCAATGGCCATGCGTGCGCTTCGACGCCTTCGACGAGCCCTATCCGCCGGCCCCGCCGGCTCAGGATGATTTCGATCTGCCGGTTCTGCTCTACACGACATCAGGCACGACCAAAGGACCAAAACTCGTCGCGCATTCGCAGCGAACGCTGGCCACGCACGCCGCCTCCGTCGCCGAGGCGCTAAAACTCTCGCCCCAGCGCCATGCGCTGCTGGCCATGCTGCCGTTCTGCGGCACCTTCGGCATGACGAGCCTGCTCGGCTTCGTCGCAGCGGGCGCGACCGTCCATGCGCTCGACGCCTTCGAGGCCGCGCCGGCGCTGAAGATTCTCCGCGAGTGCGGGATCACGCATGCCTTTGGCTCGGACGAGATGTTCCGCCGCATCCTCGCCGTCACCGACGCGCCGCATCCGTTTCCGCATCTCGAAGTCTGCGGCTTTGCCGCGTTCCAGCCCGGCTGGCGCGAGCTTGCCGCGGAGGCCGAGGCGCGCGGCATGCCGTTGCACGGCCTCTACGGTTCGAGCGAGGTGCAGGCGCTGTTCTCGATCGCACGCTCGAGTGATGGCTTCGCCGATCGCATCGAGGGCGGCGGCTGGCCAATGTCCCCGGAGGCCAAGGTCCGTGTGCGCGACACCGAGACCGGCGAACTCGCGGCTCGCGGCGTCTCCGGTGAGATCGAGATCCATGCGCCGTCCCGCTTCCTCGGCTACTACAACAATCCCGACGCGACGCGCGACGCCATCATCGCGGACGGCTTCTTCCGCACCGGCGATATCGGCCGGCTGCGCGGCGACGGCTCCTTCGTCTACGAAACCCGCGCGGGCGACGCCATGCGGCTCGGCGGGTTTCTTGTCGCCCCCGGCGAGATCGAGGACGAGCTCAAATCGTGCGCTGGCGTGGCCGACGCCCAGGTCGTCGCGGTCGATCTGAAGGGAAACGCACGCTGCGTTGCCTTCGTGATTGCCACCCAGGACCCCCACCACGAGCCGCCGCGGCAGGACGCGTTGATCACGCACCTGCGCGAGCGGCTCGCCGGCTACAAGGTCCCGGCGCGGATCTATGTCGTGGAGGCCTTCCCCGTCACCGACAGCGCCAACGGCGTCAAGATCCAGCGCGCCCGGCTTCGTGCCATGGCGATGGACCGGATCGCCGCGGAATAAGCACGGCCACTGGGATAGCACGCGAATTCGTCTCGGCTAAAAGGTCGCGCATCAGCTAGTACGACTTGGCCAGTCCCAGCACCTTTTCCGCAATGAAGCTGAGCGCAAGCTGCGGGCTGACCGGCGCGATGCGCGGGATCAGCACCTCGCGCAAGTAACGCTCGACGTGGAATTCCTTGGCGTAACCGAAGCCACCATGGGTCATCACCGCCTGCTCGCAGGCATGATATCCGGCCTCACCCGCAATGTATTTCGCGGCATTGGCGGCGCCGCCACAAGGCATGCCCTTGTCGTATTGCCAGGCCGCCGACATCACCATCAACCAGGCCGCCTCGAGCTCGACCCAGTTGACGGCCAGCGGATGCTGAATGCCCTGGTTCTTGCCGATGGGCCGGTTGAACACCACGCGGGTCTTGGCGTATTCGGTCGCGCGCGACAACGCGAGCTTGCCGAGGCCGACGGCTTCCGCTGCGATCAGGATGCGCTCCGGGTTCATGCCTTCGAGGATATACTGGAAGCCTTTGCCTTCTTCGCCGATCCGGTCTTCCATCGGGATCTCGAAATCCTCGAAGAACAGCTCGTTGGAATCGACGACCTTGCGGCCCATCTTCTCGATCTCGTGGACCTTGATTCTGTTACGATCGAAGTCCGTATAGAACAGGCTCAGCCCATGCGTCGGTGAGCGCACGTCCTCCAGCGGCGTGGTGCGCGCCAAAAGCAAAATCTTGTGCGCGACCTGCGCGGTCGAGATCCACACCTTCTGGCCGTTGACGATGTAGCGGTCGTTCTTGGCCACCGCGCGGGTCTTGAGCTGGGTGGTGTTGAGGCCGGTGTTGGGCTCGGTCACGGCAAAGCACGCCTTTTCGCGGCCCTCGACCATCGGCGGCAGCATGCGCTTGCGCTGTTCCTCGGTGCCGAACACGACCACGGGATTGAGACCGAACACGTTGATGTGCACCGCGGATGCGCCCGACATGCCGGCGCCGGATTCCGCGATGGCGCGCATCATGATCGCGGCTTCGGTGATGCCGAGCCCGGAACCGCCGTAGGCCTCCGGCACGCAGATGCCGAGCCAGCCGGCGTCGGCGAGCGACTTGTGGAAGTCGTGCGGGAAGCCGCCGTCGTGGTCCTTCTTCAGCCAATAGGCATCGGGAAAGCCTTCGCAGATCTTCGCGATGGCGTCGCGAATAGCCTTCTGCTGATCGGTGAGCGCGAAATCCATGATGGTCTCCTTGCTGGGAGCCGCGCCCGCGCCATCTCCCCTCTTCGCGTTTCCCACGCGAAGGCCGCGGCCGATTGCTGTGCCCGGACGTGCCCTCGCTTGCGTTCTTTAGCTCGAAAAACCGGGTACAGATACGTGAATTTGCCTGCCAACTGTGTGTACCATGCATGGGATCATGCGGCGCGACGGTGTGAGCGCGCTGTTATTTCGCAGGGAGGAAGACCGCGATGGCCGGGCTTTATTTCGAGGAGTTTTCCGTGGGCCAGGAGTTCAGGCATCCCCTGACGCGGACCGTCACGGAGATGGACAACACCATGTTCAGCCTGCTGACGCTCAATCCGCAGCCGCTGCACATCGACGCGCATTTTTCGGCCCAGACCGAGTTCGGCCAGCGCATTTTCAACAGCCTTTACACCCTCGGCATCATGATCGGCATGACGGTCTATGATACGACCATGGGCACCACCGTTGCCAATCTCGGCATGACCGACGTCACTTTTCCGAAACCGGTCTTCCATGGCGACACTTTGCGGGCGACGACCAAGGTGCTTTCGTTGCGGGAATCCAAATCGCGCCCCAAAGCGGGCATCGTCGAGTTCGAGCACCACGCTCTCAACCAGAACGACGAGATCGTCGGAAAATGCCGCCGCATGGCGATGATGCACAAGAGGCCGGTCTGATGCGTTCGATGCTATTCGTGCCGGGCGACTCCCCGCGCAAATTCGAGAAGGCGAGCGAAGGCAACGCCGACGCGCTGATCATCGATCTCGAAGATTCCGTCGTCGCCGACAAGAAGCCGGAGGCGCGCGGGTTGACGCTGGCGATGCTGAAAGGCTCTCGTGGCCCGCACCAGCTCTATGTCCGCGTCAACGCGCTCGACACCGGCATGACGCTCGCTGACCTTGCCGCGGTGATTCCAGGCAAGCCTGACGGCATCGTGCTGCCGAAATCGCAGGGCGGCGACGACGTGCGGCAGGTCGCGACCTGGCTCGAAGCTTTGGAAGCTGCGGCTGGCATCGCCATCGGCTCGACACGCATCGTCTGCGTCGCGACCGAAACCGCAGGATCGATCTTCGGGCTCGGCAGCTACAAGGGCTGCTCTCCTCGCCTCGCGGGCCTGATGTGGGGCGCGGAAGATCTCTCGGCCTCGCTCGGCGCTACTGAAAAGGCGTCAGGCGGCGTGTTCCATAGCCCTTATCGGCTGGCGCGCGATCTCTGCCTGATGGCGGCGGCCGCGGCCGAAGTCGCGCCGATCGACACCGTCTATACCGACATCGACAATCTGGCGGGGCTCGAACAGGAAACGCGCGCGGCGCGGCGTGACGGTTTTTCGGCGAAAGCGCTGATCCATCCCAAGCACGTCGACGTGGTCAACGCGGCGTTCGAGCCGACCGAGGCCGAGCGCAATTGGGCGGAGAAGGTAATCGCGGCGTTCGCGAGCAATCCGAACTCCGGCACGCTGCGCCTCGACGGCCAGATGATCGACAAGCCGCATCTTCGCGCTGCGAAGAAGATCCTCGGCCGGAGCTAGAGCAGGACGCCGCGCTGCGACAGATGGGATACAAGCCACTCTCAGCGTCGTCGTGGCCGGGCTTGTCCCGGCCATCCACGGGCTTGCACGCAAGCGGCACCCAAAAACGTGGATGCCCGGGACAAGCCCGGGCATGACGAAGCGAAAACGTCCCGCCCCTCACTTTCCGCAGGCGGGGAGAGGGGAGCGCTAGACGATCTTGATCGACATGTCCGGCAAGCCGTCGAGCTTGCACAACAGCACGTCGCCCTTCACGACCGGGCCGACATTCTCCGGCGTGCCGGAATAGATGATGTCGCCGGCCTTCAGCTCGAAGGCTTCCGACAGTTTTGCGATCTGCTCGGCCACGCTCCAGATCATCTTGCTGAGATCCGAGCTCTGCTTCACCGTCCCGTTGATCGCCAGCGAAATAGCGCCCTTGTCGAAATGGCCGGTCTTGCTGGCCGGGTGGATCGGGCCGATCACCGCGGCGTGGTCAAAGCTCTTGCCGATCTCCCACGGCTTCTTCTCCGCGGCCATCCCGTTCTGGAGATCGCGCCGGGTCATGTCGAGGCCGAGCGCGTAGCCATAGACATGGTCGAGCGCCTTCTCGGCCGGAATGTTGGAGCCGCCGGACTTCAGCGCGGCGACCAGCTCGACTTCGTGGTGATAGTTCTTGGTCAGCGACGGATAGGGATGGTCGGCGACCTCGCCCACAGCGACGTTCTGGATTGCGTCGGTCGGCTTCTGGAAGAAGAACGGCGGCTCGCGGTTCGGGTCCGAGCCGCGCTCGATCGCGTGCGCCGCATAGTTGCGCCCGATGCAGTAGATGCGGCGGACCTGGAACACCTGGGTTTCGCCGACGATCGGAATGGTGACCATCGGCACCGGAAAGGTCGGCTTCGGCACGGCCTGCGCAGCAGCCGGCGCAACTTCCGCGATTGACGCAGCACTTGCCGCCGCGGCAATTGCAAGCAGCTCTCGTCGCGTTGCTGATCTCTCTTTCATGTTTTGTGCTCCCTTTTTGTGTTCGTTGGGCGCATCATGCGCGCCGGACCGCCTGATAATCAATATTCAGTATGCCAGCAATGCTGGACCGGCACGTCGTTTAATTGATGAGAACAGGCCGTCTGCGACCGAGCCTTCCCACCCTGGCTCCCATTCGCCCTAGCATGGAACTTGCATAAATTCTGGGCGACATGGATGCCGCATGAACCTCATCAGCCTCGATATCCGCATGCTCCGGTCGCTGATCTCCGTGGTCGAGACCGGCAGCATTACCGAGACCGCGCGGCGGCTGGGCCGCACCCAGCCGGCCATCACCCTGCAATTGCAGCGGCTGGAGGAGCTCACCGGCAAGCAATTGTTCGAGCATGCCGGGCGCCGGCTGACGCTGAGCGAGGACGGCACCACGGTTCTCACCTACGCCAAGTCCATCCTGCGGTTGCATGACGAATTGATTTCGCAATTGGCGTCACAGGAGATCGAGGGTCAGGTCGTACTCGGCACGCCGGACCTCTATGCCGCCTTCATGCTGCCGCAGATCCTCAGCGTGTTCCGAAAATCCTTCCCCCGCGTCCAGGTCGAGCTCAATTGCGCGCTCTCGACGCCGCTGGTGGGCCTGGTCAAGCGCGGCGATGTCGACATCGCGCTCGTGACCCGCATGAACGATTTTACGGGCGGCCAGGTGGTACGGCGCGAGCAACTGGTCTGGATGACCGGCGAGCAGTCCGCCGCGCACCAGGAACGGCCCATTCCGCTGGCGTTGCTGCCGCCCGGAAACATCTATCGCGACTACGCGATCGACACGCTGGAACGCGCGAATTTGCGCTGGCGCATCGCCTGCGTCAGCGAAAGCGTCGGCGGCCTTCAGGCGGCGGCCTTCGCCGGCATGGCCGTGACCGTACTCGGCCGCAGCGCCCTGGTGCCGGCGATGCGCGAGATCGGCCCGAACGAGGGCCTGCCGCCACTGCCGAAGATCGAGTTGCTGCTCTACAAGTCGAGCGGCGCAACCTCGAAGGCGGCGACCGCCTTGCACGACTATCTCGCGCACTATCTGCGCCTCGACGAAGAGCTCAGCGGCCGCGGCGACCCGATCGAGCTGACCTGAGCTTCATACCTTCGCGCGCGTGGGACTTTCGCGGAGCGCCAGTGACGGCCAGAAGTTTGCCCAGGGCTGCGCCGCCTCGAACGCAGCGGCGATGCGGAAGATCGTGGGCTCGTCGAGCCAAGGAGCGACGATCTGCAAGCCGATCGGCATTCCGTCGCGATCGAAGCCGCAGGGCAGCGTCGCCGCCGGAAGACCGGCGAGGTTGATCGGCCAGGTAAAGGGCGACCAGCCGAGATGCGGATCGACCTTGCCGCCGTCGATCGTGTCGACGCCGATGCGGCCGGCCTCGAACGCGGTCACCGCGACAGTCGGCGTCACCAGCGCATCGACGCGCTCGAAAAGCTTCAGGAAGCCGCTGCGAGCCTGACCGCGGCGATACCCCGCTTCGATATAGTCCGTGCCGCTGTAGCGTCGGCCTGCACTGATGACGTCAAGATAATCTGCTTCGGAGCTGGCGAGATCGGCCGTGGTCCTGGTCGCGACCGCGGCCGCCTGTTCGGTGAAGGCGATCGGCTTCAGCGTGTGTTCGAGGATGCCGGGATCGAGGCCGGGACCATCCATGGTGACCTGCGCGCCGCAGGCATCGACAATGGCCAGCGCCTTGCCGAACGCCGAGCGCACATCGGGGCTGACGGCGGCGTAGCCGAGATCGACGCTGGCGCCGATACGAATGCCGTTCAACGGCGCGGCCTTCGTGTCGAACCGCCGCGCCGCCACCGGCAGGCTCGCGGGATCGCGCAGATCGTAGCCGGCGATGATCTCCAGCGTCAGCGCAGCATCCGCGACCGTGCGCGTGATCGGCCCGGTATGCGCGAGCGACCCCCAAGACGGTGGCGAGAAGCCGGGCGAACGCGGCACCAGCCCAAACGTCGGCTTTAGGCCGAACACCCCGCAGAAGGACGAGGGCACCCGGATCGAGCCGACGCCATCGGTTCCGATCGCGATCGGACCGCAGCCGGCGGCAACACCCGCCGCCGCGCCGCCGCTCGATCCGCCACTGGTGCGACCGGGGTCCCAGGGATTGCGCGTGGTGCCGGTGACCGGGCTGTCCGCCGTCAACTTGTAACCGGACTCGCAGGTCGTGGTCTTGCAGGTGACGATGGCACCCGCCTCCTTCAGCGCCGAGACAACCGCCGCGTCGACATCGGGCACGAAGGCCTTGTTCATCGGCGAGCCGCCATAGGCCGGCACGCCCGCGACAAAGACGAGGTCCTTGATCGTGACGGGCACCCCCGCGAGCGGGCCCTTGGCTTCGCCCGCGCGCATCTCCCTGGTGAGACGATCGGCATCCGCCCTCGCCTGCTCGTACATCGGCGTCACCACCGCGTTGCAGGCCTCGTTCGTCGCCTCCAGCGCGGCGATGGTGTCGTCGACCACGTCGCGCGGGGTGAACGCCTTGCGCCGGTAGCCGGCCATGATCTCGGTTGCAGAAAGCGCACCAAGGCCAGTCGGCGCCGGCGGGAGGGCCGCTCGGCCGGAACCATTAGTCATCATCAACCCTAAAGAGCTAGCTGAGCGCCGCGTCGACGGCGCGCTTGGCCATGACCGTGACGAGATGCGCACGGTAGTCGGCTTCGGCATGGATGTCGGAGGTGAGACCCTCGGTATCGATCCTGATTGCCGCGATCGCGGACGGATCGAAACTTCGAGACAGCGCTTCTTCCATCGGGGGAACGCGGAATACGCCGGAGCCCGCTCCGGTCACGGCCACGCGAACGCCATCGGCGAATTTCGCCACGAACACGCCGACCAGCGCATAGCGCGACGCCGGCGCCTTGAACTTGGCGTAGCCTGCCTTGAGCGGCACCGGAAAGCGAATCGCCGTGATGATCTCGCCAGGTTCAAGCGCGGTCTCGAACAGGCCGCGGAAGAATCCGTCGGCCGCGATCTCGCGCGTGCTGGTGACGACGGTCGCGCCCAATCCGAGTACACCTGCGGGATAATCGGCCGCCGGATCGTTGTTCGCGACCGAGCCGCCGATAGTGCCGCGGATGCGGACGGCGGGATCGCCGATCATCGAGGCCAGCGCGGCGAGACCGGGGATCTTCGCCTGCACCAGCTTCGAGGCGGCCACGATGGCATGTGGCGTCATCGCACCGATGGTGATGGTGGCGCCGTCGTCGCTGATGCCCTTCAGATGTCCGAGCTTCGACAGATCGATCAAGGCTGGCGGACTGGCGAGCCGCTGCTTCAGCGTCGGGATCAGCGTCATGCCGCCGGCGACGAGCTTGCTGTCCTCGATCGAGGTCAGCAGTTTAGCAGCGTCGGGAATCCGGTCCGGTTGGTGATAGGCAAACGGCTTCATTGTCATCCTCCCTATTCCGCAGCGACCGGCAGCGATGCATTTTGCAGCAGGCGCCAGATCCGGTTCGGCGTCGCCGGCATGTCGACATGGGTGACGCCGAGATGCGACAGCGCATCGACCACCGCGTTGATGACCGCGGCCGGCGAACCGATGGTGCCGACCTCGCCGCAGCCCTTCACGCCCATCGGCGTATGCGTACACAGCGTCGAATGGGTCGCGATGTTCATCATCGGCATGTGGTCGGCGCGCGGCATGCAGTAGTCCATCAGCGAACCCGACAGCAGCTGGCCCGAGCCCTCGTCATAGACCGCGTTCTCGTACAGCGCCTGGCCGACGCCCTGCACGATGCCGCCATGCAACTGGCCCTCAACTATCATCGGGTTGATGACGGTGCCTACGTCGTCCACCGCGGTGTAATTGACCAGTGTCACCGTGCCGGTTTCCGGGTCGATCTCGACCTCGGCAATGTGGCAGCCGCCGGGATAGGTAAAGTTGACGGGATCATAATAAGCCTGCTCTTCCAGTCCCGGCTCCAGCACTTCGAGCGGATAGTCGTGCGGCACGTAGGCGGCGCCCGCGATCTCCTCGAACGTCTTCATGCGGTCGGTGCCTGCGACTGAGAATTTTCCGGCCTCGAACTGGATGTCCACTTCGGCCGCCTCAAGCAGATGCGCCGCGATCTTCTTGCCCTTCGCGACCACCTTGTCCGTCGCCTTCGACAGCGCCGCGCCGCCGACCACCAGCGAACGCGAGCCATAGGTGCCCATGCCGAACTGCACGCGATCGGTATCGCCGAACACGATGTCGACATTGTCAAACGCGACGCCGAGCTTTTCCGAGACGATCTGCGCGAACGTCGTCTCGTGGCCCTGGCCGTGATTGTGCGTGCCGATCATGACCGTGACCTGGCCGGTCGGATGCACCCGCACCGTGGCGCTCTCATAGAGCCCGCCGCGCGCTCCCAATCGTCCCGCGAAGCGCGACGGCGCGAGGCCGCAGGCCTCGACATAAGTCGAGTAGCCGAGCCCACGGAATTTGCCCGTGCGCGCCGACTCCGCCTTGCGGATGCCGAAGTTCTTGACGTCGGCCGCGACAAGAGCGCCGTCGAGACACCCCATCGGGTCGCCGGAATCGTACTGCACCAGCACCGGCGTCTGATACGGATAGGCCTCCTTCGGGATCATGTTGCGTCGGCGGATCTCGACCCGGTCGATCCCCATCTCGCTGGCTGCGACATCGACGATGCGCTCCAGCACGAAGGTCGCCTCGGGCCGGCCCGCGCCGCGATAGGCGTCGACGGGCACGGTGTTGGTGAAGACCACCTTCACGTTGCAGTAGATTGCCGGCGTGGTGTAGACGCCGCCGAGCAGCGGACCGTAGAGATTGGTCGGAATGTTCGGTCCGAAGGTCGAGAGATAGCCGCCCATATTGGCGAGCGTGTTGACGCGGAAGGCCAGAAACTTCCCGGTCTCGTCCAGTGCGAGTTCGGCCTCGGTGACGTGATCGCGGCCGTGGCGATCGGAGACGTAGCCTTCCGACCGGCTCGCCACCCATTTGATCGACCGCATCACGCGCTTGGCGGCCCAAGTGATCACGGCCTCCTCGCCATAGTGGAACTGCTTGACGCCAAAGCCGCCGCCGACATCGGGCGCGACCACGCGCAGCTTGTGCTGCGGAATGTTCAGCACCAGCGCGCCCATCAGGAAGCGCACGACGTGCGGAAACTGGCTGGTGGTCCACAGCGTGAAGCGATCCGTGCCGGGCTCATATTCGGCAATCGCTGCGCGCGGCTCCATCGGGTTGCCGATCAGCCTGTTGTTGACGAGGCTGAGCTTGGCGACATGCGCCGCTTTCCGGAACGCGGTCTCGACCGCGGCCTTGTCGCCGAGCTCCCAATCGCAACAGAGGTTGTTCGGCACGTCGTCGAACAATTGCGGCGCGCCGGGCCGCACGGCTTCGAGCACGCCGACCACCGAGGGCAGCACCTCGTAATCGACCGTGAGCAGCTCGGCTGCCGCGCTGGCCTGCGCCGGCGTCTCCGCGACGACAAAGGCCACCATGTCGCCGACAAAGCGCACCTTGCCCTGCGCCAGCATCGGGAACGGCGGCTCCTTCATCGGAACGCCCTTGGCGTCCGTGATACCCCAGCCGCAGGGCAGCGAGCCTAGCTTGTCCGCGGCGGCATCCTCGCCGGTCAGGACCGCGATGACGCCGGGCGATGCGAGCGCCGCACTCTTGTCGATGCCGCGCAGGATCGCGTGTCCATGCGGCGAGCGCACGAACACACCGGCCGTCATGCCGGGACGCTTGATGTCGGAGACGTAATTGCCGCGGCCGGTGAGGAAGCGCTGGTCCTCTTTCCGTTTGGGTGAAGCGCCGATCCCGATCACGTTGCCCATGGTCACTCTCCCCTGGCGGCGTTCATGGCGGCAGCGCCAGCCATGACCGAGACGACGATGTTCTGATAGCCGGTGCAACGGCAGATGTTGCCTTCAAGGCCGTGGCGGACGTCGGCTTCCGTGAGGTCCGGCTTTTCGGCCGCGAGCGCCACCGCCGTCATCAGCATGCCGGGCGTGCAAAAGCCGCATTGTAGACCGTGATGCTCGCGAAACGCTTCCTGCATCGGATGCATCTGGTTCGAACCGGGGGCGCCGTGAAGCCCTTCGATGGTGAGCAGCGTCGCACCGTCGAGCGCAGGCGCGAGCAGCGTGCAGCTCTTCACCGGCAGGCCGTCGAGATGCACCACGCAGGCGCCGCACTGGCTGGTGTCGCAGCCGATATGGGTACCGGTGAGGTTGAGCCGCTCGCGCAGCAGTTCGGCGACGAGCATCGCCGGTTCGACATCGACAGTGGTTGGCCGTCCGTTCAGTGTGAAGGATATCTGCACGATCATACTCCTGTGCGCGACGGTCTTTAGGAAAGTGGAAGCGCGCTGCCGGCGGCCCATGTGGCCATCACGACGTCGCCGACGGTGAACGGATCCGCGAAGAAGGTCTTTTCCGGCACATAGGCGACGAACGCGTCGTCCGGCACGGTGTCCAGCATGACCTTGACGAAATAGCCCTGGTATTCGATCGCGAGCACGCGACTCGGCAGCGACGTAGAGCAGCCCGGCGGCAGCTCCCTGCCCGGCCGGACCAGCGCGACATCGTCGCGGCGCACGGCGATATCCATCTTGTCACCGACGCTGACCGTAGACCGCGCCAGAAGCGGGACCTCGATGCCATCAGGCGCGGCCTGCGCGAGCGTAAAGGTCGAACCGTTGACCTTCTCGACTCGCCCCGACAGCACGTTCTGCCCGCCCATGAACTCGGCGACGTAACGATCATGCGGATGGGCATAGACGTCGCGAGCCGCGCCCGCCTGCTTGATCCTGCCCTGCTCCATCACCACCACCAGATCGGCGAGCGCGATCGCCTCGAGCTGGGTGTGGGTGACGTGGATGAAGGTGATGCCGAGCTCCTGCTGCATTCGCCTGAGCTCCTGGCGCATCTGCACGCGGAGCTGCTCGTCGAGGGCGGAGAGCGGTTCATCGAGCAAAAGTACCCTCGGTTCGGTGATCGCGGCGCGCGCCAGCGCCACACGCTGTTGCTGGCCGCCGGAGAGCTGCGCCGGCAGGCGATCGGCGAACTGCGTCAGCCGCACTTTCTCAATCATGGCATCCGCAGCGCGCAGACGATCGGCCTTCGACATGCCGCGTACGCGCAAGGCGAACGCGATATTGTCGCGCACTGTCAGGTGCGGGAACAGCGCGTAGGACTGAAACATCATCGCGGTGCGTCGCTGCACCGGCGCGAGCCCGACGACGTTCTGGCCGCCGATGACGATCTCGCCGGCGGTCGGGTCCTCGTGGCCGGCGATCATGCGCAGAATCGTGGTCTTTCCGCAGCCGGACGGACCGATGAAGCAGCAATAGGCGCCGTCGGCGATCTTGAGATTGACGCCGTCCACCACATTGGTAACGCCGTCAAAGCTCTTGCAGACGCCCGCCAGTTCGATATCGCCGCGATCGCTCTTCATTTCCCAGCTCAACCCTTTGTGCTGCTGCCGCGCTTCTTCTGGATCAGCACGATGCTGCCCAGGCTCGCGCCGATGACGATGAAGGACACGATCGTCGTCACCGTGCCGAGCGCGTAAAGCGAGGGCGACGTGACGTTCAGGGTCATGCTCCAGATCTCCAGCGGCAGCGTGTTCAGTGAGCCCGCGGTCTGGAGGCTGCGCGCGAACTCGTCGTAGGAGAGCGTGAAGCCGAACAGCGCGACCGCGACCAGGCCGGGCGCCAGCACCGGGATCATCACCAGCCGGATCGACTGCCAGCGGCTGGCGCCGAGGTCGTAGGCCGCCTCCTCCCAGACGTGGTTGAAGCGCGACATCACCGCGAACATCACGAGCACACCGAACGGCAGCGTCCAGGACAGTTGCGCGCCCAGCGCCGAGGTGTACCAGCTCGCATTGAGCCCGAGCGCCTGGAACAACAGACCGGTACCGAGGCCGAGCACGAGCCCCGGTGCGACCAGGCTGCCGATCATCATGTAGAACACGACGGTGTCGCCGCGAAAGCGTTTGCGAAAACCGAGCCCGGCGAGGAACGAGACCACCACCGTGATAACAGTGACAATGACGGCGAGCTTGATCGAGCGATCGAACGAGCCCTTGACGTCGCCGGTTCGCACCTGGGTGAAGAGATCGACGAACCAGTGCAGCGAAGTGCCCTTCATCGGGAACACGAGGCCGCCACGGATATCCTGGAACGACAGGACGTAGATACAGAACATCGGGCCGTACAGCGCGATCACATAGAACGCGAACAGTGTCGCCAGAACATAAAACGTCCACGGCCGGCCGCCCTTGCTCGGTGCAATCGCCTTGGTCGTCGCAGGCGCGAGCGTCTTTGACATGTCGGTTTTGGGCAAGTCCGTCTTGGACATGTCGGCGAGAACCGCGCTCATCGCGTGATCTCCTGCCTGATGTCGACGGTGCGCAGGATCAGCGAGACGATGGCGACCAGCACCAGCGTCAGCAGCACCGCGCTTGCGGCTGCGGTCGGATATTGCAATACACCGACGTCCTCGTAGAACGCGCTGACCACCGAGGCCGAGCCGCCGCCGGACATCACCTTGACCACGAAGAAATCGCCCATCACGATCGAGACGACGAAGATTGTGCCGAGGGCGATGCCGCTCTTGGACATCGGCACCACGATCAGGCGCATGATGTCGAAACGGCTGGCGCCTGCATCGATCGCGGCCTCGATCAGCTTCTTGTCGATCCGTGCCATGGAATTGAAGATCGGCACAATCATGAAAATGGTAAGCTGGTGGACATAGGCGATGACAACCGCGAGGTCCGAGAACAGCAGCACTTCCAGCGGCTGGCGGATCAGACCGAGCCCCAGCAGCGCCTGGTTGATCAGGCCTTCCTTGCCGAGCAGCGGAATCCAGGAAATCATCCGGATGATGTTCGAGGTCCAGAACGGCACCGTGCAGAGCAGGAACAGGCCAATCGCCAGCAGCTGATTGCGGACGTGGAAGACCAGGAAGTATGCGACGAAGAAGCCAATGATTAGCGTGAAGACCCAGGTCAGCACCGTGAACTTGATCGTCGCCAGGTACAGCTTCAGCGTCAGCGCCGAATGCAGTACCTCGACATAGCTTGCGAGCGTGAAGCCCGGCGTCAGCCCGCCGAAGCCGTCGGTGGCGAAAAAGCTCGCGGCCAGCACGACCAGGATCGGCGCCACGAAGAACGGCACGAGCACCAGCACGAGCGGCGACACGTAGAGCCAGCCAGCGAGATTTGCGCGTGGTGGAGTTTGGGCTGGACTAAGGCTTGGCTGCATGTCGGCAAACGCCTCGAACTCGGTCATTTGGCACCGGCGCATTGCCGCGCCGGCGCTTCGTTCACGTCAGGTGAAGCAGGTTTCAGGCCACCTTGAAGTCGTTCCAGCGCTTGTTCATGTAGGCAGCTTCGTCCATCAGCGTGTTCCAGCACGAGATGTTCTTGACGCGGTCGAGGAACGAGCCGCCGTCACGCTTGGTGCCGCTCTTCTCCATCGGCACGCCATAAGGGTCGTTGACCACCTCAGGCGCGGGCTGGCCCTCGTACCAGAATGCCCATTCGGCCGGCGTGAGGAATTTCTTCGCAGTCGAGGGGACCGGGCTGTAATAGCCGTAGCGCGCGACGAAGCCGCCCTGCCATCCCGACAGATACCAGTTGAGATATTCGTAGGCCGCGTCCAGCTTCTTGCCGGAGAGATGCTTCATCAGGCCCATGCCGTTGCACCAGCCGCGATAGCCTTCCTTGCCGTTCTTGATGTTGACCGGCGCGTAGACGCAGGGGATTTCCTTCACGCGCACCGCGGCAACCGCCGGCGACCACATCGACTGGATGACCACTTCGCCCGCCGCCATCAGCTGCAGCGACTGGTCGAAGGTGGTCCAGGTCGCGCGGAACTGGCCCTGCTTCTTGAGCTCGATCAGCTTGTTGCAGGTGAAGTCGATCTCCTCCTTGGTCATGTTGCCCTTGTTGCCGTACTTGATCAGTCCGGCGCTTTCGAAGCAGAGCGCGGCATCCATGATGCCGATCGCAGGCACGTCGAGGATCGCAGCCTTCCCCTTGAATTTCGGATCGATCAGATCCTTCCATTCTGTGACTTCATGGCCGACGAGGTCGGGGCGATAGCCGATGGAGTCGGCATTGTAGACCTGCGGCAGGAAGGTCGCCCATTCGGTCACGCCGTCGTTCAGATCGGTCGAATCGGGCTTGGCGATATACATGGCCTCGTAGGGCGAGATGCCCTGGCGCGGGATCTTGTGACCGTCGATCTCGCCCTTGGTGAAGATGGGCAGGATGTTGTCGAACTCCTTGACCTTCTTGACCTCGATGCCCTGGATCACGCCGCGCTTGGCGGCGAGCTTGGCCTGCCACCCCTCGAGATCGGCGATGTCGACCGTATTAGGCTGGCTTATGAAGCGGTTGATGGCGGCGGAGGTGTCGAGGTTCTGCATCGTCACCTTGAAGCCGAGATCCTTGGCCGCCTGGTCGCCGATCGCCTTCACCACCGAATAGGACACGCCGACATGGCGCAGCTCGATGTCCTTGATCTCCTGGGCCCAGATGGTCGGGAATCCGCGGATCGCGTCCGATCCTGCGGCCGCGCCGGCCACCGCCGCAGCGCCCTTCAACAGCGTGCGCCGGCTCAGCTTTTTCGCAGGCTTGTCGCTCGTCCCCGCCGGATTGGCAGTGGATGTCCCCTTGTCCCTGTCAAGCATGGCAACCCTCGTTGGCTACGATGAACGCTGCGCACCGGTCGCCATTGACCGGCTGCGGATGTGATCAATTGCGAGGGAGGCTATGGGCGGGATGTCGTGAAGTAAAATTGGAAGTAAAAATTCGCCGCATAAACGCGGCTAATGGTTCGCCCCGCTGCATCGGCTTTTGGCAGCGCGCATAAGAAGACGTCAGGACGTGCACACAAAAACGATAGCTTCGAACGTGCGGGCCCGCTGGCGCGGCAGACGTGATGAAGGCGATCCTCAGGACCTGAGCTGGTCCCGCGCCGTCTCTGGCGCCATCAGCGTCGCGATGATGGTGACGATCGACAGTGCAATGATGTAGACCGACACGGCCCAATAAGAACCGGCCCATGCCAGCAGTGCCGTCGCAATCAGCGGCGAGAAGCCGCCGCTCAGCGCGGCGGCAACGTTGGCTCCCAGCGATGCGCCGCTGTAGCGCACCTGGGTGCGGAACAGCTCCGGCATGAAGGCCGCCTTCGGCCCGAACAGCAACGCATGCGTCAGTGTCATCGTGACGACAAGCGCGAGCGTGATCAGCGCCGGGTCCCTGGTGTCGAGGAACCAGAACAACGGAAACGCCAGCGCCACCGAGAACACGCCGCCGGCGAGATACAGCGCTTTGCGGCCGAAGATGTCGGACAGCCAGCCGGCGAGGGGCAGCGTCGCGAGCTCGACGAGCGCGGCATAGACGACCGCATTGAGGATCACCTGCCGCGGCAGGCCGAGCTGCGTCGTGGCATAGACCACGGTGAAAACAGTGAGGAGATAAGCGAGCCCGACTTCGGACACCGTGATGCCGATCGCCAGCAGGAAGCTGCGCCAGTCGCGGCGCAGGACTTCCAGCGCCGGCTGCGCCAGAACCTCCTTGCGCTCGAGCACCTCCTTGAAGTGCGGCGTCTCCGCGAGTTTCAGCCGCACGATGAAGCCGACGCCGACGAGCAGGATGCTGATCAGAAACGGCACGCGCCAGCCCCAGCTCAGGAAGTCCGCCTCGGGCAGCTGCGTCATCAGACCAAAAATGCCGGTGGACGCGGCGACGCCGACGGGGAAGCCGATCTGCACCAGGCTGCCGTAAAAGCCGCGGCGGTTGCCGGCGTGCTCGGCCACCATGACCACGGCGCCGCTCCACTCGCCACCGAGTCCGATGCCCTGGACGAAGCGCAAAATGACGAGAAAGATCGGCGCCCAGACGCCGATCTGACTGTAGGTCGGCAGACAACCGATCAGGAACGTGCCCAGTCCCATCGCGATCATGGTCGCGACCAGCATCTTCTTGCGGCCGAGCCGGTCGCCATAATGCCCGATGATCGCACCGCCGATCGGCCGCGCGACGAAGCCGACGGCATAGGTCGAGAACGCCGCCAGTGTGCCGACGAAGGGATCGAAGCTTGGGAAGAACAGCTTGTTCAGCACCAGCGCCGCCGCCGTGCCGTAGATCAGGAAGTCATACCACTCGATCGCGGTGCCGAGCGCGCTCGCCCACACCACATGCGCCGTCGTCGATTTCTCCGCCGCACTGGAGACCCCCGATGCTGCCGTCATCGCCATGCCCCAAGATTCCAGATGGCATCATGGCTAAACGTTGTAGCGGTTGCAACTTGCGGGAGTGTTGGTCCTCCCCAGATCACGATGCGAGATTTCGCGCCACTGCCTCCTCGCCGTCGTCCCGGCGAAGGCCGGGACCCATAACCACAGGGGGAGTTTGGCGAAGACCCGTGCTCCGGTCCTGCGACCGCCCGGCATTAATAGATCACGCGGTGTGGGTCCCGACCTTCGCCGGGACGACGCAGATGTCTTTATTCGACATTGACAAACTTATTCACCATTATCTAACTTGCTGTCACAACAACCAGCCGCGCCAAGCGGCCCATAAACGAGAGGGAACGACGATGAGAGGGCTTTTGGCCTGCGCCATGCTCGCGGCCATGACTTCGGCTGCCATGACCACCGTTGCGAACGCGCAAGTCTCCGACGACGCCGTGCGGATCGGCGTGCTTACGGATCTGTCGAGCTGGGGCCGCGACAACAGCGGGCCGGGCTCCGTCGAGGCTGCGAAAATGGCGGTGGAGGAATTCGGGCCCACCGTGCTCGGCAAGCCGATCGAGATCATCAGCGCCGACCACCAGATGAAGACCGACGTCGGGGTGCAGATCGTGCGCGGCTGGTTCGACAACGGCAAGGTCGATGCCGTCGTCGACATCCCCAACTCCGGCATCGCGATCGCCGTCCACAACATGGTGCGCGAGCGCAACAAGATTGCGCTGCTCTCCGGCCCCGGCGCGAGTTCGTTGACCGACGAGCTTTGCAGCCCGAACACCGTGCACTTCACCTACGATACCTACGCGCTGTCGAAGGTGACGGCATCCGCCGTAATCAAGGAAGGCGGAAAGTCCTGGTACTTCATCACCGCCGACTACGCCTTCGGCCAGCAGCTCGAGAAGGACGCCACGCGCTTCATCAACGAGATGGGCGGCAAGGTCTTGGGCGGCGTGAAGCACCCGACCAACACGGCCGATTTCTCCTCCTTTGCACTCCAGGCGCAAAGCTCCAAATCGGACGTCGTCGCCTTCGCCAATGCGGGCCAGGACACCGACAATGCGATCAAGCAGTCGGGCGAGTTCGGCCTGGTCCAGGGCGGGCAGAAGCTGGTCGGCCTCCTGATGTTCGACACCGACGTGCACGCGATCGGGCTCAAATCAGCGCAGGGCACCTACATGACCACGGCGTCCTATTGGAACATGGACGAGGCAACCCGCGCCTGGTCGCGGAAATTCTACGAGCGCACCAAGGTGATGCCGACCATGATCCAGACCGGGGTCTACGGCTCGGTGCTGCATTATCTCAAGGCCATCAAGGCCGCCGGCACCGACGATCCCGCCAAGGCGATGGCCAAGATGCGCGAGCTGCCAATCGAGGATACATTCGTTCATGGCGGACGCTTGCGCGAGGACGGCCGCGTCATTCGCGACATGTATCTCGCCAAGGTGAAAACGCCAGAGCAGTCCAAGGAACCCTGGGATTACCTCGACATCATCAAGACGGTGAAGGGCGAGGACGCCTTCCGCCCGGTCTCCGAGTCCAAATGTCCGCTGCTCAAGAAGTGAGGCCTGCATGACCGGCAACGAGCGCAACGCAATTGAGACCTATGAGTGCGATGTGCTCGTGGCCGGATCGGGCGCCTCCGGGATGTCGGCCGCGATCACCGCGCGCTATCGCGGCCTCGACGTCCTGATCGTCGAGAAGGAGCCACGCTTCGGCGGCACCACCGCCCGCTCCGGCGGTTGGTTGTGGATTCCCGGCACCTCGCTGGCGCGCGCCTACGGCATCTCCGAGACGCCGGAGCAGGCTCGCACCTACCTGCGGCACGAAGCCGGCAACAATTACGACGCCGCACGTGTCGACGCATTCCTGAGCGCCGGGCCCGAGGCGGTCGATTTCTTCACCAGCAAGACCGCGCTCCGTTTCGACATGCCGCTGGTGTTCCCGGACTACCACGCCGAGGCGCCCGGCGGCACTCAGGGTGGTCGTTCGATGGTGGCACGCCCGTTCGACGGCCGCGAGCTCGGCGACCAGATCAAGACCCTCGGCTCGCCCCTGCCCGAGCTGACCGTATTCGGCATGATGCTCGGATCCGGCAAGGACATCGTCCATTTCATGCGCGCGACGAAGTCGCTGACCTCGGCGGTCTATGTCGCAAAGCGCCTGTCGCGGCATCTGATGGATGTGCTGCGCTATGGCCGTGGCATGACGCTGACCAACGGCAATGCGCTCGCCGGGCGACTGGCAAAATCCGCGCAGGATCTGAAGATTCCGATGTGGCTGTCCGCGCCGGTGCACGAGCTGACGGTCGAGAACGGCACTGTCACCGGCGCCATTGTCGTCCGCGAGGGACGCGACGTCCGCATTCGTGCCAGACAAGGCGTCGTGCTCGCCTGCGGCGGTTTCCCGCATGATGTCGAACGGCGCAAGAAGATGTTTCCACACGCGCCGACTGGGAACGAGCATTTTTCGCCGGGACCGACCGGCAACACCGGCGACGGCCTGCGGCTTGCGGAAAGCGCCGGCGGGCATGTCGAGGACCGGCTGCCGAACGCGGCAGCCTGGGTCCCGGTCTCGGTCACCAAGCGCAAGGACGGCTCAAACGGTGTGATGCCGCATTTCATCGACCGCGCCAAACCCGGCGTGATCGCGGTGATGCGTGACGGCAAGCGCTTTGCCAATGAGGGCAATTCCTATCACGACTTCGTCCAGGCCATGGTCAAGGCGGCGAAACCGGGCGAGGAGATCGCGGCGTACCTGGTTTGCGATCACCCGACCCTGCGCAAATACGGCCTCGGCTGCGTGCCGCCCTTCCCGATGCCGCTGGGTCATCACCTCAAGACCGGCTATCTCATGCGCGGCGAGACGCTGGAGTCGCTCGCGGCAAAGGCGGGCATCGACAGCATGGCGTTCGTCGAGACCGTCAAGCAGTTCAATGCGACCGCACCACAGGGGCACGACGCCGCCTTCGGCAAGGGCTCGAAGGCCTATAACCGCTACCAGGGCGATGCGCTGCACGGCCCGAACCCCTGCGTCGCGCCGATCGAGAACAGGCCGTTCTACGCCATCAAGATGGTGGTCGGCGATCTCGGCACCTATGCAGGCATCGTCACCGACGAGAACGGGCGGGCGCTCGATGCGGAAGGACGGGTCATTCCGGGGCTCTATGCCGCCGGCAACGACATGGCGAGCATCATGGGCGGCAATTATCCCGGCGCCGGCATCACGCTTGGGCCGGCGCTGACCTTCGGCTACATTGCCGGCCGTCATCTCGCCGACAGCGCCGCCAAGCGCAACGCGGCGTAAGCCACGTCAGGAGGCGCATGAAGAGAGAAAGCCGCGGCATCCAGTCGATCGAGGTCGGCGGCGAATTGCTCCGCGCCCTCGCCCGCAGCGGCGAGCCGATGATGCTGCGCGATCTCGCACGCGAGGCCGGCATGACGCCGGCCAAGGCGCATCCCTATCTCGCCAGCTTCTCCCGCATCGGCCTGATCGAGCAGGACGAGACCACCGGCCGTTACGAGATCGGCGCGCTGGCGCTGGAGCTCGGCCTGATCAGCCTGCGCCGCCTGTCCGGCGTACGCATCGCAGGACCGAAGATCGCGGCGCTCGCAAGTCAGATCGGGCATGCGGTCTCGCTCGCGGTCTGGGGGACGCACGGCCCGACCGTGGTGCAGCTCGAAGAACCCGGCCAGCCCGTTCACATCGTGATGCGCGCCGGCTCGGTGATGGCGCTGCTGGAGACGGCGACCGGCCGGGCCTTTGCGGCCTTCCTGCCGGAGAAGACGATCAACGCCGCACTCGAAAGCGGCCTCGATCGTCACGGCGTCGGCTACAATCCTAAGCGCGCCGTGAAAGGCGCGAAGCTCGCCGAGATGCTCACCGAGGTCCGCAAGCACGGCCTCGCCCGCGCGCTCGGCGACCCCCTGCCCGGCGTCAACGCATTCTCTGCGCCGGTGCTCGACCATTCCGGCCATGTCGCGCTGGTGATCACCGCGATGGGGCCGGAAGGCACTTTTGACGCGCGGTGGGACAGCCCGATCGCCCATGCTTTGCGCGATTGCGCGGGCGGCATTTCGAAACGGCTTGGTCACGGGATGACGGCTGCAGCGGAGTGAGCGGCAAACTGTTCGCCTCACAACGGCTGTCATGCCCCGCGAAGGCGGGGCATCCAGTACGCCGCAGCCCATCGCCTCCATCACTGCTGTCTCGGAGTACTGGATCGCCCGGTCAAGCCGGGCGATGACACGAATGGGTCCGCCCTACTTCTCCTTCACCGGCACCGTGTAATTCAGAATGAGCCGACCGCCGTCTGGGTAGATGGTCTGCCCAGTGATGTAGGAGGCATCGTCGCTCGCAAGAAACGCCACGACGGAGGCCACCTCGCCCGGCTCGCCGCCGCGGCCGGCCGGCGTGCGTGACATCACGGTCTTGCGGGCATCCTCCGAGGTGTAGATGGACGATGCCACCATGTCGGTCAAAATCGTTCCCGGCCCGACCGCGACAACGCGAATATTGTGCGGAGCGAGTGCGACGGCTGCGACCGAGGTGAGCTGCTTCATGCCGCCCTTGGACATGGCGTAGGTGGCAAGCGCCGGGATTGCCAGCAGTGCATTGACCGAGGACATGTTGATGATGACCCCGCCGCCGCCTTGCGCAATCATCTGCTTGGCCGCCGCCTGCACACCGAAGAATGCGCCCTTCAGGTTGATGCCAATGATCTCGTCGAATTCCTCTTCGGAGATCTCCAGGAGGTCCCGGTTACGAGCGACGCCGGCGTTGTTGACCATGATGTCGAGCCGGCCGAACTCCTTCACGGCCGTTGCGACCAGTTGGTCGACATCGGCACGCTTGGCGACGTTGCCGACGACGGTACGCAAGGCATCCGGTCGCGCGAGTTCGGCAGCCGTCGCGGCCAAGCCATCGGAATCGACATCCGAGATGACCACCTTGACGCCGTCGGCCAGGAATCTTTTCGCGCAAGCCTTGCCGATACCGCGCGCCGCGCCGGTGATGGCGGCGACCTTGCCGGTTAGTTTCATGGTCTCACTCCAGGATAGCTGCTTCGGGGCAGACTGTTGCAGGGTGAGAAACCCGGCTCAGGCCGCCGCGAAGCCGAGATGAGCACGGAACCGGCTCTTGATAAAGACAGCATCGCGCGAGGGCAGCGAGCGCGGCGGATTTTCGGCCAGAACCTTGATGACAAAAAGCCGCGGGCCATCGGCCGGCTCAGCGATCTGCCGCGTGAGGCGCTCCACCTCCTCAAGCGTCCGCACGGTCCCGGTCGCAACGAAGCCGCAGGCGGCGGCGATGACGGTCAGATCGACGCCGCGCCCGGTGTGGCTGGCCTGCATTCCGGTCTCGCCAAAATGCTGGTTGTCGATCACGACGATGTCGAGATTGCGCGGGCGCGCGACACCGATGGTGGCGATGCCGCCGAGGCCCATCAACTGCTCGCCATCCCCGGTCAAAGCGAGGACGCGCGTTCTCGGCTGGGCTTGCGCGAGACCAAGCCCGATCAGCGCGGCGCCGCCCATGGCGCCCCAGAGATAGAAATTGCCGTCATGGTCGCCGACCGAATGAAGGTCATAGGTCGGCGAGCCGAGGCCGGACACGACCAGCGTGTCCTTGCGATTTTTCAAGAGCGCGGCGACGGCGGCGCGGCGGTCGAGCTGGGCTTGCATTGAGATCACCACTTCTTCTTGCCGATCAGGCGCTGCCCGATCAGGACCGCAATCTGCTGATCGGAATCGTAGGCGAGCGCTGCGGCCGATTCCACGGTCTCGACCAGATCTTCCGCCGTCTCCGCGCGCATCACCTTCAGGCCGATCGCTTCCAGCGACGGCTGGGTCGCTCGGCTCATCGGCACCTGCCAGGGATTGAACTCGGCCCATTCGCCGCGCATCGTCACCAGCATCAGCAGTGGAAATCGTCCGATCGCCGACAGCGACAGCATGTTGATGCAATTGCCGACCCCGCTCGACTGCATCAAGAGCACGCTACGTTGGCCGCCGAGCCAGGCGCCCGCGGCGATGGCGACGCCCTCCTCTTCCGTCGTCAGCACGTTGGTGGTGACGTCGCGATCTGCCGAGAACAGGCGGATGAGCTGGCTGTGACCGGCATCGGGGACGTAGGACATCTGCCGCACGTCGGCGGCTTTCAGGATGCGGTAGAGCTCGGACGGCCAATCGTCTGCGCGCATGTCGGGATTGGATTGATGGCTGTGCACCGCGTGTCTCCGTGGATTTCGAGGGCACTCTAGCGATGTTCAGGCGCCAAAGCTCTGACCGTCTGGCGCGATCAGGTATCGAGGGATTGTATAGCTGCTGCCGTTCGCATGAGTTCAGCGAGAACGATGCGCATTGCTGCGCCATGGCAGCTTCTCGACCTTTAGCCAAACCGACGCGGGCGCAGTCCGGCATGAAACCAGGTGATCATGGAATAGATGTCATACACGGGCAATCCAACTTCGGCCTGCAAAGCTGCCGCATAAGGCGGCATGTTGGTGCATTCCAGCACGATGGCGCCGACATCCGGGTTCCTGGCGACCAGCTCCCTGCCGGCCTCGACCACGTCACGTTCGGCCTGCGCGATGTCCATGTCGTCCTTCTCGGCCTTGATCAAGACGCGGAAGAATTCCTTGCCGTGCTCGGTGCCGACCAGCGGCGTATCGAGAGGAACGCCGGCACCCGCGAGATGGGCCGGCGTCAAGGACGAACCGGACACCGTGACGACGCCGACGCGCTTGCCAGGCGGCAAGGTCGCCTGCACCCACGGCACCTGCATCAGTGACGAGGTCGCGACGGGAACGCCGACCGCGGCTGCGATCTCCTTCTGGAACAGTGAGAGGAAGCCGCAATTGGTGGTGATGGCTTCGGCTCCGAGCCGCACTAGATCCTTTGCCGCATCGATGAAGTCAGGCAGCAGACCGGCCGCACACTTCAGCACCACCTTCTCCGGCGAAGCCCCACCCACCACGCGATAGAGCACGGGGAAAGGCCAGGTGGTGCCGTTGCCCATATCGCCGGGAATGCGGGGAAAGCGCGCCTCCAGCATCAGGATGCCGAGCGGCGCCCCATAAATGGCTTTGCCGCCGCGGGCGATTCGGGGGGACGAGTTGGCTGGAGCGGTCATGATGCGATCTCAGAGAAAACGATCGGGCGAAAACGGTGCGAGCGGAATTTCCGGCGGCTTGCCGCTCAGAAGCTGGGCGACGAGACGGCCGGTGCGGGCCGAACCGACCAGGCCGATATGGCCGTGGCCGAAGGCATAGACGATGTCGCGCGATGCCCGCGCGTAGCCGATGCAGGGACGTCCGTCCGGCATGCTGGGCCGATGGCCAAACCAGGTCTTGATACGCGAAGCCGGAATATCCGTCGGCAGTTTCGGGAACATGCTGAAGAGGTTGTTGCGCAAAATCTCGGCGCGCTTCCAGTTGGGCTCGGCCTCGAGGCCTGCGATCTCGACCGTCCCGGCGGCGCGCAAACCCTTGTCGGTCCAGTTCACCACCATCTTCGCATCCGAGGCCATCAACGAGCTGCGCGGGCCCGTTTCCGGATTCTCGATCATGACGTGATAGCCGCGCTCGGTCTCCAGCGGCAGCGGATCGCCGACGGATGCGGTGAGCCGCTTCGAATGCGCACCGGCGGCAATCACCGCGGCATCGCACGCAATCTCGCCGGTCTCGGTCAGGACAGCCACGAGCTTGTTGTCAGATAGCTTCAGCCCGATTGCCTTGGCCCGCACGAGCTTGGCGCCGCTTGCCAGCGCATGCTGCGCGAGCGAGGCGACATAGGCTCCGGGGTCGCGGCAGCGACCGGCTTCCTCCACCACCACGCCGAAAGTGTAGCGCGGATGCAAATCGGGCTCGCGCTGACGCATCTCGTCGGCCGAAAGCTCCAGCCATTCGACACCGACGCGCTTGCGCAGGCGCCAGCCGAGATCGTTGTCGAAATTGCCGCGCGACGGGAAGACATGCATCACGCCATTACGCTCGATCAATTCAGGGACGCCCGCCTCCTCCGCGAGCTTCCTGTGCAGCAGCGGCGCGTCCTTCAGGAGATCGCGCAGCGCAAAGGCCGTCTTCTCGACCCGCGCCTCGGTCCAGCCCGAGAGCAGATATTTGATCAGCCAGGGCAGCGCCTTCGGCAGATAAGACCAGCGGATCGCGAGCGGTCCGAGCGGATCCATCAGATAACCTGGCACCTTCTTCCAGACGCCGGGCTCAGCCGGCGGGATCACCGAATGCGAGGAGAGCCAGCCGGCATTGCCGTAACTCGCCGCCTGTTCGCCACCGGGCTCGCCCGGATCGATCAATGTGACGCGATGTCCCTCGCGCAGCGCCTCGATGGCACTGATCACGCCGACCGCGCCGGCACCGATGATGGCGACGTGGCGGCCCCCCGACATCGCTTAAGCCTTCACCGCAGGGGCAAAGTCCTTGCCGACCGACATCGCCCGCGGATCGATGATGCAGTGGAGGATCGACGGCTTGCCCGAGGCGAGCGCACGCTCGAAGGCCGGCGCGAACTCTTCGGTGCGCTCGACGCGCTCGCCGTGGCCGCCGAACGCTTTTGCGTACATCGCGAAATCAGGGTTCTTGAGCTGGGTGCCGACCACGCGACCGGGATAGTCGCGCTCCTGGTGCATGCGGATGGTACCGTATTGCGCATTGTCGACGACGATGACGACGAGGGCTGCGTCGTACTGCACGGCAGTCGCGAATTCCTGCCCGTTCATCAAGAAGCAGCCGTCGCCGGCGAAAGCTATGACGGTGCGGTCCGGATATTGCCGCTTCGCGAGCACCGCGGCCGGCACGCCATAGCCCATCGAGCCCGACGTCGGAGCGAGTTGCGCCGCAAAACTGTGGAAGCGGTGATGGCGATGGATCCAGCCGGCATAATTACCGGCGCCGTTGCAGACGATCGCGTCCTTGGGCAGGCGATCGCGCAGCCAGGTCATGACTTGTCCGTACTGGAACGTGCCCGGCAGCTCGCGCGCCTTCTCGGTCCAGGCGAGGTAATCGGCATGCGCCTTGGCGGCTTCGCCCTTCCAGGCGACTGCGCCGGCAGGCTTCAGCGTCTCGACCGCGGCCGCGAACGCGGCGGGCGTGGCCTGGATCGCGAGCTCAGGCTGATAGATGCGGCCGAGCTCTTCGGAGCCCGGATGAACGTGGATCAACTTCTGCCGGGGGGCCGGAATGTCGAGCAGCGTGTAGGATGAGGACGGCATCTCCGACATGCGGCCGCCGATGAGCAGAACGACATCGGCGTTGTCGATGCGCGTCTTCAGGCCCGGGCTCGGGCCGATGCCGAGATCGCCGGCATAGTGCGAGTGATCGGCGTCGATCAGCGAGGCCCGGCGGAACGAGGTCGCGACCGGCAAGTCGAAGCGCTCGGCAAAGCGCGCGATGCTCCTGGTCGCCTCATCGGTCCAGCGCGAGCCGCCGAGAATGACGAGCGGTGCCTTGGCGCTCGCAAGCATGGCGCCAACGCGCTCGATATCGGCGGGCGCCGGCCAGCTCACCGCCGGCTCGATCCGCATGGCGTCCGCAACGGCAGCAGTCTCGGTCAGCATGTTTTCGGGCAGCGAGATCACGACGGGACCGGGCCGGCCCTGCATGGCGACGCGGAAGGCGCGCGCGACCAGCTCCGGAATGCGGTCGGGACGATCGATCTCGACCGCCCATTTCGCCATGGTGCCGAACACCGCCTTGTAGTCGAGCTCCTGGAACGCCTCGCGCTCGCGCATGCCGGTGTCGACCTGACCGACGAACAGGATCATCGGCGTGGAATCCTGCATCGCGATGTGGACGCCGTGGCTGGCGTTGGTGGCGCCGGGGCCGCGGGTGACGAAGCAGATTCCGGGGCGGCCGGTGAGCTTGCCATAGGCCTCCGCCATCATCGCCGCACCGCCCTCGGCGCGGCAGATCATGACGTCGATCGGGCTGTCATGCAGCGCGTCGAGCGCCGCGAGATAGCTCTCGCCCGGCACGCAGGTGACGCGCTCGACGCCTTGCGCGACCAGCTGATCAATCAGGATCTGGCCCCCGGTGCGGGTGTTGCGAATGGTCATGACGGCTCCCTCAAGGCTTTGGCAATGCGTTTCGCAGCTTCGCGAAAATTTTGTTCCGGGCTGGCGTAGGACAGCCGGAAACAAGGTGCAAGGCCGAAACCGCTGCCCGGCATTACGGCCTCGTCATGCCTCTTCGGCAAATAGCGGCGGCAGCCATGCCTCTCTCGGACGTCGACCTGGGAGCGGGCCCCCTTGCCGTCATGCCCCTTTGCGCTGCCGCGCGCTTGCCAGCAGCACCAGCATGAACGAGGCCGCGGTCATCAGCGTCGAGATGGCGGCGATGGTCGGGTCGATCTCGTCGCGGAGCGCGGTGAACATGCGCTTGGTCAGGGGCTGATACTGGCCGCCGGAGATGAAAAGCGCGACGATGGTCTCGTCCATCGCCGAGATGAAGGCGAAGATGCCACCTGCGACCACGCTGGACTTGATCTGCGGCAGGGTCACCGCGAAGAAGCTGCGCAGGCGGTTCATGCCGAGGCTGCGTGCGACCATCTCCTGCGCCGGGTCGAAGCTCTGCAAACCCGCCAGCACCGAGATGATGACGTATGGCAGGCCCAGCATCACGTTCGCCAGCACCAGGCCCGGCAGGGTCGCGACCAGGCCGACTTTGGCATAGAGGAAGAAGATGCCCACCGCAGTGATGATGATCGGCACCACCAGCGGCAACAGCAGCGCCATGTGGATGACGCGCATGATGCGCAGCTTCGACTGGCTGATGGCGTAGGCGGCGGCAACGCCGAGCGGCGTCGCGATCACCACGGTCAGGAGCGCGACGGTCAGCGTCACCCGCGTCGCCTGCATCCAGGCGGCGTTGGAGAAATACTGCTGATACCAGCGCAGCGAGAACGACGGCGGCGGAAAGGTCAGGAAGCGCGCGCTGGAGAAGGAAATCGGCGCGATAATCAGCACCGGCAGGATGAGGTAGATGAGCACCAGCGTGCTGATCACATAGAGGGCGATCCGGGCGGGCGACAATCGCGTCATTTCTGCCCCAATATGCGATCGAGCGAGATGAAGCGGCTGACGGCGAAGAAGATCGCGAGCACGCTTAAGAGCAGCACGACGGCGACCGCGCTCGCTGCGCCGAACTGGTTGTAGAGCTCGACATTGCGGCTCACCAGCATCGACACCATCACCGTGCGGCCGCCGCCGAGCAGTTCCGGCGTGATGTAGAAGCCGAGGCAGAGCACGAACACCATGGTGCAGCCTGCGAGCACGCCCGGTAGCGACAGCGGCAGGAAGACGCGGACGAAGGTGAGCGACGGGCTCGCCCCCAGGCTGGCGCCGGCCTGCATGAGATCGCTCGGAATCTTCTGCATGGTGGCATAGAGCGGCAGCACCATGAACGGCAACAGGATGTGTACCGTCGCAACCACGGTGCCGAAGGTGTTGTGCACCAGCGCGAGCGGTTCGCTCGTCACATCGAGATAACGCAAAAGCTGGTTGATTACGCCGGTGCGCTGGAGCAGCGCCAGCCAGGCATAGGCGCGCACCAGCACACTGGTCCAGAACGGCAGCACGACCAGCGACAGGATGAGAATGCTCCATCCTTTCGGCACCGAATTGGCGAGGTAGGCCACGGGATAGCCAAGCAGCAGCGCGATTCCCGTGACCGCGAGGCTGATCTCGAAGGTCAGCGCAAAGCTGCGCCAGTAGATGTCTTCGGTGAAGACGCGGCGATAATTCTCCAGCGTGAAGCCGTCATCGTAGATCGACTGCCAGGCGAGCCAGCCGACCGGCAACACGATCAGAGCCAAGATCACCAGCAGCGCCGGCGATACCAATGCCAGCATCAGCGCATGCTCGCGGCGCTGATGCTTTTGCGATGGATCTGGCACGGATCTCGTCAATGCGGTCTCGCTTGGCTTACTTCTGCATGAACGACGCCCAACGCTTCTCGGCGGCTTCGCCGGCCGGCGAGGACCACCAGGCGTAGGACATCAGCGCCTGCTTGGCCGCATTGGCCGGCTCGCTCGGCAATTGGGCGGCGCGCTCGGGCTTGATCACGCCGGTATCGAACGCCTTGGGATTGCCCGGGCCGTAATCGATATTGAGCGGCAGATTGGCCTGGTGCACGGGATCGACGGCCTCGTTGAGAAATTTGACTGCCGTCTCGAGATTCGGCGCGCCCTTGAGGATGCAGAGCGAGGTGCTTTGCAAAACACCCTGGTTGTAGGTGAAAGCAACCTTGGCGCCTTCCTTCGCGACTGCGCTGACGCGGCCGTTCCAGGCCATCTCCATATCGACCTCGCCGTCATTGAGAAGCTGCGCCGACTGTGCGCCGGAGGTCCACCACACCGTGATGTGCGGCTTGATCTCTTCGAGCTTCTTGAAGGCCCGGTCGACGTCGAGCGGATAGAGCTTGTCGGGCGCGACGCCGTCGGCCATCAGCGCCGCCTCGAGCGTGGCGATCGGATGGTTGCGCAGCGCACGGCGGCCGGGGAATTTCTTGACGTCCCAGAAATCGATCCAGCTGTTCGGCGCATCCTTCGGGAACGTCTTCTGGCTGTAGGCCAGCACGCTGGAATAGAACTCGTACGACACCGAATAGGGATTGCGATAAGCCTCCGGCATCGCCGCCGCGTTAGGGATCTTCGAGAAATCGAGTTTCTCGATCAGCCCCTGCTCGCCGCCGCGCAGGCAATAGCCGGTTGGAGTATCCACGACGTCCCAGATCGGCTTGCCGCTGCCGACTTGCGTCTTGATCGCGGGCCAGGCATCGGGAATGGAGTCCTGGTTGATGGTGATGCCGAGCTTCTTGGCGGAGGGATCGAGAATCGCCACCGTCTGCGCCTGCTGGTAGGCGCCGCCCTGCGAGACGAAGGTGATCTGTTCGGCAGCGGCGGCGATGCCGGTTGTTGCGAACAATCCGAGCGATCCGCCCAACAGCGCGTAGCCAAATCGAATATCTCGTTTCGTCATCATCCTCGCCTCCTCTGTCACCAATTAAACGTCATTGACCGATCGCATCGAGAAACTGGTACCAGCCGGCGACCATGCGGACGGCGGGCTCGCGCAACGGATAGAACGGGATGTCTTTCAATCGCCGCGCGTCGAGCAGCCCGACATCTGGCGTCTCGCCGCGCACGAAGGCGGCGAGATAGCGGCCCATCAGGCTCGACATCGCCACGCCCGCGCCGTTGTAGCCCATCGAGAACAGCGTGCGGTCGTCGAGCCGGCCGATATGCGGCACCGAGTCCAGCGTCATCCCGACCAGGCCCGACCATTTGTAGGCGAGCGGGAGGTCAGCGAGATCCGGGAAGATGCCGACCATCGCCTTGCGCAACGCGTCGAAGGCGGTTTCCGAATCCTGCTTGCCGAACGCGCCGCGGCCGCCAAAAATCACGCGGTTGTCGACCATGCGGAACCAGCGCATCATGCGCTTGGTCTCGGTGTAAGTGCGCCCGGTCGGCATCAGGCTTCCCGCGAGGTTGCGCGGCAGCTTGTCGGTCGCGATGATGGCGCTGCGGAACGGGATCAGCGTGCGCTGCATGTTCGCGGTCGCGCCAGTGAGGTCGGAATAGCTGTTGGTGGCGATGATCGCTTGTTTCGCCCGCACCGCGCCCTGCGGCGTTTCGGCGACGATGCCGCCGTTGTCGCGCCGGAGCCTTACGACCGGCGATTCCTGGAAAATATTCACGCCGCGGCGCGCCACGCCATCGGCAAGGCCGCGCAGATAATTCAGCGGATGGATGCCGCCGGAGCCGGGATTGAGCACGCCGCCGACGAAGATGCCGGAGCCGGTCTCGTCGCGCACTTTCCCCTTGTCGAGGATGCGGACCTCCGCATCGCCCATCTCGCGCTTCATCCAGTTGGCTTCGTCGATCGCGGCCTTCAGCGTCGTCTCGTTGTGGGCGGCCTTGACCTGGCCGGTGCGCGTCAACGCGGCACTGGTGATGCCAAATTCGGAGACCAGCTCCTCGACAATATCGGTGGATTCATGCGCGATCCCGTACATGCGCTGCGCCATGGCGCGGCCGTGCACGGCGTCGATCTCGCGGAACGAGAGGCGGAACTTTGCGGTGATCACGCCGCCATTGCGGCCACTCGCGCCCCAGCCCGGGCGATTGGCCTCGAGCACGATCGGCGAAAGGCCGCTCTTGGCGATGTGGTGCGCAGCGGACAGGCCCGTATAGCCCGCACCGATGATCACCACATCCGCCTGGTGCTCGCCTGACAGAGCCGGAAACTCGCGCGCGGGCTCGGCCGTGGCTGCCCACAGCGAGTTGGCCGATGGCAGCGCGTTCCGGTCCCGTGTCATGCCACCGCTCATGCCCTACGCCGCCGGCCCGATGGCCGCATCGGCAAGCGCTTTCAAGGTCGGAAAATGGAAGTCCGGCTTGGTCAGCGTCTCCACGGCCGGTGTGCCTCCGAAGCCGGCCATGCCCTGACGACGCTCGATCCAGCACACCTTGTAGCCGAGTTTCCGCGCGATCCCGATGTCGTGATACTGGCTCTGCGCGACGTGAAGGATATCGGACTGCTTGTAACCGAAAGCGGACTGGCGTCCCTTGTTGTACGCGAAAAACTCCGGATCGGGTTTCGCAACGCCAGTCTCGTCGGCGCACACGGTATCGTCGAAGGGATTGCCGAGCGCATGCGCGTAACAGGAGAGCGCGACCCGGTCGGCATTGGTCATCGCGACCAGGCGGAATTTCGTGCGCAGGCGTTTGAGTGCCTCGACCGAGTCCGGGAACGGTCCCCAGCGCAGCACCGCGAGTTGGAAGACGTCGCAGGAGGCGTCATCGGCCTGTAGCCCGAGCTCCTTGGCAAGATAGCGATAGACATGAAACATCACCTCGCTCGAACGCTCGTGGTGCTTGTCGCGACCGCGCTTGTAGGATTCGAAGATCTTGTCATCGCTGAGCTCGGCCGGCGACTTGCCCGAGATCCTGCGCACCGCGGAGAGCACGCCGGTCTCGAAGTCGATCAAGGTGCCGACGACGTCGAAGGTGAGAACCTTGAAATTGCTGAACGAGGCTGTTGACGACATTTTTTGGCTTCTTCTCTCGGTTGGACAAGGCTTGGGTTCAGTCCCTCACCCTGGGCACGACGATGGTGTCCTCGGGATGAAGGGTCACGGTGAGACTGCCGCCGAGCGGCGGGATGCGGCTGTAGGCCTGATGATAGCTCGCCTGGCGCAGGCTGAGCCCGATGCCATCGGCGAGCGCCAGGAAGATGCGCAGGCTCTCGCCCTGATAGACGATGTCGGTGACCGTGCCGGTCAGCCGATTGCAGGCGTTGTCCGGCGCGCCGTCGTCGATCAGCAGCTTTTCGCTGTGCACGGCGAGCATCAGCGCGTCCCCGTCGGGAATGGCCCGGGCGCTGCGCAGAAGGACATTGCCGAGCGCAACGCTGGAGGCGTCGACGCGACGCACGGGAAGCATCGTGGCCTCGCCAATGAAACTCGCGACGAAGGAATCCGCGGGATGATCGTGCAGGCGCTCGGGAGCGTCGATCTGGATCAGCCTGCCGTCCTTCATCACGGCGACGCGGTCGCTCATGGTCAGCGCTTCGCGTTGATCGTGGGTGACGTAGATGATGGTGGCGCCGATGCGCTTGTGCAGCGTGCGCAGCTCGATCTGCATGGATTCGCGCAGCTGCTTGTCGAGCGCGGACAGCGGTTCATCCATCAGGATCAGCCGCGGCTCGAAGATCATGGCGCGTGCGAGCGCCACGCGCTGGCGCTGGCCGCCGGAGAGTTGCGCGATACCGCGCTCTTCGTAGCCGGCGAGGCCGACCATCGAAAGCGCCGCGCGCACCTTATCCGGCCAGGCCGCCTTCGGCAGCCGTCGCGCGCGCAAGGGAAAGGCGACATTCTCGCCGACGCTCATATGCGGGAACAGCGCGTAGTTCTGGAACACGACGCCGATGTCGCGCTTGTGCGGCGGCATCCAGGTGACGTCGCGGCCGCCGAACAGGATCGTTCCGCTCGATGGCAAGATGAAGCCGCCAAGGATGCCGAGCAACGTGGTCTTGCCGGAACCGGAGGGGCCGAGCAGCGAGACGAACTCGCCGGCCGCGACATTGAGGGACACGTCGTCGAGGGCGCGAACGGCGCCATAGGCCTTGCTCGCGGATCTGATCTCGACGCTTTCCGCTCGTTTGTCCAACGATCGACCTCGCCATGTCCCTACATGGCGTGCCTCACTGCGCGCCATAAGCCTGCTTTATAGACAGGACATTTGAGCACTTACGGTCGAAGCGTGCACCGCACCAACTTCTTCGCTCGCGAGCCCTGTCTTTAGGCTGTCATGTCGATGACACCAGACTTGGCAAAACTCGGCAATTGCCAAATTCTCACCCGGCTCATAACATGGTGTTATGCCCGAGCTGCGCCGGATGCTGCCCTCAAGTAACGCCCTGTTCGTCTTCGACGCAGCGGCGCGCAATGGCAGCTTCACGGCTGCGGCCGCCGAATTGAACGTCACCCAGCCTGCGGTGAGCCGGATGCTGGGTCAGTTCGAGGACCATCTCGGCGTCCGCCTGTTCGACCGCAAGGCGGGACGCGCCGTGCTCACCGAGGAAGGCGAACTCTTGTATCGCCGCGTGCTCGAAGGCTTTCGCAGCATCGAGAGCGGGCTGGTCGAGATCGAGCGGCGCCGCAAGGGCACCGAGACGGTGACGCTGTCGGTCTCCTCCGCCTTCACCACGCATTGGCTGATGCCGCGCATCGACAAGCTGCAGCGGCAATTCCCTCAGGTCGATTTGCGCTTTCAACTGATCTCCGGCGCGCTGCGCGGTCCGGTGGAAAATGTCGATCTTGGCATGCGCTTCCGCGATCGCGAGGAGCCGTCATCCGGCGGCACGCTGGTGATGAAGGAGGTCATGCTGCCGATGTGCAGTCCTGCCTATCTCGGCGAAACCGATCCCGCCGAGGGCAACACCATCATTCGGCTCGCCGAGACGCCGGGCGACTGGGCCGCGGATTACGCATCGCTTCTCACCGGGCGCCGCGGTGCGGCCAAGGCGCTGAGCTTCACGGACTATGCCGTCGTGATGCAGGCCGCCCTGCTCGGCCAGGGCATCGCGCTCGGTTGGCTGACGGTCGCCTCGCACTGGCTGTTGACCGGCGCGCTGGTGCCGGCCTCCGACACGCTCACCACCACACGCCGCATCTGCGAATTCCTGCCACCGCGCAACCGGCCGATGCGTCCCATCGCCGCCGAGATCCGCGACTGGATCACCGCGCAGATGAAAAGCGAGATCGCCGCGATCGACCGGCTCTATCCGAAGCTCGGAGCGATGGCGGCTTGCTACTAGCGCGTTTTCGGGCGAAGTGGACCGGTTCACGTGAAGAAAACGCATCAAAACCGAAGTCTAGGCGGGTGTCAGCGCGGCACAGTAACGATCGGGCAGGTGATCGCCGATCCCCGCCGGCAGCAGCACCGTGAGCCTGCCGACGACATCCGACCGCGTGTTCTCGGATACGCCGCTGAGGAGATTGCGGACCTGCTCACCAATTCCAGCATTCGCCATTGGCTCATCCGAACCAACATTCGTCGTGAGCTGGCTGGCGCTGAATTTGGCGCCGCGTGCACAGGCGAGATAACGGCCGACGTGATGAAAGCCAAGCCCAGGCGGAGGCACGGTCGGGACGATGTCGGTGCCGTGCACGAGACGATAGGTCGTCCTGCCGAACGTACCGTTGTAGAGGGCGACGAAATCGTCGCGGCCCACGCGCGGACAACCGTAAAGATAGATCTGCGCATCCGCGAGCTGGAGCTGCTCCCGCGCGAAGTCCGCCGTTGCCACCGCGATCGCGGCGCCGAGGCTGTGCCCAGTGATGAAGATCGGTGATTTGCGCGCCAGCGCTGCCGCCAGCGCGCTCTTCACGCCGTCCCACACGGCCGCCGCCGCATCGACGAACCCCTGGTGCACGGGCGCCTTCGGTCGGCCAAGCGTGAAATCGCTGACCCAGTTCAGGAGATGAAGCGGGTCGGTGCCGGCGAAGGCGACAATGGTTGCGTCGCCCTTGCTCGCGATGATCCCGCGCGTGTCGGTCAGCGGCAGCGTCGAATGCGCCGGTTGGCTCAGCAGCTTGACACCGGACAGATCCCAGAACGGAGAGATCCTATTGATGGTGTCCGGCACATGGGTCTCGTAGGCGAGTTGCGACATCCACATCATCGCGCGAGCGATGTCGAGATCAAAGCCGGTTGATGTCTCGTTGAATTTTGCAAATGCCCGCCGGTCATATTGATCGGGAGGGAGTTCGACCAGAATGCTCACATCAAGCTCCTAAATGGCTTATTGCTGCAATCCGTCGATCGAAAACGGAATGGCGCTACCTTCGCATATGGCTGGAACTTTGACAATCTGTGCGCGTGCCCGGGACGTATTCTGCCTTCCCGCTTAAGAGGACAAGGTTGAGACGAGGCACCTCTCCCTCCGCGTCATAGCAAGCGTAGCGAAGCAATCCAGAGTCTCTCCGCGGAGGGATTCTGGATTGCTTCGCCGCGCTCGCTATGACGGTGTGGATAGAGTTTTGGCTTCTATCGATGCTCGATCGCGCGGATCGCACCGCGGAGCTCGGCGAGGCCGCGGAGGCGGCCGATCGCGGTGTAGCCCGGATTGGTGCGCTTGGTCGCCGCGAGATCGTCGAGCATGCGATGGCCATGATCGGGCCGGAATACGATTTGCCGGTCGGGCGAACGCCGCGCGTTCTCCTTCAGCAGCGCCTTCAGCACCGCGACCATGTCGACGTCACCGTCGAGATGATCGGACTCGTAGAAGGACAAACCATCCGCTTCGCGCTTGGTCGCGCGCAGATGCGCAAAGGCGATGTGCGGACCGAAGCGTTCGGCCATCGCGGGTAGATTGTTCTCGGCGCGCACGCCGAGCGACCCCGTGCACAGGCAGATACCATTCGCCTTCGACGGCACGGCATCGAACAACGCCTGATAGTCGTCGGCGCTGGACGCGACGCGCGGCAGGCCGAACAGCGGGCGCGGCGGGTCGTCCGGATGCAGCGTCAGCGAAACGCCGAGCTGCTCGGCGACGGGCGTGACGCGGCCCAAAAACTCGGCGAGATGCTGCCGCAGAATTTTTGGCGTGACGTCGCGATATGTTTCGAGCCGGTCGCGGAATTGCGGAATGGTCATCGGCTCGGTGGTCGAGCCCGGCAGCGCGCTGGCGATGACCATGACGAGATAGTCGATATCGGCCTGGCTCATCTGGTCGAACAGCTTTTTCGCGCGGGCCTGCTGCTCGGATGAGTATTCCTGGATAGCGGCGGGACGCTTCAGGATGTGCAGCTCGAACGCAGCAAAGCGATCCTGGTCGAAGCGCATGGCGCGGGCGCCGTTCGGCAGCTCCCATTCCAGATCGGTGCGGCACCAATCCACGACAGGCATGAAGTTGTAGCAGATGATCTTGATGCCGGCGGCGGCAACCGCCTCCAGGCTGGCGATCCACGTCTCGATCGAGCGCGTCGCCTTGGCCCCGAGACGCTTGACGTCGTCGGGGATCGGAATCGATTCCACCACCGACCAGGTCAGCTGCGAACGGCCGGGTTGGCCGTTCTCGATAAAGTTCTTGCGCTCCTCGACCGCCTTGCGTGTCCAGGCTTCGCCGATCGGCACCTGATGCAGCGCCGAGACGATGTCGCTCGCCCCGGCCTGCCTGACATCATCGAGCGAGACCGGATCATCCGGCCCGTACCAGCGCCATCCCTCAAGCATCATGCCCATTTTCTCCGATCAGTTCGCGGTCAGCACGACCTTGACGCTCTGCGAGCGGTCGAGCGCCAGCCGCAGCGCGTCCGGCGCGGTGGACAGCGGCCGCTCGGCGGTCACCAGCGACAGCACGTCGACACTGCCGTCCGCGATCAGTTCTACCGCCGTCATGAACTCGAGCCCGAACCGGAACGAGCCGCGCAAATCGATCTCCTTGGCCATCACCGCATTGGCGGGCACCGGAATCTGGCCACCCGGCAAATTGCCGATCTGTACGACAACACCGCCGCGCCTGACGATACCGATCGCACTGGCAAGGCCTGCAGCCGTGCCCGAGACTTCGAAAGCGACATCGTAGGGGCTCGACGCGGCCTGCGCCTTCAGGCCTTCCTCGCCGGCCGCGACATTCTCGATGTGAGAAGCGCCGAGCCGGGTCGCAAAGGCCAGCGGCGCCGGTGCGATGTCGGCCACCGTGATGTCGGTCATGCCGGCGCGGCGCGCGGCGAGCATGGTCAGAAGCCCGATCGGACCGGCGCCGAAGATGATGCCGCGCTTGCCTTCGATGTTGCCGGCACGTGCCACCGCGTGCAGGCAGACCGCGAGCGGCTCGGCCAGCGCCGCAGCCTGATAGGACACATGATCGGGGATCTTCACGCACTGCGCCGGAATCGCGTCGAAATAATTGGCGAAGCCGCCCTGCATGTGCGGAGTCTTCGAGGCCGAGCCCATGAAGTAGATATTTTCGCAAAGGTTTTGCCGGCCTTGGCGGCAGGCGCCGCAATGGCCGCACCAGCGCGACGGGTTGACGGCAACGCGGTCGCCGACCTTCAGGTTCGCCGCGGAGCCCGCGATCTCCACGACCTCGCCGGAGATCTCGTGGCCGAGCACCAGCGGCGATTTCACCACGAAATCGCCGGTCCGGGCATGACGGAAATAATGCATGTCCGAGCCGCAGATGCCGCCGGCGCCGAAACGGAGGCGCACCATGCCTTCAGCGAGCTTGTCGAGCGGATGCTCGACCATGCGCAGATCTTCGGGGCCAAACAGGGTTGCGGCGAGAGCAGTTGAGGTCATTTGGAAAGTCCCATGTATTTCGGCAGCCAGAGGGTCAATTCGGGGATGTAGGTGATCGCGATCAGCGCGAGCATCAGCGGCACCAGCCAGGGCAGGATTGCCACCGTCGTGCGCTCGACCGAGAGCTTTGCGACGCGCGCGAGCACGAACAGCACCATGCCGAGCGGCGGATGCAACAGGCCGATCATCAGGTTCAGCGTCATGATCAGACCGAAATGGATCGGGTCGATGCCGAGCTTGAGCACGATCGGCAACAGGATCGGCACCAGAATGGTGATCGCGGCCGTGGTGTCGATGAAGCAGCCGACGAACAGGATCAGGACGTTGGCGAGCGCCAGGAACACCCATTTGTTGTGGGTGATGCTGAGCATCCAGTCCGACAGCATCTGGGCTGCCTGCGACACGGTTAGCAACCAGGCGAAGATCGAGGCCGCCGTGACGATGAATAGAACCGACGCGGTGGTCTCGATGGTGTCGAACGTCGCTTTCGCTACCGTCTTCAACGTCATGGTGCGGTAGCGTACCAGGCCGAGGAACAGCGACCAGATCACGGCGGCGACCGCGGCCTCCGTTGGGGTGAACCAGCCGAGCGTCATGCCGCCGATCAGGATCACCGGCGCCATCAGCGCCATTACCGCGGAGAAATCGAAGTACCAGTCGATCGCGAGCAGCGCGAATAGGCCAAGACCAACTGCCCAATTGGTGGAGAGACCGGCGACCGTCAGAAGCCAGACGGCCATCGGGAAGCTCAATACTACGACGATCTCAAGCCCCGCCGATCCCAATTGCGGCCAGGAGAACGGCGTATCGCTGCCCCATTTGTTCTTGTGCGCGAAGTAGGTGACGGTGGCCATCATGAGCAGCGTCAGCACAACGCCTGGAATGACGCCCCCCAGAAACAGCGCGCCGATCGAGACGTTCGCCATCATGCCGTAGATCACGAAAGGCAGCGACGGCGGGATGATGGGCCCGAGCGTGGCGGAGGCCGCGGTGACGCCCACGGAGAATTCCGTGGAGTAGCCGTGATCCTTCATCGCCTTGATCTCGATGGTACCGAGACCGGCGGCATCCGCGATCGCAGTGCCGGACATGCCGGAGAAGATCACCGAGCCGATGATGTTGACGTGGCCGAGGCCGCCGCGCATCCAGCCAACCAGCGCGACGGCGAATTTGTAGATGCGCCCGGTGACGCCAGCGATGTTCATGAGATTGCCGGCCAGGATGAAGAACGGCACGGCGAGCAGCGGAAAGCTCTCGACGCCGGCGATCATGCGCTGCGCCAGCGTGACGTCGGGCGTCACGCCGCTGACCAGGATGTAGAGCAGCGACGACGCGGCCATGGCGATGGCCACGGGAACGCCGAGGAGCATCAGGATGAGGAAGCCTCCAAGCAGCAGCAGCATAAAATTACCCTTCAAAACCGTCGTAGGCGCCGGGACGCTCGAGGATCGAATAGCCCTGGCGCAAATGTTGCACTGCCACCTGCAGAGAGCGCACGAACATCAGCACGAAGCCGAGCAGCACCGCGTAGTAGACGTAGTCCTTGGGAAGATTAATCGTGGTCATGGATTCGTCGCCGATGATCTGGATGTAGACCCAGACCAGCTTGATAGCGTAGCCGAAGAAGGCGATCCGGATCAGGTCGATCACCGTCGACAATGCGCGCGCCACGAGGTGCGGCAGATAGCGATAGAGCAGGTCGACCTGGATGTGCCGCGACAGCCGCACGCACATCGAGGAGCCGATGAAGACCACGCCGATCAGGCAGTAGGTCGCGATCTCCTCGGTCCAGGCGTAGCTATCGTTGAGCACATAGCGGGTAAAGAACTGGAGGAAGACGGCAAGCGCCATCACCCAGAAAATCGCCAGCGCGACCCAGTCCTCAAAAGCGTAGATGCCGAGATCGACCTTCGGCGCCGCCTCTTCCTCGAAGGTGTGGGCGATCTCGTCCGCGGTGATCTGCCGGTGCGTTTCGGCGGTGGACATGGGTTGCTCCTCAAACTGATCACGTCATTCCGGGATGGTGCGTCAGCACCAGACCCGGAACCTCGAGATTCCCAGGTGCGCAATTGCGCACCTGAGGTTCGGTCCTGCGGACCGCTCCGGGATGACGACTACGTCGTCACTTCACCGCCTGAATGCGTTCCCAGTCGGCCTTGCGATAGCCAAACGTCTCGAACGCGACGTTCTTCAGCACGGTGTCGCGGAACTCGTTCTTGTCGACCTCCGTGACGGTCAGGCCCTTCTCCTTGAAGAAGGCGACCAGCTTGGCCTCGTTCTGCTTGATCTCCGCGGTCGCCTTGGCGGCGGCCTCCTGCGCGACGTCGGTGAAAATCTTCTTGTCCTCATCGCTGAGCTTCTTCCAGAGCGCGCCGGCCACCACCGTGTTGAGATGGTCGACGATGTGGCCGGTCAGCACGATGTGCTTCTGCACCTCGTAGAACTTCTTGGCCTCGATCGTGGTCAGCGGGTTCTCCTGCGCCTCGACGGTGCCGTTCTGGAGCGCCAGATAGACTTCGGCGAACGCGATCGGCGCGGTGTTGGCGCCGCAGGCGCGCGGCATCGCCAGATAGGCGGGAACGTCGGGCACGCGCATCTTCAGGCCCTTGAGGTCGGCACAGGTCTTGATCGGCTTGTTCGACGAAGTCTGGCGCACCCCGTAGTAGGTCACCGCGACGATGTGGTGGCCGCTCTTGTCCTCATAACCCTTGGTGAGCTCCTTGAAGATGTCGCTCTTGGTGTAGGCGAGCAGATGATCGGCATCGCGGAAGGTGTAGGGATAATAGGTGACGCCGATCGGCGGAAAGCTCTTCGCGGCAAAACTCGAGCCGGAGATGATGATGTCGACCGAACCAAGCGAAAGGCCTTGGTTGATGTCGGCCTCCTTGCCGAGCTGCGAGGCCGGATAGACGTCGATCGCATAGCGCCCGTTGGTGCGCTTCCCGATCTCCTGCGCGGCCCAGACCGACGCGGTGTGGAACGGCTCCGAGGTCTCGTAGACATGGGCCCATTTGAGCTTGGTCTGCGCCATGCCGGCGCCAGTCGTAGCAATCATCGCCGCGGCCGAGACCGCCAGCACCATTGTCATCTTTTTCAACACTGACTTTTCCTCCATCTTTCAAGTCTGCTTCTTTTAAATCTGCTTCTTGTCAGCCCGCCCCCAACGCGGGTGCGGGCTGCACAATGTCATCGCTGTCGCGCACTGCTGCTCTCAGCTCGCTTCTTCTTCGGCGCACGTTCCGGTTTTGACGGCTTTGCCGTCGATCGCGCAGTGCGCCCGGAAGACGGTGCTGCCGCTTTCTCGGCGCCGAAGTTCTGCGCAAAGCGCTCCTGGGATCGCGCGAGATGATCGCGCATCGCGTCGCGAGCCGCTTCAGGATCGTGTGCGGTGATGGCGTCGCGCACCGCGCGATGCTCGTCGAGCGCAGTGCGCCACGTGCCCGGGCTCTCGAAATAATGCGCAAGCTGCGCGAAATAGGGATTGAGGCGCTGGTCGAACAACTCGCCGACCACACGGACCAGAACGGCATTGCCGAGGCTGCCGGCGATCGCGACGTGGAAGGCGCGGTCGTGGACCATCGAGGCTTCGCCGGGGTGTTCTACATTCCCCATCGCGACAAGGGACGCATCGATGCGGGCAACGTCGTCTTTCGTCGCCACGCGCGCGGCTTCTTCGGCGATGGCGCTTTCCAGGAACTCGCGGGCGCGCAGCAGCTCGAACGGGCCCTCGATGACGGAAGCAGGCGCGGTCGCCGCAACCGCCGCGGGCTCGATCACATAGATGCCGGAACCGACGCGGATGCGGAGGCGGCCCTCGACTTCGAGCGCGATCAGGGCTTCGCGCACCGTCGGCCTGGAAATCCTGAGCTGCTCGGCGAGTTCGCGTTCGGTCGGCAAGCGGCTGCCGACCGCGTACTCGCCGCTGTCGATCAGGCTTCGCAATTGATCGGCGACTTGGCGATAAAGCCGTCTCGCCTCCACAGCTTCCAGCGGCACGCTGGTCCTCCCGAAAGGGTCATGCCGGCAGCTCTCGCTGCCCGCGGCCCGCCAATTTTGGAAAATTGGTCTTACCAATTGACCGCAGCATTGACCGAGGATAGGCGCCATGTCAAGCAGCGGCCAAACAAGAGGAGAGACGACCATGCGCCTTGATCCAACGCGCCTTGGCCGCGCCAATCTCGATCGGCTGCCACCAGGTATTCGCCGCCCGGCCTACGACCGTTCGCGCGTCACCTCCGGCATCGTGCATCTCGGCCTTGGCGCGTTTCATCGCGCCCACCAGGCCGTCGTCATCGATGATTGCCTTGCGGCCGGCGCCACCTCGTGGGGCATCGTCGGCGCCAGCCTGCGCAGCCCTGACACACGCGACGCCCTCGCCCCGCAGGATCATCTCTATACGGTCGCCGTCCGTGCAGCCGAAGGCACCGAACACCGCATCATCGGTGCGCTGCTCGACAGCGTGGTCGCGCGCGAGAACCCGGCACGACTGGTCGAGCGAATGGCCGATCCCGCCATTCGCATCGTCTCCCTCACCGTCACCGAGAAGGGCTACTGCCACACGCCGCAGACCGGCGATCTCGACGAGCGGCATCCTGATATCGTGCACGACCTCAACAATTTCGACGCGCCGCGCTCGGCTCCCGGCTTCATCGTGGCCGCGCTGGCGCGCCGGCGGGCCCTGGGCGCCCCGCCCTTCACCGTGCTGAGCTGCGACAACCTCGCCGCCAACGGCCACACCGTACAGCGGATCGTGACGCAATTCGCCGCGCTACGCTCGAAGGATCTCGGCAAGTGGATCGCGGATACCGCGGCCTTCCCCTCGACCATGGTCGACCGCATCGTGCCGGAGACGACGGATGGTGACCGCGATGCGGTTTCATCAGCACTCGGTTTGCACGACGCATGGCCGGTCATGACCGAGCCGTTCACGCAATGGGTGGTCGAGGATCGCTTTACGGCAGGCCGGCCCGACCTTGCCGCCGCCGGCGTCGAACTGGTGAACGACGTCAAGCCGTTCGAGTTGATGAAGCTGCGGCTGCTCAACGCCAGCCATTCGGCGCTGGCCTATCTCGGCTATCTCGCCGGCTACGAGACCATCGCCGACACCATGCAGGATCCGCATTTCGCGCGCCTCGCCGCGCAGGTGATGGAAGAGGCCGCGGTGACGCTGACGATGCCATCAGGCGCAGACCTGGCCGCCTATCGCGCCTCGCTGCTCAAGCGCTTCGCCAATCCGGCACTGCATCACCGCACCTGGCAAATCGCGATGGATGGCTCGCAAAAGCTGCCGCAGCGGCTGCTCGGCGCGATCCAGGATCGTCTCGCCAGGAACCTGCCGATCGCGACGCATGCGCTCGCGGTGGCCGGCTGGATGCGCTACGTCAGCGGCCTCGACGAGAAGGGCCGCACCATCGACGTGCGCGATCCGCTCGCCGCCGAGTTCGCCGATTTGGCGCGCGAGGCAGGTCCCATCGCCGAACGATTGGCGCCCGCGCTGCTCGGCGTCGCGAAAGTGTTCGGGCCGCTAGGCGCGGAGCCGCGCCTGCGCGAGGCCGTGACCGTGGCGCTCGGCCGACTCTACAAGGATGGCGCGCGGCGTGCGGTGGAGACCCTGGTCTCGGTGTGACCACAAAACCGGCAGCAATGCTGCATTGCGGTCCAGAGCGAACGGAAAGTCGACGGAAGTCTTGCTTGATTTTTGCCTGTCATTGCCCCACCCGAGAGGCATGGCAAAGGACACCAAGGTGATCGCCGCGAACGCAGCGTTCTACGCCGCCTTCTCGACTGGCGATTTCGACGAAATGGAGCGGATGTGGGCGGACGATGACGCCATTTCCTGCATTCATCCCGGCTGGCCGGCCATCATCGGCCGGGCCACGGTGATCGGAAGCTGGCGCGACATCCTGCAGAGTCCGGAACGGCCGCAGATCGTCTGCGCGGAACCGCAGGCCATCGTCGATGGCGACAGCGCGCGCGTGCTCTGCATTGAGATCGTCGACGGCACGGCATTGGCTGCGGCCAACCATTTTCGGCGCGTCGGCGACGACTGGCGCCTGGTGCACCATCAGTCCAGCCCGATCGCGCAAATTGTCGAGCAAGCTGAGGACGATAGAGCGAGCCACCGCGTCCATTGAGGGCACTCGGCCCGCAGACACATTCTACTGTGCATGGGGTTGTTTTTCAGTTTTTTTGTTTTGGCGCTTCACCCCGAGCCCAGACAGGTCATCCAGCACGACCCGCGCTTGGCTAAAATTGTCGTCCCGGAAGAACATGCTTCTGGTGATGAGCACGGGAATGTTCGCCCGCGCGGCTGCGATCAGCCCGTTGGCGGAATCCTCGATCGCGACGCAGTCGGGTGCGTTGAGCTTCAGCCGCACCAGGATCTCGAAATAGACATCCGGCGCAGGCTTTTTGTGCGGCACATCATCCCCGGCGACGATCGCATCAAAATCCGCGGCCCAGCGCTTTCCCAAAGCCTGCGACAGCAGCGCATCGATGTTGCCGTGCGACGTGGTCGTCGCGATCGCGAGCCGCTGGCCGCGCGCCTTGGCAGCAGCGAGGAGATCCGTCACCCCGGGCCGTAAGGGGCAGCAGCCGGTTTCGACCAGTTCGGCATAATGCGCGGTCTTGATGCGGTGGAGTTCCGCGATGTCCACATCCGATAATGGCGCGGCGATCCTCAGCCTTTCATGGTGGGCGCGGATCCGCTCCTTGCCGCCTGTAACCCGCAGCAGATCCTTGTAGACGGCCCGGTCCCATTGCCAGTCGAGACCGTGGCGGGCGAAGGCATGGTTGAAGGCCTGCCGATGCAGCTCTTCGGTCTCAGCCAAGGTACCGTCGACGTCGAAGATCAGCGCGGCGGCGCGGCGGATCAGCTCGGCGGCGTCACATGGCCTTATGGCGGGCGCTTCTGCCTGCATGATCTATACGTCCCTCCCGACGAGCGACCATCGCCTGCACAGGCGGACGAGACAAATTGCAATATCTTTTGCCGGACCCAAAAATCTCTTATGAGCGGAGGCGCGCTGCGGCGCGAACGGGAACTCCGACCTGCAAGGAAGATGTATGCGGCTCTTTATCCTTGGCCTCGGCTACAGTGCGCAGCACTTCGTCCGCCTGTTCGGTGGCCGCTTCTCGCATATCGCCGGCACGGTGCGCGATCCCGCGCAGCGGGGCGCTCTCGCCGGCGTCGAGGTGCATGCTTTCTCCGGCAGCAGTCCGGCACGCGAGACGATCGAACGCATGAGAGACGCGGATGCCCTTCTCGTTTCGATCCCGCCCGACAGCGCCGGCGATCCCGCAATCGCGGCCTTCTCCGGCCTGCTGGCGGCGGGCGGCGAGCGCAAGATCATCTATTTGTCCACGATCGGCGTGTATGGTGGTCACGCCGGCGGCTGGGTCGATGAGAGCACGCCGCCGAAGGCGGACCTCGACCGCACGCGCATGCGGGTCGCGGCGGAACAGGCGTGGACCGACACGACCGGTGGCGACGCCGCGATCCTGCGGCTCGCGGGTATCTATGGCCCCGGCCGTAACGCGCTGGTGACGCTGCGCGCTGGAACGGCCCGGCGCATCATCAAGCCGGGACAGGTGTTCAACCGCATCCACGTCGACGACATCGCGAGCGCGATCATGGCCGCGATTCATCACCCGAGCGGCGGCACGTGGAACGTCTGCGACGACGAGCCGGCGCCGCCGCAGGACGTGATCGCTTACGCGGCGAAGCTGATGAACGTTGCACCGCCGGCGGAAGAGCCGTTCGAGACCGCCGAGATGTCGGCGATGGCCCGCAGCTTCTATGCGAGCAGCGCCCGCGTCTCCAACGCGAAAATGAAGCGCGAGCTCGGCGTCACGCTTGCTTATCCGACCTACCGCCACGCCCTCGAGGCGTTGTGGCAAGCGGGGGAACGAGGATAGGGCTCCGGCATTCCCGGCGTCCTAGACATGCCCTGCCGCGCTTGACTTCGCGCCGGTGCGGTCGTGATCTAATCACTGAGCGGGCCAATGCATAACGAGCCCGAGCTTGGGAGGATTCCATGAAGAACATCGCCATGATCGCCGCGACCGCTGCCGCCATCACGTTCGGCGCAGCACGCGCCGCACCGCTGCCCGAAGCTAGTCCAGACGACGCCGGCTTCTCGAAACAAGGCCTTGCACGGCTCGACAATTTCTTCGCACGTGAGATCGCCGCCAAGCGCGTCCCCGGCGCGGTCGTCGCGATCGCCCGTGACGGCAAGCTCGTGCACTACAAGGCCTACGGTATGCTGGATCCGGACAAGGGCACGCCTATGCCTATCGACGCGATCTTCGCCCTGGCTTCGATGACCAAGCCGATGGCCGCAGTCGCGGGCCTGACATTGATGGAGCAGGGCAAGCTGCCGCTCCAGGCCAAGCTGTCCGACTATTATCCCGGCTTTGCCGACATGAAGGTCGGCGTTCAGCAGGCCGACGGTTCATTGAAGCTCGAACCGCAGGCATCACCGATCTTCATTCATGACCTGTACCGACACACGTCTGGCCTGATGTACGGCGGCCGCCCGGACAGCGCGAGCCCGGTGGCGCGGCAATATCCGGAAGGCACCGCGCCAGCGATCGAAGGTGACACCCAGGCCTTCATCGATCGCATCACCAAGCTGCCGCTGGCGCATCAGCCCTCGACCGAGTTCGAATACGGTTTCTCGATCGACGTGCTCGGCGCCGTCGTCGAGAAGGTGAGCGAGCAGAAGCTCGGCGACTATCTCGCCGCCAACGTCTGGCAGCCGCTCGGCATGAAGGACGCGACCTTCCACCCGACCGACCCACAGCGCCCTCGCCTCGCCCGCCCGTTCGCCAACGATCCGCTTACCGGCAAGCCGCAAGCCATCAAGCTTTTGGACACGCCGACAAAATTCGACTGTGGCGGCGCCTGCTCGTTCGCGACCGTCGGCGACTACATCCGCTTCGGACAGATGCTGCTCAACGGCGGCGACCTCGACGGCCAGCGCATCCTCGGTCCCAGGACCGTGCATCACATGACGACCAATCATCTCGGCCCGGAGATCAAGAACAACGTGGCGAACATCGAGCCGCATCGCGCCGGCTTCGGCTTTGGCCTCGCAGTCGCGGTCCGCACCAGCGAGGGATTGTCGTCAGTCCCCGGCAATCCCGGCGAGTTCACCTGGAATGGCGCGTACGGAACGCAATTCTTCTGCGACCCCAAGGAGCGTCTCGTGGTCGTGGTGGGAACGGCGGCGCCGGGCGAGCTGCGGAAATATTATCGCGAACAGGTTCAGGACATCGTTTATGGCGCGATGGTGAAGTGAGATCGACGCCTTGAAATAGAAGGGCGGCCGCTCGGGCCGCCCTTCTAAAATCAGCGTCAGCTCAGGACGCCATACTTCTTGAACCAGGCCTGCGCCTGTTTCCAGGCATCTTCTGCGGCGTCCTTGCGGTAGCTGCCGCGGTAGTCGGCATGGAAGCCGTGCGGCGCTTCCGGATAGATCTTGAACTCGGCTGTCTTCTTGTTCTGCTCCAAGGCTGCCTTGAGCTGCTCGACCTGGGCGACGGGAATGCCGGTATCGGCGCCGCCATAGAGGCCGAGCACCGGTGCCTTCATCTCGGGCGCGAGCTGCATCGGGCTTTTCGGCCACAGCGGATTGGCTGGATCGACCGGCGGACCGTAGAAGGCGACGCCGGCCTTGAGGCTGCCGCTGTGAGCGGCATATTCCCAGACTGTGCGCCCGCCGCGGCAGAAGCCGATGATGCCGAGCTTACCGGTGTCGCCGCCTTGCGATCCCGCCCACGCCACCGTCGCATCGAGATCGGACAGCAGCTCGGCGTCCGGCTTGGCATTGACGATCGGCAGCAGGTCCTTGATCTCGGTGACCTTGGTCAAATCGACGCCCTTACGGAAATAGTAGTCGGGCGCGATCGCGAACGCGCCGAGCTTGCCAAGGCGCCGCGTCACGTCCTTGATGTATTCGTGCAGGCCGAAAATCTCCATCGCCACGATGATCACCGGCGCCTTGGTGTCGCCGGCGGGGCGGGCGAAATACGCAGGCATCTCCTCGGAACCGACCTTGATCTTGGCGTCCCCGGTCTGGAGGCCACTGGTGTCGGTCGTGATCGCCTCGGCGCGCACGGGCCCGGCCGCAAGCGTGTAGCCGGCGGCGACGGCCGCGGTGGCGCTCATGAATCCGCGGCGCGAGACCGGGGCGACCTTGGTCAGCCCGACGACGTCGGATGTCATGGTGGTTTCGATACTCATCGGTTAATCCTTCCTGATGCGCGGCCCTGATCCTTCAGGCGCGCATTCGCCAATAATTGCCGGTGAAACGCAAATCACCAGCCTGCGAGCGCGCCACTTTCGGGGCTTGTTTTCAGATCTTGGTCTGACGCTGTTTCACCGGCGCAGTCTCGGGCATGAGGCTCATCGCGACAAGTCCAACGATCGCCGCAAGCAGCAGGTACCAGGCCGGCGCCAGCGGATTGCCGGTGACGTGGAGGAGCCAGGTGACCACGAGCTGCGCCGTCCCGCCGAAGCTGGCGATCGCGACCGCGTAGACGGTCGCGAACACGCCGCCGCGGATGTTCTGGGGCAGCGCCTCGGTGAAGGTCGCGTAGAACGCAGTGAACGGCAGCGAGCCGATGACGGACAGAACACCGAAACCAACCAGGAGCGACAACGCGCCGGGCGCATGGACGATCCACAAGAAGGTCGGGTAGGTCAGCAGCAGCGTTGCGAGCTGCGGCCAGATCATCACCGGCTTGCGACCGAGACGATCCGCCAGCCAGCCCCCGACCAGCGCGCCAACAAACTGGATGCCGTTGCTGACCAGCGACACGGTGAAAGCCAGGGTCGACGACACATGCAGCGTATTCTGCGCATAGGTCGTCATATATTGGGTGACGTAGGTCGAGATCGTGCCGCTTGCCAGGATCATCAACGCAAGTCCGATGATGCCAAGGTGCCGTCTCGCCTGCGAAAGATGACCGGTGTGCTCGACGGTGCCGGCACCGGCTTCGGCCTGCGGGATTGTCTCGGGCAGCGTCCGGCGCATCCAGAAGCCGAACGGCAGGCACACCGCCCCGATCAGAAACGCCACCCGCCAGCCATAGGCGTCGAGCATCTCCGGCGCCATCGTCCTGCTCAGGATGACGCCGACGAGCGCGCCCGCGGTCGCGGCGATCTCCTGGCTGGCCGGCTGCCAGGCCACCACCAGCGCGCGATGCTCGGGCGGAGCGATCTCGATCAGATAGGCGGTGGTCGGTCCAACCTCCCCGCCCAGAGCAAAGCCTTGCGCCATACGCGCCGCGATCACGATGACGGGCGCTGCAAGGCCGATCGTTTGATAGGACGGCGTGAGCGCGATAGTCAGGATTGATAGCCCCATGAGCGCAAAGCTTAGCAGCATGGCAGGCCGCCGGCCGATCCGGTCGGAATAGATCCCAAGCACGATTCCGCCGATCGGCCGCGTCACGAAGCCGGCGCCGAAAGTCGCCAGCGACAGCATCAGGCTGCCGTACTCGCTTCCCGTCGGGAAGAAGGTATGGCCGATCTGGATGGCGAAGAAGCTGTAGGTGATGAAGTCGTAGAATTCGAGCATGTTGCCGACGGTGGCGGCCAATGCTGCGCGCTTGACGCTGAACGGCTTCACTTGCTCGATCGCGGACGACACTCTGGCATTCCCGGGCTCGATCCTATTTCGATTTAACCGCCTGGCCGCATTGCAACGCAACATCCATTAACCGCAAACGGTGGTTCCCTCGCGCCCCTTTCCGCCGGCCCGAGTTGCGGCCGATCCGCCTGCTCGCGCGATTCGACGCGCATCACGCAATAAATGGGCTTTGCGGTGGTCGCAACGACACATCATGTTGCACGCACATCCCACGCTATCGGAATTTGCGCGTACTCCGCGGTCATTTGACTGAAATTTTCAGAAGAGTTGAGCCGGGCGATTTACTCGAACTTTCTTCGCGACGCTCTAGTTCCACGACCGGAAGGTTCCACCTCTTTGGGGATCCTCATTATCCGCCGCCCGGATTGCGCTACCAAAAGCTCAATTGAATTAAGATTTACCGACCTGGAATTGAAATGAACTTGGCTCGCGAATCGATTGAACTGCTGGAACAGGTCGCCCGGATCCTGTGGTTCGAAGGCACCAAGCACGGCTTGCGTGACCGCGAGTGGATGGCGCTGCGTTTCCTTTCCCGCGCCAACCGGTTTTCCAGGACGCCGTCGGCGCTCGCGAGTTACGTCGGCACGACGCGTGGTACCGCCTCGTTCATCATCGGCGAGCTGGAGCGGCTCGGATATCTCGAGCGAAAGCGCTCGGCCCAGGACAAGCGGTCGGTGATGCTGAGCGTGACACAACAGGGCAAGAAGTTCCTGGTGCGCGACCCCGTCAACGTCCTCGTCGAGGCCATCGCCGTGCTCGAGGGCGAGGCGAAGGTCAGCTTCCGCGACGCGCTCCGCCACGTGCTGGATCAGTCGGACGCGGCCGAACAGCGGCACCATACCGACGTCTGCAAGCGATGCATCTTCCTCCGCGAAGATCGCACCACCACGGACAGCAGGACGACGGCCGAGTTCAGCTGCCGCCTGTTTCGGGCGCCGATCGCGGAGGCGGAGGTCGATCTGCTATGCACCAGCTTCGAGCATCACCGCAAATAGAAGTGGCCCTCGATCAGGGCGTGGCCTTGCGTGACGAATAGATGACGCCCCCGCTGGACTCGACCACCAGACGTCCGTTCTCGTTTTTGATCTCCTCGATACGGCCCAGGCCGGGCACCTGCTGTCCCAACACCGCCTCGACGACGCCGTTCGGGCCTTGCAGGATCGCAATCCCCTCATAGGCCTGGCGGACCGACCAGCCCTTGACCGTCTTGCGCGGCGCCGAGATGCGCTCGGACGGTGCTACCGATCCCGTGATCTCGGGCGTAGCGGCCGAGGCCATCATTGGCATTGGCTGTGTGGCGACGGGCGCCGGAGCCTGGGCCTGCACCTGGGCAAGCTTGTCGAGCTTCACCGTAGAGGACGAGCTCACCCGTTCGATGCGATCCAGATTTTCGCCAAACCGGCCAAAACGGTCATTGGTCGCCTTGCTCGATTGATCGACCGCGGTGCGCAGGCCGTCGAGATTGTCGGACACGCCCGACACCTGCCTGCGCAGTTGCGCCACCGTCTCGCGCAGGTTCCTGATCTCAGTATTGGCCGCGACGTTGCTCTGGGCGGGCTGCGTGGTGAGATAGGCGATCACGCCGGTGCAGGCACAGACGACCAGGATCGCAGCGACCGCCAATGTCGCGAGCGGCACGACCCATGTCGGGCGCGGCGGCGGCGGTTTGGCCACGATCACGGCCGGCTTGATCACGATGGGCGTAGGCTTGGAGATTGCCATCTTGTCGAGGCGCGCCTTGGCGCGAATACGCTTCAGACCCTCGAGCGCCTCTTTCGCCAGAGTTTCATCGCTCGCTGCTGCCGACGCAGGCTTGGTGCTCGCAGCGGGCTTGGTATTCGCGGCAGGCTTGGTATTTGCAGTGGGCTTGGTATTTGCAAAAGACTGGGTATTTGCAAAAGGCTTGGCCGTCGGCCCCGCATTGTCTCTGGCATCGCGCGTCTCCGCAGGCGGTTTCGCCGCTGCGGAAACATCGGCGGTCGCGTTGGGACGAGCTTGTCCATCGGACAACATGCGAGAATGCTCCGTTCGGTTCGATCTGTCGAACGGTGACATTATTTGCCGAAGCTTGCCTGAAACGTACGCATCGAAAACTTTTCATCACGCGCGATGCGACGTCACATGAGTCAAACGCGTCACGCACGTGGCGAGAGTGCGACTCGAAAGACACACCCTCGCCAAGATTTCGCCAAGCTGGAGTCGCCTCGCCATACATGAGTCGAATTGTCGCATGTGGAAAGACGATGACGAGAGTCAATCCCGGGTTGAAAACCCACCGATGTGCGTTAAGCGCAGCACCACCCAAAATGTCTGTAATCATACGGGGATGCGGAACTTTAGAACCGCCAGGGTGCAAAACTAGTTCGAATCCCAAATCAACTGATGCGATTGAATATACAAAGAAACAACTCGAACCAAACCAACAGCATCAAGCACGTGTAGCAACCGCTTAGTTGCGCACGCTTGATCGGAAATCGGCAATTGTTACGGTCCTACTCAAGTGATTCTCGCCAGTTGGCGAGGGGATTGACACAGTACAGTAGCGTTCGGATGCAATGAGCAACTTGGCGCAACTGTTCTAGGTCGCTTTCTCAATCCGCTCCGCGAGGTGATCCGCAAGACACCCGCCGAGCCTCACGCAGTAAGCGTTCAGTATCGAGTCGAAGTAGCAGGCCTGCGAGACGCAGGCACTGAATGCGTAGGGCTGCCCGCGAATATCGAAACCATAATAACGGTTCGCGGGATGGAATATCGTCAAACAGCACAGTTGCCGAGCCGGGCATCACAACAAACAACCGGCCGAAACAAGTGCGAAACAGGGGCGAAAAACTGATGTATATTATCGTTGATGATCGCGAGAGCGTCACGAACAGCTATGTCGGAGGGCTCGTTCGCGAAGGTGTATCGTCGATCGGCTTCTCCTCCGGAGAATTCTGGGACTGGCTGCAATCTGCGAGTGAATCGGATCTGGCCGCGGTGGACGCCTTCCTCCTCGGGGATTGCGACACCCGCGGAAGCCTGCCGCGGGCGATGCGCAAGCGCTCCTCGGCCCCTATCATCGCCATGAGCGGCCAGAAGATGCTCAAGAACACGCTGGAGCTCTTCGAGTCGGGCGTCGATGACGTCGTCCACGTGCCGATTCACCTCCGCGAGATCCTCGCCCGAACGGCCGCAATTGCGCGCCGCCGGGTCGGGGAACTGCCGAGGCCCTGCGAGACCAGGATCCAGGTCTTCTTCAACGGACGTGACCCCGAGATCGCTGGCCACGCCCTCACCCTGCCCCGCCGCGAACTGCGCATTCTCGAATATATGGTCAGCAACCACGGCAAGTGGGTCACCAAGACGCAGATCTTCAACGCGGTCTATGGCATCTTCGAAGCGACATTCGACGAGAGCGTGATCGAGAGCCACGTCAGCAAACTGCGCAAGAAGCTCCGCGACCGCCTCGGCTTCGATGCAATCGTAGCCCGGCGTTACGTCGGATACCGCCTCGACATCCCGGCCGGCGAGACCATCGACGTGCCGATGCAGGAGCTCGACGAAGTCGGCATCCTGCTGAACAGGGCGCATACCGCCCCAGTGGCGTATCCGGCCGGAAACTGATCGGCAGGGCGCTGCCACGAAACCGACAACGGCCTCTGCGAACCACCTTCGCAGAGGCCGTTGTAGTTTCTGACGTCAACGGCGAATAGAGCGCGGCAGTACCGGCGCTGCGGCTCGCGTGTAAGTATATTCTAGAGGCTCGCTTCTGATTCAATCAGAACCGGTAATGCCCTAGGGCTTCTGCTGGAATTCTTCCTTCGACACGTAATTGAAGTCCTCGACAAGGACGTCCTGGACGACTTCGGCCTGCATTCGCTCGTTGACACGCTGCTTGATGGCCGTCGTGAGGATGGAGAGGTCGTAACGGGCGAGTTTTCTGAAATCGAGGCGGTCGTCGGCATAGATCCTGCGGAAGGCTTCATCGACGACGAACGGCTCGGGCGGAACGTTGAGCTGGTGCATGGTCCGCGCCTCTACGGTATAGACGAAGCGCGCGACGATGTAGCCCTGCACGTTGCCACTCTCGACCATCGGCACGCTCAGCGCCCGCGTCTTCTGGTACTGCAGCCCGTCAAGATATTCGTCCTTTGCCGGCAGCAGGCTGCCATTTTCCTTCCAATAGGCCACGGCATAGCTCGTTCCCGCGGTGAGGATGCATACCCAGAGCCCGGCCAGCACGAGTCTGATCATTTTCCGTCCTGTGCTGCGCGACCGGTATAGGTGCCGTCCGACTCGGCGTCCTTGATGGCCTTGACGATGATGGTCGCAACCTCGCGCACCGCATCGTAATGCATTTCGAGGATGGAACGGTTTCGCTCGAGCTTCTCGCGCAGCCGCTGGACCTCCTCGGTGATCTCGACCTCGCCGCCGAGGTGCATTCGTGCCCGCATCAGGCGGACGAATTCCAGCATGCTCCGGCTCTTCCGGGCGCTGAACTCGTCGAAGTCGATCTTCTTGCCCGTCGCGAGCGCAGCCGTCTCCTCTTCGACGATGCCTTCGAGCCGGCGGATCGCAGCCAACAGGCCGCGCACCTCGTCCGATCTCGCCGCCTCCGCACCGTCGTTCGCCACCTCGCCACCGACATTCGGCAGCAGCACGGGCAACAGGGCGTCCCCCGACATGGCCGCCGTCGTCATCGCCTCGGTGTCCACGGCCGGCTGCTCTATCACCATGGCCGCCGCGCCTTCTTGTGCCTGCATAGGAAATTCACCCTTCAACTTCTGTCACCCATTCCCGAATCATCATCCGGCCTTGCCCGTAGCGTCCGGTCCCGCCGGATGCGCGGCAGCAAGCTGCTTGGCAATGCCAATGCCCTTGCCCTTTGCCAACTGCGCACCAAGTTGCTCCGCCAGCATCGACTTCCAGACGCCGCCCGCCGTGCCCTTCCCGAAGACCTCCTCGGACTCCTTCGGCAGCATCGTCTCGACGAAGGTCTGGAGGATGAAGGCCTCGAACTTGCGGTACACCTCGCCGGATGCCGGCGCCTTGATCACCTGCACCGGCGCCCCGTTCACCGCGCCCGACTGCGGTTCCGAAACCTTCGTCGCGGATTGATCGGCAGCAGCCGTCTTGGCCTTCGCCTTGCCGACCTCCGCGTCCATCGTGGCGGCGAAATCCGCGTCCGATGATTTCAACGCGTCGAGCTTCGCGGTAGCCGCGCGCTGCGTCACGGGATCGGCAGCATCGAGGACGTCGAGAACGAGGTCGGGTGTCGCTGTCACGATCATGTCTTGGTCCGATTGGCTTGCCGTGGCGTCCACTCGCGCACGGTGAGGCTTGTTCCCGTCATCTCCTCGAGCGATCGCTTCTCGGCGTCGCGAAGCTTGTCCGCGAGCGCCGCCTTCGCGACCTGCTCGAACTGCTTCACACGGCGGCTCTCCGCGCGAACCTGGTCGAGCTGCTGCGAGGCCTGCGCCTGAATCGCACGCGCGTCGACGCTGGTTCTGGTCAGACGCCGCGCGATCGATTCGCTCGATGATCCCGCCGGCGGCTTGCCCTCGTTGAGAGTTCCGACCAGCCATTCCTGTTCATCCTGCAAGCTGCGCTCCTGCTGCCGCAGATGCGCGAGCTGCCACTCTGACAGCCGGAGCTGGAGCTTCACGAGCGAGACCATCCGGCCGAGCTTGTCCGCGCGCGACGTCATGGCCGATCACTCCGCCAGCCACGAGGAGACGCCAAGCATGAATTGCGTCAAGAGCTCGTCGCTGGTGAGGTAGAGCAGCAGGAAGCCACCGAACAGCACGAACGGTACCGAGATGAAATAGACCGGAATCGCCGGCGTCAGCTTGTTGATCAGGCCGACCGCCAGGTTGACGACGACCGAATAGACGATGAAAGGGCTGGCGATCCGCAGCGTCAGCACGAATGCCTCCGACAGCCTTCCGACGAGCTGGTCGAGCGGCATGCTGCCGCCGAGCCGGTCGCCGGGATGCCAGACGTCGTAGGAGTTCATCAGGCCGCGCAGGACCTGCCAGTGCTGGTCGGTCATGAAGAACAGCGTGGTGACGGACGTCATGATCAGCGGCACCAGGGCCGGCGCCGGATCGGTGTCGCCGACCGGCGTCCCCGGGATGTTGCTCAGCCCGATTGCGCTGGCCATCACGGTGGCCATGGTCTGGAGTGCGAGAAAGAACACGCGACCGCCGAGCCCGATGACGCTGCCGACCACGAGCTCGGAACAGATCAGCAGCACGAGGGTCAGCGGCGCCGCGTTGTCCGTAAGTGGTTTCAGGACGGCGATCAGGATCGGCGTCAGCGCAAACGTCGTGACGAGCGCGACGAACAAGCGGACCTGGGCCGGAACGTTGACGCTGGAATAGCCGGGCACCAGCATCAGGCAGGCACCGATGCGGCAGAACACGATGAACGTCACCAGCACACTATCGGTGAGGCCGCTGATCACGATATGGCTCCGAGGGCCCTGATCTCGGTGCTGCGCGCGACCTCGACATGCGATAGGATCGGCAGGGTCGGAAAGACCCGCTCCAGGATCATCCGGACATAGGGACGCGCTTCCGGGGTCACCGCCAGCACCACGCTGGTGCCGTTCTCGGTGAACTTGCGGATCGCGGCGCTGGCTTCGGTCGCAAACTGCTCGATCAGGCGCGGATCGGCGTCGAATTCGACGACGTCGCCCTTGGCATCGCGCTTCAGGCTCTGGTGGAACGCGAGATCCCAACGGTTGCCGAGACGGACCACGTTGAGCACGCCGTTGTCGGAGAGATCGCCGCAAATCTGCTGGGCAAGACGTGTACGCACATGCTCTGCCACCTGCTCGGAGCGCCGCACATGGGGCGCGATCTCGGCGATGGCTTCGAGGATCAGATGAAGGTTGCGGATCGACACGCGCTCGGCCAGCAGGATCTTCAGGATCGCCAGCAGCCCCGAATACGATATCTGCGACGGGCAGAGATCCTCGACCAGGCGCTTGTATTCGGGATCGAGCCGGTCGAGCAGGCCGCGCATGTCCTTGTAGGACAGGAGCTGGGCGAGGTTGGCCCTGATCACTTCGCTCAGATGCGTGAGCAGCACCGAGAGATTGTCGACCGGCTTGCAGCCCTGGCGCTTGACCTCGTCGGCGAACGCGTCCGTCACCCACAGCGCCTTCATGCCGAAGGCCGGCTCGATCACCTCTTCGCCGGGAACGTCGGGCTTGCCATCCTTGTCGACGAGCACCAGCACTTCGCCAAGCCTGAGCTCGCCCTGGGCGACGCGGGTGTCGTGGATCCGGATCTGGTATCCCTTGGGATCGATCGACAAATTGTCGGTGAGCTTGATCTCGGGAACCACGAAGCCGTACTGCTTGGCGAACTTCTTGCGTATCTTGGCCACGCGGTGCGCCAGCTCGTTGCGCGAGCCCAGCAGATGGACCGAGAGGTGGCCCCCGAGCGCCAGCTCGATCTCCGCGGTCTTGAGCGATTCCTTGACGGACTCCTTGGCATCGACCTGGGCGCGTTCGTCGGCCTTGCGAGCATCTTCCTTCTGCTTCAGGGCTGCCTGCCGCCTCGGCAGCGAGTATCCGACGAAAGCCATGACGCCGCCGAGCAGCAGGAAGGGCGCCGTCGGCAGCCCCGGCATCAAGGCGAGCACGAACATCATCAGCGCGGCGGCCGACACCGCGCGCGGATAGCCGCCGAGCTGGCGCAACACCGCCTGCTCGGCCGAACCTCTGGTGCCGCCCTTCGAGACGAGCAGGCCCGCCGACAGCGACACGATCAGCGCGGGCATCTGCGTCACCAGACCGTCGCCCACGGAGAGCTTGGTGTAGACGTCGGCGGCGCGTGCCAGCGTCAATCCGTGATGCGTCACGCCGATGATGATACCGCCGAAAATGTTGATCGCGGTGATGATCAGGCCGGCGACGGCATCGCCGCGGACGAATTTCGAGGCGCCGTCCATGGCGCCGAAGAACGCGCTCTCCTCTTCCAGCTCGCGGCGCCGGCGCTGGGCCTCCTTGTCGTCGATCAGGCCCGCGGACAGATCCGCGTCGATCGCCATCTGCTTGCCGGGGATGGCATCCAGAGTGAAACGGGCGCCGACTTCGGCGATACGCGTTGCGCCCTTCGTGATCACGACGAAGTTCACCGTGACCAGAATCGCGAAGATGATCAGGCCGATGACGAAGTCACCACCCATGACGAACTTCGAGAAACCGGCAACGACATGGCCCGCGGCGTTTTCGCCCTCCCCGCCGCGCGACAGGATGAGACGGGTCGTTGCGACGTTGAGCGCAAGCCGCAGGATCGTCGCGATCAGGAGGACGGTCGGGAAGGCCGAGAAATCGAGCGGCCGCTGGATCCACAGCGCGACCATCAGGATCAGCGCCGACAGCGCGATCGAGAATGCGAGGCCGAGATCGATCAGGATCGGCGGTATGGGCAGGAACAGGATCGTGAGCATGGCCACGATGCCGCCTGCGAAAAAGGCGTCGGCGCCCAATCGTCGCGGGGTCGGCAGGCTAGCGGCTAACGTATCCGTCATGGGTCACCGGCAGAGGATCCGGCCCGTAATCTGCCGTGCAAAGCTTACGCGGGGGTGGTGGCAGGGGCAGAGGCGGCCGGGACCGCCCGGATCAGAAGCCGCGCTCGATGTGCGAATAGACCATCTCGGTGAAGGTGGAGAGATGGGCTCCGATGAAGGAGCCGGAGACGGCAACGACGACGAGAATGACGATGATCTTCGGAACGAAGGTCAGCGTCACCTCCTGGATCTGGGTCAGCGCCTGGATCAGCGCGATGATAGTGCCGACCAGCATCGCGGCACCGACGGCAGGCCCGGAGGCGACGATGATGGTCCAGATCGCCGCCTGGACGATGTCGAGGGCATCCCGTTCGTTCATGACTGGCTGATCGTGAGACCGGGGCCGATCGCGACTTTCGTACCGTTCTCGAGTGTCGCGATGGAGCCGTCGCTGTTGATGGAGACCGAAGCGACCTTGCCGCTGAAGCTTGCTCCGGTCGAGTCCGTGAAGCTGACGGTCTTTCCGATCAGTCCATTGGCCTGCGACAGCGACTGCGAAGACAGCAGAGCGTCGAGCTTGGTATTGGTCTGCATCGCCTGCTCGACCGACGAGAGCTGCGCAAACTGGCTCATATATTGCGAGGTGTCCATCGGATTGGTCGGATCCTGATTCTTCATCTCCGCGACGAGGAGCTGAAGAAACGTGTTGTAGTCGACGCCGGTGCTCGACGTCGTCGAGCTGGTCGAACTGGACGACTTGCTGGTGCTATCGGTCGCGCTGGTGACGTTCATGTCGCTCTCCGCTGTCAGGCAGCCTCGAATGGGGAATCGATCTTGGCGCCGGCCAGGATGGCCTGCTCCACCGGAAACAGTGCTCGGATCCGCTTGAGCGCCTCGAAGTAACGGCTCGCCCCGACCAGGTCGTCGACCGCACCAAGCCCGACCAGCATCTCCTGGCTCTCGCACACGGCGAGCAGGGCCGCGTGATGCTGCCCATAGAGAGCCGAAGCGTCCCGAACGTCGGTCGGATTCATCAGCATGAGTTGGACGATGAAATAGAGCTGCCGCAGCGCCGTGGTCGCGTCGGAGGCCTGCATGATCTGCCCTTCGAGCAGGAACATCACGTCATTGACGAGCTCGACGGAGACCTTGCGGTCCACGCGCAGCACCGCGCCGTTGATGTAGACCCGTTCGCCCGCACGCAAGGATATCTTCATCAAAGTGCGTCTCGGATCAGGCGGTTGATTTCGATGAGCTGGATCACGTCGTTCGACTTTTCTTCGCGAAGGCGGTCGGCTTCCTTGACCACCCACAGCCCGATCGAGATGATGTCGGCGCGCAGCTTTTCCGGAAGCCCGTTTTCCGGATGCGCGAGATCCTCGATGAAGATCGTCCACAGCCGCCGCACATAGAGCAGGCTCTCGACCAGATCCTCGAGGCTGAAGCGGTCCTCCTGGATCCGCTCGAGCCGGTCGATGCCGAGGCTGAGCGCCTGCCGCTCGCGGCCCCGCGCCTCATAGCCGCTCTCGTCGACGACCGATTCATAGGCTTCAAACGTCATCAGGACAACTCTGCGCAGGAGACCGAACAACAAGACAAGGGTTACGCGCCTTACGAAGGAGCTGGACTCAGAGATAGTTGATGAGGCTGATCTTCTGGAGTTGCGAGGTGAGCGCAAGCGCCGTCTGGATCTGCGTCTGCAAGGTGTTGACCCTGACGGAGGCTTCCGTCGGGTCCACCTTCTCTATACCGACGATCTGATTGTTCAGAATGTCCTGCTGCGTCTTCAGCTTGTCGGTTGCGGAGGTGATCCGCTGCTGGACCGTGCCGATGTCGCCGCCGAGGGTCGCAAGGTCAGTGATGGCGTTTCCGACAAGGCCGATGGCCTTGTCCACGACGACTTGGAACGTCGCTTGGTCCAGGTTCGCGTTCCCGAGATCCGCCATCATGGTGTAGGCCTCGGCGAGCTTGCGGAAACCTGTCTGATTGGCGCTGACGGAGGTATCTGCGATCTCCGTCGTGGAGATACGGCTTTGCATCACCTGGTCGGTCGCCGATGACCAATTGGTGTTCCAGGCCGGGCTCGCGAACTCCGCATCGAAGGTGGTGTCGAGGAAGGTCTGCATCTGGGCCGGGGTGATGGTGTTCACGCTGGGCGATGATTGCGAGAAGCCGAAGGTCGCAAGGAAGTCGGCATCGACCTGGTTCTTGCTGGCCGAGCCCGCGGTGTAGGCCGTGATCGGCGTGTTCTGCGTGTTGATGCCCGCGAAGAGAGACGAGCCGTTATAGGAGACGTTCAGCGCGCCAATCAGATCCTGGAGGTTGGAGGACGCAGGCGGCAGGATGATCCGCCCGCCGCCGTCGGTACTGCGAGCCGCGATCAGGTCCTTGAGGAAGTCCGTTGCGGTCGAACCAAGCTGGGTGATCCGGCTCTGCGTGATGTCCAGGCGTCCGGAGACCAGCCCGTTGGTATCGACGAGCTGATCGGCGAAGCTCAAATCCGCCCGCAGGGTGACGTCGCCTCCCGTCGTGGCGCCAAGCTCGAGGCCGACATCGGCGAAGCGGCCGGTGGTGGCTTCCTTCGAGGCCTTGGCCAGCGCGGCCTGATTGTTGGTGATCGAGGACCTCAACGACGACGATAGCATCAAGGTCGAGATGTAGTTCGCGCTCATCATGACTTAATTTCCCACGGCAGCCAGCAGGCTCTGCAACATTTCGTCGACGGTCGAGATGATCTTCGACGAGGCCGAATAGGTGCGCTCGACCTGGAGCATCAACGACATCTCGTCGTCCATGTTGACGCCGCTGACGTTCGACAGCGCCGCGGTGCTGCGGTCGAGCAGCGTTTTCTGGTAGGTGACGTTGGAGTCGGCGGTCTTGCGCTGGTTTTCGATCCAGCTCGTCGAGGACGACGCGAAGTCGATCAAGCTGCCGTTCGGCTTGCCTTGCGTGGTTGCATCGAACGGCTGCGACGCATCCATGGCGCCAATGAGCTGCTGCAGCCGGGCCGAGTAACCGCCATTGCCGACGGTATTGTATTGGTATGCGACGTTGCCGCTGATCGCACCGTCGCGCAGCAGATTGGGATTTCCGCCCTGGGCCGGATCGACCGATGCAGCAACGGAAATCGTACCAGCGAGGCCCACCAAGACGGTGGCGCTCGCCGGCATCGCCGGCGCGCCGGGATAGGTGAAGAGACCGGGGACGTTGGGCAGCGTCGGAACAGGCGACTGGTCACTTTCCTTGAAGGCATCGACCAGGCCGCGCGCGATTTCGTCGAGCTGGCTCTGGTAAGTAACGGTATCATTGTCGCGCAGCTGCGCGAGGCCAGCAAGCTTGCCGGACTTGAGCGGCATCACGGAATTGGCGCCGGTTACCGGAACGCCGTCGATATAGACGGCATTGCCGGTGGTGCTGGCCGTATAGGCGTTCGTCGGCGCAAAGCTCACCGTTCGCGCTATCTTGTCGAACAGCACGACGCCGCTGTCGGTATAGAGCGCCGCGTCCCCGTTAGGACGGAGCGACATCGACACTCCGACCTCCTGTGACATCTGCGAGACGATGCTGTCGCGCTGGTCGAGGTAGTCGGTGATGTCGTCGCCGGAGATCGTCCCCTTCACGATCGCGGTGTTGACGGTCTGGAACTGGGAGAGCAACCGATTGATGTTTTGAACAGACGTTTGCATGTCGGCATCCGCGCCCTCACGGACCGTCTGCACGGTTTGGGTCGCCTGGTTGAGCGCGATCGCCATGTCCTTGGCGGACGTCACCGCTGCCTGCGCCAGCGTGGTGTTGTCCGGGGCGTTGGCATATTGCTGGAGCGCCTTCTTCAGCGCGTTGAGCTGCGCCGTCGGCGACTGGTCGAGTTCCGGATCGTCCACCGTGGCAGATGCGATCTTCTGGAGACCGTCAAGGATCGCGCTCTGCTTGGCCGACGTCGAGGTTGCGGTCAAGACATTGTCGTAGAGCCCCGAGCTGGCGGCGCGCTGGATTGCCGCCACGTAAACGCCGGCCCCGGGGAGATTGTCCAATACGGCGATCTTGCGCGAATAGCCGGCGGCACTGGCACCGGCGATGTTGCGCGAGATCGTCGACGACTGGATGCCCGACGCCATGAGCGATGCGCGAGCGGAGTCGAGAGCAGCGGTAAGGGACATGGTCTACTCTTGGCCGGGACGAGTGCAGAGGGGTTCAGCGCTTCAGGTTGACGACGACGTCGAGCAGGTCGGCGCCGGTCTGGAACGATTTCGAGTTCGCGGTGAAGCCACGCTGTGCCTCGATCATCCCGGTGAGCTCGTCCGCGAGATCGACGTTGGAGTCTTCCAGCGCTTCAGACTGGATCGTGCCAAGCCCACCGGTGCCGGCATTCGCGGCCTGGGCGTTGCCCGAATTCTGGTTGGTCGAATAGACGTTGCCCGGCTCGGGCGTCAGATTATCGGGGCTCGCCACGTCGGCGAGCATGAGCGTGTAGAGCGTCAGCTGCTGACCGTTCTTGAGCACGGCGGTCACGTACCCGTTCTGGTCAACGTCGACCTTATCGATGGCCGACGGAACGCTACCGTTGACAGTAGCCTTGAAGCTGAAGTTGGTGCCGACCTGCGTCATGTTCGACAAGTCGAGGGTCACGGTCGCGCCGCCGGTGACCGGAAATGCAAGCGTCGTGGCGCTCGCTGCGGCCAACGCGCCCTTTCCGGCCGTCGTCGTGTCGAAGGTATAAGTTCCGGTCGCGCCGAGCGTGGCGCCCGTCGTCGAGTTGTAGGCTTGGATTTGCCAGGTGTCCAAGCCCGCCGCTGTCGCGGTATGGGACATATAGAGATCGACCTTAACGGGCTGGCCGATATTGTCGTAGGCCACGATCGAGCTTTTCGACGAGTACGCGCCCGGACCGGGCGGACCGGCAATAAGTGCTGCCGTCGGATCCAGATTGCCGGTGGTGAGCGTTCCCGCCGTCGATGGCACGGGCACCTGCGAGACCTGGGCGATGTTCACGATCTGCATTCCCGACAGGCTGTTCTGTGAGAAATTAGTCACCTTGCCCGGCTGGCCGAGGAGATAGTAGCCGGCCGCATTGACCAGATTGCCTTGGCTGTCCGGGACGAACGAGCCGGCCCGCGTCAGGAACTGCTGCGTGTTAGTGGCGTCGGACACCACGAAGAAGCCGTTGCCTTGAACGGCAAGATCCGTGCTCGATGTGGTGAATTGCGTATGTCCGGCGTCGCTGATGGCGTAGCGGACGGTGGTCTCGACGGCGCCTGAATCGTAATTGCCGGAGCCGCTCTTCAGAATCAACGAGGAGAATTCGGTCGAAGCCCGCTTGTAGCCGGTGGTGTTGACGTTCGCGATGTTGTCCGAAACCGTCGACAGCTTGTTGGACTGCGCGGCCATCCCGGAAACGCCGGTACGCATAATGCCATAGAGGCTCATGGATTGGGCTCCTTAAGTAGGTTGCAATTACAATGATGGGTTTTGCTTGCGCGGGGCTGATGGTAAGGAACCATGCACAACTTCATGTCGTCAGCTCGTCTTGGGCTGACAGAACGAGCGCGCCTTGTCGGTCCACGCGCCGAAGCCGCTCGAGACGAGATGCGCGACGATGTGGCAGACGTAGCGCTTCTGCGCCGGCTGGTTGTTGGGGCCTGCATTGTAGCGGGCGACCGCCATGGTCCAGCTGCCCTCGCGCTGCTTCAGCTCCTTCAGGAAGCGCGCGGCGTAGTCGACATTCCCTGCGGGATCGAACATCGCCCGGACCGAGACGAATTTGTCGCCGTGATAGTAGTGGTTGATCTGCATGCAGCCGACGTCGATCAGCTTGATCCCCCTAGCTCGCATGGCTTCGAAGTTGGCGATCGCGTCGTTCATGTCTTTGGCGAATACGGTCTGTCCATCGGCGCCGAGCGCGTAAGGATGAAGCGCGCCGCGCCGGCCGGTCTCGGTCAGGCCGACCGCGTAGAGAATGCCGAGCGGAATTCCGTGCTGCTGGGACGCACGCGTCATCTCGCGCTCGCACGGGCGCGAATTGTCGGTCGCAGCAGTCGCGGCGCCGGCGTTACAGATAAACAGGGCCGCGACGAATCTGCGGCGCCACGTCCTGCTCATGACGCGTCTCCTGGTTGGACGGGCGCTCCTGTCGGGCCTGCTTGGCGCCGCCGTCGGCTTGTCCCGACGAATTGCTCGTACCGTCGAACGTGCCTTGCGACTGCGACGAGGGCTGTTGCTGGCCCGAAAGCTGCGGCTGCGACTGGCCGGAGCCGCTCTGGAAACCATCCAGCGAGCCGTGCTGGACGGGCGCTATGTCGGCGACGTAGCCCGCCGATTGCATCAGCTCGCGGATCGAATCGCGCTGCTGATCCAGCATCTGGCTCGTGTCCTTGCGCGCGGCGGCAAGGTGGACGGACACCTCGTTGCCGACCAGACGAAGGCGCACGGTGACATTGCCGAGCGCGGGCGGCTCGAGATTGATGGTCAGGATCTTGAGCGGCTGATCGGGCGCATTGGCTTGGGACGCGGCAACATCTGCAGCTGCGGACGCCGTCGGTGCCGGAGCTTCTTTCAGCTCGGCGATAACGGCGTTGGCAACCTGCTGCGGAGCGTTGAACTGCGCCGGCGGCAGATGGGTCTCTTGCTGGACTACGGTGACCTTGGTCGTCCCGGGCAATGCGTCCCGCGCCGAAGCCTTGGCAGCACGCTCGACATTGGCCGCGACGGCCTCGAAGCCGGGTGCGGTTGCCTTCTGCGACGGCTCACTGCCTTGCGGCGATGTCGCCTGGTCGGTAGCCGTCGCGTGCGACGCCGCGGTCTGCGAGTGCGCGGTGGTTGGAGCCGCGGGAGGCGCGGGCTCGGCTGTCGTCGCCTTCGCCGTGCCTATGGCCTGAACGTCGCGCTTCGTCGTGGAAGATCGCTCGTCGCGCCCAGACGAATCCTTCTTGTCGCCGATCGGTGCTTGCATCTGCGGAATCACGACCGGCGGCCCGGGGACGATCTCCTGCCCCATGATCCCGGCGATGCTCGATCGGCTCTGGACGTCGGCCTGCTCGGTAGGATCGAGGAGTTCATGTTTCCGGGACGATTTCTCGGTGGGTTTCTCCCTGGATCCGGGCTCTTCGGCTGCCGCGGCACGGTCGTGCACCGTCTCGTCGTTGGCGTCGTCCTTCCCGCTCTGGTGCGCCAGGCGCGTCCGCAGCGTGCCGGCTTTCACCGCCGTGTCGCCGCCCTCATCGTTGAGCGCCCGCTTCGCGAGATTCGAGACGGTGTGCAGCAGATCGTTGAAGGAGGAGTCCGCCTGCGCCTTCGGTCCGGCGCTCTTCCCGGAGCGCGATGTGCCCCGCATGTTGAGGCTTTCGGCGAGACTCGAAAAGACCTGTCCGGAGGTTCCACTGAGCTTCGTCATGGACGGCGATCCCTGGTGAGAAGTTCGAGTTCCCCGAGTTGCTTCTGCGCGCGAGCAAGCGTTGCGTTCGACGACGCGAGGTCGAGACGCGCCGGCGTGACCGGAGACTTGTCGGCTGCGGCGGCGGATCCGCCAGCGAACGGCTTGCGAACGTCGAGTGCGAGCTGCACCGTTGCATTGAGAAAGGGAATGTCGCGCTCCGGCAGCTTCGACCGGTCGAGCGCCTTCAACTCGGCGAGACCGCCGTCATATTCGTCGGCGAGCGCCCGCGACACGCCGCGGAACAAATGCGCCCGCTCGCGCTCCGCCGAGGCATCGGCGCTGAGAGTCAGGGCACGCTCGCCAGCAAGCCGGGTCACGGCCAGCCCTCCGCGCACCATCGCGGTCCGCGCGATCACGAGATAGAGCTTGAGGCGGCTCGCGCGGTCGATCTGCTCCAGCAGGGTGGTGATCCGCGCAAACCGACGCTCGTCGAGCGCGAGGCTCGACTGCGTCAGGCCGGTCGCAAAGCGCTGCCAGAAGTCCCCGGCATAGACCGAGTTGTGGTAGTGCCTGATATAGGCCAGCGTTAGGAACTCGAACTTGTCGAAATCCTCGGCTTGCCCGACCAACAGGATCTCGCGCCGCAGCGCGGCCTCCTCCACCAATGTGCCCGGCAAGAGCAAGCGCGCGTCATCCAGACGCTCGATTGCGAGCGATGCCTCGGCGCGTGCGAACAGCGCGCCCTGGACCAGCGCGAGCTGTCCGCCCAGGCCCGACGGAACCGTCCGCGGCTTGACGTCCTTGAGCAGTTCGCGCGCTTCGTCCTGACGACCCTCGACATAGGCAAGCGCGCCATCGAACAGCCGTCCATCGACGTTCAGCTTGTCGCGCGGCAGCTTGCGAATGATTTGCGGCGCGCCGCCACTAAGTAGGTAGATAACGGCCGCCTGGCCGTTCTGCGAATTACTCCACACGCCCGGATCGGCGGCGAGAAATTTTTCGCCGATCTGCCGGATCAATGCGCTGTGGCTGCCGTGCGCCGCGCTATCGCCGTTGGCGATGCCATCCTGCACGGCCTGCAGCGCCCGAACGAGCTCGTATGGCTCGCCCGATGCCGATGCCGGCGGGGGCGGCATCGGTCCCGGCTCGGCGAATGCGCCTGCCGCCGTGAACGGCAGCAGCATCAGCAGCGTGGCGCGGAGAAGAGGCCTGATCAAGGACGCTTCTCCCGGACCATGATCTCGATCCGGCGATTCTGCGCGGCCGCCGGATCGTTCTGAAGTTTAGGCCGCCGATCGGCATAACCCTCGACATGCTCGATGCGCTGCGCATCGACACCGGAGCGGACCAGCATGTAATAGGCCATCTGCGCACGGGCCGTCGACAGCCGCCAGTTGTCATAGGCCTCCGAACGGTACGGCCGATTGTCGGTGTGGCCGCGGACGATGATCACGCCGGGACGCTTCGTCAGCAGCGGGCCGATCTTGTCGATCACCCGGATGAGTTCGGGCCGCGGCTCAGCCGAGCCGACCGCGAACATGCCGAAGTTGGCATCGTCGGTCAGGCTGATCAGCAGGCCTTCCTCGACCTGACGCACCTCGGCCACCGGTCCGGCGCCAGCCTTGACGTCCGACAGCGCGTCCGCGATCGCCGACTGAAGCTGGTTGACCGCTAATTGCTGGGCCTGAGCCGCGTCGCGCGGCTCGGATTCCTTCGTCGTGTCGTTGGGACGCGGCTGAGCGGCGGCATTGGCTTGATTACCAGCCTGGGCGCCGGGCTGCGCGCTCCCTTCGCGTGAGGCCTGCGATGGCGCGGGCCCCGGCGGCAGCAGAGCCGACAGGCTTGCGGACGACGCATCGGCGTTCGGAGCCACGCTTCCGCCGGCATCGTCCTGCCTGGCTCGGCGTGCCTGTGGCTCGCCCTCGCCTGTGCCGGACGCAGTGTCGCGCGCGGACGCATTCGGCTTCAGCTCGGGCTTGGGCTCGATGATGCGATCGGCATCCTTGGGTGCCTGCGGCGCAAGCTTCCAATAGCCGGGATCGAACGGATCGCGGTAGGCGTCGCCTCCCTTGAGGCCATCCTCTTCGGCGGACGTCAAAGCGCCGGCGCGCCGCTGGCCCGAGGCCTGGTTCGCGCTGCTGGCGATCTCGGCGAGTGTCGTATAGGGATCGCGGAACAGGACCTTCTCCTCGTAGAAGGGCGGCTTCTCGGCCGTCGGAGAGTCACCGCGACGTTCCTCGCTCGGTCCTCCCGGCTGGCGCCTGCCGTCCTGGCCGTCGAACGACGACGGCTCCTTCTTGGAGAGATCCTTGAGCCCCTTCGGGGCAGGTGCGTTCTCCGCGAGCTTGATCGGATTGAAATAGCTCGCGACCACCTGCTTCTGATCCTGGTTGAGCGCATTGATCAGCCACATCACCAGGAAGAACGCCATCATCGCGGTCATGAAGTCCGCATAGGCGATCTTCCAGACGCCGCCGTGCGGCTTCTCGTCGTCGAAGGCGCTCCGCCGGCGGATGATGACGAGTTCTGACTTGACCTCATTCATGACGGACTACCGGCGCGCCTCTTTCAGGCGCTCGCTCCAGGCCGTGATCTGGGTCTCGATCACGGTCTGGTCGGCCACGACGCGAACCTCGAATGTATCGGCGGCCTCATACTCGATGCCGGTTCGCCGCGCCGTCCCGAGCTGCGTCTTCACCAGGTCGAGCAGTTCGCTCGGGCCGGTGACCTTGAACACCGGCACCGGCGAATTGCCGGTCAGCGCAGCAATCTGCTCGACCAGCGACCCGATCGCCTTGTCGCGGACCGCGTCGGCGAGGAACGGCAGCAATATCCGCGCAACGGAGCTCGCGATGTTGGTCTCGATTTCACGGCAAGCCGTGTCGAAGCCGCTGACGACCGCCACCGCCTGCTGGTCGGACCACTTGGCCCGCTCTTCGCCGAGCCGGATCGCGCTGCGCACGCGTTCCTCGGCGATCCTGGACTCGCCGTCCGCAACGCCGGCCGCATGGCCGCGCCGAAAGGCATCGTCCAGGAGATTGACCGCCGGGGCTTCCGCCTTCGGCGCCGGAGGCGGCGACTGAAGCTGCGGCTGCGATTGCGGTTGCGAATGGGTCTGAGGCTGCGGCTGAGGCTCGCGCCGGGCTTCCTTCGGCCTCGTCAGCACATCCTGGATTTTGGGCGCCGGTGGAGGCGGAGGCGATTTGACCCGCCCGTTCACGTCGAACTGCGTCAGGAGCTTTCCGATTGCCGCGTTCATGCCGCCTCCTCGCGTCGCATCCAGTCTTTAAGGATCGCTGCCGCCTGCATCTGATCGAGACGAACGATCTGCTCCAGCCGCTTCTGCGGCGTTCGCTGCATCTTGCCTTCGAGGTCTTCGACCAGGTTGAGCTCGGCTTCTTCGCTGTCCGCCAATGCGAGGGCGCCTGCGGCCGACTCGAGCTGGGCGGCTTCCGCCGCCTCGGTCTGCTCCTGCGCCGCGCGGTGGGTCAGAATGCCATTGACCGCAGGACGAAGTCCGAACCACACCAGCATCGAAGCTACGGCCAGGATCGTGACTGCGTTGATGACGCTGCCGAGCTGCTTGTTGATCATCTCGACGAAGCTGATCGGCGGCACCGGCGCCAGTTCGCGCGAGCCTTCGATGAAATCGACGGCCGTCACCTGGATCTGGTCGCCGCGCGCCTTGTCCAGCCCGCCGGCCGTGGCCGCGAGTTGGCTGATCTCGGCGAGCTTGCTGTCGACGATGGCCTGATTGCTCTTGTCGCCGAGGTCGGCAATGAGCCGCCCGCGGTTGACCAGCACGGCAATGAACAGCTTCTTCACCGAATAGCCGTCGCTCACCGTCGTCGTGGTCTTGGACGAGACCTCGAAATTGGTGACGTCCTCGCGGCGGGTCTTGTCTTCGCTGGAATTCTTGGTGCCGCCGGCGTTCACCTGCTGGTCGGGGAGATTTTGCTGCACCGTGGTCGGCTGCGAACGGTCCGCATTCTGTGACTTCTCGTTCTCGCGGACGTTCCGGACCGAGCGTTCGGCGCGGCTTTCGGGATCGTAGACGGTCTCGTTGGTCTGCCGCTTGTCGGTGGAGAGCTGCGATGCAACGCTCACTTCGAAGTTGTCGAGCCCCAGATACGGGGTCAGCGCCTTGCGGATGTTCTCCTGCACCATCCCGCCGACCGTCTTCTGCAGACTCGCCATCTTGGTCGGAGCAGCAGTCGCCTCATCCTCTTCGGCAAGCAGCATCGAACCGTCAGCGTCCAGCACCGTGACCTTGTCGCGGCTCATGCCCGGAATGGCAGCCGCGACGAGATGACGGATCGACTGCGCCGTGCGCGCCTCGATCGCGCCGTCGGTGCGCAGCACGACCGATGCCGAAGGTGGCTGCTGCGTCGCGCGGAACGACCCCCGCACCGGCATCACGATATGCACCCGCGCCGCCTTCACGCCCTTCATCAACTGCACCGTGCGCGCGATCTCGCCTTCGAGTGCCCGGAGCTTGGTGACCTCCTGCATGAACGAGGTCAAACCGAGCGAGCCGATCTTGTCGAACAGCTCGTAGCCGGAATTGGCGCTGGTCGGCAGCCCCTTCTCGGCGAGCAGCATCCGCGCCTGCATGGTCTGGCTCGGACGCACCGAGACCGCGTCGCCGGCGGTGTTGACGTCGAAGGTGATGTTCTGCTCGCGCAGCGCGGCACCCATGCGCGTCACGTCTTCGCGGGAAAGGCCGGTATAGAGCGTTTCGAATTCAGGCCGGCTCAGATAATAGGCGCCGCCCACGACGGTGACGAGAACGGCGAAACCGATCAATCCCAAGGCCATCAGGCGTCGCGGCCCAAGCTCCAGCAGATTATTGAGCAGTTGCTGTATCTGCGCACGACTGAACAGCATGTGACCTCATACCAATGCGAACGTAGAGGACACTCTGCTGCCAACCTTGTCTGAAGGTTGCGCGAGACCACGAATGTGTCGGTTCGCCGGCGAGGCGTTGCAATTTTACAAGAGACTGAGTGACGCAATTGCGCGCGTCGGCGACAAGCGGACGGCCGGTCGCATCGCGGTGCGATCGCCGACGGCGTGTTCCCTGGAATGTGGCGTCAGGAAATCGATGTGGGCACGTCGTGTGCCGTCGGATCCGCCGCTCACGGCGGAGACCGTGCTCCCTGAGGAGCACGGTCGTTTTCGAAGCCGCGGCTTAGCGGAACAGCGACAGGATGCTCTGGCTGTTCTGGTTGGCGATCGAGAGCGCCTGAACACCGAGCTGCTGCTGGGTCTGGAGCGCCTGAAGGCGGGTCGATTCCGCATTCATGTCGGCATCGACGAGCTGGCCGATACCGCGGTCCACGGAGTCCATCAGGGTCTTGACGAATTCCGTGTTGGTCGCGAGTCGGTTCTTGACGGCACCGAGATTGGCGGCGGCCGACGCCACCGAGTTGATCCCGGCGGTGACCTGCGCGATGTAGCCATCGAGCGTGGTCTGGTCAGCCGCCGAGTCGGTCAGCACGGAGATGCTCATCGTGTTGATCGACGGAGAGGTCGAACCAGCCGTGTCCAGAATGCCGGTCTGGGTCGAGGTGTAGAGCGAGTAGTTCGCGGTCGTCACGGTGATCGAGCCGATGGTGGGCGTACCGCCGACACGCGAGTACGACGACACCAGGTTGAAGGTCGTCGGCGTCGTGGCGGTCGTGCTCAGCCAGTTGATGCCGTTGAAGGTCGCCGAGTTCGCCTTGAGTTTCATATCCTGCTGGATCTGGGTGATGTCAGCCTGGATCTTGGTGCGATCGATACCAGCGGTCTTGGCTTCGACCAGCAGCGCCTGGAGCTTGGTCAGGCCGGAGTCCTTGTCGCCGATAACCGAGGTCAGAGCGGTATATTCGGTGTCGACGGTCGCGGCCGACAGACCGAGCGAGTCGGAGACCGCGGAAAGCGCGGCGTTGTCGGAGCGCATCGACGTCGCGATCGACCAATAGGCAGCGTTGTCCGAGGCGGTCGAGACGCGCATACCGGTCGAGATCCGGTTCTGCGTGGTCGCGAGCTGCGAGCTGACGTTGCGAAGGGTCTGCAGCGCGGTCATTGCAGACGAGTTGGTGAGGAGGCTAGAACCCATTTTGATGTCCCTTTGGAGATTGAATTAAATTTGGGGACATACCGGACTTACACCGGTACGGCAGGGCGGCGTCATGCCTTTGGGCTGCGCAAAAGCGTCAAGGCCCAACCTGTCGTAACGGCGACGATAGCCCGCGAAGCTTGTGCGGGGCTTGTGGCTCTGTGTCTTTGCCGCAACAAGGCGGCTGAAATTGCGGCGCGCGATGTCACGCCAAATGAAAGGGCCGCGCCTCGTGAGAAGCGCGGCCCTCCCCAAAATCGTTTGAGGCTTAGCGGAACAGCGACAGGATGCTCTGGCTGCTGTTGTTGGCGATCGAGAGCGCCTGCACGCCGAGCTGCTGCTGGACCTGGAGGGCCGACAGGCGGGTGGACTCCTGGTTCATGTCGGCGTCGACGAGCTGACCGATACCGCGGTCCACGGAGTCCATCAGCGACTTCACGAAGTCCGTGTTGGTCGAGAGCCGGTTCTTGACGGCACCGAGATTGGCGGCGGCCGAGGCCACCGAGTTGATGCCAGCGGTGACCTGCGCGATGTAGCCATCGAGCGTGGTCTGGTCAGCTGCCGAGTCGGTCAACGCGGAGATGCTCATCGTGTTGATCGACGGAGCGGTCGAACCGGCCGTGTCGAGAATGCCGGTCTGCGTCGAGGTGTAGAGCGAGTAGTTGGCGGTCGTCACGGTGATGGAGCCGATGGTGGGCGTACCGCCGACACGCGAGTACGACGACACCAGGCTGAAGGTCGTCGGCGTCGTGGCGGACGTGCTCAGCCAGTTGATGCCGTTGAAGGTTGCCGCACTGGCTGTCGCCTTCATCTGCTGCTGGATCTGGGTGACGTCTGCCTGGATCTTGCTGCGGTCGATACCGGCGGTCTTGGCTTCGACCAGCAGGGACTGGAGCTTGGTCAGGCCGGAGTCCTTGTCGCCGATGACCGTGGTCAGAGCGGTATATTCGGTGTCGACGGTCGCAGCCGACAGACCGAGCGAGTCGGAGACCGCCGAGAGCGCGGCGTTGTCGGCGCGCATCGAGGTCGCGATCGACCAGTAGGCAGCGTTGTCCGAAGCGGTCGAGACGCGCTGGCCGGTGGAGATGCGGGTTTGCGTGGTGGAGAGCTGCGAGCTCACAGACCGCAAGGTCTGGAGTGCGGTCATGGCGGTCGAGTTCGTAAGCAGGCTTGACATTGCGAATGTCCCTTTATGTACGCGTTACATTTTCACGAGGGGACATACCGGGCTTTCACCGGTACGGAGGGGCGGCATCATGCCTTTGGACTGATGTGGGTGGGGTCCAACCCGCCGTGACGCATTGCTAGCACGCCGAATCTTGCGCGCGGATTAAGATCGGCTTGAATTGCGCTGTAAAATCAGTTGGTTAACAGTACCTATTGCTAACCATAGTCCGGTACTTATCGCTAACCATAACCGTCCGCCTGGCGCTCATTGCCGTTACGAGAACGAGCGCACCAGCCCGGAGGCAAGCAGATTCCAGCCGTCGATCAGCACGAAGAACAGCATCTTGAACGGCAGTGCGAGGATTGTCGGCGGCATCATCATCATGCCCATCGACATGGTCAGGGTCGCCACGATCATGTCGATGACGAGGAACGGCAGGATGATGAGAAATCCGATCTCGAACGAACGCCTGAGCTCGGAAATCATGAAGGCCGGAATGATGACGCGCATGTCGACGCGCTTGTCGTCGAACTTCCTGCGGAAGCTCTCCGCGGCCAGCGATTCGAAGGTCTGCAGATCCTTGTCGCGAACATGGGCCAGCATGAATTCGCGGAACGGATCGGTGATCTTCAGATAGGCCTCTTCCTCCGAGATCTCGTTCTTCATCAGCGGCTGGATCCCGGTTTCCCAGGCGCGGTCGAAGGTCGGCGCCATCACGTAGAAGGTCATGAACAGCGCGAGGCTGATCAGCACCAGATTGGCCGGCGTGGTCTGAAGTCCGAGACCGGCGCGCAGGAACGACAGCGCCACCGCAAACCGCGTGAAGCTCGTTACCATGATGAGCAGTCCCGGCGCCACGGACAGTACCGTGATCACCGCCATCAACTGGATGATCCGGCCGCTGGTCGAGCCGTTACCCGGCGGCAGCAGCGAATTGAGGTCCGGAATTTGGGCCAGTGCCACTTCGGGCAGCACGACCAGGAGCAACGCAAGCAGCAGGACTCTCAGTTTCACTGAATCACCAACGTCTCAATGATCAATTCGCGGATCTTGCCCGAGGAGCGGATATTGGCGCGTTCGGTCAGGTCGTCGCGCAGGTGCTGAAGCCCGCGCGATCCCTCGAACTGCGCCACCGTCGCCGACCGCAGATAGGTGACGATGTCCTCGCTGATATGGGCCGCCAGGATGCCGGCATCCTCGTCGCTCATGCTGTCGGTCACCATGGAGGCTTCGATGCGGGCCCAGTTGTTGGCCGGCGCGCCGAGATTGGTCACGATCGGCGACAGCTTCCTGAGCCGCGCGCTGCCAGCGTAGCTCGAGGCAAGAGGCGGCGGCGTGGCGGTTTTCTTCGCATCGGCGACGCGCTCGGCGGCTGCAAACAGATGCAGGCCGGCAAGCCCGCCCGCGCCGATCGCGATCAGGGTCAGCACCACGATGGCCGCAATCAGGCGCATGACGTCCCCTGCCCTCGTGACGCGGCCCGACGGTCGCGCATCTCAGAACGGTGCCACGGCGTCATAGATCCGATGTCCCCATCCAGGCTGCTGCACGTCCGAGAGATTTCCCCGGCCGCCGTAGGCCACGCGCGCCTCGGCGATCTTCTCGTAGGAGATCGTGTTGGTTCGAGAGATATCGCGTGGACGCACGATGCCGCCGACGTTGAGCACGCGCATTTCCGTGTTGACCTTAAACTCCTGCGAGCCGCTGATCATCATATTTCCGTTCGGCAACACGTCGGTGACGATGGCTGCGATCGACAGTTTGATATCCTCTGCGCGGTCGATCTGGCCGTTGCCCTTGATCTGGGTGTTGGTGTTGAGGTTGGCGCTCGTCGAGCCCTTGTCCTGCCATCCCGCGACGTCCATCAGCCAGTCGAGCCCGAACTTGATCTGCGAATCGCGCGAGCGGCCGGTCTTGTTGTCGAGCTTGGCCTTGTCCTGCATCGAGATGATCACCGTCACGACGTCGCCGACGCGCCGGGCGCGGGGATCGCGGTAGAGGTCGGTGCCGTCGTCCCAGGTCGAGCGATAGCTGACGGGCGAGTGCATGCGGGGCGTCACGGGAATCGGATCGGCCTGCGTCCTCAGACCGCTCCCGACCGGCGACAATCGCGGGCCAGTCAGGACCTCGGCCGGATCAGTGACGCATCCCGCAAGCGATAACAGCGACAGGATGAGGATCAGATTCTTCATCTATTTGGTCTTTCCGTCATCCACGCGACGCATCCCGCCGAGCAGATCGGCGAGGTGCGCCGCGCGCCCCGTCTCCATCTCGTTGAAGATTGCGCTCGAGCTCCTCGGGCTGAGCTTTGCGAGCACGGCCGCAGCCGTCTCGTCCGCCATCCCGGCGATCTGGGTTGCGGCGGCGTCCGGCTTCATGCGCGAGTAGATCTCGACGACGCTCGCTTCGGCCTTCTTCAGGAAGTCGTCGCGCAACGCCATCCACTTCTCATATTCAGCGCGTTTGGCCTCGACCTCGGCGATCCGCTCACGGAGCTGGTTCTCGGCCTTCTCCAGCTCCTTGAGCTGCCAGGCCAGCCTTGCATCGACCGCGGGGTCGGCGACATTGCTGCAGAACAGAGCGACTTCGTTGTCCGCGGTTGCAGCGGCCTGGGGCGGCACCGGCTTCGGCGGCGCCGTGACGCTACCGGGCTTGGCGGGTCGCGGCGCGGCTGTGGGTACCGGCGCGGGCTTCTCGGAGGCCGGCACGGCACCCGTGATCGCGGGTCCCGAATCTTCGGCTGCCCACGCCGTCGCCCGCATCGACGCATTGTCGCTCGGGATCGATGAGATCGGCTTCTGCGGGCCAGGCGCGCGGGCGCGCGCGAAGGACAGCAGGTTGAGCGGCTTCGACGGCTTGGCCTCATCCAGCGCCAGAACGGGCGAAGCGCTCGCGAGCGCGGAGGCCGCGACCAGGAGGAGGAGTTTGGCTTTATGATCCAGCTTCAACATCGGTCCGCGTGCGATTCTCAGTCAAGAGAGCATTGAGCGACCAAGCTTGCACGGCGCTTGCGCGTCATTGCACGATGACGTCCGCCTGGAGGGCGCCGGCCGTCTTGATCGCCTGGAGGATCGCGATGATGCCGGATGGTTTCAGGCCGATCTGGTTCAGCCCGCGCACCAGACGCTGGAGATCGACGCCGCTCAGGATCGCCACCTGCGATCCGGCCTCGTTGGCCTCGACCACGGTCTGGGGCACGACCACCGTCTGCCCTTTCGAGAAGGGCGCCGGTTGCGACACCACGGGAAGCTCGGTGACGCGGACCGTCAGATTGCCGTGCGTCACGGCAACGGTCGATATCCGTACGTCGCGTCCGATCACCACCGTGCCGGTGCGCTCGTTGATCACCACCCGCGCCGGCGTGTCCGGCTCGACGGTCAGCTCGCCGATTTCGGCGAGGAAGCGGACCGGGCCGATGTGGCGCGGCTTCGACAGCACGATGGTGCGGTAGTCGCGCTCGAAGGCGATCTGCGCGCGGTAGCGTCCGCCCGCGTAGCGATTGATGGCGTCGAGGATTCGCGTTGCGGTGACGAAGTCGGGGTTCTTGAGCTCCAGCACAAGATACTCCATTTCATGGAGGCTACCCTGCACCTCGCGCTCGACCAGCGCGCCGTTCGGGATGCGGCCCGCGGTCGGCGTGCCCTGGCTGACGTTCTGGGCCTGGCCCCCGACGCTGTAGCCGGCGACCGTGACCGCGCCTTGCGCCACTGCATAGACCGCACCGTCCGCCGCGCGCAGCGACGTCATTACCAGGGTGCCGCCGAGCAGCGAGGTCGCATCGCCGAGCGACGACACGGTCACGTCCATGCGCTCGCCGGCACCGATCGAGGGCTGCAGGTCCGCGGTCACCATCACGGCCGCGACGTTGCGCGTGCGCAGCGTCGTCGGCCGCGGTGGATTGTTGGTGCTGGTGGTCTCGTTCCTGACATTGATGCCCATGTTCTCGAGCATCGATTGCAGGGACTGCTCCGTGAACGGAGCATTGCGGAGCGTGTCGCCGGTGCCGTTCAGGCCAATGACGAGGCCATAACCGACGATCTGGTTTTCGCGCAATCCCTTGATGTCCGCGATGTCCTTGATGCGGACGGCGGCCTGGGCGCTGGCGGCGAAAACGAGCAGGACGAGCGCAAGCAGGACTCTGGTCATGACCCGTCCACGACCTTGACGCTGCCGTCCGGCTGGACGACACCCCTGATGATCACACCCGTATCGGTGTTTCGTATCGGGATGAGCGCGCCGGGCGCGCCCGACTGCATCGCGGCGCCGTAGGTCACGATCGACAGGCCGCTGTCTTCGACCACGACCTTGACCATCGCTCCGCGGGCGACCGTCCAGGGATCCTCCACCGAGTTGGTCGGGATCGGCTGGCCGGGGAGCAGCGCGCGGCGCGCCATGCGGCCGACCAGGACCTGGCGTCCTTCGATGAAAACGGCGACGCCGAGCACGTTCGGCGTAAAGGCACGCTCGGTGATCATCTCGTCCCGGATCAGCTCGCCGGCGCGGATCGAGACGGCCGGCACGGGAAGCCGCTTCTCCTCGGCCGCCGCGACTCGCGCGAAGACGAGAACCAGCAGCACGGCGGCCAACCCGCGCATGATCGAGCCCATCCTGTTCAACATGGATACACCGGAACTAGCGCATGCCCTTCGAGACCGTCTGGGCCATTTCATCCGAGGCTTGGATGACCTTGGCATTCATTTCGTAGGCGCGCTGGGCGGAGATCAACTCGGTAATTTCCTTGACCGGGTCGACGTTCGAGGCTTCGAGATATTGCTGGTTGATCTTGCCGTAGCCGGAATCGCCCGGCAGGCCGACCACCGGCGTGCCGGACGCCGTCGTCTCGCGGTAGAGATTGCTGCCCAGCGGTTCGAGGCCGGCCTCGTTGGCGAAATTAGCGAGATTGAGCTGGCCGATCTGCCTCGGGTTCACTTCCGTATCCAGCTTGGCAAACACCTGTCCGGTCTGGTTGACCGTGACCTGAACCGTTCCCTGCGGCACCGTGATTGCGGGATCCAGCAGGTAGCCGTCGGTCGTGACGAGCTGGCTGTTGGCGTTGGTGTTGAACGAGCCCGCGCGGGTATACTGCACCTCGTTATTCGGGCCGAGCACCTGAAACCAGCCGCGGCCGTTGATCGCCATGTCGTAGGGATTACCGGTCTGCGTGAGCGCGCCCTGGATGTGCAGCTTGCGGATCGCCGCCGACTTGACGCCGAGGCCGAGATTAGCGCCTTCCGGGATCGGCGACGAGCCGCTGGTGTTGGCAACGCCCTGCATGCGGTCCATCTGGTAGAACAGATCGGTGAACTCGGCACGCGCCCGCTTGTACGAGGTCGAGTTGATGTTGGCGATGTTGTTCGCGATGACTTCGATGTTGGTCTGCTGGGCGTTCATGCCCGTGGCCGCGATGGCAAGCGATTTCACAGCGTCACTCCTTGATCAGATCGACATCCGAACGACCTCTTGGTAGGCCTGCACGACCTTGTCGCGAACTGCGACCGCCGTCTGCAAGGCCTGTTCGGCCGACATCAGCGCCTCCACAACGCGCCGCGTCGATTCCTTGCCCTGCATCGCCGAGATCGAGGCCGCCTCGCCCGCCTTCAGTGTCCCGATCGCGTCCGTCGTCACCTGCTTCATGACAGATTCGAATCCGACGTCGGCGCCGGACTGGATCGCGGGTGTCGCCGTCGACGAGATGGCCTGCGCCTCGGTCGCGCGGCTCGCCGCTTGCCCGGCCGAAATCGCTGTGGATGAAATTGCTTCAAGCATTGTCAGCTCCTCAGCAGGTCGATGGTCATGCCCAGCATCGACCTCACCTGTTTCACGACCTGGAGATTGGCTTCATAGGACCGGTTGACTTCCCGCATGTCCGCCATCTCGATCATCATGTTGACGTTCGGCAGCTTGACGTAGCCGGCCTTGTCGGCGGCGGGATGCCCCGGCTCGTACTCCACGCGGTACGGCGTGGTGTCGACGCCGATTTCCTTGACCTTCGCCAGCTGAGCGCCCGAGGCGCGGTCCATCGCGGCATCGAAGGTGATTGTCTTGCGTTGATAGGGATCGGCGCCGGCGGCGCGCCCCGTCGACGTCGCGTTGGCGAGATTCTCCGAGACGATGCGCATGCGCGTCGACTGCGCTTCGAGCCCGGAGCTCGCGACCGTCAACGAGGATTGCAGTGAGTCCAGCATGTCAGTTCACCTCAGGTCTTTGCGCTCGACAGCAGCATGCGGTGAAACGACCGCACGACCGCCGAGTTCATCGAGTAGTCGCGACTGACGTCGCTGCCCTTGATCATTTCCTGCTCGAGACTGACGGAGTTGCCGGAGTGAACCACGTCCCAGCTGTCCTTTTTCGCGGTTGCCCGCGTGTCGCTCTCGGCAGCGGAGAGTTGCATGTGCGACGGCGACGTGGTCGCCAATCTCACCGGCGTGCTGTCGAGCACCTTGTTGAAGGGCTCGACGTCGCGCGCCTTGAAGCCCGGCGTGTTGGCGTTGGCGACATTCGTGGCGATCGTCGATTGGCGGAGCTCGAGGTATCGCGCCTGCGACGATGCGAGTTCGAAGAGATAGAGCGGTCCCACGGCAGCACCATTCTGGTTCAGACGGTGTAACCTTAGGGTCGCAAGCTTTCGTCAGGCTGATGGAATAGACGCCGTCCTCGGAATTCTACTGGACCTTCTCGGACCGCGGCGCCTGCTTGGACTGCAGGAAGTAGATGATCTCGGCGACCGGCCGGAAGAACTCCGCCGGAATCACCTGGTCGACCTGAACCGCCTCGTAGAGCGCGCGCGCCAGCGCCTTGTTCTCGATCACCGGAATCCGGTTCTGCTCGGCGACTTCGCGGATCTTCAGCGCAATCACGTCCATGCCCTTCGCCACGACGATCGGCGCCGGATTTTCCTCGCGATTGTAGCGCAGCGCGATCGCGAAGTGCGTGGGGTTCGCGATCACCAGCGTCGCCCGCGATGCGGAGGCGATCATGCGCTGGCGCGAGCGGTCGCGCGCCAGCGAGCGCAGGCGGGCCTTGATCAGCGGATCGCCTTCGGCCTGCTTGTGCTCGTCCTTGATCTCCTGCCGCGTCATGCGCAGCTCGCGCCGCCAGTGGAAGCGCGCCCATGCGAGATCGACCGCTACCAGGACGATGGTCGCGATGCAGATCGCCGAGACGATTCGCATGGCGATGTTGAGAATCATCTCCGGCAGCGCGACCGGGTCGGTGTACATCGCCTCGAACGCCTTCGCTTCCGACGAGCGCAGCACGAACGCGACGACGACGGTGACCGCGGCGAGCTTGAACAGCGACTTGGCGAACTCGACGAGGCCCTGCGATCCAAACAGCCGGCTCCAGCCGCTGAGCGGAGAGATTCGCGACAGATCCGGCGTGATGCGCTGGAGCACCAGGCTGGGAGCATTTTGCAACAGCGAGGCGGCCAGCCCGAAGGCCGCCAGGGTGACGACCAGCGGCGTCAGGAAGCGGAGTGCCTGAAGCCCGACCACGATGAGCAGATTCTGGGCGTCGGCCCCGGTGCTGAGAGGGAAGCCGTCGGGATCATCGAGAAAGCCCGTCAGCATCGGCGTCAATTGCTGAACGCCCTGGCCGATCAGGAACGCCTGGATCACCATCAGCGCGGCCATCGAGGCGAAGATGGAAGCCTCCCGAGAGACCGGGATTTTGCCCTGTTCGAGCGCATCGCGGACTTTCTTCTCGGTCGCCTCTTCTGTCTTGCTCTCCTGATCGGTTGTTTCTGCCATGCCCGTTCAGCGGTCAGCGGAAGACCAGCTCATCCTCCTGCTCGGGGTTGAGCTCGATTTCGCCCTTTTCCGCGAGGTCGAGCGCGAGGTCGGTGATCACGCGCCGCGCCTCGAGCACGTCGCGCTGGTTCGACGGTTCGCCGATGGCGAGCTCGTGCTCGACGACCCGGCGGACGCGCGAGGCGACCGAGGACAGGATCATCTCGCGGAAGTGCTTGTCGGTGCCCTTCAGCGCGATGACGATGCGATCGGTCGGCACCTGGTCGAAGATCATGGTGCGCGCCTTCGGCGTCAGGTTGGTGACGTCGTCGAAGGTGAAGAGCAGCTCCTTCAGCACTTCGGCCGACTTCGGCCGCTTCTCCGACAGGCTCTTGAGCATGTCCTCGATGTGTCCGCGCTCCATCTTGTTGATGATGTCGGCGACGCGGGCATAGGTGTCCGCGCCGAGGTTGCGGGCGAAGTTCAGCGTCAGATCCTCATGCAGCGTCTTCTCGAGGACCCTCATGGCGTCGTCGACGATCGGCTTGAGGCTGAGCACGCGCCGCATCAGCTCGTTGCGCAGGCTCGACGGCAGCTGGCTCATGACCTTGGCGGCGCAGGACGGCTTGACCTTGGACAGGATGAGCGCCGCGGTCTGCGGATGCTCCTTGGACAGGTAGCTTGCCAGCGAGTTCTCCGACACCGACGAGACGCGATCCCACACGGACCGGCTCGAATTGCCCAGCAGGTCCGACATGATGGCCGAGACCTGGTCGGCCGGAAGCACGTCGCCGAGCACGGCTTCCAGGCCACCGAGGGTGCCGAGAATGTTGGCGCCCATCGAGAATTGCTGGGCGAACTCCTCGACGATCGCTTCAAGTTCCTGCGCCGTGATCGGCCGCAGCTCGGCCGCGGCCTTTGTAACGGTGCGGATATCCTGCGGCTCGAACTGCGCGAGTACGCTCGCGGCCGCCTGCCGGCCCATGGCGAGCAGGAGTGCCGCGACCTTCTCCGTTCCGCCCAGCGTGGCGACGCCTCGCTGCTTGATAGGAGCCATGCCGACCTGTGCCGCCATGGTCAGGTATCACCCTGCCCCAACGGGCCCACAATCTCGGTGAGCGAGACGCCGAAGCGGGAATTGTCTTCTTCGACCACGACCACCTCGCCGCGGGCGACGACGCGGCCGTTGACCACGACGTCGACGGGTTCGCCGACCCTGTGGTCGAGCGGAACCACCGCGCCGCGGCCGAGCTTCATCAAATTTGCCACCGGAATGGTCGCCGATCCCAGCACCACCTGCATGGTCACGGGAATGCGCAGGATGGCATCGACATTGGCGAACTTGCCGGTCTCCTCCGCGGTGCGCGCGGCGATCTCCGCCAACCGCTCCAGCGGAGATGCTTCGGTATGCCCCTCGTCGGCCGCCGATGCTGACTCATAGTCGAAGGATTGCGCCATCTGGTATCGCCTCTTGGTATTTCCGCTCCCGGAGCGCCGCGACGTTCCGATCGTATTTATTCCGCCGGCTTCGGCTTCAATGCTTGTTCACGTCGGCGCCGCCCGCGCTCGCTGCGGATGCGAGCCCGCTCCTCGCATCGAGCGCCGCGATCGCCTCGTGGGCCTGATCGATCTTCGTGCTCAGCACGTTGGCGAGCCGCCCGAGATTTGCGGTGGAATCATGCGCTGCGGTGATGACCGTGTCGAAGGCGCCCGCCGTCTCGTGGACGATGGTCGAGAACTCGCCCTGGTAGCTGCGCAACCGCGCCAGCTCGCGATGCATCCGGGTCACCCGCATGCTGGTGAAGGCGAGCGCGATCAGCAGCACGGCATCAACGAGATAGGATATCATCGACGAACTCCCGTTTCTGATCGACGGGATCTGCCACCTGCATGGCGTAATAGCCGTCAAGCTGGCCGATCTGACACCAGAACAGCACCTGGTTGTTGCTCTCGAGTCGAGCCAGCGTGCGTGGCGTGGCTTCGAGCTCGAGCACCTGGCCGACCTGGAACTTCACGACGTCGCCGAGCGAAATCATCTTTTCGTCCAGCACGGCGCTCAGCGTCACCTCGGTGCGGTGAACCTCCGTCTCCATCTGCTCGCGCCAGCGCGGATCGGCCGCGCGGCCGTCGCTCACGACCACGGTCGCGAGCTTCTGCCTGAGCGGGTTGAGCGCGGAGTGCGGAATGATGAGGAACATCTGGCCGCCGCGGTAGAGTGCCTGCAGCATGATGTTCGCGCAGATCGACATGTTGCCGCTCCGCCCGATCGCCAGCGATGCCATGGCGGTCTCGACCCGCTCGACGCGGAAAGTGACGTTGGAGGTGCCGGCGAAAGCGGATTGCAGCGCCTTGGCGAACCGCTCGAACAGCGCCTGGACCAGGCGGATCTCGATGTTCGAGAAGCTGCGCTCGACGTCGAGCGGCGGTTCGGCGCCGTCGGAGCCGAACATCGCCTCGACCATCGTGAACACGAAGTCGCGGTCGAGCATGATGATGATGCGGGAGTCCCACTGCTCGGCATAGAGCACGGCCGCAACCGCATTGGCCTCGTAGTCCTTGATGATGTCGCCGACACGGTCGTTGGTGATGCCGTTGACCGAGAAATAGCATGGCGTTCCAGCCATCGGCTGCAGGCTGTCCGTGCACGACGCCGCCATGCGATCGAAGATCACATTGAGCATCGGCATGCGCTCGATCGAGATGCCGGCGGCGTCCAGCAGATAGTTCGGCAGCGGCTTGCGCTGATCGACGTCGAGGGCTTCCATCATGATGCGCGCGCAGCCTTCGGTTCAACCTCGGTCACGACCGCCTTGGGTCCCGCGATCGTCTCGTTCTCGACGACGTCGATCGAGGGTCGCTCGGGGCTCGCGATCATCTTGCGGCCGTGCTCGACGGCGATCTGCGGCATGGCGCCGTTCATGAACGCCAGCAGCGTCTGCTTGACGATGATGTAGGGCCGGCAACGCTTTTCGCGCGTCATCTTCACCTTCATCGCGAAGGGCGAAATGATGCCGTAGGACAGGAAAATGCCGGCGAAGGTGCCGACGAGGGCGGCGCCGATGAAGCCGCCCAGCAGCTTCGGCGACTGGTCGAGCGCACCCATGGCCTTGATGACGCCGAGCACCGCGGCGACGATGCCGAGCGCGGGCAGCGCTTCCGAGACCACCACCAGCGCATGGTAGGGCGCCAGCTTGCTCTTCACGATGGTGTGGATCTCCTCGTCCATCAGCGCTTCGATCTCATGCGTTCGCGCGTTACCCATGATGATGAGACGGACGTAGTCGCAGATGAACTGGAGCAGCGACGGATCTCCGAGCACGCTCGGGAACGCCTTGAAGATCTCGGAGGACGCGGGATCGTCGATATGCGCCTCGACCTCGTTGCGGCCCTTGCCCCGCAGCTCCCGCATCAGCGCGTGCAGCGCGCCGAGCAGATCGAGATAGTAGCGTTGACCGGGCACCGCCCCTGTCACTGCCTGCACGCAGGCAAGCCCGGTATCCGCGACCGTCTTCCAGGGATTGGCCATGATGAAGGTGCCGGCCGCGGTGCCCATGATGATCACGAACTCCCAAGGCTGCATCAGCACGCCCAGATGCCCGCCCATGGCGGCAAATCCGCCCAGCAGTGCCGCTACCGTGATGACGATCCCCACGAAACTGCCCAACGCGCCGCTCCATCACCGATCCCATCGGGAATATCTAGTCGGTGAGCCTTGCGCGAGGCTGGCTTCCCCCTCGCCAGCCTCGCGCAAGCGATTCACGGCAGCTTGGGACGACGTCGCGAAAGCGGCCAGAGGGGCGCGGGTCATGCTATCCACCATCGCGGACTACACCAGACTGACCAAGGACATGGGCAAGTCGCTGACACAGGTCGCGACGCAGCCGGACGTCAGCCGCGACACCGATTACTTCCTCAGCCACATCGGCAACGTGAAGACCATCGACGACTTCCTGAAGGACTATCGCCTCTATTCCTACGCGATGAAGGCATATGGCCTCAGCGACATGACCTACGCCAAGGCGTTCATGCGCAAGGTGCTGACTGAGGGTATCGCCGACAACAAGACCTTCGCCAACAAGCTGACCGACATCCGCTACCGGCAATTCGCCGCCGCTTTCAATTTCGCCGCCCTCGGCGACAAGGCGACCCAAACCGCCGCGGCCACGACCGGCACGGCGACCCAATACGTCACGCAGACGATGGAGGAGAAGGCCGGCGACCAGAACGAGGGCCTGCGGCTGGCGCTCTATTTCACGCGCAAGGCTTCCACGATCACCAATTCCTACCAGATCCTCGCGGACAAGGCGATGACGCAAGTGGTCCAGACGGCGCTCGGCCTGCCGTCGACGATCAGCTCGGCTGATATCGATGCCCAGGCCAAGATGATCACGAGCAAGATCAAGCTCACCGATTTCCAGGATCCGGCCAAGGTCACCAAATTCGTGCAGCGCTTCGCGGCGATGTGGGATGCGACCCGGGCCCAGAGCGACACCTCGACCAACCCGGCGCTGGTCCTGATCGGCGGCGCCACGACGTCGATTGGCATGGATACCAACGTGCTCACGACACTTCAGAACATCAAGTTCAACAGGTAAGTCATTTCAACAGGTAAGTCATGCAATCGGCCCTCTATGTAGGATTGTCGGCGCAGGTCGCCCTCGAAAAACGCCTCCAGACGATCGCCAACAACGTCGCCAACGTCAACACGGCGGCGTTCCGCACCGACGTGGTGAAGTTCGAGACGGTGTTGTCCAAGGCGGGCGCGAACCCGGTCGCCTTCTCCTCGCCCGGCGACAACATCATCTCGCGCGAGATGGGCAGCATCACTGAGAGCGGCAACCCGCTCGATGTCGCCGTGGTCGGACAGGGCTGGATCGCCTTCGCCGGTCCGAACGGCACGGTCTATACGCGCGACGGTCGACTCCAGATCGCCGCTAACGGCGACCTTCAGACCGTCTCCGGCTTCCCCGTCATCGATTCCGGTGGCGCGCAAATCACCCTCGATCCGAACGGCGGACCGGTCTCGATCGCGCGCAGCGGCGCGATCACCCAGGACAACAACGAGATCGGCACCATCGGCCTGTTCAACATTCCCGCCGACGCCAATCTCGACCGCTACGGCAATTCGGGCGTCACGCCCAACCGGCCTGCGACCGCCATCGCCGACTTCTCCCGCGACGGCTTCAAGCAGGGCTATGTCGAGGGCTCAGGCGCCAATCCGATGATGGAATTGACGAAGCTGATCGCGGCCTCGCGCGCCTTCGACGGCACCAATTCGATGATCGAGGGCACTGAGAGCTCGCTCCAGAACGCAATCCGGACGCTGGGCGAACCCGGCAAATAGACTGCGCCCCGCGCGCAATGAGGTTGGACGGTTTCCTTGAACGCTCTTCGGCAACTTGAGTGGGCGCTGCTGGAGCTTCAGCAGAGCACTCCCCTGGCAAGCGTCAGCGGCGCGATCTCCGAGATCGCGTCGACGCATTTCCGTGTCTCCGGCCTGTCGCGCTTCGTCAGGCTCGGCGAACTGATCGGCGTCAACTCCGGCGGCAAGCCCCAGATCGGCGAGGTGGTGCGGATCGACAGCGAGGGCATCATCGCCAAGCCGTTCGACCGGCAGTTCGCCGGCGGCCTCGGCTCGGTCGCCTACCGGATGCCTCCTTTGTCCTTCGCACCCGATCCGAGCTGGAAGGGCCGCGTGATCAACGCGCTCGGGGCGCCGCTGGACGGACAGGGCCCTCTCACCCCCGGGTCGCGTCCGGTCTCGGCCGAGGCGGAGGCGCCTTCGGCCATGAAGCGCGCGCGGGTCCACAAGCCGCTGCGCACCGGCGTACGCGTCATCGATTTGTTCGCCCCGATCTGCGCCGGCCAGCGCGTCGGTATCTTTGCCGGCTCCGGTGTCGGTAAATCGACGCTGCTTGCGATGCTCGCCCGCAGCCAGGGTTTTGACACCGTCGTGCTGGCCCTGGTGGGCGAGCGCGGCCGCGAGGTGCGCGAGTTCATCGAGGACGTGCTGGGCGCCGACCGTCACCGCGCCGTCACGATCGTGTCGACGGGCGACGAGAGCCCGATGATGCGGCGACTGGCGCCGAAGACGGCCATGGCGGTCGCCGAATATTTCCGAGACCGGGGCGAATCGGTCTTGCTCATGGTCGATTCGATCACCCGGTTCGCCCACGCCGCCCGTGAAGTCGCGCTCGCCGCAGGTGAGCCCGCAGTCGCGCGCGGCTACGCACCCACCGTCTTCACCGATCTGCCGCGCCTTCTGGAGCGCGCCGGACCCGGCGAGGAGGGGTCCGGGACGATCACCGGGATTTTCTCCGTGCTGGTGGACGGCGACGATCACAACGAGCCGATCGCCGATACCATCCGCAGCACACTCGATGGGCACATCGTGCTCTCCAGGCACATCGCCGACCAGGCACGTTACCCGGCGGTGGACGTTCTGGGTTCGGTCTCCCGTCTCGCCCATAACGTCTGGGACCCCGAAGAGCGCGAATTGGTGAGCAAGCTGCGCGCCATGATCGCCAAATACGAGGACACGCGCGACCTTCGCCTGATGGGCGGATACCAGGCGGGACGTGATTCGGGGCTCGACCAGGCGGTCGACATGGTCCCGAGAATCTATGGCGCGATGCGGCAGGACGCTTCGGCTCCGCCAAGCGCCGATCCGTTCCGCGAGCTGCGGGACATGCTCAAGGGCGACTAGCAAGTCTCAGCTTGGGTCGGGGCGCGAGGCGCCCCGCGATCGCACCTTGCTCGTTGTTTTCGACAGGCGATTGCGCATGCCGCCACGCTTCCAGCGCATGCACATGCACGCCCGTCTCCGGTTTCAGCCGTGATCGCCTCCACCGTTCGGGTGAGGGAAATCGCGCAGCCGCGCCGAATGCGACTGAACCGGCGACTTCTCGATCCGACCCGGACAACCGCCGCGTGTAATTCCTGTGAGTTCCCCCGGACAGTTCTTGGCAGAACGCACAAGTTGTGGATGACATGCCGACGCACATCGTCGTCATGCACAAGCTTCGGTCAACTTGCATCAACGACAGCCAACAACGTGCCGTGCAATAAAACCGTCGCATAGTTGCGTGCATGTTGCTCGTGGGACAGCGTATTGCGTTCACCATCATGTGTCCCGAAGAGCGAGATTGTCTTGAACGTTACATTCGCCTGCGACGACATCCTGTCTGCGAGATGGTCTCTACTTGATTTTGTTGAGAAGGTCATTCATCGTTTCGTCGGAAGATAAGAAACGTCTGCGTGTGACTTGAACCTTAGGGGCTTCGGTTGAACTACTCCGATCCATCGTCTGCTGGCGACGGCTATTCGGGCTCCCGTACGACAACGCCGCGAATGGCATACCATCAGCAACGCCGCTTACCGTGCCATAGCTTGCAGTGCCCATTGGTCCAGGTCGGGGGCCGGGCAGTCCGTGCTTTCACGCGAGAGAAGAGCACGGTGCATGTGTCGAACATTGCCGGTAGTACGGCTTCTCGCAAACGGCTCATTCGCGACGGCGGAAGGCGGCTCGGGGGCGCCGCAAACGTGACTCCCGGGGCAAGGTAGGAATTCATGCCATTGGCAAGAGAAGCCGTGGAGCTGCTGGTTCAGGCAGCGAGGGCTTGGTATTTCGAAGGCGATCAGCATGGGTTGCGCGATCGGGAATGGATGGCGCTGCGCTTTCTCGGCCGCGCCAACAGGTTTTCGCGCACGCCGTCCGCGCTCGCCGGCTTCATCGGCGCAACCAGGGCAACTGCATCGCAGATCGTGAAGACGCTGGAGAGCAAGAGCTTCCTGGTGCGAAAACCGTCGCACGAAGACAAGCGTTCTGTCGTGCTGCACGTCACCGCACAGGGCGAGAAGTGCCTGAGCCAGCACGATCCGATCAATCACGTGCTGAACGCGGTCACGGCGCTCGGACCCGACGAGTGCGTCAGGCTGCGCGATTCGCTGCGCGACATCCTCAATCACCTCGACGCAGCACATCAGCGGCTCGATGCCAGCGTGTGCCGGGACTGCATGTTTCTTGCCGAACGCGGGCCGGGTACCGGCAAGGGACGCGCAACGGCGGAATTCATGTGCCGTTTGTATCGCGCCCCGGTCTCGCTCGAGGAGACCGAACTGCTCTGCACCAGTTTCGAGCGCACCCGCGACCGCCCCAAGATCGAGGAGCATCTCGACCGCGCGCGCATGGCGAACCAGGGGTGAGGCACGCGAGCGTTGCTGCGCAGAGCTGCGACCCAGCGGCGACATGGCGTAATGCGGCGACAGACTGGATTGCTCCGCTGCGCTCGCAATGACGGAGTATGAGGCGGCAGCGGCACTCTTCCAGCTCGCATTCAGATTGCAGACACGCCTTCGCATCCTCGCGGCGCGTTTCGCCCGAGTTTTGCTTCGTCACTCCACCCTCTTGTCCAAGAGGGCGCAGGGAAGGCCGGGTGCCGGCTAGCACCCGCGGTCCGCTGCGCGAAAATATAGCGCAAGGAAACCGCACAGCAGCATACAGGTGTAGCCAATCACTCGGCCTTCCCTGCGCGATGGTTGGACGGCTTATGCCGTGCTCTCCCGGGAGCCGAGTTCTCTTTGGCCTCCCTCGCCCTCACAGAAGTCGCCGACACCGCGCCGGTTGACGCGAATGCCGCATCCGCAAGAGCTTGACCGTAGCAACGACGGCCAGGACCACACGGTTTTGCCGTACGCACGGCTCGCCATTTCGCCGCAGTTTTTCCAGCCCTGTCGACGGAGCCGGAAACTTACAGACGAGACGAAGCCTAGCAGCGCCGCTCGTCGGAACGAAGCCTTGGGCTCACGGAGAGCAATCCGCCCTGCCCTTGGCCTCTCGCACCCGAACGCTGCCGCGTCCACCGCAAGCCCGGCTCGCGAACGTGACGACCACAAGATCGCCCCTCAAGGATGAGCCGGGATGCGCGACACATACGCCATTTCCGAATTTCGGTAAATTGGAATATTTTCGCGAAGATAGATTGACAGAGGGCGACACAGAGGAGGTCCCGTAGCCCGGATGGAGTGCAAGCGTAATCCGGGAAGGTACCGAACGCTGGGCCGAGCAGCCCCGGATGCACTCCGCCCGATCCCGCCATGTCATATTCGCCCGGCCCTTGTATCCATTATCCCAGTTGCCATCCTCACGCACTTTGCCTTACATGCCCGCCAAACCCGGCCGCGGATGACGGCCGGGGCTCAAAAATCACAAATTGGCAAAGGGACGAGGCATGGCGCGTAACATCCTGATTCTCGGGGCTTCCTACGGCTCCCTGCTGGGCACGAAGCTGCTGATGGCGGGACACAACGTGACCTTGGTCTGCCGCGCCAAGACCGCGGAGCTGATCAACCGCGAGGGGACCGAGGTGCGCATCAAGTTGCGTGACGAGGCGGTTCACCGCGCCATCTTCTCGCGCGACCTGCCCGGCAAGCTCGACGCCGTGACACCCGCCAATGTGGACTTGTCGCGCTACGACATGGTCGGCCTTGCGATGCAGGAGCCGCAATACACCAACCACACGGTGCGCGTTCTCATGGTCAGGATCGCCGCGGCGAAGCTGCCGTGCCTGTCGATCATGAACATGCCGCCGCTGCCCTATCTGAAACGGATTCCCTCGCTCGCAGACATGGATCTCGAGGAGGCCTACACCAACGCGCAGGTGTGGGAGCGCTTCGAGCCGGGGCTCGTAACCCTGTGCTCGCCCGACCCGCAGGCGTTCCGTCCGCCGGAAGAGGCTGCGAACGTGCTTCACGTCGGTCTGCCCACAAATTTCAAAGCATCCGTGTTCGCCGACGAGAAGCACAACAAGGTGCTGCGCGAGCTCGAAGCCGACATCGATGCGGTGACCCTCGACGGCCACGACGTGCCGGTGAAGCTGAAAGTGTTCGATTCTCTGTTCGTGCCGCTGGCGAAATGGTCGATGCTGCTGACCGGCAACTACCGCTGCATCACGCCACACGAGCCGCAGTCGATCCGCGACGCCGTGCACGGTGATCTCGCGCGCTCGCAGACGATCTACGAGCATGTCGACGCCATCGCCCGGCGTCTGGGCGCCGATCCGCAGGATCAGGTGCCGTTCGCGAAATACGCCAAGGCCGCCGAGAGCCTGCTGAAGCCGTCATCGGCCGCACGCGCGGTGGCCGGCGGCGCGCCCTTCATCGAGCGCGTCGATCTGCTGGTCAAGCTGATCTCGCATCAGCTCGGCGCGCCCAATGCAGAGATCGACCGCACGGTCGAGACCGTGGACCTGAAGCTCAACGAGAAGATCGTGCAGGGCGGATCGGGCGCGCTGTAACACCATGGGCGCGGGAGGCCTTGCTGCCCGGAATTGCCACATCGATCGCGATCAGGCGCAATTCGGACCGTCCCCGGGACGCCACCGATTTGCGCAAACATCGCATCCATGCGAGTTCTAGCCATGCGAGTTGCCGAATTATCCGCCGCGCGACGGGCCGGCAGGCGGTTCCGCAGGTTCCCGACCGGCGCGCAATCGTCAGATGGAAGGCAGAAGAACAAGTAGTCGAAGATGGATCAGGCGACGTTGCAGGTCGTTCGCGCCGTGGAAGCCGGCGCAACGACGATAAAGGGCGTCATTGACGCGACCGGCTTGTCCCGCCTCAAGATCGAGCGCGCATTGAACGCACTCGAGAAACAGCGGCTGCTCGTTCGCGATAGCCAGGGGTTCAGGGCAGCCGGTCGAACTGCGCCGCCGCCCACCCGGCAATGCGGCTCGTGCAATGCCTGCTGCGACATCCTCGAAGTGGCCGGCGTCGACAAGCCGGTAAACCAGCTGTGCAAGCATTGGCAGACAGGCACCGGGTGCACCATCTACGAGCGCCGTCCCCAGATGTGCCGTTCATTCGTCTGCGCCTGGCTGCAAGGCCATCTCGACGAGGACTGGTTTCCGGCGAAGTCGGGCATCATCGTGCATTTCAGCCAGGACGCCGTGAACGTGACGGTCGATGACCATTGCCCCGACCGCTGGCGCGAGGAGCCCTATTTCAGCAAGCTCGCCGAATGGTCGCTGAACGGCATCAAGCGAATCGGAAATCGCGGCTACGCGACGCTCGTCGTCTCCGGCGACGACCGGTTCCTGCTGCTCGGGCGCACCGTCGTTCCCGAGCCGACGCTGTTCGGCACCGCGTTCCTGCCGCTCACCGCCGACACCTTCCGATTCTGGCGGGCGAAATCCCCGGAGCATTTGCAGCGGCTGCACGAGCGCATCGCCGAAATCGAGCGGATCAGGCAGGAATTCGGCTCCTGCGCCATTCCCTCGAATGAGGACGACGATCCACAAGCCCCCTATCGGCCCGCACTTCTACGTTTGTCGCGTCACGCCTGAACTGCGCCGTGGGCAACGGACCATGATTTGCGCCGTGGCGCTCGACGCGCCGCGGCCGGGTTGATAAGCCCCTGTCCGCGAATGATGGGACTTGAGTCGGGCATGACGGTTGCGATCGAGATGGGGCAGACCACGGCGGGCGCCGCGGCGGCCATGGACCTCGAGGAACTGCTGGCGACCCGCCTCCTGGTGCAGGGCAATTCGGGCTCCGGAAAATCACATCTGCTGCGGCGGTTGCTGGAGCAGAGCGCGCCTTGGGTGCAGCAGGCCATCATCGATCCCGAAGGCGATTTCGTCTCGCTGGCGGAACATTTCGGCCATCTCGTGATCGAGGCCGAGGATCACACCGAACGCGGCCTTCAGGTTGCCGGCGAGCGCGCGCGGCTGCATCGCGTCTCCACCGTGCTCAATCTCGAAGGGCTCGACGCCGAGAACCAGATGCGCCGTGCCGCGGCCTTCCTTGGCGGACTCTTCGACGTCGGGCGCGACCATTGGTACCCGATGCTGGTGGTGGTCGACGAGGCGCAGCTGTTTGCGCCTGCGGTCGCGGGCGAAGTCTCTGACGAAGCGCGAAAGCTTTCGCTCGGCGCGATGACCAATCTGATGTGCCGCGGCCGCAAGCGCGGGCTTGCCGGGATCATCGCGACCCAGCGGCTGGCAAAGCTCGCCAAGAACGTCGCGGCCGAAGCGTCGAACTTCCTGATGGGCCGCACCTTCCTCGACATCGACATGGCGCGCGCCGCCGACCTGCTCGGCATGGAGCGGCGGCAGGCCGAATCCTTTCGCGATCTCGAACGCGGACAATTCATGGCGCTCGGCCCCGCGCTGTCACGCCGGCCGCTGCGTTTGAACATCGGCGCGACCGAAACCCAGCCGCGCAATTCCACGCCGCGGCTGATGCCGATGCCTGAAGCGGCACTCGAAAATATGCGCGCCGTGATCCTCGCCGCGCCGCCCCCCGATGCTAGCCGGCCGCAGCGCCGGCCCGCGCCCGATCTGCTCGAACAGCTCCGCGCCGCGAAGGCTGCGGCACCGGAGATCGGCTCCGAAATGATCGAGGTCCCGATCAGTGCCGAGGAGCTCGCGGAGCGGCGCGAACGCGTCGATCGAACCCTGCGTGCCGTGCTCGCCGCGCCCGATGCCGGCTTCCGCGCGGTCGGCGTGCTCTACCAGGAGTTCGTGGTCCGCTGCCGCATCGAGGGGCTCGGCTCGGCGGTACCCGACCTCACCGAATTCCGCCGCATGCTGACACGCGCACGCGCCGGGCTCGGCGCCGAGCATGCTGAGGACGATGCCTGGCAGGACGTTTCGCTTCGCGCTTCGATCCTGCCCGACGACATGCAGGGCGTGTTCATGATGATCGCGCGCGCGGCGAAAGAAGGCTGGCCGTGTCCCGGCGACGCCGCCATCGCACGTGCCTACGGCTCGCATTCGCTGCGCCGGGCGCAACGCCTGCTCGGCTACATGGAAGAGCAGGGCCTGATCGTCTGCCAGCTCGACGGCGCCGGCCGCAGGTTCGTGACGCTGGTGGAACTGGCCTGGGCCACCGCGCCGGGCGATCCCAACGCCGACGATCTGCCGGCGGAGCAGGTCGCGAGCGCGGCGTCGGCTTGAGCCAGCGGATTGTCGATCAGGCCGCTTCGGTGGCCTCGGCGCCGATAAGCGCATCCGCCGCGCGCCGCCGCTCAACTGCAAACATGCGCCGATAGAGCACGACCGAGACGAGCCAGGCGATCACGAACAACGCGACCACGGCGAAGCCGACATTGGCGAGCGAGTCGTTGAGCGCGTCAACCAATGCCCACACGCCGCCGGTCAGGCCGAGCCGGTCCGCGATCAGCCCGAGCGCCTCGATGCCGCCGATCAACAGCGCCACTGCCACGGAAGCCCCTGTGATCGTGAGGTTGTACCAGAGCTTTCGCAGCGGATCGACAAAGGCCCAGCGATAGGCGCTCACCATCAGTGCCGAGTCGGCGGTATCGACCAGCGCCATGCCCGACGCGAACAGCGCGGGGAAGACCAGGACATCGGCAAACGAAGCGCCGCGCGCGGCTTCGCCGGCGGAGATGCTGAGCAGGCCGATTTCGGTTGCGGTGTCGAAGCCGAGCCCGAACAGGAAGCCCAGCGGATACATGTGCCAAGGTTTTGTCACCAAGCGGAACATCGGGCCGAGCAGCCGCGCCAGAAGGCCGCGATTGGCAAGCAGGGCATCGAGGCCCTCGGCGTCGTGAATCCCCTGCACCCGTGCCGCGCGAAACGTCCGCCACAGGCCAGCGAAGATGACGAGATTGATGGCCGCGATCACCAGCAGGAACAGCGCCGACACAGAGGTGCCGATGAAGCCGCCGATCTCCTTGAGCAGGCTGTCGCCACCGAGGCTCACGACGCCGAGCGCGAGCAGCATGGTCGCGACCACGACGATTGTGGAATGGCCGAGCGCGAAATAGAGGCCGACGCTGCGCGGCGCGCCGCCGGCCTGCATCTGTTTGCGCACGACATTGTCGATGGCGGCGATGTGGTCGGCATCGACGGCGTGGCGCAGGCCGAACACCCAGGCGAGCAGCGCGGTCGCCATCACCGTCGGCCGATCACCGAACGCCGCGAAGGCCCACGCCCAGGCCCCGATGTTGGCCGCGATCAGCCCGCCGAACAGCAGCACCATTCCGGGCTCGACCGCCCGCAAAGATAATTTCGTCACGACAATCATTCCGTCTGCTGCACGCCACATCGCACGAGCGGTATGATCTTTTCATAAGATGGTCATACTGACCAGTGCAATCCCGGAGGGGGCGGCACGGTTCTGCAGCAGTGCTTGCGGCCATCCTTCGAGACGCCCGCTGCGCGGGCGTCTCGAACCATGCAGGCCATGATGGCGCTACGCCGCCTCGGAGCCGCCGAGATAAGCGTCGCGGATGCGCGGATCGTCCTTCAGCGCGCGGGCGGAGCCGGAGAGAACGATCTTACCGGTCTGGAGCACATAGGCCTCGTGCGCGATCTCGAGCGCGAGGCTGGCGTTCTGCTCGACCATGAAGACCGAGACGCCCTCCTGGTTGATGGTGCGGATCAGCTCCAGCACGCGGTCAACGTAAAGCGGCGACAGGCCCATGGTCGGCTCGTCCATCACGATCATCCTGGGACGGCTCATCAGCGCGCGCGCCATCGCGACCATCTGCTGCTCGCCGCCCGAGAGCGAGCCGGCGCGCTGCGACAGCCGCTGGCCGAGCTTCGGGAACAGCGTGAGCATCTTGTCGAGATCCTGCGCGATCGCCTCACGGTCGTCGCGCACGAAGGCGCCCATCAGGATGTTCTCGCGCACGCTCATGTCCGCGAACAGGCGCCGTGCCTCCGGCACCGAGGCGATGCCGCGGCGGACGATCTGCGGCGTGGTCAGTCCGAGCAGCGAGGCGCCGTCGAAAGTCACGTCACCGGAACGCGGCTTCACCAGGCCTAAAATGATCTTCATCGTCGTCGATTTGCCGCTGGCGTTGCCACCAAGCAGGCAGACGATGTGGCCGCGCGGCACTGATATCGACAGGTCGAAATGCACCTGGGCCTGGCCGTAGAAGGTATCGACGTCGGTGAGCGCGAGCAGCGCATCGGGAGGCGAGTTCGTCATGCCGCGCTCTCCTGCTTCGTCGCCAGGCCGTGGCCGAGATAGGCCTCGATCACCTTGGGATCGCCGCGCACCTGTTCACCCGGGCCTTCCGCGATCTTCTTGCCCTCGTCCATGACGATGACGCGGTCGGAGAGGCGCATCACCATTTCGAGCTTGTGCTCGATCAGCAAGATCGTCAGGCCTTCGGCCTTCAGCTCGGCGACGAGCCCCTGCATCTCCGTGGTCTCGGTCGGGTTCATGCCGGCGGTCGGCTCGTCCAGCAGCAGCAGACGCGGCTTCAGCGCGAGCGCCCGCGCGATCTCGACGCGGCGGCGATTGGCGTAGGAGAGGCTGTAGGCCGGCTGGTCGATGCGCGGCAGCAGCCGTTCGCCGAAGCGCGCGAGAATGACCTTCACCTCCTCGCGCAGCCGCTCTTCCTCCGCCTTGACGCTGGCGGGGCGCAGCAACGCCAACCCCAATTCCAGCAATGGCCCGATCACCGGCACGGCCGGCTTGACCGCACGCAGCCGCGTGTGGGCACCGATCAACACGTTATCCATCACGCTGAGATTGCCGAAGACGCGGCCGAGCTGGAACGTGCGCGCGATGCCTGCGGCGGCGAGCCGCTCCGGCGAGAGACCCGTGATGTCCAGTCCCTCGAAGCGAACCGTCCCGGCGTCCGGCCGGTCAAGCCCGGTCACGAGATTGAACAACGTCGTCTTGCCGGCCCCGTTCGGGCCGATGATGCTGATCAGCTCGCCCCTGGCGAGATCGAGATCGATGGCATCGACGGCGGTGAGGCCGCCGAAACGCCGCGTCAGCCCGCGCAAGGACAGCATGGTCGTGCTCATCACATCGTCCCCAACAATCCTTGCGGTCTGAACCGCACCAGCAGCAGCAGCACGATGCCGTAGATCAGGATGCGATACTCCGCCGCGATCCGGAACACTTCCGGCAGCCCGACCAGCGCAACCGCTCCGACGATGGCCCCGACGACATTGCCGAGGCCGCCGAGGATCACCACGGTCAGCGCCAAAATGGATTGCTGCGTGTTGAAGGTCTCGTGGTTGATGTAAGAATAGAGATGCGCGGCGATGCCGCCACTGACTCCGGCGGCAAAGCCGCCGAAGATGAAGGCCAGCGATTTGTAGCGATTCAGGCTGAGCCCATAGGCGCGCGAGGCGATGTCGTCGTCGCGGATGGCGCGAAAGCTGCGGCCGAGATGGGAGCCGAGCAGGCGTCCCTGCAGCAGCGCCAGCACCACCATCACGATGAAGCTGAACCAGTAAATCGAAATCGGGCTGACCAGCTCATAGCCAAACAGCGACAGCGGCGGGATGCCGGAGATGCCGATCGGCCCGCGCGTGACGCTCTCCCAGTTCAGGATCACCAGCGAGACGATCTCGCCGATCGCGAGCGTCGCGATCGACACATAATGTCCGCGCAGCCGGAACGACGGCGAGATCAGCGCCGTGCCGAGCGCAGCACTCATCAGGCCGCCACCGATGATGGCAAGGCCGACCGGCACGGCGAACGTGAGCGACAGCAGCGCGGAGGTGTAGGCCCCGATCGCGAGCAGCGCGGCGTGTCCCAGCGAGACCTGACCGATCGTGCCTGCAACCAGGGTGAGGCTCAGCGCGAGCATGCCGAGCAGCCAGGCGTTGATCAGGGTCTGGAGCACATAGAACGACACCGGCAACAGCGGCAGGATCGCAAAGACGGCGGCAGCGATCAGCAGAGCCCAGCGCGGAATGCGCACCGGGCGGCTCGGCGCAATGAAAGTGCCGGTGAGCGGCTCGGGCGGCGCCTGCCGGGCGCTGGCGAACAGGCCGTTCGGGCGCAGCACGAGCACCACGACCAGCAGCAGGAACGCGAACAGATTGCGGTAGCTGGTGCCGAACACGGCGACGCCATAGCTCTCGACCAGTCCGAGCAGCAGACTGCCGATCACCGCGCCCGGCACGTTGCCGGCGCCGCCGACGACCTCGGCGACGACGCCCTTGAGCGTCGCCTGCAGGCTCATCGCTGTGTCGATCTGGTTGTAGTACATGCCGACCAGCAGGCCGGAAACGCCGCCGAGCGCGGCCGCAATGCCGAACACGGCCTGATTGACGCGATTGACGTCGACGCCCATCTGCATCGCGGCGTCGCGGTCCTGCGCGGTGGCACGCACGGCCCATCCGAGCTTGCTGTAGCGCAGGAACACGAACAGCAGCAACGCGCTGGTGAGGCCGACGCCGGCGATGAGGAGATCGAGCGGTCCGATCGTGCCGCCGCCGATCTGGAAACGGACATCCGGCAACTGGCTCGGCAGCGCGCGCGGATTGGGCGAGAAGGTCAGCATCACGAGCTGATCGAGCACAAAGCTGATGCCGATGGTCGCCAGCAGCGGCGCGATGCGCACCGAGTTCTGCAGCGGACGCAGCCCAAACCGCTCGATGATCAAGCCCACCAGCGCCGCCGCCACCGCGACCACGATGATGGTGAGCGGGAGCGGCGTATGCAGCTGCACCACCGCGACCCAGCCGATATAGGCGCCAACGAGATAGATCGAGCCTTGCGCAAAGTTGATCAGCCGGCTGACGCCAAAGATCAGCGCGAGCCCGACCGCAACGAGGGCGTAGACGTTACCGACGATCAGCCCGTTGATCGTGTAGTCGAGCCAGGAAGACACGCAGAAAATCCCCTCAGGTCGGCTTGCCGTCCCAGAGGGCGAACTGGCCCTTGCGCACGACGAGCTCGGCGTTCATGGCGCCCTTGACGCGCCGGCTCTCGACGTCGAACGTCGCCTTGCCGAAGATCACGCTCGAGACGTCCTTCACTTTCGTGAAGGCGTCGCGGATCGCGCGCCGGTCGGCGCCGCCGATCCTCACGACGGCGGCCGCCATGTTCATCGCGTCATAGGCGTAGGCGTTGAACGCGTCGGGCTCCACCCCGTTGTACTTCTTCTTGAAGCCCGCGATGAACGTCTGCACCTCGGGGCGCGGGTCTTCCGGGAAGTAGCGCGTTCCGACATGGACGTCCTCGACTGCATCGCCGCCGAGCTCCAGGAATTTCGGCGAGTAGACCGAGCTAGCGGCGCAGATCACCTGCTTCAGCCCGACCTGGCGCGCCTGGCGCGCGATCAGCGCACCGTCGGAATAATAGGAGATCAGGATCAACCCGTCCGGATTGGCGTCGCGGACCCGCACCAGCGTGGAGCGGAAGTCGCGCTCCTCCGCGATGTAGCCTTCGGTGACGGCGATTTCGGCGCCGTGCTCTTTCGCGGCCTTGACGAAATAGTCACGGCTGGTACGGCCCCAATCGGTGTTGAGGTGCAGCACGGCGAGCTTCTTCAGGCCGAGACGTTTGACGGCATAGGCCGCCAGCAGCGGCTGCTCGTCGGCCTGACTGACCGAGGTGCTCCACATGAAGTCGCCGCCCTTGGTGAAATCGGGATGCGAATTGGTGAAGCCGAACTGCACCAACCCGCCGCGCTGATAGATTGGCGAGGCCGCCATCGAGGCGGGACTGGAGAAGTCGCCGAGCTCCATGACGATCCTGGGATCGGAGACGAACTTCTGGGCGATCGCCACCGACTGGCGCGGGTCGCTCTGGCTGTCCTCGAAGCTGTAGGCGAGCTTGCGGCCGTTGATGCCGCCCGCCGCCTGAATCTCGTCGAGCGCGAGATCAAAGCCCTGCTTCCACTGCGTGCCATATTGCGCGTTCGGCCCGGTCAGCGGACCGCTGACGCCCAGCAAAATCGGCTCGGACGATTGCGCAAGCGCGGCGCGCGAGAAGGCTGCTCCCGCCATCATGACGGCAAGCGAGCCCTTGACCAGGGTACGACGATCGATGTTGCTCATGGACGGCTCCATCCTGTCAGGTGTTGAAACAACCAGCAATTTCCATGCCGGTGAGATTGGCTATTTCGAGGGCTCGCCGAGCGACAGCATCAGCCGGTTAGCCCAGTTGAAGAACGACGCGCCGTTGATGACGTCGACGATCTCCGCATCGTCGAGACCGGCGCGGCGCAGCTCATCAATATTGTCGGGGCCGAACGCGATCGGCGTTGCGGCCAGCGCCACCGAGGCCTTGACGACTGCATTCCAGCGCTCGCCGAGATCGGCGCCAACGCCCTCGTCGAGCAGCCGCTGCACATCGTCGCGGCGCTTGGAATAAGTGCTGGCGAAACGCGCATGTACGGAGGCGCAGTAGATGCAGCCGTTATAGCGCGAAGTCGCTGCCGCTGCGAGCTCGCGCTCGGCGCGCGGCAGGCCGTCGGCAACGTTGTAGAAGATGTCCTTGTCGGTCTTGGTGCGGGCTTCCAGCACCTCGGGATCGCGCACCAGCAGTCGAAAATATTCGGACTTGGAACGAGAGCGATCGACGAGGCCGGCGAAATGCCGCTCGGTCAGCTCAGTCTCGGGCAGCGGATCGATCCACGACACCCAGCCCAGTTCATCCTGGGTGAAGACGACGGGCGGATTGACATTGTTTGCAGCGCTCATGATGCAGCCTCCTTACGCGCCGGCCGCGGCGTTCGCGGCGCGCCCGAGCGAGGCACCGAGCACGCGCAGTCCGGTGACGACGCGCACCTGGAACGACAGGAACGCAACGAGCTGAGAGAACGTGACGATGCCGGTGTTCGACCAGCCGGCGGCGAGCAGAGCCTTCATGTCGGCTGCAGCCGCATCGCGCGGGCGGAATACCAGCAGATGCGCATGCTCGAACGCCGCAACGAGCCGGTCCCCGAGACTGGCCTTGCGCTCCGCGCTGACGCGGTAGATCAGGCCGGCCTTGTTCTCGACCGAAAGCGGTCCGGCCGGAAAGGCGCCGTAGGGGCCCGAGGTCTCGCCCCGCGCGATTTCGACATCGACCGCTTCGACCAGGCGCGCGCCATCGGCGGTCGCAGCTAACTTCGCGCGATAGAAGGCAGCTACAGTCCGCTCGCGGTGAAGGCCAATCACGAAGAACGCGACTGCGGCACGCTCGATGAGCGAGACATCGCCGGCGTCGAGCGGCTCGAACAGAGAGAGATAGCTCTTCTGCGCATTGTCGCGCGCCTGCACGCGCTTGGCGCGAATGCCGTCCAGAGCCGAACCCGGTTCGATCCTGGCGAGCGTGTCGATGATATCTTTCGTAGCCATCATTCAGCCTCTTACAGCCTCGTGCAACGCGATTGCGTTCATTCCGACTAACCCGCCAGCGCCACGTCGGGCGCCGTCCGCGCCCAGCCTAGCGCCGGCGCGACCTTCTCCGCGACCAGCTCGATCGAGCGCAGGATATGGGGATGCGGGGCATCGACCGAATGTGCCTGGAAGACGAGATCGGTCACCCGCTCCAGGGTGGCGTCGGCGCGCAGCGAGGCGATGACGTCGTCGGCCGCGCCGACATGGGTGTCGAACGCCGCGATCATCTCCTCCAGCGTCTCGCCCGGCTTGGCGTGGCCGCCCTTGAGGAATTGCGGCAGAGCGCGCCGCAGGCCGATATCGGCAAGGCGCATCGCCTCGGTCCGGTCGTCGGCGACGAAGACCGTACGCGAAGCCATGATGCGGGGCTCGCGTCCCGGCGGTAGCGCTTCGAGATAGGCATCGATCACCGGATTCTGAATCTCAGCCAGCGTTGCCTTCGGCGCCTCCTTGGTCCGGGGCTGGGTACGCGACAGCAACAGGCCATCGCCTGCCTTGCCGGCACGCGCGCCGCCCGCCACAGAGAACGTCGCCTGCCAGATCCGGTTGTCCAGTTGCGGCCGCTGTGGATAGAGCGTGTCACCACCGTCGAGCGGCTTGCCCACCAGCGCGGTGCGGACGACCTCGAGATTGCGCGCAAAGATCTCGTTGCGCTGGGCGCTGTCGAGGCCGAACGCGGCAAAGGCCGAGGGATTGCCGCCGGTGCCAACACCGAGCTCGAAGCGACCGTTGCAGAGCAGATCGAGCACCGCGGCGTCTTCCGCCACCCTCACCGCATTCTCCAGCGGCAAGGTGACGATGCCAGTACCGAGCCGGATGCGCGAGGTTTGGGCAGCGACGTAACCGAGGAAAGTAAAGGGCGACGGCAGACCGCCCTCGCGCTCGTGGAAATGGTGCTGCGCGATCCACGCGGAATCGAGGCCCGCCTTCTCGGCGCGCACGATCTGCTCGGCCGCGAAGCGATATCGGTCGGCCGGCGGGGCCTCGTCGAGAAGCCGCGTGAAAAACCCCAGGCGTTTCAGGTTTGCTAAGCGTTTCATACGACCCCTGTCGGACGAGGATGGGCCCCGATGATGTCGGTTGCCGCAGCTCCAGACAAGCGGGCATTGCGCAGGGCTCGTACGCAAGCCTGCCCGCCGGGATCGCCCTGAGCTGAACTTTGGCTGGGCAGACTGCCTACCAGCTCGGCAGTACCGCGCCCTTGAACTTGGTCAGGACGAACTCCTTGACCTCTGCGGTGTGGTAGCTGTCCACCAGGATCTTGACCCAGGGCTTGTCCTTGTCGACCGTGCGAACGGCGATGAGATTGACGTAGGGACCCTTCGGGTCCTCGCGCAGGATCGGATCCTTGACGGGATCGAGGCCCGCCTGGGTTGCATAATTGGTGTTGATCGCCGCGGCGTCGACATCGTCGAGCGCGCGCGGCGCCTGCGCTGCGTCGACTTCGATGAACTTCAGCTTCTTGGGATTCTCGGTGATATCAAGCACCGTCGGCTTGAAGCCCGTGCCGTCCTTCAGCTTGATCGCGCCCTTGTCGCGCAGCAGCAGCAGCACGCGGCCGCCATTGGTCGGATCGTTCGGGATCGAGACCTTGCCGCCCTCGGGGATGTCGGCGAAGGCCTTGTGCTTCTTGGAATAGACGCCGATCGGAAAATTCACGGTCAGGCCGGCGGCTTCGATCTTGTAGCCACGGTCGGCCTTCTGGTTGTCCAGATAAGGCTGGTTCTGGAACGAATTGGCCTGGATCTCGCCGGCATCGAGCGCGGCGTTCGGCACGACGTAATCGGAGAATTCGATGAGCTGGATGTCGAGACCCTGCTTGGCGGCGATCGGCTTCACGGCCTCGAAGATCTGGGCGTGCGGCCCCGGCGTCACGCCGATCTTGATGGTCTCGCCTGAAGCGGCGGCCGACCAGGCGGCGAGCACGGTCGCAAGGATCAGGGGGAGGCGAAACGACATCTTGGTCTCCATGGCTTGGCAATGATTGGAACCGTATTCGCTTCTCCGCAGCGCGAAATCAATGAAATTGAAATCCATATTGGCCTGCTGGAGCGGACGACGCTTCTCCGTTCGTCCGCATGGGGGGAACGAATGCACCTGCGCAAGTATGAGGCGCATCACGGCAAAACGGCACGGATCGTTGGGCCCAGGCCGCTGGAGCGAAGCGCAATCCGGAGCGCCGCCTGCCGCGGCCGGACTTATCCTGGTTTGCGCTCGGCCCCATCCGGGCTTCAGACCTCTCCCCGCACGTTCGTCATTTCGTCGCATGGTTTTCTCACCCTGTCGGCATTGCCGCCTCGCCCTTGATGAAACATGATGGGCCTTGGCCGGTGACGACTTGTCCGTGAAGTGGGGATCATCCGATGAACGAGAACGAAATCCGCAAGTCCATCGCTGAGGTGAAGCAGGGCAAGCTGTCGCGACGCTCGTTCATGCAGACGATGGCTGCGATCGGGATCGCAGCGCCGGTCGCCAGCCAGATCCTGGTCTGGAACGACGTGGCGATGGCGGACGCCACGCTGCCTTACAAGCCGACCAAGGCCGGCGGCGGCGGCCCGCTCAAGATCCTGCTCTGGCAGGCCCCGACGCTGCTCAATCCGCATTTCGCGCTCGGCACCAAGGACCAGATCGCCTCGCGCGTCTTCTTCGAGCCCCTCGCCGGCTGGGACAAGGAGGGCAACCTCGTCCCCTGCCTCGCGGCCGAGGCCCCATCCAAGCAGAACGGCGGCCTTTCGCCGGACGGCCTGAGCGTGACCTGGAAACTGAAGCAGGGCGTGAGATGGCATGACGGCAAGCCCTTCACCGCCGATGACGTCGTTTTCACCTGGCAATACGCCTCGGATCTCGCCACAGCGGCGTACACCACCGGTTCCTACAAGGACATCACGGTCGAGAAGATCGACGACCATACCATCAAGGTGCTCTTCAAGGCCCCGACCCCGTTCTGGGCCGATCCCTTCGTCGGCTCGGTCGGCCCGATCCTGCCGAAGCATCATTTCGGCGACTATGTCGGCGCGAAGTCGCGCGAAGCGCCCGGCAATCTGAAGCCGGTCGGCACCGGTCCCTACAAATTCGTCGAGTTCAAGCCCGGTGACCTGATCCGGGCAGAACGCAATCCCGACTATCACGTCAAGAACCAGCCGCATTTCGACACGCTGGAGATCAAGGGCGGCGGCGATGCGGTGTCCGCGGCGCGCGCCGTGCTGCAGACCGGCGAATACGATTATGCCTGGAACATGCAGGTGGAGGAGGAGGTCCTCAAGCGCATGGAGGCCAGCGGCAAGGGCAAGCTCGACGTCACGCCCTCCGGCAACGTCGAGTTCATCATCCTCAACACGACGGACCCGTGGACCGAGGTGGACGGCGAGCGCTCCAGCCCCAAGACCAAGCACCCGACGCTGTCCGATCCTGCCGTTCGCCGCGCGATCAACCTGCTGATCGACCGCGACTCGATCCAGAAGTTCATTTACGGGCGCGGCGGCATCGCCACCGCGAGCTTCGTCAACGCACCCAAACAGTTCAAGTCGCCCAAGCTGAAATACGAGTTCGACGCCGACAAGGCCAACAAGATCCTCGATGAAGCCGGATGGGCCAAGGGCGCGGACGGCCTCCGTGAGAAGGACGGCAAGAAGCTCAAATTCGTTTTTCAGACCTCGACCAATGCGCCGCGTCAGAAGACGCAGGCCATCATCAAGCAGGCCTGCCAGAAGGCCGGCATCGAGATCGAGATCAAGGCGGTCACGGCATCGGTGTTCTTCTCATCCGACGTCGGCAATCCCGACACCTACTCGAAGTTCTATGCCGACATGGAGATGTACAACACCACGCAACCGCAGCCCGACCCGGAGCGCTTCCTGAACCAGTGCGTCTCTTGGGAAATTTCCAACAAGGACAACAAATGGCTCGGCCGCAACGTCTCGCGCTGGTCCGATCCCGAGGCCGACAAGGCCTACAAGGCTGCACAGAACGAGCTCGATCCCGTCAAGCGCGCCGCGTTGCTGATCAAGGTCGACGAAACTTTTTGCGAGGCCAACGTGTTCCTGCCGCTTCTATCCCGCAACATCGTCAACGCAGGGGTCAACAACCTCATGGTCGACATGTCGGGATGGGACGTCACGACTTGGAATCTGGCGAGCTGGTACCGCAGCTGACGCCTTCCAGCTCAATCCTTGTAAGCTCAATCCCTGCCGGCGAATTGACGGTCGAGGTTTGACGCCGTGTCGGCGCTTCTCAGCCGTTTCATCAGCTCATCCCTCTCCTTACCGTCGGGCAACGACTCGGCCCTTTCGCGGATGGTCCTGGTGAACTCCGCAAGCCGCTCTTGAAGAGTGGTGGTTTGCTGAACGCGACGCCGCCTGAGCACGATCGGGTCTCCATGTCATGGCACCATGCGGTGCCCTTCTGGATTGCCAATGATAAGAGCGGGCGCAGCCATGTCTGTATCAAATGATATAGTTCAAGCCATTTGGTGCCGACGCCCTTTGTTCACATGTGAACAGTCGGAGCTGCCTTCAGCTGATGGTCCGGAACGAACAGGACGGCTGTTTCATTGACGCTGCGAGACAGCACGGACGCGCCATGGGCAAGATATTGATCAGCACCGCCGTCGTGAGCCTGGCGCTCATCATTGCCTTCGCGGTCTATGTCATCACTCTGTGAATTGCCGAAGCCAATGATAGTGCGGCTCGGAAATCACCCGCACGCGCAGCAATCCACCAGCAGGTCCCAGATCCGCTGCGCCTCGCCCGATGCGCGGGTCTCTAACCCCTTCTCCGGGTTGGACTGCGAGTAGCCCGCCACCGGGGGCGCTTCGCGCGGCACAATCCATCTCTGGGAGATCGGATCGTACCATTTTCCGATAGTGGTTTCAGTCACGCCGCTCGACTCACCGATATGATCCTGGGCGGAGCCACGGCTCACGGGCTTCGTCGAATCCCATTCACCGCGCCTCACCCATTTTACAAATCGGCTCCTTGCCGGATCGTTCCTGCCGCGGCTCAGCCCGGCCGTGCCGGATGAAGCGTACGGGGATGCCGCTCGTGCAGCAGCCGTGCGAGCTCTTCCCGCTCCGCAGGCCGTCCCTTCATGGCGGTCTCGAACAGCGCTTCCTGGATATCGCGCGGCATGTCGCCCCACACGTCCATCGCCGCCCGTCCGAGCAGGCTCGCAAGATGATCCGCACCATCGCTCATTCGGCTCTCCTGATCTGGTCACAGGAATGGAACAGCTGCGGCTGTGCGGCGTTCCAGTTCCATCATTGTGAAAGGAGACGTCGTTTATGGGATTCTTCACCAAGGACATCAAATCGATGGAAGACCTGCTGCTGCACGGGCTGCAGGACATCTATTACGCGGAACAGCAGATCCTGAAGTCGCTGCCGAAGATGATCGACAAGGCGACCAACAGGGACCTCGTCACCGGACTGAAAGCTCATCTGGAAGAGACCAACAAGCAGGTCGACAGGCTCGGCAAGGTGTTCGCGAAGCTCGGCAAGGAGCCGAGCGGGACACACTGTCCCGCCATCGACGGCATCATCAAGGAGGCCGATGAGACCGCGGGCGAGATCGAGGACAAGGCCGTGCTCGACGCCGCGATCGTGGCCAACGCACAGGCCGTCGAGCATTATGAAATGTGCCGCTACGGCACGCTGATCGCATGGGCAGAGGAACTCGGGCACGACGACATCGTGCGCTTCCTCACGACGAACCTGAACGAAGAGAAGGCCGCCAACACCAAGCTGAACACGGTGGCGCTTCGCAAGGGCGTCAATGCCAAGGCGTCCAGCGCCGCTTGATCGAGACGTACTGGGCGTGGCGGCCCTGCTCGCAGGGCTGCCACTTTCTCGTCGCACGTTCGGTCAGATGAACGGCTTGCCGCCGGTGACCGCAAGGGTCGCTCCCGATGTGTAGCTCGAGAGCGGATCAGCGAGCATGACATAGGCGGTCGCGAGCTCGGCCGGCTGGCCGGCCCGTTGCATCGGCACCTGCTTGCCGAAATTCTTCACGGTGTCCTCCGCCATCGTCGATGGAATCAGCGGCGTCCAGATCGGACCCGGGGCGACCGCATTGACCCGAATGCCCTTCGCCGCCAGCATCTGGGCAAGCCCACCGGTAAAGTTTTGAATGGCGCCCTTGGTCGTGGCATAGGCCAGCAGGGTCGGATTCGGCATGTCGGAGTTCACCGACGCGGTGTTGATGATCGCCGCTCCCGGGCGCATGTGGGGCACCGCAGCCTTGCTGAGATAGAACATGGCATGGATGTTGGTCTCGAACGTCCGCTGCCATTCCTCGTCGCTGATATCACCGATCTCCTTGAACGTGTCCTGATGGGCCGCGTTGTTGACGAGGATGTCTATTGCGCCGAACGCCTCGACGGTGCGGGAGATGATCGCGCGGCAATGATCGGGATTGCGGATGTCGCCGTGGGTCAGGACGACCTTGCGTCCTTCGCGCTCCACCAGCGCCTTCACCTCGGCGGCATCCTCGTCCTCGTTCAAATAGGCGATGACGATGTCCGCGCCTTCCCGGGCATAGGCGATCGCGACCGCGCGGCCGATGCCACTGTCGCCTCCGGTGATGATTGCCTTCTTTCCGGCCAGGCGCCCGGCGCCCTTGTAAGTCTCCTCGCCGTGATCCGGTCGCGGATTCATCGCGCGGGTCGAACCGGGCATCGGTTGCTGTTGCGGAGGATAAGGCGGTTTTGGATATTCGGTCATGGAGCGGCTCCAGGGATTTGCTGCGCTAACGGAAAGCTTTCGGAAGCGTTCCTCGCCGTTCCATCACGCTTCCTGGCCAAGCCGCACGATGATGTCGTTCGGCAACAGGGCTGGCGCGTCGGCCGCGCCCAATCGCCACAGGCTCTCGCCCGCGACCAGCGCCGGCATGGGCAGTTCGCGGTCGGCGAAATTGGCAACAATCTGCAAGATGTCCCCCTCCTCCGTCCGCCAACGGGCATCCAGGCCGCCCTTGCGCTGGTCCTCCCCCAGCAACTTGCAATGAGCCGACACGAAACCCCGTTTGATCAGCGGCACGATCTTCTCGCGCCGTATCTTCAGCAATTGGGTCGTCAGACCGCGAAACCTGGCGCTGGCGGGAGAGCGATCGATGTCCGTCCAATCGAGCTTCGATGCCTCGAAGGTTTTTTCATCGCACGGATCCGGAATTCTGGCGCGCATGTCGGGCGTCGAGAATGCCTTGAAGTGCGCGAACTCCTTGCGCCGCCCTTCCCGCGTCAGCTCGGCAGCTTCGCCGGACCAGTCTGCGAAGAACAGGAATGGCGTCTCGGCCGCGGCTTCCTCACCCATGAACAACATCGGAATATGCGGGTTCAAGAGAACCAGTGCCATGGCCTGATCCAGCTTCTCCGGACCGACCAGCGCGGAAAGCCGCTCCCCGAGCGCGCGGTTGCCGATCTGGTCGTGGTTCTGGGCGAAGAAGATGGTGGCCTCAGGCGGCAGATGCGCGCTCGGCTCGCCGCGCGGTTCGTCATGCAGCGGAAAGACTTCGCCCTGGTAGGCAAAGCCCTCGGTGAGCGCTCGCGCGAGATGTTCAAGCGGCCTGTCTGCGAAGGCGCGATAATAGCCTTCGTCCTCGCCCGTCAACAGGACGTGGAGCGCGTTGTGAAAATCATCGCCCCATTGCGCGTCATAGAGCCGGGTTCGCCCTTGCGCGCGGTCGAGCAGGCGGGCCTGATTGGCCTCGTTCTCCAGCATCAGATGCACGCGCCGGCCCGGCAGCTGACTGCGAACCGTCTCGGCAAGCTCGATCAGGAAATGGCGGTCGGAATCGTCCTTCAGCGCGTGAACGGCGTCGAGCCGCAAGCCGTCGAACCCGTAGTCGCGCAGCCACATCAGCGCGTTCTCGATCAGGAACTCGCGCACGAACGCGCCGTCGTGTCCCTCGAGGTTGACCGCAGGCCCCCAGCCGGTGCTATGGCGCGGGGTGAAGAAGCTTTCTGCATAGAGGTGCAGATAGTTCAGCTGCGGCCCGAAATGGTTATAGACGACGTCGAGATAGACCATGATGTCGAGGGCATGCGCCGCGCGTAACAGCCGCTTGAGGTCTTCCGGCCTGCCGTAGCGTGCATTCGGCGCGTTCAGCAGCACGCCGTCATAGCCCCAATTGTGCCGGCCGGGGACGTCATTGAGCGGCATCAGCTCGATCGCGGTGATGCCGAGATCGCGCAGATAGGGCAGCTTCTTCTCGATACCGGCATAGGTGCCTTCCTCGCTGAAGGTGCCGACATGCAGCTCGTAGATCACGGCCTCCGCCCAGGGGCGGCCGGGATAGAGCACCGAATCCCGGAACGCCGCGGTGTCGACCACCTCGCTCGGCGCCCCGACGTCGTCCGGCTGGAAGAACGAGGCGGGATCGGGAACGACGAGATCTTCGTTGATCCTGAACTGATAGCGCGTGCCGACATGCGCGGTGGGACTCAACGACTGATACCAGCCATCGTGGTCGCGCATCATCCGGAGTGGCCGGCCGGCTTCGAGCAATTCGACCGATTGCGCCGTCGGTGCCCAGAGATTGAAACAGACCCCTTGCTGGAGGCATCGAGGACCGTGGTGTCGCGCTTGCCCTGCCATTCCCAATCTGTGACTCAAAACTGGCCGCCTTTGCGTGCATGGCTGGAGTTACGACTCGCTTCGCGAGGCTCGATTTTACGATCGCTTAAGCATGCTCAGGACGTGAGAAGCCGAGATGCAGGCATTCGTTCCTCAGGCGAGCGCCGCACCCCGCGCACACGCTCTGTGTGCACTTTTGAACCGAGGACGAAAAACGTCTGTTCGGTGGCGAAAGTTAGGAACGTTTGTTGCGGCGCGGAATTCAGGAATTGCGCTCCGTTGGGGAAGCGCAATTGGAATTCTAGAGATGGTTGGCAGAGGCCAGTGGTGTCCCTCGGGCCGGGCGGCGTGACGCATGCGGATCCTTTTCGCGACGCCCGAAGTATCAGACTTCATTCAAGTGGGTGGACTTGCCGCCGTCTCGGCGGCTCTCCCGCGCGCCTTGCGCGACTTTGCCGACGTCCGCGTCATCATCCCCGGCTACCCGGCCGTCCTGCGCGGATTACAAGACCTTAAGACCGTCGGGCGATGCCAACCTTTCGCGGCCCTTCCGGCCTTTGCCATCGATCTTGGGCATACCGCCGACGGCATGACCTATTACGTCGTCCGGTGCCCGGCGTTGTACGAACGAGACGGCACGCCCTATGCCGATGGCCGCGGAGCTGATTGGGGCGACAACAATGTCCGGTTCGCAACCTTCTCTTATGCCGCAGCGCAGGTCGCGAGAGGATTGGTCGACAAGGATTGGGCCGCCGATCTCGTCCATGCCAATGACTGGCAATGTGCACTGATCCCCGGCTATCTGGAATGGCACTACGCGCACATTCCAACTGTGTTCACGATCCACAATCTGGCCTATCAAGGCGTCTTCGACCGCAGCTCGCTCGCGCCGCTGGGGATTCCCGAGGCGAGCTTCAATATCGACGGCGTGGAATTCTACAATCGCCTGTCCTTCATCAAGGCCGGCCTGGTCTACGCTTCCCACCTGACGACCGTCAGTCAGACCTATGCCCGCGAGATCACCACGGCCGAGTTCGGCTGCGGTCTCGAAGGGCTGTTGCGGCAACGGGCCGATCGCAACCAGCTTTCGGGCATTTTAAACGGAATCGACGAGAGCTGGGATCCGCGCACCTGCTCCTCGCTATTCCAGCCGTTCGGCGCCGGTGACTGGGCCGAACGATCATTGAACGCCGACGATGTCAGGGAACAGTTCGGGCTGGCGGTCTCGAGAGGTCCCCTGTTCGCGCTCGTGGCGCGTCTGGTGCACCAGAAGGGCGTCGACCTCGTCATCGAGAGTACGCAAGCGATCATCGACGCCGGCGGCCAGATTGTCGTGACAGGCAAGGGCGAACCGCAATTCGAGGAGGCGCTGCTGCAGGCGCAGGTGCGCGCGCCGCGCTCCATCGGCGTGAAGATTGGCTTCGACGACGCCGAGGCACGAAAGATATTCGCCGGCAGCGACTTTACCCTGATGCCGTCGCGCTTCGAACCCTGCGGGCTGAGCCAGATGTACGCCCAGCGCTTCGGCTCGCTGCCGATCGGCCATCGCACCGGCGGGCTCGCCGAGACGATCGTGGACGGCGAGACCGGCTTCCTGTTTGACCGCGCGTCGGCGCCCGGCTTCCTTGGAAGCCTTTGCCGGGCCTTTTCCACCTTCGGCATGAAGGACCGCCTCGATCACATGCGCCGCGCGGCCATGGCGCAGGCCTTCAGTTGGACCCAGTCGGCCAAGTCGTACGCAGCCATCTACAAATCCTCGATCTAGACGGGTAACTGCAGACGAGCAAGGAACGGAATCGCCTGAGGGGTGGTTGCAACTCTACACAGGAGTTTTCGACATGCGCCGCTCGAAGCCGCAGCCGATCCGCAACAAACTTGACTTGGCCGACCCTACTCAGGTGCGCCTCGTCAGAAAGCGTCTCGGGCTATCCGATGCGGAGCTGACCAGCATCGTGGAGCGGATCGGCAACTCGATTGCGGCGATCAGCAAGGAGGCGGCGCTGCAAAGGGCAACCACGCTGCCCAAGCCAGACGATGTGCCTCCTGTCGCCGTGATTACTTCTGCGACGGTCGGCGAACGGGCGACGCGCAAGTGAGAGCAAGTGCACCAAATTGTTGAAGGGCTGTACGGGGAACGATGGATCAAACAGTACATTCAGACGACGCCCTGACGCGGGCGGCCTCGAGCCTGCGCCGCTCCCGCATCAGCGAGGGCAAGCCGTTTCCGCTCGGCGCCACCTGGGATGGGCTCGGCGTCAATTTCGCGCTATTTTCGGCCCATGCCACCAAGGTCGAGCTTTGCCTGTTTGACGACGACGGCGAGACCGAACTGGAGCGGATCGAACTCCCGGAATATACCGACGAAGTCTGGCACGGCTATTTGCCCGCGGCCCGACCCGGCACCGTCTACGGCTACCGCGTCCATGGCCCCTACGAACCCGACGCGGGACACCGCTTCAATCCCAACAAGCTCGTGCTCGATCCCTACGCCAAGCAGCTGGTCGGCCGGTTGCGCTGGGGACCGGAGCTGTTCGGCTACCAGCTCGACCATGCCGACAAGGATCTCTCCTATGACGAACGCGACAGCGCCCCTTTGATGCAGAAATGCCGCGTCATCGACCCGGCCTTCACCTGGGGCGCCGCGCGCAAGCCGGAAGTGCCGTGGGAGCGGACGATCGTCTACGAGATGCACGTCAAGGGCTTTACCCAGCTGCATCCGCTGGTGCCAGACGCGGACCGCGGGACGTTCTCCGGTCTCGCGCATTCGGAAGTCCCGGCCTATCTGCGATCGCTTGGCATCACCAGTGCGGAATTGTTGCCGATCCATGCCTTCGTCGACGACAGCTACCTGGTCGAGAAAGGCCTGCGCAATTACTGGGGCTACAACTCCCTTGCCTTCTTCGCGCCGGAGCCGCGTTACCTCAAGACGCCGTTCGCGAACGAATTCAAGACCATGGTCAACCAGTTCCACGCCCATGGCATCGAGGTCATCCTCGACGTCGTCTACAATCACACCGCGGAGGGAAACGAACTCGGTCCGACGCTGTCATTCAAGGGCATCGACAACGCCAGCTATTACCGCCTGCTGCCGGACCAGCGGCGCTATTACATCAACGACACCGGTACCGGGAATACGGTGAACCTGTCGCACCCGCGCGTGCTGCAACTGGTCGCGGATTCCCTGCGCTACTGGGCGACCGAGATGCGAGTCGACGGCTTCCGTTTCGACCTCGCCACCATCCTGGCACGGGAGCCCTACGGGTTTGACGAAGGCGGCGGCTTTCTCGATGCGTGCCGCCAGGACCCCGTGCTCTCCAGCGTCAAGCTGATCGCCGAGCCTTGGGACATCGGTCCGGGCGGCTATCAGGTCGGTCAGTTTCCGCCGGGATGGGCGGAGTGGAACGACAAATTCAGGGACACCGTGCGCGCTTTCTGGAAAGGCGACGGGGGTTCGATCGCGGACTTCGCCAAGCGCGTGTCTGGATCCGGCGATCTCTTCAACAAGCGCGGCCGTCGGCCATGGGCCAGCGTCAACTTCGTCACCGCCCATGACGGATTCAATCTCAACGACCTCGTTTCGTTCAACGACAAGCACAACGAGGCCAATGGCGAGGACAATCGCGACGGCCACAGCAACAATCACTCCTGGAACTGCGGCGCCGAGGGACCGACGGACGATCCGGAGATCATTGCGCTGCGCGAGCGCCAGAAGCGCAATCTGCTGGCAACCATGCTGTTGTCCCACGGCACGCCCATGCTGCTAGCCGGCGACGAATTCGGACACACCCAGCACGGCAACAACAACGCGTACGCCCAGGACAACGAGACCACATGGCTCGACTGGATGGGCATCACCGCGAACGGTCGCAGCCTTCGCGAATTCACCCGCAAGCTGATCGCGACGCGCAAGGCCTTTCCGATTCTCTACCGCAGCCGCTTCCTGGTCGGCTCCCACAACGAAGAGCTGGACGTCAAGGACGTGACGTGGCTCGCGCCGTCCGGAGAGGAAATGACGACGGAGCAGTGGCAGGACGGCAACGCCAAATGTTTCGCTTTGCTGCTCGACGGCCGCGCCCAGGAGACCGGGATCAAGCGCCGCGGTTCGGACGCAACCATGCTGCTGATCTACAATGCTCATCACGACGTCGTCAATTTCACCTTGCCCGCGGTCGCCGAGGGACGCAGCTGGATCGGATTGATCGACACCAATCAACCGGAGGGGCAGATGCCCGCATTCGAATTCGGGCATGTTTATGCGGTGACCGGGCGATCCCTCGTGGTATTCGGCCTCGCGACCGAGAGCATCGCCACGCGGCGCCTGCGCCAAGGCCTCGGCGCGCTGCTGGACGTCGTGGAGGCGCCGCTGCCGGGATAGTTCGCCATGATAGTGCGAGAAGACGTTTTCGACTTGATGAGACAGGGAACGCCCGCAGGTCACCGGCGTTCGAGTAGATGGGGCATCAGTCGGAGAACACCGAGATGAAGTTCACAGGTGCCGTTATCCTCGCCGCTCTCGCGCTGCCTGCAGCAGCCTGGGCGCAGGCCAGCAAGCCTGACGTTTCGTCCGCGCCGAGCGCACAGAATTCGGGAGCCGGCATTGCCGGACAGCCCGGCAACAAGAACGGGCCGACCGCCAAGCCTGGTGAGACCGTCGGATCGAGCTCGACGAGCTCCACTGGCAACACCGCCGTGCAATCGCAGGATCCGGCGCATATTCAGGGCGCACCGGGCAACAAGAGCGGGCCGCCTGCCAAGCGTCCGGATCAACGCTGAACGAACCCGCCCGAAATCCTGCCGATCGACTTCGAACGACCTGCGCCTGACATCATCGGCGCAGGTCGTTTCGCGAGGAACGAACGCTGAAGCCGCCCGTTCGGAAGACATCTTCTTTCCTGTCCTTCCAATCCGAGAGTCCTTCCATGTATCACCATGTCAAGAAGCTGATGTTCACCGTGCGTGTCGACGAGCCGGATCCCCGCTTCGGCAACATGCTGCTGGAGCAGTTCGGCGGCGCCAATGGCGAGCTCGCTGCCGCGATGCAGTACTCTATCCAGGGATTGAACTGCGAGGATCCCGATCGCAAGGACCTGCTGATGGACATCGGCACCGAAGAGCTCAGCCATCTGGAAGTGGTCGGCACGCTGGCGCGGATGCATCTCAAGCCGTCGAAATTCGACCGCCAGGCTGCCGAAGCCGATCCCCTCATCGCCATCGCCGGCGGCGGCGGGGTCAATCTCTTCAACTCCCAGGGCAATGCCTGGACCGCCGACTACCTGAAGATCACCGGCGAGCTCGACGTCGATCTGCGCAGCAACATCGCCGCAGAGGCGCGGGCCAAGATCGTCTACGAGCGGCTGATCAATTTCTGCGACGACGCCGGCAGCAAGGACGCGCTGCAGTTCCTGATGACCCGCGAGATCACGCACATGAAGGCGTTCGCGCTCGCGCTCGAGAGCATGGGCAAGCCGGCGTTCAGCATCGGCCGCATCGCCCCGACGCCCGGCCTCGTGGATCAGTTCTTCAACGATTCTACCGGCGCCGGTGATCATGGCGAGATCGACACGCGCGGACCGTGGAACGAGGGCGGCGACTGGGTCTTCACGGAGTCGCCGGCGATTCAGGCGGGCGAACCGGGTCCGGCCTCGGCCATCGTCACCGAGAGTTCGCCACCCGCTGACGAAGCCGGTCTGGGCGATCTGCTCATCAACGAGCTGCGCGATATCCTGCATGCCGAGAAGCAATTGACCAAGGCGCTTCCCAAGATGGCGGAGGCCGCCCGCTTCGACCAGTTGCGCGAGCTGTTCGAGCAGCACCTCGCCGAGACCGAAGCGCAGGTCGAGCGCATCAACGAATGCTTCGAAATGCTCGGTAAATCCGCCCGCGCCAAGCCCTGCAAGGGCATGATGGGCTTGGTCGAGGAGGGCCAGGAAGTCATGGCCGAGGGCGAGGACAAGGAGGACGCGGCGGCCGACCTCGCCCTGATCGGCGCAGCGCAACGCGTCGAGCATTACGAGATCGCAGGCTACACTACTGCGCGCAACCTCGCCCAGCAGCTGCGCCACAGTGCGATCGTCGCCCTGCTGTCGAAATCGCTCGCGGAGGAGGAGAACGCCGATCAGCTCCTCAACCAGGTGGCCCGCTCGCTGATGTCGGTGGCCAAGATGCCGGCGGCGGTCGAGCAGACGGAATAATCCTCAGGCGTCGAGGAGTTCGAGGAATTCCTCGACGCGCCTGAACGGGTCCTGATCACGGCGACCGGCGTAGACGACGCGGTCGCCGTCGCGCTGCAGTAATCGGCCATCCGACTTCGCCCTCGATTTCGGCAGCCGCCCCGGCAGGAACGTCGCCGCGACGGCCTCGGGACCGACATCGAGCCTGACGATGCCGCGCCGCTTGCAATCGATCCGGAGCCTGGCGGATGCGAAGAAGTCGCGGGCCTCCGGCGGCAGCCTGCCGAAACGACGCGAGATCTCCTCCTCCAGGTCTTCCAGATCGTCGTCGCTTCGGCACCTGGCAGCGCGGCCATAGATCTCGAGCCGGACCGCTTCCGATTGCACGTAGCCTTCAGGCAGCATGTCGGCCAACGGCATATTGAGATCGGGGACCCACAGATCGGCGCCGGTATCGCTGCCTCGCTCGGACGCCCGCTTCAGCAGATGACTGTAGAGCACGGGTCCGAACACCTGGACGTGGCCGGACTGCTGTTCCGAAAACAGATCGCCGGCGCCCCTGAGGTCGAGGTCGCGCTCGCTGATCGCAAAGCCGGCACCCGGCTTGCTGAACTCCTCCAGCACCGCCAGACGTTTCTCGGACTGCTCCGAGGTCGATTCCGTCAGCAAATGAGCAAACGCGCGCGTGCCGCCGCGTCCCACCCGTCCCCTGAGCTGATGCAGCTGTGCAAGCCCGAACTTTTCGGGCCAGCACACCACGATGGTGTTCGCGCGTGGAATATCGAGACCGCTTTCCACGATATTGGTCGCCAGCAGCACATCCGCCTCGCCATCGACGAAACTCATCATGCGGTCGTCGATCTCGTCCACGGGCAGTCTGCCGTGAAGACAGACGATGCGCAGCTCCGGCGCCACCGATTGCACACGGGCCAGCATCGGCTCCAGATCCTGGATGCGCGGGCAGATCAGGAAGCTCTGACCATGCCGCCTGCGCTCGCGGAGCAGCGCGGCGGCAATGGCAGCGTCCGACAGCGGCGCGATCCTGGTCACGATGGGAAGGCGATGAACCGGCGGCGAGGCAATCACGCTAAGATCCCTGAAGCCGGCAAGTCCCGCCGCGAGCGTGCGCGGAATCGGCGTGGCGCTCATCCACAGCGAATGAGCCCCCTTGGCGAGCCCTGAAAGCTTCGCCTTCTCCGCCGCCCCGAAATGCTGCTCTTCGTCGATGATGACGAGGCCAAGATCGGCGAACTTCACGTCCTTTGCCGCAAGCGCCTGCGTGCCGACCACGACTTTCAACGTGCCGCGCCGCAGCCCCTCCTTGGTCTCTCGCGTCTCCGGGCCTGAACTGGCCCGCGAGAGGCTTCCCACCTCGATGCCGAGAGGGCCGAACCGTTTGCGGAAGGTTTCGACATGCTGCCGCGCCAGCACTGTGGTCGGCGCCGCGATCGCCACCTGCTTGCCCGACAGCGCCACGGCGGCCGCCGCCCGCAGCGCGACCTCGGTCTTGCCGAAGCCGACGTCACCGCAGATCACCCTGTCCATGGGATGGCCCGCCGCAAGATCGTCGAGGACGTCTTGAATCGCTTGGCCCTGGTCCACTGTTGTGAAATAGGGGAACCGTGCGACGAATTTTTCGTAAGCCGGCCCCGGCGGCACCAGTTTGGGTGCGCGACGGCGGAGGCGCTGGCTGATGTGTTTGGCGAGCGCCTTGGCGGCGACCTGGATTTCCGCTTCCGCCTCGGTGCGCCGCGCCCACCAGCTGCTGCCGTCCGCCTTGTCCAGCGTCAGCTTGCCGGGCTCGCCGGCATAAGGCCAGATCACGGCAAGATCGGACGGCGGTACGAGCACAGCATTGTCGCCCGCGAATTTGAGCCTGATCATCTCGCGTCGCGATCCCTTGCCCATGTCCAGGGTCTGCAAGCCGTCGAGCACGGCGAGCCCGCGTTGGAGATGGACAATGGCGGCGCCCTTTTCGGGCACGTCGGGATGATCGAACGCCGGGTTCCAGGCGCGCGCCATCGGCTGGGGATGATGGGCCCGGCTGCCGAGCACGTCGGACGCGGTCACGACGACAAGCGGCTTGCGGCCGGCGCCAATGAACCCCGCGTCGAAATCGGCCAGCAGCGCGCCTTCGCGGCTCCGTGCCTTCGTCACCTCGCTCCAATCGGCCAGGCGCTCCGCTTTGATCCCGCTCATGCGCTCCATCGCGCGAAGGTCATCCTCGACGGCGGCGACGAACAGCAGCCGCGATCCGCCGCGCTGCATATCGGCGACAAAGGCGCGAAGCGCCTTGCGCGGCGAAGCCAGCTTCGAGAACTCCGGCGTCGAGATGAAGGCGGCCTTGCGCGGCAGCACGCTGATGCGCTTCTTCAGCTGCTTCCAGTCCGCCTGCCCCAGATACTCGCGCTCCGCGTCCCTGCGGCCGGCGGCGTCCTCGATCGTGCCCAGCCAGCTCTCGGCGTGGGCCGATACCCCGGCATCCGCGATCCATCGCGCGCGGCTGCAATAATCAGGTAGCGTCGCCCGTTGTCCGCGCGTAGCTCCCAGCGCGATCCGTTCGGACATGGGATCGATGATCAATTCGGCGGTCTCGTAGACGACCTCGTGCTCGATGGGATCGACCGCGACGATCTTGCGGATCGTGTCTCCGGAATGCTCGATCCGGAAGGGAGCGAGCGCGCCGGCGGGAAACACTTCGAACGTCTTGCCATGGAACAGGACGCCGCCCGGATACTCCGCCTCTTCGTCGAGATCGTAGCCGAGAGCTTCCAGCCGCGTCTCCAGCTCGGGCCCGGAATAGGGTGCGCCCACCTTCAGCGTGAGGCTCGACCGCGACCAGCTCGCCGGCAGCGGCAGCCGTTCCATGATCGCTTCCGCGGTCGACACCAGGAAGACGGGTTTCTTTGCCTTGGCGAGACGCCGCAGCACCGAGCTGCGCCGGCCCGCGATCTCGCGGGAGGGCTCGAGGCCGTCGAAGGGCAGCGTGTTCAGGCGCGGAAACACCAGCACGTCGACCGAGGGATCGAGGGCGTGGATTACGCCGCCCAGCCGCTCTGCCCTGCTCTCGTCATCGCAGAGGAAGACGAGGCCGTCGCGGCCGGACTTCTCCCAGTGATCGAGCAAATGCAGCGCCAGCATGCCGAGCGGCGATGAGGAGGCGACCGCGGAACGCGAGGCGCTCTTGTCCGGGCGCTTGCTTGTCGAGCCCGTGCTTTTCGAACTCGTGCTCTTCGAACTCTTGCTTTTCGCGCTGTTGCTTATCGAGCCTTTGCTTTTCGAGCTCTTGCTTTTTGTCTTTATCGCGCCGGTCGTGGCCCGGGCTTTCCTGGTGGGCGCCAATGTGTATCCAACTTTGTTTCGCAAATAGAGGCGAGCGAGGACGAGCCCTCCCGTCGAGCTCCGTCGATAACGCACCTCGGGCCTGAGCGCCCAATGACGTCATTACAATTTTGCAATTGCGTTGAAAAGCAGAGACAGGGGGTAAAGGCAAGCGGCCTGAACGGGCAGAAGGCTAACCGGCAGGCAGCTATTGCAGGACCTTCGGCAGCACCACGACCACGTCCACGCTCTGCGCGAGGATATGCGTTGCGACCACAGCGAGCTGGTGCGAGAACTCGTCCTCGATCTCGGCTGCGCAGTCTTCGTCGCTGGCAATGGCAAACAGCAGATTGCCGTCGATTTCGTCGAACCGGATGCCGGCGAAGAGGCGATCGAAAATCTCGGCGCCCGCGATGTACGCGATTCGCGCCTGGATGGCCTGGTCCTCGACGAGCGACAACTTCCTCATGGACGCAACATATGGCCGCACCACCCGAATGCAAGAGCAGGAGAGCGCTGGCGCCGCGTGCCTTGCGAACTATATTGGTGACATCGTCCCGCCTGACCGCCGTTGGCCTTTGAGGAAATCCTTGATTCTGTTCCTGCTGCTGATCTTCCTGCCGATCGGCGTGTCGGCCGGCCGCTATTATTTGCGCGGCGACGGCCGCGGCAATTGGCAGACGGCGGATCGCTCCAGCGCCGGCCTGCTGCCGCCCGCATCCGTCAATCCGGACGCGCTGATCCGCGTGTTCGCCGCGCGCACCGTGCGCTGGCGGAGTATTTTTGCGGTTCACACCTGGATCGTTGTGAAGGAGAAGGGCGCCGCCACCTACAGCCGGTACGACTACACGGCCTGGGGCGACCCGATACGCAGCAACGGCTTTGCCCCCGACGGCCGCTGGTTCGGCGCCCTCCCGGAAACCGTCGTCGCCGTCGACGGCGCGCGGGCCGAAGCGCTAATTCCCAAGATCCGTTCCGTCATCGAGAATTACAAGTTCCGCGCCTATGGCGACTACAGTGCCTGGCCGGGACCGAATTCCAACACCTTCGTGCAGGCCGCGCTGGACGCCGTTCCCGAGCTGCGCGCGGTGCTGCCGCCGACCGCCATCGGCAAGGACTTTCCCTACAGTGGACGCTGGGCCGGCATCACGGCGTCCGGCACCGGGCTCTACGCCTCGCTGTCGGGCTATCTCGGCATGACCATCGGCTGGGTCGAAGGGGTCGAGATCAATTTCCTCGGCGCGGTGCTCGGCCTCGACATCCGCCGCCCCGCGCTGAAGCTTCCAGGCATCGGCCGCCTGGGTGTCGCAGCCGGCGCGTAAAGCATGACGGAGCAGTCCCATCAAAGTCGGTGCCCTCGCAAGCTTCCCGATATCACCCTTTCAATGTGTGCTTCAGGTCACAGCAGAATCGAGCGCCTCGGCCTAGAATGATCTTGCATGGCCGCAAACAAGGTAACGGCGGTACGCACCAGGCTGGAGAGGCGACCAACAGCTACGAACTTTTGAGGCCGCCAGGGTGAAGAACTCGGCGGCTTTTTCTCTGTCCGCGGAACGCGCGGCCGAAGCTTGTGTGCTGCCGATGTGGCCACCGGAACTTCTATCGTTTGTCTGAGGGATCCGAGAGCCTCCGCTGATCGCGCTCTTCTTCGATCTGCCGTTCGGCCACGAGCCAAAACTCCACGTCCCGATCGGCCGGGCGACCGGCCTGCTCCCAGAGTTCGTACGCGCGCGCTCGTACCTTGCCGCGCCGCATCATGCGAAGCAGCTTTTGCTTCAGCTCCTCGGCGAAGTTCTTGAATCGCTGGACGGTGGTTTCGTCTTTGACAAGGGCTGCCGCTCGCGTTGCGAGTTCGATCTGGTGCTCTATCTTTTGCCGCTCGTCCACCGCAAACCCCGCCGTAGCCACGGGCCTGCGTCGCAGCCCGTGCTGCTCACAACCTCAATTCCTGCTGGAAGGCTCTGTTCCGCCTTCAATGCCAGGTCTTGCTAGTGCCACGTCGTGTCCGCATCGACGATCACTGCTCTTGTTTCGGGATCTTCCGTCACGTTGCAGGTGCAGGGCATGCCCTCACCGCAGCGGCAGCCGCCCAATTCCTCGCTCCAGGCGCGGAGCGGATGATTTTCGCAGACCCATCCCAAACCGTGGCAGAATGGGCATCTCTTGTCGGTCACAGCGTATCCGGCGTCCGCATTGGGTTCGACTTGTCCTCGTTGCGCAACTCCTGCTCGGCCGCGTGCCAGAACTCTTCCTCGCGGCCTTCCGGCTTGCCGGCTCGCTCCCATAGCCGGTGCGCGCGTTCTCTGATGTCGTGATCGGTCGGCTCAGGCATTGCATCTCCTGCGAAGAGACACGGCCCCACCCTGGGGGGTATGGGGGCTTGGAGGCGGGGCCGTGCAGGCCAGCAAATCGGCGGCGACGCTGGCCCGCTGAGTCAAGCCTCGATGGTGCGCAAGAGTTCCTAGTTCGGAGCGGCGATCACGCGAGCTCAAACGAAGCCGCCGTCGCCGCCTTTTGCGGACCCCGCGATGAAGCGGTGCACTCCCGACGCGGCGCGTTCCGCGGGTATCGGGATGCCACGTCAGCCAGCAATTCAAACCAATCTGGCGTCGAGCAGCAGGCGGCGCAAGCTCGAGCAGGTCAGCGCGGCGAGCGAGAACGTTGTCGTCAACCGAAATCCGCGATGCGGGCGTCGAGCGCAAACATGCTTTGATAAACTTCCGGCTCGCTCGCCCCGGCCATGACGTCGGGCGCAAGCTCGCTTGCCCGCTGCAAGGCAGCCTGCAACGAGGCGACGTCGAGCGCCTCGATCAGCAAAAGCCCCGCGAAGAAGCCCTCGTTCTTCCGCATGCCCTTTTCGGTCGTCCGCACCGACGTCCGCGCCTCGTCAGTCGCGCCGATCTGCACGGCGGCAACCCCGTCGCACGCAACGAGCGCCTGAGCCAGACCCTGGAGATCTTTCGGCAACATCTCTATCCGGAGCGCCACGACCGAGGCGCCCTCGCCCCGCCCTCCCCGCACGATCATGGCACCGCCGCCCCGCATGAAATTGCCGAGCTTCGGCATGATGCGCTGGGACCACGGCGTCGGTGCGTTGAGGCGCGTCAGATAGGCCTCGCCGTCGAGGACCTCCGGCGTCTCCAGCTCATACAGAATAAAGAAGCGGTCGATGTCGTCCCTTGCCGCGCGGAAGACACGCGATGCCAGGAAGCCCTTCGTCGTCACGCGCTCGGTCGTGTGCTCACGCGTCAGCCAGTGCCGGTAGTCGGTCAGGTCGTGAGCCTCGACGTCGCTCCAGATGGCAAGAAATCCCGTGCCGCGCATTGCGCCCTCCATGCTTACGCCTTGCCGCCGGCCGCAAGCCCGTGCAGAGCCGGTGCGATGGTCTGAGGCAATTGCCCCAACCGTTGGACGACCGCGAGCATCGCGGCGAGATAGCCATATGGACCGAGACCGCAAATGACCGCCGTGCAGGCACTCGACGTGATCGAATGGCGGTGCAGCTCGTCCCGCGCGTGGATGTTCGAGATATGCACCTCGATCTTCACACCCTCGAAAATCTTCAGCGCATCGATCAGCGCGATCGAGGTGAATGAATAGGCCGCGGGATTCATGATGATGGCGGCCGCGTTACCATGGGCGGACTGGATCAGGCTGACGAGCTCGCCCTCCATGTTCGTTTGATGGAACGACATCGAGACTCCGAGCTGATCGGCCAGCGCCTTGCAGCTCGCCTCGATCTCATCGAGCGTCGTCGAGCCGTAGATGTGAGGCTCGCGGATACCGAGGAAATTGAGATTGGGTCCGTTGAGGATCATGATCCTTGCGGCCATTTTCGTTTGTCCTTCTTTTGTGCCGACGCGTCTAGCCGGCAAACCATTTGGCCGGGATCGTCACCAGTCCCGGGAATAGCACCATCGCGAACAGGACGATCAGTTGCGCGATCATGAAGGGCCAGACGCCCTTGATGATATCCTCCATGCTGATCCTGGAGACGCCGCAGACGACATTGAGCACGATGCCCACCGGTGGCGTGATCAGGCCGATCGCATTGTTGATGATGAAGAGCACGCCGAAATAGACGGGGTCGATGCCCGCCGCCTTGACGATCGGCATCAGGATCGGCGTGAGAATGAGGATCGTCGGTGTCATGTCGAGCGCCGTCCCCACAATGACAACCACAACCATGATCGCGAGCATCAGCAGCGTGTTGTTGCCCATGAAGGGCTTCAGCAGGGTTACGACCTGCGCGGATATCTCGGACACGGTGATGAGCCAGGACGATACCAGCGCCGCAGCGACCAGGAACATGACGATGCTCGTCGTCACGGCAGAGGAGACGAAGATCGCGTAGAGCTGCGACAGTTTCAGCTCGCGGTAGACGCAGGTCGCGACAAACAGCGAATAGACGGCGACGACCACTGCGGCTTCCGTCGGCGTGAAGATGCCGAAGCGCAGGCCGACCACGATGATGACCGGCAGCATCAACGCCCAGAAGCCGTCGACGACGGCCTTGACGATCTCCGACCACGAGGCCCGTGGCGGCGGCGTCAGGTTCTCTTTCCGCACTACCCACGCCCAGGCCAGACAGAGCCCTGCGCCGAGCAGCAGTCCGGGCACGATGCCAGCCAAAAACAGTTTCGAGATCGAGACGCCCGCGGCGACGCCGAAGATGACGAAGCCGATGCTGGGCGGGATGACGGGAGCAATGATGCCGCCCGCCGCCACGAGGCCCGCTGCATAGGACTTCTTGTGCCCCGCCGCCACCATCATGGGCACCAGAAGGGACGCGAGCGCCGCTGCATCGGCAGCCGCCGAGCCGGACAGCGACGCGAGGATGCAGGAGGCAAGGATCGTGACATAGCCGAGCCCGCCACGGAAATGCCCGACCGCGACCAGCGCGACATTCACGATACGCTTGGCCAGCCCTCCCTTGTTCATGATCTCGCCCGCGAGCATGAAGAAGGGAATCGCCATCAGCGGAAAGCTGTCGGCGCCGTTGATAACATTCTGCGCCACGATCTGGGCGTCGAACATGTCGATCGTGCTCATCAGGGCCACGCCGCAGACGATCAACGCAAAGGCGATCGGCATGCCCAGCGCCATGGCGCCCAGCAGCGAGAAGGTGAAGACGGCGATCGTCATGACGCGATCCCGGTGGACTGCTGGATGTGGACGCCGCCTGGTACGGTTCGATGAGACATCAGTGCTCTTCCGATTCCTTGACGGCCACCATGTCGGATTCGCGCGCCTGTCCAGTGAGCACGCGGACGAGGTCGTAGAGAAGGATGACTGCGGCCGACGCGCCGAAAATCACGCCGACCGCGTAAAAGATGGCCATCGAGAGACCGGTCGCCGGCGCGCGATCGTCAATGTTGATAATGGTCTGGCGCCAGCTTCCCGACAGCAGCAGCCAGTCGGCAAACAGCATCAGGCAATAGTTGATAACGAAGCATATGCGCTTGCCAGAGGCCGGCAGCATCCGGACGAGGCTGTCGACGCCAAGATGGGCGTGCTCGCGAAGCGCGACGATTGCGCCCAGGAAGGTCAACCAGACCAGCAGCCAGCGCGACAACTCTTCGGAAATCGTGATTCCGGAGTTGAAGCCGTAGCGCAGGACGACATTGCCGAAGACCAGGACCACCATCACTGCGAGGCACGCGGCAATGACGGCCTTCAGGAACGTGCAATAGAGGTCGAGAACTCGCGCCATGCGTGACGTCCGGACAAATGAGGGGCGGAGCCGACCACTGGCCGACTCCGACGCCTGCGTGACAGCAGAAGTCGACTACTTCACGTCCTTGCGGATGCGCTCGACCTCTTCGTTGAAGAGCTTCACCGTCTCGGGACGAAGGCTGGCCGACGTCTTGTCCGCGACCGGCTGCGCTGCCTTCCGCATGCGCTCCGTTTCTTCAGGAGCGATCGCGTTGTACTGCATGCCCTTGGCCTGCAGCTCCGCCAGAGCCTTGTCGGTCTGGAGGCGGGTCTGCTCCTTCTGATAGCCGCGGCTTTCTTCATAGGCTTCGCGCATCAGGCCCTGCTCGGTTGGCGACAGCTTGTCCCAGAAGATCTTACTCACCAGGATGATGTTCAGGGTGAAAGTGTGATTGGTGGCGGAAACGTACTTCTGCACTTCATAGAACTTGTTCGAGAGAATGACCGTGTAGGGATTCTCCTGGCCGTCGACGGTGCGGGTCTCGAGCGCCGAATACAGCTCACCGAAAGCCATCGGGACCGGATTTGCCTTAAAGGCACTGAAGCTTTCGAGATAGACCGGATTCGGAATCACACGAAGCTTGAGGCCGCTGAAGTCCTCGAGCTTGGTGATCGGACGGGTGCTGTTCGTGACGTTGCGGAAGCCCAGGCCCCAATATCCGAGGCCAATAAGCCCCTTCGACGGCAGCGTATCCATCATCGCCTTGCCGAATTTTCCGGTCGCGAGAGCATCGGCCTGCTCGGTCGTGTTGAACAGGAACGGGAAATCGATCAGACCGAATTCCGGAACGACGGTGGCAAGTGATGTCGTCGAGGCCGAGAGCATCTCCTGGGTGCCGCCGCGCAGCGCGGATTGCTGCTGCAACTCGTTGCCGAGCTGTGAGGCCGCGAACTCGCGGACCTTCATCTTGCCCCCGCTCTTCGCCAGCAGGATCTCGGCGAATTTCTGCACGCCAAAGCTGACGGGGTGATCGGTGTTGTTCAGGTGTCCCCACCTGATCGTGCGCTCCTGAACGTCCTGAGCGGATGCGCCGACCGTCAGCGCCACGCAGATCGCCGTCGCAGACAGCGCCCGTACCAGCAAGCTCATCGTTTTCCTCCCTGTTCGAACGGGCGCGAACGGCGGCTTAAGCCATCATTTTTCGCACCCTCAGTCCATTTAGACATCACACATATATTTCTATGTCAAATGATGATATCTATTTCATATGATGATTTACCGTACGTCCGACATTTGAAATCTGCTATATTGCTGGCAACACTGATGGTTCGGCCGCCTCCGAAGTGGCTGACCGATCGCGACAGGTGGGATCAGAAGGCATGACGTCACTCGAGGAACGGCCCCTGTCGGCGGGCGACAGTGGCTATCAGCGCATCCGGGCCGACATCATTTTCGGAGTGCTCACGCCATCCGGACGCCTCAAGCTCGACGCCATGAAGGAAGATTACGGCCTCAGCGTCAGCACACTGCGCGAGATCCTCAATCGTCTGACCTCCGAGGGTTTTGTGGTCGCCGAGGGCCAGCGCGGCTTCGAGGTGGCGCCGATCTCCATCCAGAACCTGCGTGAGCTCGCCGGTCTGCGCATCCTGCTGGAGCATCATGCGATGGCCGAGTCGTTCCGCGCCGGCGACGTGGAGTGGGAAGGCCGCGTGGTGTCGGCGCATCACAAGCTGGCGGCGACCGAACGGACGGTCCTCAAGGAGGGCGACGATCCCGAGCTGCGCAAACGCTACGACGGCGAATTCCACCAGGCGCTGATCTCGAGCTGCGGTTCGCGCGAGCTGATGCAGACCCACGCGGTCGTGTTCGACAAGTATTTCCGCTATGCGCTGCGCTACCGTGGCGCGGAGACGATCAACCAGCACAAGGCGCTGCTGGACTACGCGCTCAAGCGCGACATCAAGAGCGCCAAAGCCGTCCTCACCGAGCACATCAACGGTTGCGTCGCGCACGCCCTCGCCTCCTGGAACGAGGACTGATCGCCCGGCTCGCGGCTGGAATCGGATATCGGGATGACCACCGACATGATCCCCGCACATCGGGTCGAGACCGCGGTCGCCGCCGGCGATGTCCTCGGCGAGACGCCGTTGTGGTGCGACCGATCCCGCAAGCTGTGGTGGGTCGACATCGACCGGCGGCTGCATCAATCGTTCGATCCGGCGACAGGCGCTCATCAGGTTGTTCCGTACGCATGCAACTTCCTCGGCAGTCAGGCTCTGACGGCGGATGGCTCCCACCTGCTCGCGCAGGATCTGGGACTTTATCGCCGCGCGTCCAATGACGGTCCTCCAGCTCAGCTCTGCGAGGTCGAAAGCGGCCCCGACAACCGCCTGAACGACGGGCGCGTCGATGCGCGGGGCCGGCTATGGATCGGCACCATGGACAACCAGCTGCATCGACCGAACGGGGCGCTGTATCGCGTGGACGCCGACGGCCGGACAGCGCGCATGTTCGGCGATGTCATCGTGACGAACGGCATCGCGTTCTCACCCGACAATCGCACGCTCTATTTCACCGATACGAGGCGATACCAAACCTGGCAGTTCGACTTCGACCTCGATGACGGCGTGATTGGCAACAGACGGCTGTTCGCGGATTACAGCGCCTCCGGCGAGAGGCCCGACGGCGCGTGTGTCGACGTCGCCGGCGGACTGTGGACCGCATTCTTCTCCAGCGGTCGGGTGATACGCTATCGGCCGGACGGCCGGATCGACACCGTCATTCCGGTGCCGGCGACCAATCCGACCTGCGTGTGCTTCGGCGGAACCGATCTGAAGACCTTGTTCGTGACGACGGCCAGAAAGTTTCTGGATCGCGAGCAACTGAGCCGCGAACCCCAGGCGGGTCATGTTCTGGCCATTGATGGCATCGCACAGGGACTTCCAGAACACCGCTTCGGCAATTCATTCTAAAGCCTTTTCATTCTGAACCCTTGCACGGGCCATCGTGAACTGGCTCCGCTACCATCTCTCGCCGAAGGGACCAATCTCCAGCTCGAAGGTCCAGGCACTCTTGGGTTGCTGACAGAGCATCCAATAGGATTCGGCGACCGGCGACGGCGGCATCAGGAGGTCGGGAATATCCAGCGCGTTCGGACCGAGCGCCTCGATCCGCCGTTGCCCGACCCATTCCGTGTCGACGCCGGAATCGATGATCAGATGCGCCACGTGAATGTTCTTCGGGCCCAATTCGCGCGCCGCGGCTTGCGCGACCGCCCGCAGGCCGATCTTGGCGCTGGCAAAGCGCCGCATAGCCGCTTCCGCCGCGCAAGCTCGCCGTCGCACCGGTGAAGAAGATATTGCCCTGGCCGCGGGGCAGCATCAGGCGCGCGGCCTCGCGGCCGGCGAGGAAGTCGGAATAGCAAGCCATCTCCCAGACCTTGCGGAACACCCGTTCGGTGGTGTCGAGAATCGGAAAGTTGACGTTGGCGCCGACGTCGAAGATGCAAACCTCGAGCGGCGCGTGCTTGTCGGCATCGCCGAGAAACGAGATGATCTGGTCTTCCTTGCGCGCATCGAGCGCGCGCGCGTGAATTTCGCCGCCGGCCTGCTCGATCTCCTTGACGAGCGGTTCGAGCTTGGCGGCGTCGCGGCGTCCCGCAAACACCGTAAAGCCCTCGGAGGCGAACTTCTTTTCAATCTCAGGTTCATACCCACCCCGGCCCCGGAGCTCGACGCAACTCGCCATCGGCGGCGCCGGAGAAGCCGACGGCAAAACAGAGGCAAAGACGAAGGCGAAGGCCCGCCGCAGGGCCGCCTGAGATGGCCACGTAGCGCGAGCGCCGTTCGACGTATCCCGGGAAATGATGCGACTGATCTTTCAACAGCGGACATGAGTTCTCGTTCTCGCAGCGCGTTTCGCCCGAGCTTTGCCTGGTCGTTCCACCCTCTTGTCCAAGAGGGCGCAGGGAAGGCCGGGTGCCGGCTGGCACCCGCGGTCCGCTGCGCGAAGATGTAGCGCAAAAGAACCGCACAGCAGCATACAGGTGTAGCCAATCACTCGGCCTTCCCTGCGCGATGGTTGGACGGCTTATGCCGTGCTCTCCCGGGAGCCGAACTTTCCTTTTGGCCTCCCTCGCCTCGCGAATTTGGATGATGCTGTCCGCCCGGTTGGGCTCGCACACACCTCCGCGACAGCTTGACCGTAGCAACGACGGCCAGGACCACACGGTTTTGCCGTACGCACGCCCCGCCATTTCACCGCAGTTTTCCCGGCCCAGTCGACGGAGCCGGAAACTTACAGACGAGACCAAGCCTTGCAGCGCCGCTCGTCCGCACGCGGTTGCGGGCTCACAGGGACTACCCGCCCTGCCCGCACCATCTCGTGCCGACGCTGCCGCGTCCATCGCAAGCCCGGCTCGCAATCAAGACGACAACGAGATCGCCCCTCAAGGATGAGCCGGGATGGCCGACACATATGCTATTTCCGAATTTCGGTAAAGTGGAATATTTTGCGGGGAGGGGTTGACGGGGATGGCGGGTGTTTTGCCCGACGGGCTGGGTTGCCGCTCCCCTTAGAGCAACGGATTGGCTGATCCACAAAGGTCTAATGACCGAGGATCTGCCATGGGTTGGGTCACCGCTGTATGTTCTTATTTTGTCCGTATGAGTCATGACCGCCCGCCATATATTCCGGCCGCTTGACCGGGACGTGGCATCAATTTGCAGTGGACACCTGCGGGTGATGTCGGAACTGCGGCCCGCCGTTCGTCTTGAGTCCAAGTCCCCGCAATGGAGTGTTGCGTACCATGGCCCCCCGCGCGAACTGGAAAGGCTTTTTGCGTCTCTCGTTGGTCACCTGTCCCGTGGCGCTCTACCCAGCTACTTCGGAGAGCGAGAAGATCTCCTTCAACCAGCTCAACCGTCAGACCGGTCATCGGATCAAGTACCTGAAAGTCGATGCCGAGACCGGCGACGAGGTGCCCAACGAGGACATTGTCAAGGGCTACCAGCTCGAGAAGGACCAGTTCATCGAGGTGACCAAGGAGGAGCTTGAGGAGATCGCGCTGGAATCCACGCGGACCATCGAGATCGACGAGTTCGTAGACAAGGCCGACATCGATCCGCGCTACCTAATTCGCCCCTACTACATCCGTCCGGACGGAAAAGTCGGCCACGACGCCTTCGCGGTCATCCGCGAGACCATCCGCGAGATGAACAAGGTTGCGATCGGGCGCGTGGTGCTCACCAACCGAGAGCACATCATTGCGCTCGAGCCGATGGACAAGGGTCTGGTCGGCACCTTGCTGCGGTATCCCTACGAGGTTCGTAGCGAGCAGGAATACTTCGACGAGATCCAGGACGTCAAAGTGACGAAGGATATGCTCGATCTGGCCAGGCACATCGTGAACCAGAAGGCTGGATCATTCGAGCCGGAGAAGTTCGAGGACCATTATGAAAGCGCGCTGATCGAGCTCATCAACCAGAAGCGCGCCGGCAAGCCGATCGTGCCGAAGGATCGACCGAAAGGCGAGAACGTCGTCGATCTGATGGACGCGCTACGCAAGAGCGTCGGCGGGGCAGCAGCAAAGACCGAGGCTCCGAAAAAGCCTGCCAAGAAGACGAAGAAGGCTGCCGCGGCTCAGAAGGAAATGCTGATGCCGATCGCCGGTAAGAAGCTGGCTAAGGAAGCGACGGCGAAGAAGCCGACAGCAGGGACGCGGCGGAAGTCGGCGTGAGATTGTGAAACATCCGGTGATGTCCGATGGCAGTTACGGACTGACATGGAAGAGGCCGCGCATGTCAAGGCTGAGCCGCGGCTCGGCACAGCGGGATGGAATGTTCCGCGAGTCTGGAAGGAAAGAGTTGGCGGGGTAGGTAGCCAGCTTGAACGCTACGCGCGGGTGTTGAACGCCACCGAGATCAACTCATCATTTCACAAGCCGCACCGGCGTTCGACCTATGAGAAGTGGGCGAACGCGACGCCAGATGATTTCCGCTTTTCGGTAAAGGTCCCGAAGTCTGTTACTCACTCGTCACAGCTTGCGCAGGGTGAACTCGATCGGTTCATCGAAGAGAGCGCCGGACTTGGTGCGAAGCTCGGGGTTTTGCTCGTTCAGTTTGCGCCTCGCAAAATGTTCGTTGAGTCCGATGCGGAGTTCCTGTTGCGCGCGCTGCAGGAAAGGACCTCAGCCGCTCTCGCTTGCGAGCCACGTCACGTCAGCTGGTTTACGTCCGAGGTCGGCGCCTGGCTCAGGGAACGTCGGATTGCCCGCGTCGCCGCGGATCCGGCGCGGGTGCCCGATGCCGATCTGCCGGGCGGGTGGCCGGGCTTGCGCTATTTTCGACTGCATGGAGCGCCGCGCATTTACTACTCCGCTTACGACGGGGCGTTCCTGCGATCGCTGAAGGTGCGGCTCGGTGCTGCGTCGTCATCTAGTGAGACCTGGTGCATCTTCGACAACACCGCCGCCGGCGCAGCGATCGAGAACGCACTAGACTTGCTCGCTTGAAGGGCCTTTTAGCAAGTCCGCTCATATCCCTCACGTCCTCCAGCCTTGTCGAAGGCCTTTGAGGCTCGCACGCGATCCGAGCGGCGCGACAGCGCAGGGGACCTAATCGGGACGTGGCGGGCACTCCGGGCACGTATCGCCGATCGAATGCAAAACCTCGCGCACTTGCCCGACGGCCTGATCCGGAGACAAGCCCTCGGGTGGCTCCTGCCTGGCTATATCCAATGCGTGCTCGCGCGCATGCGGGTCGGCCCGGTCCTTCGCCCAGCCGTGCTCCTCGCATTCGTGGATGGCGCCCGCTTCCTGCAGCACGCTGAGCGCCCATCCGCGCAGCGTTCGGATCGCCGGTCGTCTTTCCTTCGTCATCAGCATCGAGCTTGCTCCTGCCGGGACGAATCCTTCGCCCGTCTTATCGTTCCGGCGGTTAGCACGCAGCAGGGATTCGTAGTCGGCAGAGCTGAGGTTCGTCCCCTTGTTCCGCGGCTCTGTGCACAAGCCGACTGCCGGCGCCGGCATGAGGCGCGCCCAGTGCTTCTGCAGGGTCGCGAATGGAGCCTAGAGCTCTCTCAAGGTGGCAGGCCGGACACGACGGCTCCCGAGCCTTGGATATCGCGTTGATTTTTTGGTAGCGGGAGAGGGACTCGAACCCCCGACCCCAGGATTATGATTCCCGTGCTCTAACCAGCTGAGCTACCCCGCCACAGGGTCGCGAGGGCCGAACAAGGCCATCTCGCGAACGCGCGGCATATAAGGAAGGGGGCGACGGGCTGTCAATCCGAGTTTGCTTCCGCTTTGGCTAAAGCTTCCGCCTTCGCCAAGGCTTCCGCCTTCGCTAAAGCTTCGGCGGGACATGTCGGCGGGGATTTGGGCCTTTTGGCGCTGAATCCGTCATGGCCGGGCTTGTCCCGGCCATCCACGGCCGTCGCGCGGCCACAAGAACGTGGATGCCCGGGACGAGCCCGGGCATGACGGCGAGATTCGGATGCGGAACAGGGCTCCGCTTACGCCAAGGCTTCGGCGCGACAGCTATTTCGGCCGGACCGTCGGGTCGCCGCCGGGGCTGCCGGGGGGCGGGATGACGGGCATGGCGCCGTTCGTGCTGGGCGCCGGGGCGTGCATCTCGGGGTCGACGCCCGAGGGCGGGCAGAGCACGCCGTCCGATTTTGCCAATTTGTCGCCGAGCGGTTCCCGGGACTGGCCGGTGGTGGTGCCGTCGGTTGAGCGGTTCGGCCGGTCCTGCGGCGTACAACCGGTGGCATGCTGCGGGGATGGCGGCGCGGTTTGTTGCGGCGGCGTCGCCGGGGCGGGCGGGGCCTGCGCGATCGCGCTGCCGGAGGCGGCGATCAGGAGGCTGGCCAGAATGATGTTTGATGTGGTGCGCATGGGAGGGAAACGCGCGGGGCGTACGCCCTGTTCCCACCCCCGAACATTACGATTTGAGGTAGCGGATCAGCGAAAAGTGCCCCATCGGCGGCATCGGGCGGCGCTCAGCCAGGGTGACGCCGCCGTGTTTTGCGGCCCAGTCGACCAGGCGGGCCCACGGAAACTCCGGGCGCCAGCCGAGGCGGCGGGCCAAGGGCGCAAACGCCAGCTCGGACAGTTTGCGCAAACCCTTTTCGGCGCCGATGTGGTTGACCAGGATCAGCTCGCCGCCGGGCTTCAAGACGCGCACGAACTCGTCGAGCGTGCCTTCGGGATCGGGCACCGCCGTGATGACGTATTGTGCGACCACCGCGTCGAAGAAGTTTTCGGGGAAGGCGAGGTTTTTGGCGTCCATCACCGAGAGCACTTCGACATTGGAGAGCCGCAAGCTCCGCACGCGCGATTGCGCCTTGCGCAGCATCGGCTCGGAGATGTCGACGCCGCAGATCTTGGTGGTGCGCGCATAGTCGGAGAGCGAAAGCCCGGTGCCGACGCCGACGTCGAGGATGCGGCCGCCGATGCGGTCGGCCTCGGCGATGGTCGACTGCCTTCCGGCGTCGAACACCTTGCCGAACACGAGATCGTAGACCGGCGCCCAGCGGCCATAGGCCTTCTCGACCCCGGCCCGCGAGATGTCTGCTGCCATGCCCCTGCCCTATATATTTTTTTAGCCGCGGACCGCTTCTGCGAGCGGCCTCGTCGTGCTGCTTGCGGCCTTCGCGGCGGCGCTTTGAATGAAGCCGCCGCCGAGCACGCGGGCCTGGCCGCCAGGTGCGTCGTAAAACACGCAGGCCTGTCCCGGCGAAACGCCCTCTTCGCCGGCGACGAGCTCGACCTCGTAATGGCCGTTCGCGCCGCGCAGCCACGCCGGCTGCGGCGCGCGGGTCGAGCGCACGCGCACGAACATTTCGAGCCCATTGCCGATGGCGCGGTCGATGTCGCCATCGCCGATCCAGTTAACGTCGCGCAACACGATGCGGTGCATCTTCAGCGCCTCACGCGGGCCGACGACGACGCGGCGGTTGGCGGCCTCCAGCCGCACCACGAACAGCGGTGCGGCGGCTGCGATGCCGAGGCCGCGGCGCTGGCCGATGGTGAAATTGGCGATGCCGTTGTGCCGGCCGAGCACGCGGCCGTCGAGATCGACGATGTCGCCGGGGTCCATCGCGTTCGGCCGCAGGCGGGTGATGATGTCGGTGTAGCGGCCGGTGGGCACGAAGCAGATGTCCTGGCTGTCGTGCTTGTCGGCAACCGCGAGACCGAAGCGCCGCGCCAGCTCGCGCGTCTCGGGCTTGGTCATGTCGCCGAGCGGAAAGCGCAGATAATCGAGCTGCTCCTGCGTGGTCGCGAACAGGAAGTAGCTCTGGTCGCGATCGGCGTCGGCGGCACACACCAGCGCGCGCGAGCCGTCGGCGCGGCGGCGCGAGGCGACGTAATGGCCGGTGGCGAGCGCGGTGGCGCCGAGTTCGCGCGCGGTCTTCAAGAGGTCGCGAAACTTGACCGAGCGGTTGCACTCGATGCACGGCACCGGCGTCTCGCCGAGCGCGTAGCTGTCGGCGAAATTGTCGATGACGGACTCGCGAAAACGGTCCTCGTAGTCGAGCACGTAATGGGGAATGCCGAGCTTGGCCGCGACGTCGCGGGCGTCGTGGATGTCCTGGCCGGCGCAGCAGGCGCCCTTGCGATGGGTGGCCGCGCCGTGGTCATAGAGCTGCAGCGTGATGCCGACGACGTCGTAGCCTTCCGCCTTCAAAAGCGCAGCCGTCGTCGAGGAATCGACGCCGCCCGACATGGCAACGACGACCCTGGTATCCTCAGGACGGCCTTCGAGATCCAGACTGTTGAGCATGGGCCTTAAAGCGTTGTGGACGGCGGCGTTGGGCGATCCGCTGGGTGCTTCCGGCGGGACAACGGCGACCCGCGGGAACTGAGAGTTCCCGAATGGCGCGGCCTGCCCGGTCGAAAGCGGCTGAGAGCTGTCTCTTTAATATAGGCGGCCTTCCGGTGAAGCAATCACGGACCCCGCATGGTTTACGGCAATTCTTGCCGGGGAGGCAGAAATGGTGGGGCTTCGAGAGGCCTCGCGGCGGAGGCGCCAATTCGCCAAGATATTGATTTGTCTCGATAAAACTTCATCGCGCAAGGATGGCCCGCTCCTTGCTACCTTTCATGGCGAAGATGTTTCCAAGGGGTTGCCTGTGGTCGGTCGTACGTCAGATGTAGCGGCAAGCGTGCAAGTGCAGAGCGCGCAGCAAAAGCCTGCCCGGTCGCAAGCCCCGAAAGACAGCTCCGCCAACGACTCCTTCGGCTCGCTGGTGGACAGCAACACCCAGGCGATCAACGACAGCGCGTCCTCCGCACAGGACACCCCGCGGCGGCCGGATTCATCGTCCTCCGCCTCGGACAAGAGCCCGCGCGATCGCGCGGCGAGCGACCAGTTCTCGCAGAGCAAGGCCAGCGACGACGCCGACAATTCCGCGTCCGCCAAAAACGACGCCAGGAACGACGCCAGGAACGATGCCAAGAGCGACGCCAAGAACGACTCGACCGCCGATGCGGCCAAGGCTGATAGCAAGACCAAGGACAAGCCGAAGGCGTCCGACGCCAAATCGGCCGACAAGTCTGCGGACAAGTCCGACGAGACCAAAGCGGACAATGCCGACGGCACCGATGGCCTCGCCGCCGTCGTCGATACCGCGGCCGCCGCGCAGATTGACGCGACGCAGGCCGCCGTGCCCGATCCGAATGCACTCGTGGTAGCCGTGCCGGTCGATCCCAACGCGACCGCGAACCAGGCCGCCGGCCCCGCCTCCTCGCCCCTGACGATTGCCGCCGCCGGCATCGCCGCCAGCGCGTCCATCACGGCGCAGATCGCCGGCACCAAGACCGATACCGCGACGCCGGGCGACAAGAGCGCCAAGGCCGCGAGCGCCAAGGTCGATGCGGACACCTCGGCGACGCTGGCCGATGCCGCGACCGGCACGACCGATTCGACCGCGACGGACGCGAAGACCAATGGCGGCCTGATCGCCGCCGTCGACCAGGGCACGCCAAAAACCTCGTTCAAGGCCGCAGCCACTGCGCAAGGCGCGAGCGACGTCTCCAATATCGGTCAGGACACCGGCAAGGCGAACGCCGCGCAGACCTCGGCGACGGCAGCCTCCGCCACCACAGCGCATCCGCAAGCCGACAAGCCGCCGATCGACGCGAACGCGGCCGACATCAAGGCAGGGACTTCCGACCGCACCGCCGATGCCGCACCGGCGACGGCAACACCGCATGCCCACGCGGGCATGCAGGCCGCTATCCCCACCACCGACGCCAGCGCGCAGGCGGCCTCCGCCATCCAAGCGCCGCTGACCAATACCACTTCGGCCGCGACCGCTTCGACCGCGACGCTCACGGCGACCGCGGCGAATGCCAATGCCATACCGATCAGCGGCGTGCCGATCGAAATTGCCGCCGCCGCACGCGCGGGCAAGACCCGGTTCGACATCAGCCTCGATCCGCTCGACCTCGGCCGCATCGACGTCCGCATCAATGTCGACCGCAACGGCCAGGTCACCTCGCATCTCACCGTCGAGAAGCCGGAGACGCTGCAGATGCTGCGGCAGGACGCGCCGCAATTGCAGCGCGCGCTCGACGATGCCGGCCTCAAGACCGGCAGCAACGGGCTGTCCTTCAGCCTGCGCGACCAGAATTCATCGGGCCAGCACTCCGGCCAGAACAACGACAATGGCGGCAATGCCCGCCGGCTGATCGTCAGCGACGAGGACGCAGTTCCCGCGGCCCCGGTCGGGCGCAGCTACGGCCGCATGCTCGGATCGAGCAGCGGCGTCGACATCAGAGTGTGAGGAGTATTCGATCATGACCACCACGAATGCCGCCACTGCCCCATCCGTCGTCTCGGGCACGACGGACCTGCCGAAATCCTCGTCGAACCCCGGCCTGGGCTCGACCACCGGCGCGACGCTCGCCGGCAACTTCCAGACCTTCCTGACGCTGCTGACGACGCAGCTGCAGAACCAGAACCCGCTCGATCCGCTCGATACCAACCAGTTCACGCAGCAGCTGGTGCAGTTCGCCGGCGTCGAGCAGCAGCTCAAGACCAACGACTCGCTGTCCCAGCTCGTCACCCTGCAACAGACCACGCAGGCGACCCAGGCGCTCGGCTTCGTCGGCAAGACCGCCCTGGTCGACGGCACCACCGGGACCATGACGAATTCGTCGGCGACCTGGCATCTCAACGTGCCGAGCGACGCCACCGTCGACATCACCATCGCCAATGCCAGCGGCCAGACCGTGTTCACCGGCAAATACACCGCCGGCGCGGGCACCGACGTTCCGTTCACCTGGAACGGAATGGGCAATGACGGCACGCAATGGCCCGACGGCAAGTACACGATCTCGGCCACGGGCAAGGATGTCGCCAACAACAATGTCGGCATCGCCGCGCAGGTGCAGGGCACGGTGTCATCCGTCGACCTGACCCAGTCGCCGCCGCTGCTGACCATCGACGGCTCCAGCTACACCTTGAGCCAGGTCAAGAGCATCATCGCGACGGCCAGCAATTAAAGGCGGAATGTCGCGACTGAATATTCGGTGTCGTCCTGGCGAAAGCCAGGACGCATAACCACCGCAAGTCGTTTTGGCGCGAGGACCTGACCCCGAGTCGTCGTAGCAACTCTTCCCTGGGGTAATGGGTCCTGGCGTTCGCCAGGACGACAATTGGAGCCTTGCAGCGTCGCGCGCAGGCCTCGTTCGTTAGTAAAGTATTTACGAACATCCCCCTCGGCCCGCCTGGACGCACCGTCCCGCCGGTCGAGACGGCTGCGTTCCAGCCATTTTCAACGAGAATTGTATTGAAGCCTTAGGCTTAGCGGATTTTTAAGCCGGCGCGCGTAGGGTTCCTGAGTGAGTTCAGTGGTTGAGAGTTTGTGAGTACGCCATGACAGAACCCCATCGCCCGAGGGTAAAATACGTCATCGGGCCGGACGGTAGTCCGTTGACGATTGCGGATCTGCCTGCACCCGGCACCAAACGCTGGGTCATCCGCCGCAAGGCCGAGGTCGTCGCCGCAGTCCGTGGCGGTCTTCTCTCCCTTGAGGAGGCCTGCAGCCGTTATACCCTGACGGTTGACGAATTCCTCTCCTGGCAGTTTTCGATCGACCAGCATGGTCTGGCGGGACTTCGCACCACCCGTATCCAACAATATCGCCAGTAGGCAATCCGGAAATCTGCGGCTTTTGACGAAAATCGGCCTCGCCTTGCGAGGCCGATTTTTTTCATGTTTCGTTTTGGCGCGACTTTTGTCGCAGCTCTTAACCTTCGTTAACCATATCGAAACCATCACCTAGGCAATAATTGCCCAGTCGGCCTTTCCTGTGAAAGCAGCCGAATCTGTCGGGGCGGTTGCTTGCAAGGTCTTGCGGACTTTCTGAAGGGTATTGGAGCCGCCCGGTTCGGGGCGATGATCGCGGTCACCGCCGCGCTCGTCGGCTTCTTTGCGTTCGTCATCATGCGCGTCACCACGCCGCAGATGACGACGCTGTTCACCGACCTCAGCGTCGAGGACTCCTCGGGCATCATCAAGGATCTGGAGCGCCAGGGCATCCAGTTCGAGCTGCGCAACGAGGGCACCATCATCATGGTGCCCAAGGACAAGGTCACCCGCCTGCGGATGAAGCTCGCCGAGGGCGGCCTGCCCAAGGGCGGCGGCGTCGGCTACGAGGTGTTCGACAAGTCGGATGCGCTCGGCACCACCTCTTTCGTCCAGAACATCAACCATCTCCGCGCGCTGGAAGGCGAGCTCGCCCGCACCATCCGCGCCATCGACCGCATCCAGGCCGCCCGCGTCCATTTGGTGCTGCCCGAGCGCCCGCTGTTCTCGCGCGAGGCGCCGGAGCCGTCGGCCTCGATCGTGGTTCGGGTCCGCGGTGCGCTGGAAGCCCAGCAGATCCGCGCCATCCGCCACCTCGTGGCCTCGGCCGTGAACGGGCTGAAGCCGCAGCGGGTCTCGATCGTCGACGAGACTGGACAGCTGCTCGCCGACGGCGCGCAAACCGATCCGGACCAGCAGATCGGCGACGAGCGTCGCACCGCCTTCGAGAAGCGGATGCGCAAGCAGGTCGAGGACATCGTCTCGTCCGTGGTGGGGACGGGACGCGCCCGGGTCCAGCTCTCCGCCGATTTCGACTTCAACAAGATCACCCAGACCTCGGACAAGTACGACCCCGAAGGCCGCGTGCTGCGCTCGAGCCAGACCCGCGAAGAGCAGAGCATGACCGCCGACAACAACGGCCAGGTCACCGTCAACAACGAGTTGCCCGGCAATCAGCAGAACGGCGGCGTCGCGGCCAAGGACCAGAGCAAGAAGAGCGAAGAGACCAACAATTACGAGATCTCCCGCACCACCAAAACCGAGGTGACCGAGGCTGGCCGGGTCAACCGCATCTCGGTCGCGGTGCTGGTCGACGGCATCTACTCCAAGAACGAGAAGGGCGATCTGGCCTACCAGGACCGCACCAAGGAGCAGCTCGATCGGATCGCCACGCTGGTGCGCTCGGCGATCGGCTTCGACCAGAAGCGCGGCGACCAGGTCGAGGTCGTCAATCTGCGCTTTGCCGACGCCCCGTCCACCACGCCGATCGCGGAGCCGAGCGGCTTGCTCGGCATGCTCCAGTTTACCAAGGACGACGTCATGTACTTCGTCGAGCTTGGCGTGATGATGCTGCTCGGCCTGGTCGTGCTGTTCCTGGTGATCCGGCCGCTGGTCAAGCGCATCCTGGCATCGGACGAAGTCGCAGCCGCCATCTCCGGCGTCCTCACCGGTCCCGCGAGCGACGAGGCCGCGCCCGCCAGCCAGCCGCTCCTGCCGAGCGGCGCTGCGAGCGCGATCGACGTCGCCACCGTCCAGGGCCAGGTCCATGCCCAGTCCGTCCATCGCGTCGGCGAACTCGCCGAGCGCAATCCCAACGAGACGGTCGCCATCATCCGCCAATGGCTGACCGAACCCGCGAAATAATCGAGAAGTGATCTGACATGGCCGCTGCCCTGCAAAACGCCAATTCCAACGACATCACCAGCGTGATCTCCACGCTCGGTCAGCGTGCCGTCGGCCGCGCGGGCGCCAAGACCGAAGCAGTGCCGGGGCCGAAGCGCGCCGCGATCCTGATGCTGGCGCTCGGCGAGCAGTATGGCGGCAAGATCTGGGGCTTGCTCGACGACGACGAGGTGCGCCAGCTCTCCCTGGAGATGTCGACGCTCGGCACCGTCGAGGTCGACACGGTGGAGGACATGCTGCTCGAATTCGTCTCGCGGATGTCGGCTTCCGGCGCGCTGATGGGCAATTTCGACGCCACCGAGCGGCTGCTCCAGCAATACCTTGCCCCCGAGCGCGTCAACGGCATCATGGACGAAATCCGCGGCCCCGCCGGCCGTAACATGTGGGAGAAGCTCTCCAACGTGCAGGAAGAGGTGCTCGCCAACTATCTCAAGAACGAGTATCCGCAGACCATCGCGGTGGTGCTGTCGAAGCTGAAGCCGGAACACGCCGCCCGCGTGCTCGGCATCTTCCCCGAGGATCTGGCGCTCGACGTCGTCAACCGCATGCTGAAGATGGAGGCGGTGCAGAAGGAGGTGATCGAGAGCGTGGAGAAGACGCTGCGGACCGAATTCATGTCCAATCTGTCCCAGACCCGCCGACGCGACGCGCACGAGGTGATGGCGGAAATCTTCAACAATTTCGACCGCCAGACCGAAACCCGCTTCATCACCTCGCTGGAAGAAGACAACCGCGAATCGGCCGAGCGCATCAAGGCGCTGATGTTCACCTTCGACGACCTTGTGAAGCTGGATTCCGGCTCCGCCCAGACCCTGATGCGCAACGTCGACAAGGACAAGCTCGGCGTCGCGCTCAAGAGCGCCAACGAGGACGTCCGCAACTTCTTCTTCGGCAACATGTCTTCTCGTGCGGCCAAAATGCTCCAGGACGACATGGCGGCGATGGGTCCGGTCCGCCTGCGCGACGTCGACGAGGCCCAGGCGCTGCTGGTCAATCTCGCCAAGGACCTCGCCGCCAAGGGCGAGATCATGCTGACCAAGAACCGCGCCGACGACGAGCTGGTGTATTGATGGCCGCTCCGGCAAAATTCCTGTTCGACAACGACTTCGCAGCGCCCGACCGGACGCGCGAGAAGGCCGCAACCGCGGCCGAGATCGCCCAGAAGGTCGCGGAAGCCGAGGCGCGCGCCTATCAGGACGGCTTCGCCGCTGGCCAGCGCGAGGCCAAGGCCGAGAGCGACCGCCGTGTCGCGCTCGCCATGGAAGAGATCAACATCGCCATCCGGGGCATCGCTTCGGGCATCGGCAACATCGAATCCAAGATGGAGACCGAGGCGGTCGACGTCGCGGTCGCGGTGGCGCGCAAGCTGTGCGCCGATCTGGTCGCCGCCGAGCCGCTCGGCGAGATCGTCGCGCTGGTCAAGGACTGCTTCTCGCATCTGGTCGCGACGCCGCATCTCGTCGTCCGCATCAACGACGCGCTCTACGATGCCGCGCGCGAGAACATCGAGCGGCTGGCCAGGCAGAACGGCTTTGAAGGCCGGCTGGTGATTCTGGCCGAGCCCGAGATTGCCACCGGCGACTGCCGGATCGAATGGGCCGATGGCGGCGTCGTGCTGGAGCGCGCCGCCATCGCGGCCAAGATCGACGAAATGGTGGGGCGCTACGTTGCGTCCCGCAGGGGGAGTTAAATCATGAGCGACACTGACGGACAGGTCCCGCTGCCCGATCTCAACGGCCCGATGCCGCCTACCGGCACCGACGTCGGCTACAACGAAGACGAATACGCGACGCGCGCCGCCGCCGACCTCGAGGCCGTATTCGACGTGCCGGTGCAGGTCTCGGCCGTGCTCGGCCGCTCCAAGATGGACGTCAGCGAGCTGTTGAAGCTCGGACCGGGGACCGTGCTCGAGCTCGACCGGCGCGTCGGCGAGGCCATCGACATCTACGTCAACAACAAGCTGGTCGCCCGCGGCGAAGTCGTCCTGGTGGAGGACAAGCTCGGCGTGACCATGACTGAAATCATCAAGACTGAACGCGCCTAAAGCGACGACGCGCGGCAGCGCGACCAGACGGACAGGAGACTGACATGCGGCTTCTCATCGTTGGCACATTGAAGGGCCAGCTCACCACCGCCACCAAGATCGCGATGGCGAACGGCGCCACTGTGACCCACGCCGAGGATAACGAACAGGCGATGCGCGTGCTGCGCGGCGGCAAGGGCGCCGACCTGCTGCTGGTGGACGTCGCCCTCGACATCCGCGACCTCGTGATGCGTCTGGAGGCCGAGCACATCCACGCCCCGATCGTCGCCTGCGGCATCACCAACGACGCCCGCGCCGCGGTTGCCGCGATCCATGCCGGCGCCAAGGAATACATCCCGCTGCCGCCCGACCCGGAACTGATCGCAGCGGTGCTGGCTGCCGTCGCCAACGATTCCCGCGAGCTGGTCTATCGCGACGAGGCGATGGCCAAGGTGATCAAGCTCGCCCAGCAGATCGCGGGCTCGGACGCTTCGGTGATGATCACCGGCGAATCCGGGACAGGCAAGGAAGTGCTGGCTCGCTACGTCCACACCCGCTCGGGACGCGCCAAGCGCCCGTTCATCTCGATCAACTGCGCCGCGATCCCCGAGCATCTGCTGGAGTCCGAGCTGTTCGGCCACGAGAAGGGCGCCTTCACCGGGGCGATCGCCCGCCGCATCGGCAAGTTCGAGGAGGCGACCGGCGGCACCCTGCTGCTCGACGAAATCTCGGAGATGGACGTCCGCCTGCAATCGAAACTGCTCCGCGCCATCCAGGAGCGCGTGATCGACCGCGTCGGCGGCACCAAGCCGGTCCCGGTGGACATCCGCATCATCGCGACCTCGAACCGCAACCTGGTCGAGGCCGTGCGCGAGGGCACGTTCCGCGAGGACCTCTTGTTCCGGCTCAACGTCGTGAATCTGAAGATCCCGCCGCTGCGCGAGCGTCCCCTCGACATTCTCGAGCTCGCCCAGCACTTCGTGAAGAAATACGCCGAAGCGAACGGCGTGCCGATGCGCCCGATCTCGGCGGAAGCGCGCCGCGTGCTCTCCACCAACCGCTGGCAGGGCAACGTCCGCGAACTCGAAAACACCATGCACCGTTCGGTGCTGATGGCGCAGGGCGACGAGATCGGCGCCGATGCGATCCTCACGCCCGACGGCGACCGCCTCGACCTCGCCAAAACCGTGCCGGCCGTGGCGCATGCCACCATGGCCGCCGAGCAGGTGACGCGGGCCCTGGTCGGCCGCACCGTCGCGGACGTCGAGCGCGACCTGATCCTGGAGACGCTGAAGCACTGCCTCGGCAACCGGACCCATGCCGCCAATATCCTGGGCATCTCGATCCGTACGCTGCGCAACAAGCTCAACGAATATTCCGACGGCGGCATTCCGATCACGCCAGCCGGCACCCCGGGCGAGTATCCGCGCATGCCGATGGTGGGGGCGTAAGATCCACGCCGATTGAGAGAATGCGAATGCCCGGGCCCAGTCCCGGGCATTTTTGTTTGAGATAGAACGTCACCGCGCGCCACGGCCCAGTGTCGTCCCGGCGAAGGTGGAGAGATATCCCGCCTTGAACCGCAGCATGGCCGCACCGCATCCGGCGACTAGGCCAGGCCCCCGCAAGGCCCTATAACCCCGCGTGAGAACCACGCGAGGATCAACATGTCTCAAGATCAAATCACGGACTGGCTGGCGACGCAGCGGCAGGCGATGATCGACCTGCTGCGCGATGTCGTGAACATCGATTCCGGATCCTATGACAAGGAAGGCGTCGATGCGGTCGGGGCCCGGTTCGAGCGGCATTTTGCCGAGCATGGCATTCCGTTCCGGCGCGAAAGCCACGGCACTTTCGGCGATGCGATCCACGCCGAGGTGGCAAAGCCCGGCAGCAACGAGAAGCCGGTGCTGTTGATGGGACATCGCGACACCGTGTTCGGCAAAGGCGAGGCCGCGCGGCGTCCGTTCACGATTCAAGACAAGCGCGCCTATGGTCCTGGTGTTGCGGACATGAAGTCCGGCGTCGTCATGAACATATTCGTGGCAACCGCCTTCAACAAATTCGGCGGCAATCCGCACCCGATCAAGCTGCTGATCACCTCGGACGAGGAGATCGGCTCGCCCTCCTCACGGCCGGTGATCGAGCGCGAAGGACGCGCCGCGCGCGCCGTGTTCAATTCCGAGCCAGGCCGCCCGACCGGCAATATCGTCACCGGCCGCAAGGGCGGCATCTTCATGCATTTCGCCATCATCGGCAAAGCCGCGCATTCCGGCGCCAATTTCGCCGCCGGCGTCAGCGCAATCGGCGAGCTCGCGCACAAGATCGTGCATATCCACGCGCTGACTGATCTCGACAAGGGCATCACGCTCAATGTCGGCCTTGTCTCTGGCGGGCAATCCGTCAACACGACCGCGCCTTACGCTGAAGGGCAGATCGACCTGCGCTACGTCGATCCGGCGGACCGCGCGAGGGTGATGGCCGCGATCGAGACCATCATCGCGACACCTTACGTGCCCGGCACCAGCGCGACGCTGACGGTCAAGGGCGAGTTCGTGCCGGTGGTGCAGAGCGCCGATTCAAAGGCACTGTTCGAGAATTATCAGGCCGCCGCAAAGCAGGCCGGCCTCACCACGCTTCAGGGCGAGTTCTCCGGCGGCTGCGCCGATTCCGGCTTCACCGCCGCGGTCGGAACGCCGACCATCTGCGGGCTCGGACCGGTCGGCGGACTCGCGCACACGCCGGAGGAATATCTCGAGCTCGACAGCATCGTGCCGCGCGCGCAGGCGCTGGCGCTGGCGCTGGCGATCTTGCGGGGGTAGTCGCCACGCACTCCGCCGTCATGCCCGGGCTTGTCCCGGGCATCCACGTCTCTCCGGGAATCGCGGCGGCGCGTGGATGGCCGGGCCAAGCCCGGCCATGACGAGGAGAGAACCTCACGAATAGCTCGGCGCATCCGGCCTGCGGAATATCTGGATGGGGTCGCCCGGCACGATCGGATGGCCGCTGAACATCGCATAGGCATAGAGCGCGAGATAGGCGATCGCGAGCGCGCCGACCGCATAGAAGGCCCAGGTCGCGACGCGTTTCATCATTGCGCTCCATTGCTGTCCCGGCGGGAGGCTCAGGCAGCGCTTCTAGAGCGATGACGGGGAAAAGGCCAGCCTGCACGGCCTGTGGCCGGCGGCGATCAAATGCCGCGCCGAACGTGGGTGGGAACGCTGACGTCCGCAAGCCTGACCGCGTCTTCGTCCTGATCCACCGCCACGTACTGGCCGTGCCAATAGGCCAGAGCAGCATTGCGGGTCGAATTCCTGACGTCTCGCACCCGCCCGATGACGATGCCGTGCGAATGGCGCTCGAAGATCTCCTCGACTTCGCAATCGACGGCGGACAATGCACCGACCAGCAGCGGAACACCCGAGACCGCCGTCACCCATCTGGCGCCCGCGAAACGATCGGCACCCTTGATCCCGCCCTTGCCGGCAAAGCGCTCGGCGATGTCGAGCTGATCGGCCGCGAGGATGTTCACGCCGAAAGCGCCGTGGCGACGGATCAGCGGGAAGGAGGAGGCGTCGCGGTTGATGCTGACGATCAGCGTCGGCGGATCGACCGAGAACGAGCTGACCGATGTGACGGTCATGCCGGTGATGTCCTTGCCCCGTCCGGCGGTGATGACGCTGACGCCGCCGGTGAGATGGCGCATGGCGCCGCGGAAATCGGCGGAGGAGACGACATTTTCGGTCATGAGATCGCGGGGCACTACATTCATGGCATCGTCCCCAAGCGGGGGGGTCCCTGTCTATCTAGGTACGATCGTCCGCCGACAAAAGGTGGCTCAGGATCGAGCCTTCGAGACCCGCGAGCTCGGCCGAGCCGCGTTCGCGCGGCCGGGCCGTGTTAACCACAACGTCGTGGGCGATCCGCCCTTCCTCGATCACCAGCACCCGGTCGGCCAGCGCGACCGCCTCGGCGACATCGTGGGTTACCAGGATCGCGGTAAAGCCCTGGTCGCGCCAGACGCGCTCCAGCAACCGCTGCATCGAGATGCGGGTCAACGCGTCCAGCGCGCCAAGCGGCTCGTCGAAGGCGAGCACACGGGGACGCGAGACCAGCGCGCGGGCAAGAGCTACGCGCTGCTTCTGGCCGCCCGACAGTACCGAGGGCCACTGGTCGCGCTTGTCGGTCAGTCCGACTTCGGTCAACGCCTTATCGGCGCGTGTATGCGCATCACTGGATGAACGATCGCGACCGAGGCCGACCTCGACATTGGAGAGAACGCGGGCCCAAGGCAACAGCCGCGGCTCCTGGAACATCACGCGGATATCCTCGGGCTTCACGGCGTCGCCGAGCGAGATGCTACCGGCGTCGAACTTCTCCAGGCCCGCGATGAGGCGCAGCAGCGTGCTCTTGCCGCAGCCGCTCTTGCCCACAATCGCGACGAACTGGCCGGCGGGGATGTGCAGGTCGATGCCGCGCAGCACCTCGTTGTCGCCGTAGGATTTGCGCAAGCCGCGGATGCTGAGCGGCAGGCCAGATGTCTGCACCGGGCGCTCCTCGCGCACGACGCGGGCGTGAGGCGCGAAATGGGCGCGGCTGGCGAGTTCGGTGTCCGGAAGGGAGGTACGAAGGGCTGTCTGCATGTGATTCCCAGTATGTCTGCTCAGCGTTTCCAATAAGCCGGGTGCCAGGAGAGCGTCAGGCGCTCCAGCAGGCGGGAGGCGCTGTCGGCGAGCTTGCCGAGCAGCGCGTAGATCAGGATCGAGAGCACCACGACGTCGATCAGCATGAACTCGCGCGCCTGCATCGCCATGTAACCGAGGCCCGAGGACGCCGCGATGGTCTCGGCGACGATCAAGGTCAGCCACATGATGCCGAGCGCAAAACGGATGCCGACGAAGATCGAGGGCAGCGCGCCCGGAAAGATCACCCGGCGGAACAGCTCGCCGTCGGTCATGCCGTAAATGCGGCCCATCTCGATCAGCTGCGGGTCGACGGTGCGGATGCCGTGCAGCGTGTTGAGGTAGATCGGGAAGAACACGCCGAGCGCGACCAAAAACAGCTTCGCGCTCTCGTCGATGCCGAACCACAAAATGACAAGCGGGATCAGCGCCAGATGCGGCACGTTGCGCACCATCTGCAGCGTGGTATCGGTGAGCTTTGACGACAGTTGCGACAGGCCGTTGGCGAGGCCGAAGGCAAAGCCGATGCTGCCGCCGATCAGGAAGCCGATCGAGGCGCGCCAGAACGAGACCCAGATGTTGCGAACGAGCTCGCCGGAGAGCAGCAGCTTCCAGCCCGCAAGCAACACGTCGCTCGGCGCCGGCAGCACCCGCGTCGGCACGAAGCCGGTGACGCTGGCGACCTGCCAGATCGCGATGATGGCGAGCGGCACGATCCACTGGATCAGGCCGTTCGCGCGCGGCAGGCGCAAGCCGCGGGGAAGCGAAACGCTGTCGATCAGGCTCATGATTGCGACACCTGCTGCTGCGGACGATAATCGCTGCCGACCGTTTCACCAAAAGGGCCACCGTTGAAGTGCAGCTTGGTCACGTTGCTGGGCTGCTCCAGCGAGAGCAGCGGAAACACCAGCTCGGCAAAACGATAGGCTTCCTCCAGATGCGGGTAGCCCGACATGATGAAGGTATCGATGCCGATGTCCTGATACTCCTTGATACGGGCCGCGACAGTCTGGGCGTCGCCGACCAGCGCCGTGCCGGCGCCGCCACGCACGAGACCGACACCGGCCCACAGATTCGGAGCGATCTCGAGCTTGTCGCGCTTGCCGCCATGGAGCTGCGCCATGCGCTGCTGGCCGACCGAATCCATCCGCTCAAAGTTCTTCTGCGCGGTCGCGATGGTCTCGTCGCTGACATGCTTGATCAGCTCATTCGCCGCACGCCAAGCCGCGTCGCTGGTCTCGCGGACAATCACGTGGAGCCGGATGCCGAAGGATAGTTTTCGACCGCGAGCCGCTGCGACCTCCCTCACCTTCGCGATCTTCTCCGCGACCAAGGCCGGCGGCTCGCCCCAGGTCAGATATTTGTCGACGGTATCGACGGCGACGTCGATGCCGGCATCCGACGAGCCGCCGAAATAGAGCGGCGGACGCGGCGACTGCACCGGAGGAAACAGCAGCTTGCCCCCTTCGACGTGGATGTGCTTGCCCTCGACATTGACGGTCTTGCCGGCGAGCAGCTCGCTATAGACGCTGAGGAACTCGCGGGTGACCTCGTAGCGCTCGTCATGGGCGAGGAAGATGCCGTCGCCCTTGTTCTCGACGGGATCGCCGCCGGTGACGACGTTGACCAGGAGCCGGCCGTTGGTGATGCGGTCGAGCGTCGCGGTCATGCGCGCGGCCACGCTCGGCGATTGCAGGCCGGGCCTGACCGCCACGAGATAGCGCAGCCGCTCGGTGAACGGCGCGACCGAGGAGGCGACGATCCATGAATCTTCGCAAGACCGCCCGGTCGGCAGCAGCACGCCGAAATAGCCGAGCTGGTCGGCAGCCTGCGCGATCTGGCGCAGATAGTTGAAATTGACCTCGCGGCCGCCGATGCCGGTGCCGAGATAGCGGCCGTCGCCGTGGGTCGGCAGGAACCAGAGGATGTTGGCGTTCGCTTGCTTGCTGTGCGTGCTCATGATCCTGGCCTCCGCGCCACGTCGGAAATCTTGATGGATTTGGGGATCAGGTTGAGCGCGAAGAACGCGTCCGCAACCTGCTGCTGATCGGCGATGACGGCATCGGTCAGCGGCTTGATGCCGTAGGATTGCCGCTTCAGCGCGACCTCGACCACCGGCACTGACAGGCCGATCGACGGCGCCAGCTGCTCGGCAACCGCGTGGATATCACCCTTGGCCCAATCGTCGACCGCGCTCAGCTCGGCCAGCACGGCGTCGACGATCTCAGGATGGGCTTCGAGGAATTTCTTCGAGGAGAAATAGAACTGGTAGTTCGCGACAATGTTCGTGCCGTCAGCGAGCGTGCGGGCGCCGGTCGCCGCTTCCGCGGCGGCCTGGAACGGATCCCAGATCACCCAGGCATCGACCGCGCCGCGCTCGAAGGCGGCGCGCGCATCGGCTGGCGCGAGAAACACCGGCTCGATCTCGGAATATTTGACGCCGGCTTTCTCCAGCGCCTTGACCAGGAGGTAATGGACATTGGAGCCCTTGTTGAGCGCGACCTTCTTGCCCTTGAGGTCGGCGACCGATTTCAGCGGGCTCTCCTTCGGCACCAGGATCGCCTCGCCCTTCGGCGCGGGCGGCTCGTAGGCGACATACTGGATCGGCGCGCCGGCGGCTTGCGCGAAGATCGGCGGGGCTTCGCCGGTGTTGCCGAAATCAATCGCGCCGATATTGAGCGCCTCGAGCAGCGGCGGGCCGGAGGGGAATTCGGTCCACACCACCTTGTAGCCGTCGGCAGCTAACTTCGGCTCCAGCGTGCCCTTGCTCTTGAGCAGCACCAGCTTGCCGTATTTCTGGTAGCCGATGCGGACCACCTTGTCCTGTCCGTAGGAGGTGCCGACCGCGGCGGCGACGATGCCGATCGACAGCACGATGGCCGCGATCAGACGCTGGATGATACGCCTCATGTTCAAACCCTTTTGAATGGGAAGGCTGGTTGGCACGATCAGGCTGCCGGGTTGCGCCAGACGATGTCGCGGATCACGATCGGCTTCGGGATCAGGCCGAGCTTGTGGAAGCGGTCGGCGACACCCTGCTGGGTCGTGACGACGTCGTCGGTGACCGGGCCGACCACGAAATTCGCGCGATTGGCGGCGAGGGTCTGGATGTCCAACGGGACGCCGGTGATCGCGGCGAGCGATTTGGCGACCGCGTCCCGGTGCTGCTCGGCCCATTGACCGGCCGCGGTCGTCACATCGATGATCTGTTGCAGGACGGCGCCGCGATTCCTGGCGAACTCGCGGTTGGCGATGAAAAAAGAATTCGTCTTGGTGACGTCGCGCGCATTGACCAGGATGCGGCCGCCCTGCTTGGTCTCGCCGATCGCGAAATACGGATCCCAGATCGCCCAGGCTTCGATGCTGCCATTGGCAAAGGCGGGCCCGGCATCCGGCGGCGTCAGATAGACCGGCGTGATGTCGGCATAGGTGAGGCTGGCTTTCTCCAGCGTCTGCACCACGATATTGTGGGCGCTGGAGCCCTTGGTGAAGCCGACGCGCTTGCCCTTCAGGTCGGCGATTGAGCGGATCGGCGAGTCCTTCGGCACCAGGATGCCCTGCCCGTTGGTGATGGGCTGGCCGGCGGCATAGACGATCGCCGCGCCCGCGGCCTGGGCGAACACCGGCGGAGAATCGCCGACCGCGCCGAAATCGACGCTGCCGACATTCATCGCCTCCATCATCGGAGGTCCCGACGAAAACTCGACCCATTTCACGTCGACGCCCAAGGGCGCGAAATGTTTTTCCAGGGCGGCCTGCTGACGCGTGATAACCAGCACGCCGGTCTTCTGGTAGCCGACACGAATTTCCTTTACCGCGCCTTGTGACGTTCCTTGCGCGTTGGCGCGCGAAGCGAATGCGGCGACTGCCGCAGTTCCAACGGATAGTTTGAGAAAGTCCCGACGTTGCATCCGACACTCCCGGCCGCGTGCGGCCGTCCTTCATTCGTGCTCGGGAATGATGGTGCGGCTGATCGAAGGTGTCGAGACGCGCGGAAAAATAGCGATGCAAGCACTGCGCGCATGGCGGAGCGCATGATTAATCTTTCAATCGGCGGAGCGAATGCAGGGGATATTTTTCCGCACGCGAATGTGAAAAACGCACGCGCCCGGCCAAGATTCAAAAAATCGCGAAAACAACCCCATGCACAGTAGCCGGGACGTGCGAAAACAATGACTTACGCCTTATCCGAAATTGCTTTGACTCGTCGGGCAAAACAGGAGCAGGATGGCATCATGGCGGCGTTGCGGATGGACCGGTCCCTGCCGGACTAATGCAGCCATCTCACGGGCAGATTTTGCAGCCCGCGAAAGGCCCAGCCGCCGATCCGCACCGGTTCGTCGACGGCGATCTCGAGCCGGCCGGCACGGGCGAACAAGGTCGGCAGTGCGACGTCGCCAATCATGGCGCGCGAGGCCCAGGCACCGGCGCAGAAATGCGGACCGGCGCCGAACGCGACGCTCTTGGCCGTATCACGCCGCACGTCGAACTGGTCGGCGCGCTCAAAATGCTTCTCGTCGCGGTTGGCGGAGCCGAACATGAGGAATACGCGTTCATCGGTCTCGAACGCGACGTCGCGGATCGTCCACGGCTTTGCGATGCGCCGCGGCGACATGCCGATCGGCGAGATCCAGCGGGCATATTCCTCGAAGGCCTGGAGCCACGTCACCTCGCCCTTGCGCACGAGATCGAGCTGGTCTGGATGGCTCAGCAGCGCCCATACCGTGCCGGCGATCGCCTTGCGCGGCTCGTTCTGGCCGCCTGAGATCGCGAGTTTGACGTTGGCGCGCACGCTCTCCATCGCCATGCCCGACGCGAGCAGCACGCCGAGGATGCTCTGGTCGGGATGCTTGCGCATCACCGGCAGGATGTCGTCGATCGCCGCATCGATTCCCGACGTCGCCGCATGGCAACGCGCCTCGACGGCGGCGTCGCCGCTGTAGTTGGCGATGCCCTCGATCATGCCCTGTGACCAGGCGTCAATGTCCGCAAAGCCGATATTGGTGAGGCCGGTGATCGACTTCAGGCATTCGCCGGAGAACGGCAACGCGAAATCGCGCATGAAATCGATCCGCCCGGGCTCGATCGCGTCGATGATGCGATCGGCATGGGCCTGGAACAGCGCGGCCCAGTGCGCCTTCACCGTCTTCGGCGACACCGTCGGAAACATCGCGCGGCGCTCGACCTGATGCGCCTCGCCGTCCTTGCGCATCATGTTGTGGCCCATCAGCCGGTTCATCAGGCCCGCGGGCTGGTGCGAGGAGAACACGTCGATCTGCTTCTCGGAGATCGAGATATCGTCGCGGCTCGTCAGCAGCGTCGAGCCGAGCTGCGGCACGAAGGCGATCGGCGCCTCCTTGCGCATTGTCGCGAGCATCGGGTACGGGTCGGCCCAGAATGCGACAGGGTCGATGTCGATGCGCGGCGCGGTGCTCAAGCTTCGCTCCATTGCTGATCACCGCCAACGTTAGCGGCTTCAGGAGGCGCCGTCTGTCCCCAGCGATTGGGACAGCTTCAGTTCAGGCCGCGCGGGCCGGCGAGCAGGCGCAGCACGATCGCAAACAGCTCGCTTTGTGACGAGATGCCGAGCCGCTCATAGGCGCGTTTGCGATAGGTCAGGGTCGAATGCAGGCTGATTCCGAGCGCCTGCGAGATCGCCTCGGAGCTGAAGCCCGAGAGGATGCGCCGGCAAACGTCCTGCTCGCGCGGGGTGAGGCTGGCGAGCGGCGCGCGCGTCGCGAAGAGCGCGGCGAGAGACTGCTCGGTCGTCGCCGCCGAGCTGTGCTGGAAATGGCGTGCCACGCTCGCACTGATGGCCGGTGCGATGGCCTCAAGCCGCGAACGCTGGGCGTCGCTGAAGCGGCCCTGGACAGCGATGCGATAGAAATTGACGTAGAAACAGGTATCGTCGACCCAGATCGCGGTCGCGCATTTGTCGACGATGCCGGAATCCACAAAGAACATTTTTCGGTAGCGCGCGCCGTACATCCGCGGCGCAAAGGCGGGCAGCACGAGCGTCGCACGGCCCTCGCCTTCGAACAGCGCATCGCGGTTGGGATCGGATTGGTGGAACTGCCCGGCATAGGCCGCGCCGAGATCGCCGCCGATCGGGATGTTGCCGGCATCGAGCAGGCAGTGTGCGGCGCCCGCGCGGCTCAGCGCGAACACCATGCAATGCCCGACCCCGGCCTGCCGGCGCAGTGTATCGATCAGGATATCAGGGAAATCCGGACGACCGATGGCAAGCACCGCGGGCGTGACATCCCCAACAGCCGGATTTGCGGGCGTCCCGCGAGGGCGCATCGTTTTCTCCCCATCGCCTTTTGACGAAATTTATCAGCAATGGCCGCGCAGCGAAAGGCGGGTGTCGCCGGATATCTGCCGTAACGTCGCCAAGCCAGGCGGACGAAGGATGCCCCCTTAGTCAGCACTTTTGCGCAAAATCTTGTCCATCGCTTTTCCCTTGGCCAGCTCATCGATCAGCTTGTCCAGGTAGCGGATCTCTCGCATCGTTGGTTCTTTGACATCCTCGACCCGGACGCCGCAAACCACGCCTTTGATGAGGGCTCGCGAAGGATTGATCTTGGGGGCTTTCGCAAAGAAGGTTTCGAAGTCCGTCCGCTGTTCCAGTTGAGCTTCCAGCTCCTTCTGACCATAACCTGTCAACCAGGAGATGACCTGATCGACCTCTGCTTTGGTGCGTCCTTTCTTTTCCGCCTTCGCAACGTAAAGCGGGTAAACGCTTGCGAAGCTGGTGGTGTAGACGCGGTGTTTTGCCATGACCACTCCAGGGGATCACTCGTCAGGAACGTAGAGGCTTGAGACTATACCGTAATCCTTCGCCACCACATCCGCCGACGGTGGCCGACAGAGACCTGCCATCGATGGAGTTTGCCTGTAGAAGCTCTGACTGGAAAGTCTGTGGAAGGAAATGCTGCAAAACTTCCCCGTGCCACGATCGCTGTCGACGCCGCCAGTTCAGGTCACATGGTTCTCTACGGGACGGGCGGTGGTCTCAACCTGTCCGCTTTCGCCCTCACCGACGCAACGCTCTGCATGTGGAAGTGAACGAAGCTCTGGGCTAGCTAGTGATGCGCCGTTGCGTAAAAACGCGCCGCCGGTCGGCTACGGCTTTTCAAACAAGGCATCGTTATTGGCGCGCCAAGCCGGGTCGGAGAGCCACTTGTATTCCTGGTCAGGCATCACAGGCACCGTTTTCATGACTTCCTTCCCAATGGGAAGAAAGAAGCTTGATCGATCCTGCGTAACCTTCAGAGATCGGATCGGCACCACGATGCTGTCCTTTCCAGTGGTGAAAAATCCGCCCGAGGCGACGATCGCGTAGTCCCTTCCATCTTTTGTGCCAAAGACGATGTTACGCACCTCGCCGACGATCTTGTCATCGGAACTGCGGACCTCCGCCCCAATCATCTCGTCGGTCCTCAAACCGGGCGTAAGTTGGTCGATCTTTATTAACGGCTTGGCGTCTTTCTTGTCACGGCTGCCTAAAGTCGCTCCGCGTCTGATTTTCGGTTCACGAGCAGCAATTTGCTTATCGGCCTCTTCCTCATCGTTGTCTCCCAACGACCCCATCGGCGGCCCCGCGATGAGTTCGCGAATGTTGGCGAGGAGACGCTCACAGTCGTCATGCCGTCCATAAGATCGAAGCGTGAAAGCGGCATCTCTTAGACTCCGAAGGTCGCGCACGGCCTGACTGTTGGCTGGTCCTCGAAACCGGGGATTTTGCTGAATGGCCTCCTCCAGCCTTGCGTCAGCAATTTGGCACTCAGCCAGCGCCTGGGTGACACCCCCGGCAACGATCAGCGCAGCCATGAACAAGGTCCGTATGGTCTTCATTGCAACTTACCTTCTTGGCAACTGGGGTAGTTCATTACGCCGCGCTGGTCAGCTCACGGATCGCGTCGATGATTTGCACCGGCTGGTAGGGCTTGGGGATAAACCGGGCGTCCGCCGGAAGATCACCGGCTCGTATTTTGACGTGGCCCGAGGTTGCAACGATCCTGACTGGCGGCCAGCGGTCCCTGACAGCCGCCGCCAATTTCAAACCGTTCATTGAACCGGGCATATCGATGTCCGTGAATATGAGACGGACATCAGAGTTGCGTTCGAGCATTTGAATGGCCTCGTCGGCGCCGGGTGCCTCTAGCACTTCGAATCCGGCCGCGCGGAGCACGTCAACTACGTCCATGCGAATGAACGCTTCGTCTTCGACAACAAGGACTCGGATGGGTGGAGTGGCCAAGGCCATGTAAGAGAACCCTCAAGACTTCAATGCAGAAACCCGGAATAGCCTTCAGTACGCATCGAGCGATTGTTGAGGGTGATCAAGAGGAAGCCGGATTGTGAATAGCGCTCCCCTCGGTATATTTGTTGAGATCGTAAGCTCGCCCATCAACTGCCTGACCAGGCCGCTGACGACCCGGAATCCGAGACTCTTCCGCGGCTGGTTGATGTCAAACCCGTCGGGTAGCCCTGCGCCCTGATCGGAGATTTCGACCAGCAGATGTCCGTCGATCTCGCGGGCGTCTACAGCGATGACACCCGGCCCATCGACATAGGCATATTTAATCGCGTTTGTGACGAGCTCGTTCACCAGCAAGCCCAGAGGAATGGCCTTGTCCGCGGATATGACGATGGGATCCGAACGATATTGAAGCCTGTGTTCCGGCGCCGAACTCTGAAGATTTCTGCAAAGATGCTCGACGAAATCGGCAAGATCGACGAATCCGACCTTGCCGCCGCGCCAGAGATGATCATGCACTTCCGCGATCGAAGCGACGCGCATGGCGGCGTTTTCCAATGCGTGCTTCACATCGACGGAATCCGACCCACGTGCTTGCACACGTAGCAGGCCAACGACTGAGGTGAGGCTGTTCTTGACGCGATGACTCATCTCACGCGTGAGCAATGCTTCGTGCTCAAGAGCTTCCTGAAGCTTGGCGTCGGCGTGTTGGCGCTCAATCGCGATGCCGAGCAGGCCTGCGAAACCAGCCAGGAAATCCGCATCAGCGTCGTCGAATTGTCCGGGATCGTGACTATCGGCCTCGAGAACACCGAACGGCACGTCGCCCTCGCCACCTCGCCTGATAAGCACGTTGATCGCACGTTTGATGCCATGCTTGGCCAGAAGCGCCGGCGTCCGGAAACGTGTCTCTTCCTGCAAGTGATTGGAGATGACCGATTGGCCGGTCTGGTAGGCAAAGCCCGCGGGCGATTCGATATCAGCACCGAGCGTTACGTGATCTACTGTCCCCGCGGGCCAGCCGATCCCGGCACGCACGATCAAACGCTTCTCGTCCGGAAGATATTCCAGAACCTTGGCGTATGAGCATCCCAGACCGCGAGCACTGAGTTCTGCCGCATGCTGAAGAATTTGCCTGAAGTCACGGGTTTGCAGTGCAGCCGTACCGAACTCCCTGAGGAGAGCCTGTTGGCGGCGACGGTATGGAAGCTCATCCTGGCGATCGAGGGAGGCATCGGAGGCCATTCCTGAAACCAGCCTCGGTTCGGAGGGCATTAAATCGCCAATCTGGATTGCGTCTTTCGCAGAAGCGCGGCGATACGCGGTGGCTTGAAGAAGCGCCGACCAATTTCTACAACGCCGCAAGCGGTTCTTTGTTCCCCCGGAGCAATCAATCGAGCTCGAAATGACTCGATGGCGGTTTCGAGGCTTTGGACGGAGCCCCCAGCGGCCGTGTCAACCGCCACCACGCAAGCCGTCTCAAAGCTTCGCTTTCCGCTCACAGAATACGCGGGAGTGTCTGGTGGCACACGTTGCCAACCCGCAGCGAAAGAAGCATCGCCATTCGCTCTGATGAATCCATTGAAACAAAAGGCTGACGATAAGCCTTAACAATGTCTTATGAGCTCCAACATCATTGGGGCCAGGTTTGATTGGAACGAAAATGGACGCCGAGCAGCTCGCCGAGAAGTTCCGACAGAAATTATCCGCAGCCGTCGTCGAAAAGGAGAGGCAGACGACTATCGCCGCGGAGAACAAGGACAAGCGAACCGCCGACATCGAGTACTGCAAGCAGGCGATGGAGCGCGAGGTAATACCTTTCCTGGAGGAGCTGAAGCATCATCTCGGCGAAGACCTGTTCTCCTTTTCTCCGCAGATCGAGCGGAATGATCACCGTCCCGTCGGGGTTACTTTTACCGTGGGCAACGGTGCTGCGACGAGCATCTCAACTGCACTTGGCAACATCGTTGTGACCCGCATCGTCGGCAGCGGAACCAGGAAGGGCGCTCCTTTTGTCTATGCCCCGGATGTCGAGCCTTACATTTCAAACTCGGGTGATCTGACGCGGGACAAAATAGCGAAGCTGGTTGAGATGGTGATCGACGACTAGGCGAACACCAACACGGCTTTATGTTTAAGACACCATGGCTGTAGAAGGATGCGGACAGCGTCTTGAGAAAATCGCCGCCGAACTCGTGCGCCGGCAGGTTGATGGTGCGGGGGCGCACTCGACTTCGTGGTCGTCCCTACCGCGGTGCCGCAACACGCTGCCTACCCCGCCGCCCCCTTCGCCGGCCCCACGCTGACCGCGAGCTTGCCGTAGCGGTCGGTGAAGGCCTCGGTGTCGATTTCCTCCAGCTTGATCTCGCCGCTCATGACGCCCTGCTTCCAGGCCGCCTGCGCCGGATCATTCTGGAATTCCGGCATCACCTCGCGGCCGAACAGCTCCAGCGATTCGCAGATGTGCTCGTGGCTGTTCTTACCCGCCTGGTTCAGCAGGATGACCTGGTCGATGTGCGAGCCCTGGAAGCGCTTCAGCTTCCTACGGATCGTCTCGGGCGAGCCGATCAGGCCGCCGCGCAGCGCGGCCTCCTGCGCCTCCGGATTGTCGCGCTTCCACTTGTTGTACTCGTCCCACATGTTGACGGTGTAGGGCGCCGGACGCTGGCGGTTCTGCGAGGCGCCGTAGAAGCGCAACGCGAACTGGAAGAAGGTGGCGCCGTCGGCGCGGGCGCGGGCCTCCTCATCCGTCTTCGCGCACATGAAGAACGACACCAGCGCCATGTTCGGGTTGATCTCGTAGTCGGCGAGCTTGGCGAGACGCTTGGTCATGGCGTTGTAATAGGCGTGCACCCAGGCGTGCGCGGCATCCGCGCTGACGAACTGGAAGCCGAGCGCGCCAAACCCATGGCGGCCGGCGCGCTCGATGGTCTGTAATTGCGAGCAGGCCATCCACAATGGCGGATGCGGCTTCTGTACCGGTTTCGGCACGACGTTGCGCAAGGGGATGTCGAAATATTTGCCGTGATGCTCGCTGCCCGCGTCCTTGAACATCGGGAAGATCGCGGCGACGGCTTCCTCGAACACCTCTTTCTTGGTCTCCATGTCGCGGCCGAACGGCGTGAGCTCGGTGATGGATGCGCTCTCGCCCATGCCGAATTCGCAGCGGCCGTTGGAGAGCAGGTCGAGCACCGCGACGCGCTCGGCGACTCGCGCCGGATGGTTGGTGGTGAGCTGGAGGATGCCGTGGCCGAGCCGGATGTTCCTGGTGCGCTGGCTTGCGGCTGCGAGAAACGATTCCGGCGAGGGCGAGTGCGAGTATTCTTCGAGGAAGTGATGCTCGACGACCCAGGCGTGGTCGTAGCCGAGCTGGTCGGCCAGTTCCATCTGCGAGAGCGCGTTCTGGTAGAGGCTGAGCTCGTCGCCGGCGACCCACGGACGTGGCAGTTGCAGCTCATAGAAGATGCCGAACTTCATGACGCCTCTCCCAAGTTTTCTTGAGTATTCTTGCCGCTCATATTTTTGTTGCGGGCATCTTAATGGGTGGGGCGGCGCTGTCTACGCAGTCGCAATTCCGCCTTGCGGGAGAAGGCGCTTTTCGGCGCGGCGGCCATTCAGGACCACACCGATAAAGGTGAAGCGCACCAGCAGATGATAGCTCGCAAGCATCGGAGGAAGCGCGACAAGGAGAATGATCGCGAACTTGGTCAGCCCGGGCCAGTCGAGCTGCGACAGCGCGACCTGCAGCGCCATCACGATCGGCAGGTGGATCAGATAGAGCCAGTAGGATGCATCGGCGAGGTAGCGCCACGTCCGACTGAAGCCTGACATGAAGCGGAGGGCGAGGCCGAGGACCGCGAATGTGGAAACCCAAATCGCCGGTGCATAGAGGATGGCGGAGATCAGCCTGAGCGTGGCGAAGCTGACCGGCAGTTTCGGCGCGACAGGCAACGACAGCATCACGCCTGACACCGCGAAGCTGACCAGGATCAGGAAGACCGCGAGCAGGACATGCGTCAGCCAGCATCGCTCGATGAGCCGCAGCAGATCGACCTGCCGATGCAGGAGCCAGCCGATGCCGAATGCGGTGCCGAAGCCGATCCAGGCCTGCGCGTTGGTGACGAGCGATTGATCCGGCGTCCTCACGCCCATCACGTTGATCCATCGCGGGTCGAGGCAGAAGGCAATGCCGATCGGGATTGCCAGAACCAGGGGAGCCAGCGGATTTCGCATGATCCGCGCGAAGACACGGTCAAACACCATGCGCAGCGTCCCTGATACATCAAGCCAGACCATTGCACCGCGCAGCAGCAGCGTCGCGACATAGAGCTCCAGCAGCACATACAGAAACCAGAGGTGGGTCAGGGGGAACTTAGGCAATGCCGGCAGCCAGCCGGACGTGGGGTGGATCGGACCGCCATTTGGAAAGTGAGATGCCCAGATCACGATCAGAGCTATCGGCATGAACACGAGCGGCCAGCCGATCACCAACGGCAGGCCGATCCGCTGCAGCCTGTCCCTGACGAAGCCCCAGCTCCCCCGGCGGTGAAAGCTCATGCGGGCAAAGAAGCCGGCCATCAGGAAGAAGGTCGTCATCCGGAAGACGTGGATGGTAAAGGACAGCAGACCCAGAGTAACGCTTGGATGGGTATCCTGAATGATCCAGAACCGGGGCGAGGCCGGCACAAACGACAATGTCGCGTGCAGGACGATGCCGAGCAGCAGCGCGCCGCCCCTGACTGCGTCGAGAGCATGGAGCCTCTCCGACACAGGGGCGGCGGCGGCGGTCGAGTGGGACATGGACAGGCTCATTCCGCTGGATGGGAGTTTATGCTTGGACCGTCTAACCAATCGGCGCAGGGCGTTCTCGCCTGATCCAAAAATCGGCTAGCCGATTTCGCGGCGTGGCTGGCTGAGTTCAGCGCTCTCGGGCCGGCTCAGCGCCTCGCGCCGGAATTCGGTCGGGGTCATGCCGGTTTCGGCCTTGAACGCGCGATTGAAAGGTCCGATCGACTGGAAGCCCGCATCCATGGCGATGGTCAGCACCGGGACATCCCGCTGCGTCACGTCGGACAGCGCCAGCCTGGCGTCCTCGATACGGTAGCGGTTGAGGAACGCATTGAAGTTGCGATGGCCCAGCCCTTCGTTGATCGCCTGGCGCAGCCGATGCTCGGGAACATCGAGCCGCGCCGCAAGCGCTCCGATCGCAAGACCTTCCTGGCGATAGGTTCGCTCCACCGTCATCAGATGGTCGAGGCGCCGCAGCAGGATCGGGTCGACGACGACCCGCCCCGCGGCGGCGCGGTCGGCGGCCGGGGCTTGCCTCCCCGCCTCGCCGGATGCGATGGCGGCCGTGGCTTCATCGACGGCCATCGCCGGCGCGCTGAACAGGCCGATGCCGGCAAGCATGGCCACCACGAACAGCCCGAGCGCGGTCGGGAGACTGCCGTGCGCACCGGGAACCGCGACGGGAATTGCGGCGAAGCCGGCGACGGCGACGGTCGCGATGAGCACGACATTGATCGCAAGCATCGCCAGCCGCAGTCGGCGTCGCCGCGCGACCAGATCGGCTCGCCAGGTCTTGACCGTCTGAATCGCGGCGGCGAGGGCCAGCACCAAGGTGGCCAAAGCCAGGACTCGCCCGCCTGCGCCGGCCAAAGCGGGCCAGTTCGCCCAGCCCAGCGTGATCGCAAACCCGAAAGCCACGATGCTCAGCCACAGGGCGCCGTGCCAACGCCTCAGCACGAAATCGTCGTCGAACGCCGCGCGCGCCCACAGCCAGAAGACCGCAGGCTGCGCGGACAAGATCGGCAATACCCACCACCAAGCCGTTTTGGGAAGGTTGGGCGCCGTCGCGATCGCATAGAACATGCCGCCTGCGCACATCGCGATGCCCAGCAAAGCCTGTTGGCCGGTTGCACGACGCAGCAAGGCCACGAGAACGATCAACAGGAACACGCCGCTCGCCGCGCCGCGAAGCCCGAGATCTATCGCCGTCAGCCCCGTCGCGTTCACAGCTCGTATCCCCGTTCGATGCCAAATTGTCGCATCGCCGTCGCACGGGTACAACCCAAACTTGTGCTTGTGGGTCTGGCGGGAGCCAGCATCGCAACTGGACGGATTGATCCAGATCAAGGCGTCAGTGGCCCTGCTACATCTAAAGTGCGGCAAGGCAACGGCCCGGATGCCGTCCCAATCCCCACATTTCAGACGAGACCGAATATGTCGGCCCCTGACGACGCGACTTCGCGCGTGCGCCGTAAGCGCATGGAGATTTTCGCTTTCCTGTTCCTGACCGCGATCGTGATGCCCGTCCTCGCGGTCGGAACGGTCGGCTCCTACGGGCTCGGCGTCTGGATCTACCAGATGTTCGCCGGCCCTCCCGGCCCACCGCCCTCCCCGCATTGATCCCCCGAAAAGCAAAAGACAGGCATCATGGCCGAATCCAAACTCAACCGCCGCGCACTGATCACCGGCCGGGTGCTCAGCGCCGAGCGCGTCATCTCGCCGCCCGGTTGCGAAATCGCCAGCATCATCGTGCAGGCGCGCCCCGAGCGTCTGGACCAGCTGGAAGCCGCGATCACCGCCCTTGCCGGCTGCGAGATCCACGGCCGCGACCCGCGCGGCAAGCTCATCGTCGTGACCGAGGCGCCTGATTCCGGCAGCCTCGGCACCCTGCTCAACACCATCCAGTCGCTGCCCGACGTCTATTCCGCGGCGCTGGTCTTTCACGCCATCGAAACCGCCTGAGTCAGGAAGAGCCATTATGACATCACCAAAGCTCGACCGCCGCCAGATGCTGAAGCTCGAGGCCGCCGCCATCGCGGCCGCCGCTGCGGGCATGCCGGCACCAGCGCTCGCCGCGAATCTCGTCGCCGAGCGCGACGTCGCCGAACTGAAATGGGACAAGGCCGCCTGCCGCTTTTGCGGTACCGGCTGCTCCGTGATGGTCGCGACCAAGAACAATCGCGTCGTCGCCACCCACGGCGACATCAAGGCCGAGGTCAATCGCGGCCTCAACTGCGTCAAGGGCTACTTCCTCTCCAAGATCATGTACGGCCACGACCGCCTGACCCAGCCGATGCTGCGCAAGACGGCCGGCAAATACGACAAGAACGGCGAATTCACGCCCATCTCCTGGACCGAAGCCTTCGACATCATGGAGGTGAAGTGGAAGGAGGCGATCAAGAAGCGCGGGCCGAACGGCGTCGCCATGTTCGGCTCCGGCCAGTGGACGGTCTGGGAGGGCTATGCGGCCGTGAAGCTGTTCAAGGCCGGCTTCCGCACCAACAATATCGATCCCAATGCGCGCCACTGCATGGCCTCCGCCGTGGCCGGCATGATGCGCACCTTCGGCATCGACGAGCCGGCCGGCTGCTATGACGACATCGAGGCCACCGATGCCTTCGTGCTGTGGGGCTCCAACATGGCGGAGATGCATCCGATCCTGTGGACGCGCCTTGCCGACCGCCGGCTCTCCGCGCCGCATGTCCGCGTCGCCGTGCTCTCGACCTTCGAGCACCGCTCGTTCGACCTCGCCGACATCGGCATGGTGTTCAAGCCGCAGACCGACCTCTACATCCTCAACGCCATCGCCAACCACATCATCAAGACGGGCCGGGTCAACAAGGACTTCGTTGCCGCGCATACCATCTTCAGGCGCGGCCAGACCGACATTGGTTATGGCTTGCGGCCCGAGCATCCGCTGCAGAAGAAGGCGACGGGCGCGGCGAAGGCCAATGATTCCACCGAGATGAGTTATGACGAGTACGTCAAGTTCGTCTCGGAGTACACGCTGGAGAAGGCGGCCGAGATGTCGGGCGTGCCGCTCAACCGGCTGGAGGCGCTGGCCGAGCTCTATGCCGACCCCAAGACCAAGGTGGTCTCGTTCTGGACCATGGGCTTCAACCAGCACACTCGCGGCGTCTGGTGCAACAATCTCGTCTACAACATCCATCTGTTGACCGGAAAGATTTCCTCGCCCGGCAACAGCCCGTTCTCGCTGACCGGCCAGCCCTCGGCCTGCGGCACCGCGCGCGAGGTCGGCACCTTCTCGCACCGCCTGCCGGCCGACATGGTCGTCACCAACAAGGAGCACCGCACCAAGGCCGAGCACATCTGGCTGCTGCCCGAGGGCACCATTCCCGACAAGCCCGGCGCGCACGCCGTGCTGCAAAGCCGGATGCTGAAGGACGGCCTGATCAACGCCTATTGGGTGCAGGTCAACAACAACCTCCAGGCCGGCCCCAACGCCAACGAGGAGACATATCCGGGCTTCCGTAACCCCGACAATTTCATCGTAGTCTCGGACGCCTATCCGTCGGTGACGGCGCTCGCCGCCGATTTGATCCTGCCGACCGCGATGTGGGTGGAGAAGGAAGGCGCCTACGGCAACGCCGAGCGGCGCACGCAGTTCTGGCACCAGCTCGTCCCTGCACCCGGCGAGTCCAAGTCCGACCTCTGGCAGCTCATGGAGTTCTCCAAGCGCTTCAAGATCGAAGAGGTCTGGCCGGAGGAGCTGATCGCCAAGAAGCCGGACGTTCGCGGCAAGACGCTGTTCGACGTGCTCTACAAGAACGGCCAGGTCGATAAATTCCCGACGTCGGAGATCGAGGAAGGCTACGCCAACGAGGAGTCCAAGGCGTTCGGCTTCTACGTGCAGAAGGGCCTGTTCGAGGAATACGCCGCGTTCGGCCGCGGCCACGGCCACGACCTCGCGCCGTTCGACGCCTATCACCGCGAGCGCGGCCTGCGCTGGCCCGTCGTCAACGGCCAGGAAACGAAATGGCGTTTCCGCGAAGGCAGCGACCCCTACGTCAAGCAGGGCACCGACGTGCAGTTCTACGGCTATCCCGACGGCAAGGCGCGCATCTTCGCCCTGCCTTACGAGCCGCCGGCGGAATCGCCCGACAACGAATATCCCTACTGGCTCTCCACCGGCCGCGTGCTGGAGCACTGGCATTCCGGCACCATGACGCGCCGGGTGCCCGAGCTCTACAAGGCCTTCCCCGAGGCCGTGTGCTTCATGCATCCCGACGACGCGCAGGAGGCGAAGATCCGCCGCGGCGACGAGGTGAAGGTGGTCTCCCGCCGCGGCTTCATCCGTGTCCGCGTCGAGACCCGCGGCCGCGACCGGCCGCCGCGTGGCCTCGTATTCGTGCCGTGGTTCGACGAATCCAAGCTGATCAACAAGGTGACGCTGGACGCCACCGATCCGATCTCGCTGCAAACCGATTACAAGAAGTGCGCCGTGCGCATCGAGCGGGTGAACGTGTCATGATGAAACGATTTGGAGTAGCGCTGCTCGCGGTCGTGATCGCGGCTGGCGCGAGCTCGCTGACCGCGCAGACGGTGACGTCAGGCCTGCGCGGCCCGACGCCGCTCAACGACGAAGGTCCGGCGCCGCCGATGCTGCCGAACCGCAACACCTCCGAAAGGGAAGTGCGCAACTATCCGGAGCAGCCGCCGGTGATCCCGCATGCGATCGACGGCTATCAGGTCGATCTCAACGGCAACAAGTGCCTGTCCTGCCATGCGCGGGCGCGCATCGCGGAATCGCAGGCGCCGATGGTCTCGATCACCCACTTCATGGATCGCGACGGCCAGTTCCTGGCTTCGATCTCGCCGCGCCGCTTCTTCTGCACGGAATGTCACGTGCCGCAGAACACTGCCAATCCGCCGGTCAGCAACGACTTCACCGACATCGACACGCTGCTGTCGCGCGCAAGCCCCGGTGGCCGCCGATGACGACGACCGCTGATGAGCCCGACGAGGGAATGAAGGCCAAACGCGGCTTCGTCGCGCGAAGCTTGGACTTTGCGCGCGAGCTCTGGCAGGTGCTGATCCGTCCGAGCTCGGTGTTCGGGCTCGGCGTGCTGGTGCTGGCGGGCTTCATGGCCGGCGTGATCTTCTGGGGCGGCTTCAACACCGCGCTGGAATTGACCAACACCGAAAAATTTTGCACCGGCTGCCACGAGATGAAGGACAACGTCTATGCCGAGCTGAAGTCGACCATCCACTTCGCCAATCGCTCCGGCGTGCGCGCGACCTGTCCGGACTGCCACGTGCCGCACAACTGGACCGACAAGATCGCCCGCAAGATGCAGGCCTCCAAGGAGGTCTGGGGCAAGATCTTCGGCACGATCGACACCCGCGAGAAATTCCAGGATCACCGGCTCGAGCTGGCGGCGCACGAATGGGCGCGCTTCAAGTCCAACGATTCGCTGGAATGCCGCAACTGCCACAGCGCCGATTCCATGGACATCACCAAGCAGTCGCCGCGGGCCTCGGTCGCCCACCAGCGCTTCCTCTTCACCAAGGAAAAGACCTGCATCGACTGCCACAAGGGCATCGCTCACCATCTGCCCGACATGCGCGGCGTTCCCGGCTGGCAATAGGGCGCCCCGCCCGGCTTGAACCGGCGGTGCGAATGGTTAGTTTTGGGGCTGGCGAATCGCTCCGTTTCGCCCCCTCCTCAAGACAGACATGGCCACATTCACCCCGCATCAGGATGCCGCGCTCAAGGCCGTTGGCGATTGGCTCAAGGCCAAGCCCGGCCGCAACGGCACGCCGCCGGTGTTCCGCCTGTTCGGCTATGCCGGCACCGGCAAGACCACGCTGGCGCGGCACATCGCCGACGGCGTCGACGGCGAGGTGAAGTTCGCCGCCTTCACCGGCAAGGCGGCGCTGGTCATGCGCAACAAGGGCTGCGACGAAGCCTCCACCATCCATTCGCTGATCTACCGCACCCGCGAATCCGGCGAGGAGCAGCCGAGCTTCGAGCTGTGGGACGACGCCCCGGCGTCCAAAGCCAAGCTGATCGTGATCGACGAATGCTCGATGGTCGATGCCGAATTGGGCCGCGACCTGATGTCGTTCGACTGCCCGCTGCTGGTGCTGGGCGATCCCGCGCAGTTGCCGCCGATCCAGGGCGGCGGCTTCTTCACCAATACCGAGCCGGACGCGATGCTGACCGAGGTGCACCGCCAGGCCCAGGACGATCCGATCGTGCGGATGTCGATGGACGTCCGCGAGGGACGCGAGCTCGACATAGGCCGCTACGGCGAGAGCGAGGTGGTGTCGCGCAAGGAGCTCGATCCTGATCGCGTCATGGCCGCCGACCAGGTCCTGGTCGGACGCAACAACACGCGGCGCGCGTACAATATGCGGGTGCGTCAGCGCCAGAACATCGAGGACGTCTTCCCCGTCGCCGGCGACAAGCTGGTCTGCCTGCGCAACAATCGCAAGAAGGGCCTGTTCAACGGCGGGCTGTGGCGCGTGAAGTCGCGCAACACCTCGCGCTCGAAATCCCGCATTCTCAGCATGAGGCTGTCGCCGGACGAGGATCTCGGCCACAAGGTGACGAAGGTCTCGGTGCGCGCCGATTGCTTCGAGGGCGGCGTCGAGTCGATCGCCTGGGAGCAGCGCAAGCCCTATGACGAGTTCGACTACGGCTACGTGCTGACCGTGCACAAGTCGCAGGGCTCGCAATGGGACGACGTCGTGCTGTTCGACGAGAGCTTTGCGTTTCAGGAGAGCCGCGCGCGGTGGCTGTACACGGGCATCACGCGGGCGGCGAAGCGGCTGAGCATTGTGGTTTAGCCGTCGTCCCGGCGAAGGCCGGGACCCATACCGCGTCATCTATCCGTATTCGGCGGTCTTGGTACCGAGGAAGGTTCGATCACTGTCAGTCTTCGCCAAACCACGCCCTGTGGCTATGGATCCCGGCCTCTGCCGGAACGACACCTAATGTGAGGGGACGAAGGTGCGCCCCATAAGCAGCCTTCACTTCCCCGCGACGAAATAAAAATCCTCGCGGCCAGGCGGCGAGCCGTAGGAAAACGGCTGCTGCACGTGCTTGGTCACAAGCCAGACATCGTCGCGGACGATGTCGAACAGCTTTCGGATCTCGACGCGCGGCATCTTGATTTCGCGGGCGAGCGCGGTGGCGAACGGACTGTCGGCGCCGCCGTCGCCGTCCATCGCGGTCTCGCCGTGCTTGGCGGCGTAGACCACCATGAAGCCGGCGCCGGGCTCGATGTTGGAAAAGCCCTTGTCCACCAGCTTGAGCGACAGCGTGCGCTGCATGGTCGGCGCGAACGGATTGTCGCGGCAGGCGTCCAGCATGACCAGACGCACTTTTCGCGCAGCGCCCACCGCCGCGATCACCTGCTCCAGCGCAACCGCCTGGGTCTCGGCGTCCTTGTCGGCGGCGAGCTTGGCATCGACGGGAACGAGATAATTGACGCCGCCGATCTCGAAACCGTGGCCGGCGTAATAGACCACCGCCCAATCGGCCTTCTCTGCCTCGGCCGCAAACGTCTGCAACGCTTCGAAGAACTTGTCGCGGGTGAGGTCGCTGACGGATATCACGGTCTGGAAGCCGACATCGCGCAGCGCGGCTGCGATCATTTTCGAGTCGCGTGGCGGATTGGGCAAGGCGTGGACGTTCTTGTAGGCGCCGTTCCCGATCACAAGCGCCACACGGCGCCCCGTTGATCCGGCCGGCGTCTGCGGGGTCAGCGCCGCCAATCGCTCCTGCGCGATCGCGCGGGCACGCGCGACGTCGAGCTCGTCGAACTTCGTCAGCGAATAAGCCGCCGCACGATAGTCGGCACGGGCTTGGGCAAGGTCCTTCTTGCGCTCGTAGATCTGGCCGCGACCCGAATGTGCCCGGACATTGTTCGGGTTGATCTGGATCGCAATGTTGTAGTCCTTCAACGCGGCGTCGAAATCGCCCTTCAGCATGTTGACGTCGGCGCGATTGTTGATCGCGTACACGTTCTTCGGCTGCTTCTCGATCAGGCCGTTGCAGTCGGCGAAGGCCTGGCCGTACTCGCCCATCATGCCGTAGGTGATGCAGCGGTTGGCGGTGATCTGCTGCGCGCCCGGTTCGATCTTCTCGGCCTCCGCGAAATCGGCGATCGCGCCGTCAAAATCCTGCATCAGCGTGCGCACGCGGGCGCGGTTGGTGTAGCCGAGCAGGAATTTTGGCGCGTATTTGATCGACAGGTTAAAATCGTCGAGCGCGCTTTGCAGCGCCCCCCGGCGCAACTGGATGATGCCGCGGTTGTTGTAGGGGACACCGTAGGTCGGGCGCTTCTGGAGCGCGAGGTTGTAGTCCGTCATCGCATGGTCGTCCTGGCCCGTCCGCTCATAGGCGAGGCCGCGCAAATTGAGCGTGACGACGTTGTCGGGATCGAGGTCGACGGCCATGGACAAGGTCTCGATGGCATGGACGTAGTCGCGCTTGTTGATCAGCGTATTGCCGCGCACGGAAAGCGCGACGGCCTTGTCCTTGCCGCTGAGCCGGTCGGCGTTGAGCAAATTGTCGCAGGCCTGCGCCCTCGCCTGCGCATCCGCCTGGCGGTCGCGGCAAATGGCGAGGTCGTCGCCGGGTTTTGGTTCGGCCGCCGCGATCGAGCTCCAGCCGGCCAGGATGGCGAGCACGGCGACGAGGGTCAGGGATACGACGCGCAGCATGTTGTCAGGTCAGCTCCAGCCATCATTCTTTAGGTCGATCACCGATCGCGCCGGTTCATCTAGCGCGGAGTTCCTGTCCTCGCCAAGCCGGGCCGCTCCAGGCGGCGCGTTTCACAGACTCGTGTCCGTCCGGCCGTAACAATCGCCCGGCCGGCCCGTATCTCGAATGTCCGAAAATGCCGGGCAGGCTGTTCGCCCGGCCCCAACCGCCCTAGACTGTCAGACCTTCCGAAAGAGGATCGCCATGCGCCGACCTGCCATCCTGTCCCTGCTCGCCGCAACCACCGCCCTGACGCTGGCCTTTGCCGCGCCGACCCGGGCCGCAGAGGATGCGGTCGTGATCCCCGCTCCCGCCGTTGACGCGGCGCCCGCAAGCGGGATCCAGACCGCCGTGATCGCCGGCGGCTGCTTCTGGGGCGTGCAGGGCGTGTTCCAGCACACCGCAGGCGTCGTCAACGCGGTCTCCGGCTATGCCGGCGGCACCAAGGCGACGGCCGACTACCAGACCGTCTCGAGCGGCCGGACCGGCCACGCGGAATCGGTCGAGATCAAATACGACCCGAAGAAGATCTCCTACGGCAAGATCCTGCAGATCTACTTCTCGGTGGCGCACGACCCGACCCAGCTCAACCGGCAGGGCCCCGACTCCGGCACGCAATATCGCTCGGCGATCTTCACCACCTCCGACGAGCAGAAGAACGTGGCCGAGGCCTATATCACCCAGCTCAACGGCGCCAAGGTCTTCAATAAGCCGATCGCGACCAAGGTCGGCGCGCTGGAGGCGTTCTATCCGGCGGAGGCCTATCACCAGGATTATCTGACGCTGCACCCGAACCAGCCCTACATCGCCTACAACGATCTTCCGAAGGTCGAGAACCTGAAAAAGCTGTTCGCGGATAACTATATCGAGAAGCCGACACTGGTGAGCGCCAGCAAGGCCACCAACTGATCGCGAGATCACTGAAAACAAGATCATCAAAAAACGGGAGATCCATGCCCGATACCAAGACAAAAACCACGGACGACAAGGTCATCAAGAGCGAAGAGCAATGGCGCAGCGAGTTGTCGCCGATGCAATACGCAGTGCTGCGCGAGAAGGCGACCGAGCGTCCCTTCTCCGGCGAATATGAGCACGACCACCGCGCCGGCACCTATACCTGCGCCGGCTGCGGCAATGTGCTGTTCGAGTCCGACGCGAAGTTCGATTCCGGCTGCGGCTGGCCCAGCTTCACCCAGCCCGCCGTCGAGGGCCATATCGACGAGGAGCGGGACGTCAGCCACGGCATGGTCCGTACTGAGGTGCTGTGCGCTAAGTGCAGCGGCCATCTCGGCCATGTCTTCCCCGACGGCCCGGGGCCGACGGGCTTGCGTTACTGCATCAATTCCGCGGCGCTGAAGCTCGAACCCAAATAAACCTTGCGCGACGCCGGGTTCCGTCATGGAACCCGGCGGCACGATGTGCTTTTCTTACCTCGTGGTGCGGCCGGCCATGGCGTTGCCGCGGCCGCCAGGGAGGATGCCATGACGCTTGGGACCATCCTGATCATCCTGGTGATCATTTATCTCGTCGGCGGCCTGTCGGGCCGGGTTGGTGGCTACGGCTACGGAATGGGTCATTCCGGCATGGGGATCGGCGGCCTTGTCCTGGTGGTGCTGCTCGTGCTGCTGCTCCTTGGCAAGCTGTAAACCATTCAAGCCACTGACATTGTTGTCATTTTCGGCCCTGCGGAGCTGCCATGCGCGGATTCATCATCTCGCATCGCGGGGGTCGCAATTTTGTCAAAACGGGCTATATTAGAGGACGAAAATGACATGTGCGGCGCCCACTCAATCGTGGCCTCTGCCCGTCCCAACCCCACGCGCTTAAAGCCCCAGAGAGATCACGAGGTCTTTGACCATGCGTCCACTGCGTCCGTTCAACTTCAACACTTCCGCCGAACTCTTCCCCGCTGCGATCCGCAAGAAGAAGCGTGCAGGCTTCACCTATCGCCGGTTCGGCACCGCGGCCGAAGCCGTGCAGTTCGCGATGGAGCAGTTGCCGACGGATTCGCTGAACGGCGCCTATCTCCAGGTCGAGGAAGCGCGCTTCGATCAGAACGGTATCCGCTCGCTTTATGAGAGCGAAGCCTTCCCGCTGCCCCGTCACCGCAAGCCGGTGGAAGCCAGCACCGACGCTGCCGACGCGGCGTAAGTTTTCGTAACGCGCTCCGATGTGCGCTGAAAGCGCGACGGCCGAAAGGCTGTCGCGCTTTTTGCGTTTTGGGGCGTGTCAGATGCGCGGCTGCTTGTCGAGCCAGCGGCGGAGCAGGCGCACGTTGCGCATGTTGGCACGGAACATGACGTCAAAGGCGTCGCCCGCGAACGGCACGATGCCGACGACGCCGTCGAGGGCGACATTGCCGAGCATGCGCGCGGTGATGTACCAGGGCGCCCCGAGCGCCCTCGCCTCTCGCACCAGCCAGAGCGAGATCGCGGTGGTGATGATGTCGCCGACAACGGGGATCAGTCCGATCAAGCCGTCGATGCCATAGCGGATATTGGTTCCGGGCAGCACGAAGGCGACGTCGAGCAGCTTTGCGATCGCCTCGATCCGCGCGATCCGCTGCTCGCGCGTCAGATTGCCGAACGGGTTGCCGGCGAAGGGACTGTCCTTCCCAAACTCGAAGCGAAACTCGCGAAAGCCCTGCTCGAGCGTTTCGGGCCGGATCTCGTGACCATCCTGATCGATGATCGGCCCACGCCCCTCGGTGCCCGAAGAGGCCGCACCCGGGCGGCTTCCCGAACGGGAGCGACGCGGAGCAAGAATATCGTCATCGGACATGGTCATGGCCTGTAGGGAACGCGCCAGCGCGGCGGAGGTTGCTGCGGCGTGATCGAAGGTCGCGCCCTCAAGTCTGTGCTGCCGCCGGCTGCGGCTCCGCGACATATCTATGCACGAGCCAGGATGAAATCACCGCCGGCACGAACCCGACGAGGCCGTACAGGATGAACTGCACTGCGCCCGAGTCCGGACCGCGCGAGCTGTAGGTCAGCGAGGCCAGGATGAAGGCGAACACGCCGACCAGCAGCATCCGCAGCACCGGGCCGATCCGGCGGATGTGGACCAGGATATCGTCGACTGCACCGATCATCAGCGAGGGCAGGAAGCCGAACAGATAACTGTATTGCAGGGATTTGAAGAACACCGCGAACAGCTTGCCGACCTCAGCGAGACTGGTCTGGGTCCAATAGCCGGACTGATAGGTCGTCGTCAGCAGCAGCAGGAACCCGCCCACGAACGGGCCGACCAGCGCAAACACGAGATAGCGTTTCATCAGGCACCCTCATCCTTCGCCCCGTTATAGCAGCGCTGCGGGAACCTTGAATAGCGGGGGGACGGGCTCTGCGCTGGGAACAAGCGGGATAGCGACGAGTTCAGACAGGACCTGAAACTCACCTGTCAGATTTGGAGCCGCCAATGTCCCGTAAACTGTTCTTCCTGGCGACGATCGCGCTGATGGCCGTGAGCGGCCTGTCAAACGAGCCCGCTCTCGCACAAGGCCATATGGGTTCGCCGCAAGAGCAGAAGGCCTGTTCGCGGGACGCCTCGCGCTTCTGCCGCAAGGACCTCGGCAACGACATGGCGGTGCAAGGCTGCTTGCAAGCCAACAGGGCCAAGTTGTCGCGGTCTTGCAGCAAGGTGTTTCAGAGCCACGGCATGTGAGGACCGGAACCATCCCCGGCGAACGGAGAGTGAAGCCATGTTGCGCGACGAACAGCTCTCGATCCTGAGGGACATCAGCCAATCCATCGCCTTTGCCGACGACCGGCACGGCAAGATAGGCGAGCTGATCGCCGACGGTTACGTGATGAAGGACGGCGATCTGTTCGAGCTCACGGCAAAGGGCGTTACGGCTGTCGAGGAGCACGCGGCGCTTGGCGCAAGCGATGCGGAACAAGCGAGCGTATCCTCCGATCGGTTGATCTGATCGCACGCGAGTCGCATTGTGCGTGACGTGCGCGCAACAATTGCGAATTCCTTTTCGCCTGCCATTGCGGCCGCGTGACAATGGCGCATACTTGATTCGGGCGGCGCAGCACTTTTCGATTCGAACATCACGAGAGATCGAGCGACCACATGCGGGATTGAGGTCCCGGCGTGAAGGCTGTGACATGCGGCAGGTCAAGCCGCGTGCGGCGCCCCAAAACCAAGTGGCTCAACCCACGGAACTCGGGGACGCATTCCGCATGACACGCTACCAGACCATCGCAACTCTCTTCGCCGTCACAACCGCAGCCATCGCATTCCAGACATCGGCCGGCCTTTCCTTCTCGTCCGAAGCGCAGCAGATGTGCTCCGGCGATGCCATGCGGCTGTGCTCCAGTGAGATCCCCGACATCCCCAGGATCAGGGCCTGCATGGTGCAGAAGAAAGCTCAGGTCAGCCCGGGCTGTCGTGCCGTGATGGACCGCGAGCACGCCGCCGCGACATCGCGCAAGCGGGAAGCGACGGCGCAGTAGAGACAGCGTAGCCGGCCATCCTTCGAGACGCCCGCCCAAGGGCGGGCCCTCAGGATGAGGGCTCGTTTCGCGGCGAGATATCAAACCTTCATGGTGAGGAGCCCGCCAAGGCGGGCGTCTCGAACCATGCGGGCCGAGGTCTCACGGAGCAGAGATCTAGTCGCCCCACTGCGCGAAGGCGTCGTTGAAGGCGCGCTCGCCGGGAGCGCCCTTCTCGATGGCGATGATGGCGCGGCGCTGGTTGGCGTAGACCAGGGGCACGTCGAACCAGGAGCGCTCCTTGAGGAGCTGGACGTTGCGGCTGCGGTCGGCGTCGACGTTGGAGAGGCCGACCAGGAAGAAGCCGTCGGTGACCTTGACCGCGAGGCCTGCGAGCGGCGTGCCGCGTGCCTGCTCGTTCGACTTCATCAGGATGCCCGGCACGTTGGCGACGCCGCCGCCCGAAAAGTCCGCCGGCAGGACGAAGGTCAACTCCGCGGTGTGGCTCGCCGGCAGCGAGGAGTCGGTGTTGCGGCGGAACGACATCGTCATCTTGAACTTGCGGTCGGGGATCTCGATGTCGGCGCGCACGGCGACATCGGCCTTCTGGTTGCCCGACGCCTTGATCGGCTCGAGCCGCCACACCACCGAGCCGACATATTGCTTGCCCTTCGGATCGGACGGATCCTCGTCATAGAGCACGACCTTCTGCGCCACTGGCGCGACCGGCTGATCGCTGGCCGAGGGCTGGCCGACGCGATCCGGAATCTTGGGCCTGCTCTGCGGCTGCGACGAATCCCTGGGCGCCTCCACCACCTGCGTCGGCGAAGACTTCAACAGGTTGGTCGCGGTCTGAACCAGCTGCTTGCCCCAGAGGATGCCGGCACCGACCAGGATCAGCACGATGCCGACGGCGATCGCGCTCTTGAACGGAAACACGGAGCCGGTGCGGGCGCGCTTCTTCTTGGGTTCACGGTCGAGAACGGGGATGTGCGGACGTTGCGACGGCGGCTGCGACTGCGGCGCGTAGCGCTCGGCCTCCTCGATCGATTCGTCGTAGGAGTAGGGCGCGTCCGTCCCGGCAGCGCGATTTTCCAGGCTCGGCTCGAGCCGGTCGAATTCCGGCGAGGGCGAAGGCACGTTGGCGTAGGTGCGGCGCGCGGCGCGGTTGGCCTGCGCGGCGGCGCCGCCGAGATCGTTGGCGTCGGCCGTGATGTCGCGGAAGCCGCGCACGCCCGGTGCCGGCGGCAGCGGCGGCGGGGGTCCCATGTCCGGCGGGCGGCGCCCACCGGCGCGATCACGTCCGGCCGGCGGCGGCTCCGGCATCGACGGCGGTGCCGACGGACCCTGCGGCCGCGGCGCGTCGAAACGCGGAGCCCGCGGCGCACGTGGGGCGTCGCCCTGGTCATCGACGTTGAAGGAGGGCCGGTCGGCGCGCGGCGGCGGCGGAGCCGGAGGGGCGCGTGGCGGGGCAGAAGTTTGGGGCGCGGGCGCGTTGCCCTCGGTGGCGCGGGTGCTGGCGCGGCGGAAGGCATCGCCGCTGCCGCTGCTGCGCGCGCCGCCACCGGGGCGCGAGGCCTCGCGGGCACGCTGGGCGGCCTCTGATTCGACCTTACGGACGGCCTCTTCCAGCGAGAGCCGCTCGCGGGTGATCTCGGATTCGGAGAGCGGCGGCTGCACGCTGCGGAGCTGCGCGATCAGCGCCGTGCGCGCCCGCTCGTAGAGCGCGCGACGGCTCTCGCCGGGAGCGTTGGGGTCCAGGGCGGCAATAGCGCGGGCGATCAGCGGATAGTAATCAGCCATTTCTACTCAATTATACGCGCGTCCCGGTAAGAGATCGTTAAGCCTCAAACGGATTTTGTACCAGGATAGTATCCTCGCGTTCGGGGCTGGTGGAAAGCAGTGCGACCGGGCACCCCACCAATTCCTCGATCCGGCGGACATATTTGATCGCCTGGGCCGGCAGCTGGGCCCAGGACCGCGCATTGGCGGTCGGCTCCTTCCAGCCTTCGATGGTCTCGTAGATCGGCTCGACCCGGGCCTGGGCGCCCTCGCCCGCCGGGAAATGATCGATCTCCTTGCCGTCGAGCTTGTAGCCGGTGCAGACCTCGATCGTGTCGAAGCCGTCGAGAATGTCGAGCTTGGTCAGCGCCAGACCGTTGATGCCGCAGGTCCGGACCGCCTGGCGAACCAGAACCGCATCGAACCAGCCGCAGCGGCGGGGCCGTCCGGTATTGGTGCCAAACTCGCGGCCGCGCTCGCCGATCTTGCGGCCGGTCTCGTTGTCCTGCTCGGTCGGGAACGGGCCCTGGCCGACGCGGGTCGTATAGGCTTTGCAGAGGCCGAGCACATAGCCGACCGCGGCGGGGCCGAGGCCCGAACCGGTCGCGGCCTGCGCCGCCACCGTGTTGGACGAGGTGACGTAAGGGTACGTGCCGTGATCGACGTCGAGCAGCGCGCCTTGCGCGCCCTCGAACAGCATGCGCTTGCCCTCGCGCCGCTTGATGTCGAGCAGCCGCCACACCGTCTCGGCATAGGGCAAGAGCTGCGGCGCCAGCGCGGTCAATTCCTTCAGGATCTCCTTGCCGTCGAACTCCGGCAGGCCCAATCCGCGGCGCAATGCATTGTGATGCGCCAGCAGCCGGTCGATCTTGTGCGGCAGCGTATCGAGATCGGCAAGGTCCATCAGGCGGATGGCGCGGCGGCCGACCTTGTCCTCGTAGGCCGGGCCGATGCCGCGGCGAGTGGTGCCGATCGCGGTTGCCGCGTTGGCAGATTCGCGATGCGCGTCGAGTTCGCGATGCAGCGGCAGGATCAGGGTGACGTTCTCGGCGACCCGCAAGTTTTCCGGGCTGATGGCGACGCCCTGTGCACGCAGCTTGGTGACCTCGTCGAGGAAGGCGGTGGGATCGAACACCACGCCGTTGCCGATCACCGACAGCTTCTGCTCGCGCAGCACGCCCGAGGGCAGCAGCGCCAGCTTGTAGGTCTTGCCGTTGATCACCAGCGTGTGGCCGGCGTTATGGCCGCCCTGGAAACGGACGACGATGTCCGCCTGCTCCGACAACCAGTCGACGATCTTGCCCTTTCCTTCGTCGCCCCACTGGGCGCCGACGACGACAACATTGGCCATTCGCGGGTAATCCCTATGCAATCTGTTAGATGCGCCCAGCCCAATCACGGCCGGGGCCGCTCGAACGCGAGGCAGCCAACCGGATAAAGGATGCAGCCTCTCTAGGCAAGCAAGAACGGGACTTTTTCGAGGCCGCGAGCGTACTCCAAGCCTTTGATATCCCCTGAAAATCCAGAAACCTTCGCGACCGGTGCAATGCTTCGACCAAAGCGTGAGAGGCTGCTTCCGCCGCTGCATGGTCGCGATGCATCCGCCCCCCGTTGATGCAACCTCGATTTCCGTGTCTTTGAACGGGCCGGGTCCGAACCGGCCCGGGTGCCGCCGGGCTGGAGGCTTGGCGCATGACGCGGGGCCACAACAATCCAATGTCCGCCACCGACGAGACCACCGGCGCCGCCACGTCCGGCCAGAACTGGATCGCCAACCAGCCTTATCTGCTGCTCAGCATCACCGCGATGTGCTGGGCCGGCAATGCCATCGTCGGACGGCTCGCCGCCGGTCACATCCCGCCGGTGACGCTGTCGTTCTTGCGCTGGTTCTTCGCCTTCCTGCTGGTGCTGCCGTTCGCCTGGAAACACCTGGCGCAGGACTGGCCCGCGATCCGCGGCAAGCTCGGCCTGATGGTCACGCTCTCGATCACCGGCATCGGCGCCTTCAACACGCTGCAATATTGGGCGCTCGAGCATACGCAGGCGCTCAACACTCTCCTCTTGCAATCCGCCGCGCCGCTCGTCGTGGCGCTGTGGTCGCTCGCCATCCTCGGCGTGCGCCTCACCGCAGCGCAGGCCTTCGGCGTGCTGCTGTCGATGTGCGGCGTGCTGATCATCCTGCTGCATGGCGATTTCACCACGCTGTCGAACATCGATTTCAACAAGGGCGACCTCATCTTCGTCGTCGCGCTGATCATCTTCGCGCTCTATTCGGTGCTGACCTTGAAGCGGCCGCCGATGCACGGCCTGTCGTTCCTCGCCTTCACGTTCGGCTGCGGTGCTGCCTGTCTCATTCCGCTGGAGATCTGGGAGTTGTCCGTGCGTCCCGTGATGAAGCTCGACGGGCCGAACCTCCTGACCCTGTTCTATGTCGCGGTGTTCCCCTCGACGCTCGCCTATCTCTGCTTCAATCGCGGTGTCCGGCTGATCGGCGCCAACCGCGCCGCGCCGTTCTTCCATGTCGTGCCGGTGTTCGGCTCGATCATGGCGATGGCGTTTCTGGGCGAGCACCCCCAGGCGTTCCACTTCATCGGCTTCGCGCTGGTGCTGGCCGGCGTGTTCGTGGCGTCACGGAAGCAGGCGAGCTAGGCTTGGGGCCCGGTTCGATCGGCTGCGATCAAGCGTTTGCCGACGGGTTCATCCACACCATCTCCCAAACATAGCCATCCGGGTCTTCAATGTGTCGGTTGTACATGAAGCCGAGATCCTGCGCCGGATTGGGATCGGCGCGACCGCCCGCAGCCACCGCGCGGGCCAGCGTTGCATCGACGGCATCGCGCTCGTCGAGCGTCAGAGCGAACATGGCCTGGCTGTGGCGCCGCGCGTCACCGATCTCGCGTTGGGTGAATTCACGATACTGGTCGTGGGTCAGCAGCATCACGCCGATCGCGTCCGTGAACATGAGCGAGGTCGAAATTGCTCCAGAGAATTGAGGATTCACCACGCCACCCAGCGCTACGTAGAATGCTGTCGATGCGGCGAGGTCGCGCACAGGCAGGTTGATCAGAATCATCTTGGACATTGCTTTTCCTTCGAAAGCGGCTGGAAGCCGCGCCAGGGTCTGACATTGGAAACAGAGAGCTCTCGATACTCCTCCTGAACTGCATTCAAATGTAGCGCGCGGCGCCCATGCAGAGCGCGGCGATACCCAGCAGGCCCGCCGCCGCACGTTGGACGGCGGCGATACGTGCACGGAGGTCCTCCGGCTCGCCGGTGCCACGACGCAGGGCCACGAGCGCGCGGGGACCGATGACAGCCTGAATACCGGCCGCGAGCAGTGCGCAGACAGCACCGACCGCGAGCACCTGCTCGGTCTTGCCGAAGCTGTGGGAATGAACGAGATGCCCGAGATAGCCGCCGGTCAGGATGGCAATCGTCGCCGCGCCGAGTTGTGGAAAGACCAGTTGCTCACCGCCAACTCCGCCGATGCGGGCCAGCGCAAAGCTTGATCCCGCCCAGAACACGGACGACAACACATGAATCGACAGGGCAATCACGAGGGCAATTTGCATGGCAAGCTCCGAACCGACTTCTAAATTGAATATACTATATGTATAATCAATACGTCAACAGAATGGCAAGGCAATGCCGAAGCGCAATTATGTGAGCTCCGCGCGGGCTTCCGCGGCCGCGGCGACGCGCGAGCGCATCATCGCCGCCGGCGCACGGCTATTGCGCAAGGACGCGAGCATTTCGAGCTTCTCGCTCGACGTCGTCGCGAAGGCGGCCGGCGTCACGCGGTTGACCGTCTACAACCAGTTCGGATCGCGGCGGGGATTGCTGGAGGCCGTGTTCGACGACATCGCGCACCAGGGCGGACTGTTCGAACTGGCCGAGGTCATGACAATGGCGGATCCGCGCGCCGCGCTCGACCGCGTCATCGAAATCTTCTGTACCTTCTGGGGGCGCGATCCCGCCATCGGCGGGCTCAACCAGGCGATCGCGACCGATCCGGAATTCGGCGAGGCGCTGATCGAGCGTAACGAGCGCCGCCGGGAACTGCTGACCGCGCTGCTGTCGCGGATCGTCGGCAAGCACGCAGCAAAGCGCGCCATGCGGGACACCGTCGATCTGATCTTCGTGCTGACGAGTTACCCGACTTTTGCAGCGCTGAGTCGGCAGCGATCGACGGAGGAGGTCTGTCGCTTGCTGCAGACGGCGTGTCACGCGGCTGTAGACGCACTGGATGAGGGCGACAAGCGGGAGCGGAAGAAGTAAGAGCATCGCGACGCCTTCTTCCTTCTCCCCTTGCGGGAGAGGGAAAGAGCATGCGCCTACTTCACTTCAAACTTGCTGTACGCTTCGTTCATCGCAATGATGACGTGCTCGGCGCAGGCGTTGACGCGATGCGGATCAGCCTCCGTCTCGTAGGCCTCCGATGTCATCATGGCGATGAAGGCCGTGACGGTGGGATAATAGACCAGCGCCGCGAAATCCCAGTTGTTACCCTGCTGCGGGCCGAGCGCGACCGCCTTGGCGTCGCCGGTCCAGAGCAGCGTGCCGCCGCGCGCCTTGATCATCGGCACTGTGACCGCACTGTAGCGCAGATAGGCGTCCCAGCCGGAACCGTCGCCGTCGCCCGAGCGCGCGTGGAAGCGCATCAGGTTCAGCATCACCACCGGTGCATGCCGATCGAGCCGCTCCAGGCCGTCGATGTTCAACATATTAACCGCCAATGCCGCCTCCTCTGGTCACGCCTGCATTGTAGCATTGCGGCCGCGTGACTTGTGTCACGACGTAAATCCGGCGCAAGCTTGTACCAACGCCAATGACGATCGCCTCGCCCGCGCCACCGGCCTCCAATCCGGCCAGTTGGCTCAACAACCAGCCTTATCTGCTGCTCAGCCTGAGCTCGCTGTTCTGGGCCGGCAACATCGTGCTCGCGCGCCACGTTGGCGCGCATGTGCCGCCGCTGACGGTGACCACGATCCGCTGGTTCGGCGTGTTCCTGATCCTGCTGCCGTTCGCCTGGCCGCACCTGAAGCGCGACTGGCCGAATCTGCGCAAGAGCCTGCCGCTGATGCTGTTCCTGTCGCTGGTGGGCTTTGCCTTCAACAACGCGATCTCATACTGGGCGATGCAGTACACGGAAGCGCTGAACGCGCTGCTGATCCAGTCAGCCGGACCGCTGTTCGTGGCGCTGTGGTCGCTGGTGCTGTTCGGCGTGCGGCTGACCGGTGCGCAGCTCGCCGGCATCGGGATCTCGCTTCTCGGGGTGCTGATCATCATTCTGCGCGGCGATCTCGCCGCGCTCGCGAGCATCAGCTTCAACAGGGGCGACATCATGTTCGCCTCCTCGCTGGTGGCGTTCGGGATCTACTCTGCCTTCATCCCGCGGCGACCGAAGATCCACCAACTCTCCTTTCTCTCCTTCACCACCTGCTGCGGCGCGACGATGCTGCTGCCGACCGCGATCTGGGAGGCCTGGAGTGGCCGCGTCCTGCAACTCGACGGGGTGACGCTGGCGACGCTGGGCTACATCCTGATCTTTCCCTCGACGTTGGCCTATCTGTTCTTCAACCGGGGCGTGGCGCTGATCGGCCCGAACCGCGCCGCGCCGTTCTTCCATCTGGTGCCGGTGTTCGGCTCGGCGATGGCGATCCTGCTGCTCGGCGAAAAGATCCAGCCATTCCACCTGATCGGCTACCTGCTGGTGCTCGCCGGCGTCGTGATCGCCTCGCGCCAGGGCTCTGCGGTGAAGTAATTCCGCACCGCGAGACGAGGCGACAAACTCGCGCCTTCCGATTTCAACGAGGAGACGCTAGGTTCCGCGCCAACGAAAAAAGAGGGAACGAACCGACATGCTTTCAGCGTTGATCCGAAACCTGCGTGCCATCGGCACGGCCGTCCTTTGTCTCGCCGCTGCGTCCGCTGCGCAGGCCGACAATTATCCGAGCCGCAACATCACGTTGGTGCTGCCGTTCGCGGCCGGCAGCGGCACCGACACCACGACACGGCTGATCTCGCAGCATTTGTCGCAGGCACTCGGCGTCGGCATCGTCATCGAGAACAAGGCGGGCGCCAACGGCATGATTGCCGCGACCTATGTCGCGCGCGCCGCGCCCGACGGCTACACGCTGCTGGTGACCACCAACACGACGCATTCGGCCAATCCCTATCTGCTCAAGAGCCTGACCTATGATCCGGTCAAGGACTTCACCCCGATCGCGCGCACCGGCGACCTGCCCTTCATGCTGGTGATCCACCCGGAGGTGCCGGCCAAGACCGTCGGCGAGCTCATCGCCTACGGCAAGGCCAATCCGGGCAAGCTGAGCTATGCCTCGGGCTCGTCCTCGGCGATCGTCTCTGGCGCGACGTTCGCGCACAATGCCGGGCTCGACCTCCTGCACGTGCCCTACAAGAGCTCGCCGCCGGCGCTCAACGACGTCATGGGCGGCCGCGTCTCGATGATGTTCGTGGACATCCTGACCGGCCTGCCGCATGTCCAGGGCAATGCGCTACGCGCGCTCGCCGTCACGACAAAGGACCGCTCGTCACTGGTGCCGAACCTGCCCTCGATGCAGGAGGCCGGCGTGCCGGACTTCGACATCTCGTCGTGGCAGGGCTATTTCGGCCCCGCCGGCATGCCCAAGGAGATCGTGACGCGGCTCAATGCCGAGATCCGGAAGATCGTCGAGAAGCCGGAGATCAAGGCGCAGCTCGCCACTCTCGGCATGGACGCGTTTTCAGGCACGCCGGAGCAGCTCGGCACGTTCGTGAACGAACAGCTCGTGTTGTGGGAAAAGCTGATCCGAGAGGCTGGGATCGAGAAGCAGTAGAGGCGCGCGAAAGCCGCGCCCTCCGCATTCTCCGTCATGGCCGGGCTTGTCCCGGCCATCCACGTCTATCAAAGCGTCCGGTATCCAAGAACGTGGATGCCCGGGACAAGCCCGGGCATGACGATGGAATAGGTGGCGTCGCTCTGGTGTGAAGCCTTACGCCGCGCGCACCTTGGCGAGGAAGCCGTCGACTGCGCTGCGCAGCGCGCCGGACTGGCTGTCGAGCTCGCGGGCGTTGGTGAGCACGTCGCTTGCCGCCGTGCCGGTCGCTTCCGCGGCCGAGGTGACGCTGCCGATATTGGCGTTGATCTCGTTCGATCCGGCCGCGACCGACTGAATGTTGCGGGCGATCTCGCGGGTCGCCTCGCCCTGCTGCTCGATCGAGGCGGAAATGCCCGCCGTGATCTGGCTCATCTCCGCGATGGTCTGGGTGATACCGCCGATGGCGGCGACCGCATCGCTGGTCGAGGTCTGCATCGCCGCGACCTGGGCGGAGATTTCCTCGGTGGCCTTGGCGGTCTGGTTGGCGAGCGCCTTGACTTCGGAAGCGACGACGGCGAAGCCGCGGCCGGATTCACCGGCGCGCGCCGCCTCGATGGTGGCGTTCAGCGCCAGCAGGTTGGTCTGTGCCGCGATCGAGTGGATCAGCTTGACCACCTCGCCGATCTTCTCGGCGCCGGTGGAGAGTTCCTGCACCGTGGCATTGGTACGCTCGGCGTCGTTGACGGCGCGGCTCGCCACTTCGGTCGAGCGGGTGACCTGGCGCGAGATTTCCGCAACCGAGCTCGACAGCTCTTCGGCAGCGGCGGCAACCGTGCCGACATTGCCAGACGCTCTCTGCGACGCCGCGCCGACGGTCGCCGCACGCGAAGAGGCGTCGCTGGCGGTCGCGGTCATCGATTGCGCAGTGGCTTGCATGCCCGTCGCGGCCGAGGAGACCGAGCGGACGATGCCGTTGACGCTGCGTTCGAAATCGCTGGCGATGCCCTCCATCGCGCTGCGACGTTCCGCCGCGACACGATCCTTCGCATCGGCTTCGGTCTTCTCGAGGTCGCGAATGCGCAGTGCGTTGTCCTTGAAGATCTGGACGGTCGACGCCATCGCGCCGACCTCGTCGCCACGGCCGACGCCGGGAATGTCACCCTCGAGCTTGCCCTCGGCGAGATCCTTCATGCGGGCGCCGAGCAGAACCAGCGGACCGCTGATGCTGCGGCCGAGCAGCCAGGCGACGCTGCCGGCGACGATGACGATGCCGAACATGGCGAGACCGAGCAGCCAGTAGACCGGGCCCATCTTTGCGTCGATGTCGTCGAGATAGGCGCCGGTGCCGAGATACATCTCGAGTTCGGGGACGGCCACCGCGTAGCCCATCTTCCGGATCAAGCCTTCCTGGCCCGGTTTCGCGTATTCATAGGTCAAAAGGATCGAACCGTTGGCCTTCGCGCCGTTCATCAGCTCCCAAGACAATTTGCGGCCATTGGTCAGAACTTCCATGCGGTTGCTGCCGATCTGCTTCGGATCTGGCGCCAGCTGCGTGATACCGTCATAGGACGTTCCGAAGAGATAACCGGCGCCTTTGTCATAGGTCATCGCGTTGCCGTAGCGACGAAGATCAGCCATCGCGGCGTCCTTCGTCATCTCGCCCGCATCCACCCGCTTCTTCAGCGCCACCGCATAGTTGCGGCCCATGTCGACGATGGCCTTGGCCTGCTCGATGCGCGCGTTCACCATCTCCTGCTTCATCAGGTATCCGGAGAGGACCCCGGAAATGCACAAGCCGAACAAGGTGACGCCGACAAGGATGCCGAGCTTGGGGGCGATCTTCATATTGCTCAATTTCACGGGATGCTCCGGCAACAAAGGGATAAGGACGCGCGAGTGAATCGATCGAAATCAAATTAACTTTTAGGGGGTGACCCCTTAGCAAGCTGTTACGGGGCGCCCCGTAAAAGCCCGGAGAAGACGTCGGACCAGTCGTATAAATCGCCTCAACGACAACCTGGAATTGTACGCGACGTCCCCGATTTCGCGTAAAAGACGCAAAGGCCCGCGCGAAGGCCGGGTCACAACAAGAAACCAAATCGGGAGCAGGACATGCCGAAATACAGGATCGTGACGCCGAAGGGCGCGAGCTTCACGGTCGCGAGCAGCGATTATTCCTACGAGCGCGAGGCGCTCGATCCGATCGACGCCGAGATCGTCGAGGCGCCGGCCGATGAGGCCGGGTTCATCGCCGCCGCGAAGACAGCGGACGCCATCTACGCGAAGGGGATCCCGATCACCAAGACCATCATCGACGCGCTGGAGAGCTGCAAGGTCATTACGCTCGGCTCGGTCGGCGTCGATAGCGTCGACATCAAGGCCGCAACCGCGCGCGGCATTCCCGTCACCAACATCCCCGACACCTTCATCGAGGAGGTCGCCGACCACGCTATGATGCTGCTGCTCTCGGGCTTCCGCCGGCTGGTCGAGCAGGACCGGATGGTGCGCAGCGGCCGCTGGGCCGAGGGCCGGCCGGCGTTGTCGAAGATTCCGCGGCTGATGGGCCAGACGCTCGGCTTCATCTCGTTCGGCCGCGTCGCGCGTGCAGTTGCGAAACGCGCAGCTCCGTTCGGCCTGCGGATGATGGCCTACGATCCCTTCATCCAGGAAACGCTGATGTCCGACCACGGCGTGATTCCGGCGACGCTGAACGAGGTGTTGTCGCAATCCGACTTCCTCTCGATGCACGCCCCCGCCCGGCCCGAGGTGCATCACATGCTCACCGAGAAGCACTTCCGGCAGATGAAGAAGGGCTCGGTCTTCATCAACACAGGCCGCGGCGCCACCGTGGACGAGGAAAGCCTGATCAAGGCGCTTCAGGAGGGCTGGATCGCCCATGCCGCCCTCGACGTGCTGGAGAAGGAGCCGCCCTCGCACAACAATCCGCTGCTCGGCATGGAAAACGTCACTCTGACCGCCCATGTCGCCTCCGCCTCGGCACGGTTTGACGAGGCGCGCAAGCGCCGGGTGGGCTACGAATTGTCACTGGTGCTTCAGGGCATGTGGCCGGTAAGCTGCGTCAATCCGTCGGTGCTGCAAGACACCGCGCTCCGCCGCTGGCAGCCTGTCAGCATGGACCGCGGCCCGAACAGCTAGGCGGGACGGCCGCGAAGGCGCGCCGGCAACCGGAAAGACCCTTCACCGGCGATCAACGCCGGGAAGGGAAACACATAGGGAGGAACCGATGAGGAACGACATCACACGTCGTGATGCCTTGGCGCTGGGCCTGTCCGCTGCGGCAATCGCGGCAACCGGTGCTCCGGCGAATGCCCAATCCGCGATCAAGGCCGCGGACGTCCCCACACCGAAGCTGCCGATCGAGAAAGGCGCATCCCTGCGCATGCTGCGACCGGTACGTTTCGTCCAGGCCGACGAGGATGTGTTCCGCGCCAATGCAGCAAAATTCACCAAGGAAACGGGCGTCGAGGTCAAGGTCGACTTCGTCGGCTGGGAGGACATCAACCAGCAGACCGCGGTGACCTCGAATTCCGGCGCCGGTCCGGACATCATCATCGGATTCTCCGACGCACCGCACATCTATGTCGACAAGCTGGTCGAGCTGACCGACGTCGCCGATTATCTCGGCAAACGGTACGGCGGCTGGCTGCCGCTGGCGCAGCGCTACGGCAAGAAGAACAAGAGCCCCATTTGGATCGGGCTGCCGTTCGGAGCCACTGCGGGTCCCCTGATCTACCGCAAGTCGATCCTGCAATCGGTCGGCTTCGACAAGGTGCCGGAAGACCATGCCGGAATCCTCGACCTGTGCCAGAAGCTCCAGAAGGCCGGCAAGCCGGCGGGCTTCGCCCTCGGCAATGCCAAGGGGGACGGCAACGGGTTCGCAAGCTGGGCGCTATGGTCGCACAACGCAGCCCTGCTCGACGAAGAGGGCAACGTCATCATCAACAGCAAGGAGACGATCGCCGCGCTGAACTGGGTCAAGCAGCTCTACCCGACCTTCATCGCCGGCACGACGTCCTGGAATGACGTCAGCAACAACCGCGCCTACGCGGCGCAGGAGATCGCGCTGACCGCCAACGGCGTCTCGCTGTATTTCTCGCTGAAGAACGATCCGGCGACCAAGGCGATCGCCGACGACAGCGAGCATCAGTTGCTGCCGAAGGGCTTGGCCAAGGTCTCGCCGATGGCGGGCCTGACGCTGAACGCCATGGTGTTCAAGCACAGTCAGTATCCCAACGCCGCAAAGGCTTTCCTGCAATACATGCTGGAAAAGGACCAGTACGAGCCTTGGCTCAACGCCAATTCCGGCTACTGGTCCCAGCCGCTGGCCGCCTATGCCGAGGCCGCCGTGTGGTCGCAGGACCCCAAGGTGAAGCTGTTCAAGGACACGATGAACAGCACCTATTACGACGGCTACGCGGGCCCGATCTCGACCGCGACCGGCGCCGTGAGCGCCGACTACGTGCTGATCCAGATGTTCGCGTCCGTCGCAACCGGCGCTGCCACACCGGAAGCCGCGGCCGCGGAAGCCGAGCAGCGCTGCAAGCGGTACTTCCGACGGCAGAAGTAACGTTGAACAGAAGCGCGTCATTGCGAGCGAAGCGAAGCAATCCAGCCTGTCTCCGCGGTTACGGCCTGGATTGCTTCGTCGCTTCGCTCCTCGCAATGACGGGCATGGAGACTTTCACAGACAGGACAACGACCCGATGTCCGTGACCACACTTCCCACTCTCGCCCTCGCACGACGGCAGCCCTCCTGGCTGGTGCGCCTGTTCGACTACAAGCCGTTCCTGATCGTGATGTGCCTCGCACCCGCGATCGGCCTGCTCACGGTGTTCCTGACCTATCCACTGGGCCTTGGCATCTGGCTCGCCTTCACCGACACCACGATCGGCAGAAAAGGCGTCTTCGTCGGCTTCGAGAACTTCCAGTATCTGCTCACCGATTCCTTGTGGTGGAACGCGGTGTTCTACAGCGTGGTCTACACGGGGATCGCGACCTTCGGGAAGTTTGCGCTGGGCTTCTGGCTGGCACTGCTGCTCAACAACCATTTCCCATTCAAGAGCCTGTTGCGTGCGATCATCCTGATGCCCTGGATCGTGCCGACGGTGCTCTCGGCGCTGGCGTTCTGGTGGATCTACGATCCGCAATTCTCGATCATCTCCTACCTTCTGGTCGACGTGCTGCACTGGCGCACCACCAATATCGACTTCCTCGGCTCGCCCTGGCCGGCGCGCTTCTCGCTGATCGCCGCCAACATCTGGCGCGGCATTCCCTTCGTCGCGATCTCGCTGCTGGCGGGCCTGCAGACCATTTCGCCCTCGCTCTACGAAGCCGCGATGCTTGATGGCGCCAGCGCCTGGCAGCGCTTCCGCTACATCACCTTCCCGATGATGATGCCGATCCTCGCCATCGTCATGACCTTCTCGATCATCTTCACCTTCACCGACTTCCAGCTGGTCTACGCCATCACCCGTGGCGGCCCCGGCAACTCGACGCATTTGCTGGCAACGCTGGCCTTCCAGCGCGGCATTGCCGGTGGCGAGCTCGGCGAGGGCGCGGCAATCGCGGTGTCGATGATCCCGTTCCTGGTGTTCGCAACGCTGTTCTCTTATTTCGGCCTGGCGCGCCGCAAATGGCAGCAAGGAGAGAGCAATGACTGATACCACCGCCCAACCGGCCGCCGTCGCCACCACACCGCCGGACACCATGGCCTGGGATTCCGGGCTGCGGCGGCTGATGATGATCTACCTGCCGCTCGGTTGCTTCGTGCTGATCCTCCTGTTTCCGTTCTACTGGATGGCGATCACGTCGTTCAAGCCGAACGCAGAGCTGATGAACTACAAGGAGCACAACCCGTTCTGGATCTCCTCGCCGACGCTGGCGCACATCAAGCACCTCTTGTTCAATACCGCCTATCCGCGCTGGCTATGGACGACGATGCTGGTTGCGGTCGGCGCGACCACGCTGTCGCTGATCGCGAGCACGCTGGCCGCCTACGCGATCGAGCGCCTGCGCTTCCGCGGCAGTCCTTATGTCGGCCTCGGCATCTATCTTGCCTATCTCGTGCCGCCGTCGATCCTGTTCATTCCACTCGCAACCGTGGTCGTGCAGTTCGGCCTGTTCGATTCACCGCTGGCACTGATCCTGGTCTACCCGACCTTCCTGGTGCCGTTCTGCACCTGGCTCCTGATCGGCTATTTCAAGTCGATCCCCTACGAGCTAGAGGAATGCGCGCTGGTGGACGGCGCCACTAGGCTCCAGATCCTACGCCGGATCACGCTGCCGCTGGCGGTGCCCGGCCTGATCTCGGCCGGCATCTTCTCCTTCACGCTGTCCTGGAACGAGTTCATCTACGCGCTCGCCTTCATCCAGAGCGGCGCCAACAAGACGGTGCCGGTCGCGATCCTGACCGAGCTCGTCACCGGCGACGTCTACCAGTGGGGTGCGCTGATGGCGGGATCTCTGCTCGGCTCGCTGCCGGTTGCGATCTTCTACTCGCTGTTCGTCGATTACTACGTGTCGTCGCTGACGGGCGCGGTAAAGGAGTAATTCGTGGCTGCGCGCAAGCGCAGCCGATCGTGCTATCGTGATAGACCGCATGTTGCCTTGGCCCCACGCTCCATCCTGACAGCGGGGTCGATCATTGGCGCCGTCGATTGTCGCTCGAGAAAGCGAAAATTGCATGCGTTCGCCAAAGCTCCCATCATTATCTCGACGCGGTTTCTGCCTGTGTTGCGTCGGCGCCGCGACCGCCGCCGCTTCGGGATGGCTTAGCCCTAGGGAAGCCTACGCAGAGGCGCGAGGCATCGTCAGCCTGATCAAGGACAGCGCTGCAGTATCGCCGATTGTCACGCACAAGCTCCGAAACAACATCACCGTGCTGGAAGGCTCCGGCGGCAACATTGCCGTGCTGACCGGGCCCGACGGCAAAGTGCTGATCGATGCGGGGATCCGCGTCTCACGTCCGCAACTCACCAAAGCGCTGGCTGATCTCGGCGCCGATCCCGTCACCCATCTCGTCAACACCCACTGGCATTTCGATCATGCCGATGGCAACGAATGGCTGCATGCAGCCGGCGCCAAGATCATTGCACAGGAAAATACCCGAAAGCACCTGCTCGAAGTCCAACGAGTCGAAGACTGGGACTACAATTTCCTTCCGCTCGGCGCGGGCGGAATCCCCAGCGAAGTCTTTGCCGACAGCCGCGAGCTTAAGCTCAACGGAAGCTCCATCGGCCTGAAGTATTACGGGCCCGCGCACACCGACAGCGACATCTCCGTCACCTTCGCAGAAGCCAACATCGTTCACGTCGCCGACATGTTCTGGAACGGCATCTATCCGTTCATCGACTATTCGACCGGCGGCAGCATCGACGGGATGATCGCTGCATGCGACGCCAATCTCGCGGCAATGGACAAGGACACGATCGTCATCGCCGGGCATGGCAAGCCGGTCGGCAACAAAGCCGAGTTCCAGGCCTTTCGCGACATGCTCGTCGGGATCCGCGACAACGTCGCCCGCCTCAAGAAGCAGGGACGAACGCGCGATGAAACCGTTGCGGCGAAGCCGACAGCGGCGTTCGACGCGATATGGGGGCAATTCGTGATCGATCCCGGCTTTTTCACCAGACTGGTCTAGCAGGGCGTTTGAAAAACCCTCGCGGCCGTCGGCGAACTCATCGTTTTGAAAGGAAATTAATATGAAAACCGCAGAGACCACACGCAAGCCATCGCTCCTCGATCGTCGGAGTCTCGTTCTTGGGTTGTCCGGAGCGGCTGTCGCAGTTGCTTCGACGGCAGCGTCCGCGAAGCCGGAGCGCGACGAACACACCGCCGGTGCCTATCCGGTCACCTATCATCGAACCAAGACCGTCGACGGGATCAAGATCTTCTATCGCGAGGCTGGTCCGAAGGACGCGCCGGTTGTGCTGTTGCTGCACGGCTTCCCGACCTCCTCGCACATGTTCCGCAACCTGATCCCGGCACTGGCCGACAAGTACCACGTGATCGCTCCCGACTATCCCGGATATGGCCAGAGCGAGATGCCACCGCGCGCGACATTCAAGTACACGTTCGACCGTTTCGGCGAGCTTGTCGGCGGCCTGCTCGACCAGCTCGGCGTCACCCGCTACGCGATCTACGTCATGGACTACGGAGCTCCCGTCGGCTGGCGCCTGGCGCTCAAAAATCCAGAGCGCATCAGCGGCCTGATCGTGCAGAACGGCAACGCCTATGACGAAGGGCTGAAGGAGTTCTGGAATCCGATCAAGCAATACTGGGCCGACGGATCCGATGCCAGTCGGCAGGCATTGATGAAGCTGGTAACGCTGGAAACGACGAAATTCCAGTACACCGACGGCATGTCCGACGTCAGCCGGATTTCACCCGACAACTGGGTGCAGGATCAGGCGCTGCTCGACCGTCCTGGCAACAGCGAAATCCAGATGGACCTGTTCTACGACTATCGGACCAATTTGCCGCTGTATCCCGCGGTGCAGGCCTACTTCCGCAAGCACAAGCCGCCGACCCTGATCGTCTGGGGCAAGAACGATATCGTCTTCCCGGCCGATGGCGCCCATCCCTACAAACGCGACCTGCCCCAGGTAGAATTTCACCTGATGAACACCGGCCATTTCGCGCTCGAGGACAAGTTCGACGAAATGGTCCCGTTAATTCGCAACTTCCTCTCCCGCAAGATCGCCTGATCATCCCGAAGGAAACGGACATGTATGCCGCTCTCGACTGCGTGGCCGTTCTGGCGGCCTCCACCTTGTTCGCAGCAGCCGCCGTCGCCCAAACCGCCAGAGATGTGCGCGGCCCATCGCCACTGGTCGCGATCGAAAACGAGGCGCCCGCGCGGCTGATCGTCGATCCGCCGCTCGGCGAACAGTTGGCGCAGGGTCTCGTCTTCATCCAGTACACCACGGAGAATCTCCGCGTCGTGCCGGTGTTTGGCAAGGGCGCGCTCGACGTATCGCCGCGCATCGGCCACGTCCATATCACGGTCGACGATGCGCCGTGGCATTTTGTCGATGCCAGCGGCGAGACCGTGATCGTGGTCGGACTGAAGCCCGGCCCCCACAGGGTCCTGCTGGAGCTGGCCGATCCCACGCATCACGTAATCGACAGCAAGAGCGTCAGTTTCGAGATCCCAACACGCCTAAAAAAATAACTGTCGGCCGCGGCGCCTGGCCCGGTTTCACAAAACTGCAATGCGCGGTCCGCATAAGACGTCCTCCGTTAACAGGAGACGCATATGCGCGCGACTTTTCTTGGCACCGTCGCAACGATCATTCTTACCGCGAGCTCCGCGCTCGCGCAGAGCGAAGACGAATTCCCCGCCAAGCTCGCCGGCCACGTGGTAATGCCAGCCGCCGCGTTCATCGACGCACCGGCTGATGCTCCCGCCGATCTCAAGACATCCGGCAAATACACCACCGGCAAGCGGGTCGACGCGCTCGGCACGGTGATGGGCAAGTCCTATGAGCGGGCGACCGGCGTGTCGCTGCCGTTCAAGGGCCAGCCGCTGCAAGGCCATTCCGGCATCAAGTCGATGAGCGACGGCACCTTCTGGGTCATCACCGACAACGGCATGGGCGCGCGCGCCAACTCGCCGGATTCGATGCTGTACCTCAACCGCTACAAGATGGATTGGGCCGGCGGCAAGATCGAGCGGCTCGAGACCGTGTTCCTGCACGATCCCGACAAAAAGGTGCCGTTCCGCATCGTGCACGAGGACACGGAGAGGCGTTATCTTACCGGCTCCGACTTCGACACGGAGGGCTTTCAGATCATCGGCGACACCTTCTGGATCGGCGACGAGTTCGGCCCTTACATCCTGAAGGCCGACAAGACCGGCAAGATCCTCGGGCTGTTCGAGACGGTCGCTGACGGCAAACCGGTGCGATCGCCGGATCATTGGGCGGCGGCGACGCCGGGCGCGCCGGGCGCGACCTACACCAACGTCAACCTCCGCCGCTCCAAGGGTTATGAGGGCTTCGCCTCCTCCAAGGACGGCAAGTTCCTCTACGGCCTGCTCGAGGGGCCGCTGTGGGACTCCGACAAGAAGGACTGGGAGAAGGTCGACGGCAAGGAAGCCTCGCGCATCCTCGAATTCGACGTCACTGCCGAGAAGTTCACCGGCCGCTACTGGCAATATGTGTTCGAGCAGAACGGCAATGCCATCGGCGACTTCAACATGATCGATCCGAGCGCCGGCCTGATCATCGAGCGCGACAACGGCGAAGGCACGCCCGACAAGGCCTGCCCGCAAGGCACCCGCGGCGAGAACTGCTTCCCTGACGTGGCCAAGTTCAAGCGCGTCTACAAGATCGAGCTCAGCGACGGCAATGTCGGCAAGCCCGTGCGCAAGATCGGCTACATCGACCTCCTGAAGATCAGGGATCCCGACAAGAAGGCGAAGAAGCCGCTCAATGACGGCGTCTACACCTTCCCGTTCTTCACCATCGAGAACGTCGATCGTGTCGACGAAACCCACATCATCGTCGGCAACGACAACAATCTGCCGTTCTCGTCCAGCCGCGATCCCAACAAGGCCGACGACGACGAGTTCATGCTGCTCGATGTCGCGGATTTCCTGAAGGCGAAGTGAGCTATGCTCTTTCAACACGGTCATCGCCCGGCTCGACCGGGCGATCCAGTAATCCGCGGCGCCAGCGATTAGATCGTGACGCCGCGGCGTACCGGATGCCCCGCCCCCGTGCGCAACTGCGCACTAGGCGGGGCATGACAGGGAGTGAGCGAGCGCGAGCTAAGACGGCATCGCACTTCGGCGCCGCCCATCAGCCCGCCGGCACGATCACCATGCTCTTGTCCTTCGGCCAGCGAACGCGCCAGGCGAAGTTGATGTCCTTGACCTCGCCGGGCTTGGAGTCGAACGACCATTCCAGCACACCGCGCCGGTCGCGAATGTTGCTTGCGGTCGGCGGCGTGGTCGCAGGCAGCATCTCGACGAGGATGTCCTCGTTCTCGCTGACCGGCAACTGATCCTCGATCGCGACCTTGATCGGGAAGTCGTGACCGTTGCGGATCGTCGTCTTGAACGATCGCTCGTCGGTCTTCGACGTCGTGACCAGGAGGCCTGCCGAACCTTCGTTGCGCTTGAGCACCGCGCGCTCGATCCTGACCTTGTCGTCGGCGCCGAAGCCGAGTCGCACGATATCGTCCTTGGCCGAAGCCGAGAGCTTGCCGCGGCCGACGAAAGTCCCGTCGCGATAGATTGCGACCTTGCCCGGCAGCAGGCTCGTGTCGTCGGTCTGCTTGAAGCTGGCTTCGAGGAACGCGGTGGGGTCCATCACCGGTGCCGCGCGCACCATGAGATCGGCGGCCACGGTCATCGAGGCGATGCGCAGGCTCTTGGCGCCCTCGGCGGCGCCGAGGCTGATGCGGCCGGGGATTTTGTAGGTGGCCTGGAAGTCGCCGATCTCGGCGACCGCCTGCTGTTCTTCGGCGCGTTCGCGGATATCGTCGGCGGCCTTGGCCGCAGAAGTTTCCATCTTTCGCTGCTGCATTGGCGCCGCTGCAGGCATTGCCGAATCCGAAACTGAGCCCAGCGCCCGCGGCCTCGGCACCTGCGGATATTGCGCAACCAGCGAATTCAGCTCCGGCGCGCTGCCGCCGCGGCCGATGCGGACCGTGGAGACGCCGAGCGCGACGTTGGACCAGTCCTCGCCGGTGGATTGCGTGACCTCGGCGCGGCGGACAAGCTCGAGCTGCGGTTTGCGATCCTTCGCGCCGGTGTCGAGCCGGGCGTCGTAGAGCGGCAGCCAGCGCGCATTGCGCACATTGTAGGTGACCCTCAACGTCGCCTTGGTTGCTGCCGGCGCGGCGATGTCCATGCGGACTTCGAGCTTGCTCGGCGGCTTGGCCTTGCGCTCGACTTCGAGCTGGGCGATCTGCCGATCGATCTCGCGCATCTTGCGCGTGGCGTCGCGAACGGCGGTATCGGCGCTGGCAATTTCCTCGCCGACGGTGGCAAAGGCCGTGCGCCATTCGGCAATCGGCCGCGCCTCGCCCTTGTCGCCGATGCCGGCAGGAGAGGCTTCCGCAAAATGCTCCGCGAATTTGCGCCGCGCATTGGCCGAGTCGATCGCGCCTTGCAGGTCGGCGCGCTGGTCGTTCAGTGCCTCGATGCGCTTGTCCAGCTCCGGCAGATTGACCGGCGCCGCACGTGGCGTTCGCGCATCGATCGTGCCGATGGTGAGCTTCGCTCCTCCCTCACCCTCCACCCGGATCGAGGAGGTGTCGAGACCAAGCGGGAAGTCCTTGGCAACGAGCGTCGAATCGCCAGACGGCAGGTCCACCGCGATGACGCGGGTTACGGTCGCGCCATCGGGGTAAACGGTGACGGTATCGATGGCCGACGTGGCGCCCAATTCGGCGGCCCATGACGACGACGCGAATGCCGTGGTCACCAAAACCAGGCTAGTCGTCGCCAAACATCTTGCGGTGATGCGCATCAAGTCCCTCCTCCAAGTCATCGCCGCCGCCAGCCGGACGCGCGATCCAATGCCTCGCCAACATGGTTGGACGCGGCAGGGAAGGAACTGGTTCGATTAGGGTTTCCGTGGGGCGCCGCCGCGGCGGCAGCAAGGCCCGGAACGTGTCGTCAGCCCGCGACGGAGCCCTTAATCCTGAGCGGACGAACCCTGCCCGAAGATGCGGCGGAGCAGATCGGTGACGTTCTTGGCGCCCGCCTTCCTCAGAATGCCGGCGCGATAGCCCTCGACCGTGCGTGCGCTCAGATGCATGCGCCGGGCGATCTCCTTGTTGGTCAGGCCGGCGGCGAGATGCTCGAGCACGTCGCCCTCTCGCGCGGTCAGGGGTTCGCAGCCGGGCAGCCAGCGCTGCCGGCTGGAGCCGGGCTGCGCGAACTCGTCGATGGCGGCATCGATCCGGTCGACGATGTCGCGGGTGCGGAACGGCTTCTCGATGAAGTCGGCCGCGCCGCTCCTGATGGCATCAACCGCCATGGCGATGCTGCCGTTTGTCGCGGTCACCAACACCGGCGCCATGCAGTTTTCCTCGCGCAGGCGCTTGAGCACGTCGAGACCGGAGCGATCGGGCGGCATCTCCAGCAGCACGCAGGCCGGCATCCGCGCCTTGGCCTCCGAGAGCAGAGACGCGCCGTCGGCGAAGCAGATCACGTTGTATGCGCTCTGTTGGAGCGCGGTGGACAATTGTTCGCGGGAGGCGGCATCGGTGTCGATGACGAATACCTCACCCTTGGAAAGCATGTTCCCCGGCATAATTCCGATCCAGCAATGTCTTTGGTCAAATGGTCCGAGACAGCAGCGGGGCCTCGTCGCGCCGTGCCGTCATATGCACGGCATTCACGCCCGTGCTTCGGTTTCACTTATGTATGTTCCACCCGGTTCCCGGATTTGACGGATCGGGACGTAAACTTTACATTTCGGGACATCTGCGGGGATGGCTGACAGGAACGGGTCGCATGACCGACCTCATTCGTAGCGCAGGCTTGAGCTATTACCCGGAGGTCGCCCGGTCGGTCGGGCTCGACCCCAAACAAATGATGCGCAAGGTCGGGCTGCCGCTGGCCTGCCTCGACAAGCCCGATACGCCCATTGCCGTCACCGGCCTGCGCCGCCTGCTCGAATTGTCGGCAGAGGCGTCCGGAGCCGAAGATTTCGGCTTGCGGCTTGCCGAGCGCGGCGGGCTGACCAATTTCGGCGCAGTCGGCCTGATCGTGCGCGAACAGGCGACCGTTGGTGAAGCCATCGAAGCCTTCTCGCGCTTCATCCCGATCCATCACGACGGCATGAAGCTGGATGTCACCCGGGACAAGCAGACCGTCACCGTCACGCTGCACCTGCGCGGCCGACAGCCGACCGCGCCGCGCCAGTCGATCGACATGGCGCTCGGCAGCGTCCACCGCATCATCCAGTCGCTGTTCGGCAGCGATTGGCGGCCGCAGGAAGTTCACCTGCATTACCCACCGCCGCTCGACCGCAAGCGCTACCGCGAGTTCTACGGCTGCCGTGTGACCTTCAATGCGGAGGATGATTCGATCCTGTTGTCGGCACACGACATGGAGCGCCGGATCCCGAGCGCGCATCCGCTGATCGCGAGCTATCTGCGCAAGCGGATCGAGGCGATCGAGACGCGGCCGGCAAGCTGGGAGGAGAAGGTCGACGAGGTCGTGCGTCTCCTGCTCGCCGGCGGCGACTGCACGGTCGAGCGCGTCGCCGAGCACCTCGCCTGCACCCGCCGCACCATCCACCGCCATCTCGCCGAAGCCGGCACCAGCTTCTCGGCCATCCTCGACGCGCAGCGCGCCGATCTCGCGGTCCAGCTGATCGACGACCCCGGCCGACCGCTGGCCGACATCGCCGTGCAGCTCGGCTTCTCCGCACAGAGCGCCATGGCCCGCTGGTTCCGCGGCCATTTCGGCTGCACAATCACCGCATGGCGCAAAGGCGTCCGGCCATTGGAATCACGGCCCGCGGCGACCGCGGCTTGAATTCAGCGTGCCGGGACGGGCACGCCCATGATGGCGAGGGCGCGGCGACGGCTGCCGGCGAGCAGCGGACCGAACGCGATGGCAAAGCCGAGGAACGCAACGATCCAGCCGCACGCGGCAAGGTGCAGCAACGCATCGCTGTGCGCCGGCCAAACCACCGCCGCGACCCGCGCCAGCGCCGCGACGATGATCGCGGCATAGATGGCTTGTGTCGCCGGCGACGCCGTCAGCGCCTGTCCGGTATGGCCGAGACTCGCGCGGGTCATCACCGCGAGCGTCATGGTTCCTGCCGCTCCCGCCATCCAGGCGTGGATGCCCGCGCTCGGCGGCAACGCGCCGAAGACGGCAAAAGCATGCAGGAGGAAGCCAAGCGGCACGAAGACATAGCCGACATGGAGAATCAGGAGCAACCGCTCGCGGAAGGTGCGATCACCGGCCCAGCGCGCAAGCCGCACCAGGTGCAGCACACCCACCAGTGCCATCACCGCCCCGGTAACCGTACTCAAGGGCGCGACGATCCACGCGATGATCGCAATTGCGCTGCACCCGATCACCACACCGTCAAAACGCCCGAACGGCACCGGCAGGCGGCCGGGGTTGAACTTGACCAGCCAGTTTCGGGTGAAACTCGGGATGATGCGGCCGCCGATCAGCGAGATCATCACAACGACCACGCCGATGCCGACGCGGATGCCGACATCGGCCGCACCCGCGTAATGCGCTTCGAGATGGAAGGCGACATTGCCTGCGAGCAACACGAGCACCAGCACCACCACAGGAAGGTTGCGCCAGTTGCCGCCGGCGATGATCTCGCGCGTTGCAGCAGCGACGACCAGCGTCAGGAAGGCGGCATCGACGGCAAGCGCAAACGCCCAGCCGATATCGGCAGACAGCGTCACCGCGACCCGACCGGCGAGCCAGACCGCCACCAGCGCAGCCAAGGACGTCCCCTGGATCGGCAGCCGCCCGGTCCAGTTCGGGATCGCCGTGAACAGGAATCCCGTGATCACCGCCGGCAGGAAGCCGTAGAGCATCTCATGGACGTGCCAGTCGCGCGGCGCGAAAGCGGAGCTCACCGACAATTCGCCATAGAACATCGGCAGCCATGCCAGGATCGAAAGCCCTGCCTGGATGGCGGCAAGCAGGAAAAAGGGCCGAAAGCTGTTCGCAAACAGCGGCCAGCCCTCAAAGTTGCGGGATCGGACGCCAGCCATGGGTCAACTCCAGTCGGTTCAAATCGTCGCCTGGAAAAATACTGCCGTCCGGCCGGGTCGTTTTTGAGCTATCGCAAACACCCTGACGATTGCAGGTGTCATCACACTTCCAGCGCCAAGGAGGCAGAATGGCCAAGGTCGACACATCGCTGGTTGCGCATTTGCCGCTGTTTGGGGGTGTCAAACCGGAGGACCTCGAGGAGATCCTGCGCGAGGCCCGCTCAGTGCGCTATCCCAAGAACAGCGCCATTTTTGAGCAGGGCGCGGACGCGCAATCCTTCTTCCTGCTGCTGCACGGCCATGTTCGCGCGGCCAAGACCACACCGACCGGCGAGCAGATCGTGGTGCGCTATGTCGCGCCGGGCGAAACGTTCGGTCTCGCGATGGCGATCGGCGCCGCGCGCTATCCGGCCACGGCGATCGCGGTCGACGACAGCGTCGCCCTGATCTGGCCGACCTCGGCATGGCCGCGACTGGTCGAGCGATTTCCCTCGCTTGCCGCCAACACGCTCCAGACCGTCGGCACGCGGCTCCAGGAGAGCCACACCCGGATCCTGGAAATGTCGACCCAGCAGGTCGAGCAGCGTGTCGCTCATGCGCTGCTGCGCCTCGCCAAACAATCCGGCAAGAAGCTCGACCACGGCATCGAGATCGATTTCCCGATCAGCCGCCAGGACATCGCGCAGATGACCGGCACCACGCTGCACACCGTGAGCCGCATCCTGAGCGGCTGGGAACAGCAGGGGCTGGTCGAAAGCGGCCGTCAGCGCATCATCCTGCGCGATCCGCATGGGATCGTCGTGCTGGCGGAGCGGAGCCCCGACAGCGGCGCGGCGTGAAGCCAGGGGTGAAGGGTGCTTCCGCTTACGGCGAAAGCGCCCCTCACCCGGGAATCCGCACGCGGCCCGCGCGAATTCCAGACCGGTTCACGCCGGCACGCGGTCGCACAGCGCGGCGAGGAATTTGTCGCGATCGATGCCATGCTCGCGGCAGGCGTCATCGACCGTGTGGAAGGTTGCGATCGGACAGCCTACGCAAGCCATCCTGAAGGCGAGAAACACGCGGATCGTGTGCGGCGCCGTGCGCATGATGTCATCGACCAGATCGTCGGATCCAAAAGGCATGGACAACAACTCCGTTGCGAAACCACGATAGCGGAGCGGGCGAGAGTCTCTTTGTCGAAGCGCAAGCTGGCCCGTCATTCCGGCATGACGGTAAGGTGATCTCACACCGCCCGGCTGTGCAACTGCTTCGCGGGATCCAGATGCGCGTCGAACGCGGCTGCGACGCTGCGCACGAGAAAGCGCGAGTCCTTTGCGACTGCGATGCGGTCGCCGTCCAGTCTCACGACGCCGTCGGAAATCAGCGGCTTCAGACGCGATGCCGATTTCAGCATTGCCCCGGCCTCTGCGCCATGACGCGCGCAGATATCGCCGAGATCGGCGCTGAACTCGCACATGATGCGTTCGATGATGTCGGCGCGCAGCCGGTCGTCGTCGGTGAGCCCATGGCCTTTCGCGGTGGCCAAATGACCCGCGGCGATGCTCTGCGCATAGGCGCCGATCTGGACCTCGTTCTGGACATAGCCCTGCGGCAAATGTCCGATCGCGCTCGCGCCGAAGCCGAGCAGGACTTCGCCCTTGTCGGTGGTGTAGCCCTGAAAATTGCGCCGCAGCGTGCGTTGCTCGAAGGCCACAGCCATGGAATCGTCCGGCCGCGCGAAATGATCGAGCCCGATCTGCACATAACCGGCCTCCTTCAACGCATTGGCGATCGCGCAGGCCTGGTCGTGGCGCGCAAGGCCGTCGGGCAGCACGGCCTCGTCGATCATGCGCTGGTGCTTCTTGAAAGCAGGCACATGCGCGTAGCCGAACACCGAGAAGCGGTCGGGCCCAAGCTCGAGCGAACGTCGCACCGTATCCAGGCACGAGGCAACGGTCTGGTGCGGCAGTCCGTAGATCAAATCGAAGTTGATCCCGTTGATGCCGGCGCGCTGGAGCATGTCGACGACGGAAGCCGTCTGTTCAAAACTCTGCACACGATTGATCGCGCGCTGCACGACAGGGTCGAAGCTCTGCACGCCTAGGCTCGCGCGATTGACCCCCGAGAGCCGCATGGCCTCGACCATGTCGGCCGTCAGCGTGCGGGGATCGATCTCGACCGCAATCTCGGCCGACGGCAGCACGAAGAAGGCTTGGCGCATCGCCGCCATCAACTCGGCAAAAGCCTCCGGCGCCATGATCGTCGGGGTGCCGCCACCGAAATGGATGTGCTCGACCTTGATGCGCCGGCCGATCGTCTCGGACACCTGCGCGATCTCGCTGCGCAGTGTACGCAGATAGGCCGCGATGAGACCGTCTCGACGAACGATCTGGGTATGGCAGCCGCAATACCAGCACATCTCGCGGCAGAACGGCACGTGCAGATAAAGCGACGCGCTGGCCGCCGCCGGGAGCTCCGCCAGCCACTGGGCGTAGGCACCCTCGCCGATCGCCGGCGAGAAATGCGGCGCGGTCGGGTAGCTCGTGTAGCGTGGCAGTCGTTCTTCGCCGTAGCTCGTCGCAAGATCGGCCCTCATATCTTACCCATTCGTCAATCAATGCTGCGCAGCGGTGCGGCGCATCCCGGATGGCACGAAATTACCCGTTTTCAGATGCGAAACCTTGCGCTCGCTCAAAGTCCCAGCACGGGATCGGAGCCATGGTGACATTTGATTATTGCCCTCTGGAGATAGGTTATGGCGTCGTTCGCGCTCGATCTCGTTCTGTGGCTCACCGGCGTTCGCGGCCATATCCCGCGCTTCGACGATTTTCGTCCGGTCCCTTCCACGCCTGCCGTTGGCGCCAGCCACCTGGTACGCGTGATGGTCATCACGGCCGCCGTCTTCGCCGCGCTGTCGCTCGCTGTTTGGGGCACGGTCTGGATTGCGATCCAGTTGCTCTAGCCGAGAACAATCCATCCGCAATACACGGAACTGAACGTGCGAGCGATTTGCGCTCGATGCGGCTGACGTCGCGCACCACCGCGTCTTTCGTATCGCCGATGCGATCTTCGACAAACTCCTAAGGATTTTACCGGAGGCGAATACGGCAAAAGCTTGTTGCAGCACAAACAGCGTTGCCGCGATCGGCGCACACTGCATTCCGTCATCAAGACCATTTCAGATGAAGGATGCTTCCGATGTTCACCCGCCGAGCCGCATTGATCAGCGCCGCCGCCACCGCCTTGATGCTGGCGACACCCGCCTTGGCTGCCGACGATCTCAAACTGCCGCGCCAGAAGGTCGAGCTGGTCGCTCCGCCGTTCGTGCACGCGCATGAGCAAGCGACCAAGCAGGGCCCCAAGATCGTGGAATTCACGCTCACGATCGAGGAGAAGAAAGTCGTCATCGACGAGAAGGGAACCACCTTCCAGGCGATGACTTTCAACGGCTCGATGCCGGGTCCGATGATGGTCGTGCACGAGGGCGACTACGTCGAAACGACGCTGGTCAATCCCGCATCCAACTCCATGCCGCACAACATCGACTTCCATTCCGCGACCGGTGCGCTCGGCGGCGGTGCGCTCACGCTGGTCAATCCCGGCGAGCAGGTCGTCTTGCGCTGGAAGGCGACCAAGACCGGCGTGTTCGTCTACCATTGCGCACCGGGCGGCCCGATGATCCCCTGGCACGTCGTCTCCGGCATGAACGGCGCCGTGATGGTGCTGCCGCGCGACGGCCTCAACGACGGCAAGGGCCACGCACTGAAATACGACAAGGTCTATTATGTCGGCGAGCAGGACATGTACGTGCCACGCGACGACAAGGGCAATTTCAAATCCTATGAATCGCCGGGCGAAGCCTTCACCGACACCGAAGAGGTGATGAAGAAGCTGATCCCCTCCCATGTGGTGTTCAACGGCAAGGTCGGCGCGCTCACCGGCAAGAATGCGCTCACGGCCAATGTCGGCGAGAACGTGCTGATCGTGCATTCGCAGGCCAATCGCGACAGCCGTCCGCATCTGATCGGCGGCCATGGCGATTATGTCTGGGAGACCGGCAAGTTCTCCAACGCGCCGGAGACGGGGCTCGAGACCTGGTTCATCCGCGGCGGCTCGGCGGGCGCTGCGCTGTACAAGTTCATGCAGCCCGGCATCTACGCCTATGTCACGCACAATCTGATCGAGGCCGCCGACCTCGGCGCCACCGCGCACTTCAAGGTCGAAGGCAAATGGAACGACGATCTGATGACGCAGGTGAAGGCTCCTGCCGATATCCCGCCCCCCAACACCAACTAGACGCGACGAGGGGCCGGTGATGACCGACCCCTTTTTCATGGGGAACGACCATGCTGATCGCATTCAAGCTGAAGCTGCTACTCGCCTGCGCCGCCGGGCTTGCGGGGCCGATCGCAGTGGCGCCGCTGGTATCGGACATCGGGACCCACGGCACCGCGACGGAGCCCGCCATCGTCAGGGTCGCGCCAGGCAGCCTGTCCTATCGCGAGGCCGGCGATTTCACGCGTGCCGGACAGCAAGCGGAAGCGCCGCTGCGCGCGATGCGCTTCGAGAGGCCGCTGCACATCATGCGGCATCAGGTCTCGTCATCCGACTATCAGATTTGCGTGTGGGAGGGAGCTTGCCGCGCGCTTGATCGCGGCGTGGCCATCGCCTCCGATCGACCCGCGGTGCAGGTGAGCTGGCACGATGCCGAGGCGTATGCGGGTTGGCTCTCGCGCAAGACCGGTCACAGCTACCGCCTGCCGAGCGACGCGGAATGGGCTTTTGCGGCCGGCTCCAGATTCAGAGATGACGGCCTTCCGGTGGACGCAGCAGATCCATCGAAGCGCTGGATCGGTCGCTACGAGCGTGAATCCGAGCGCGACCTCTTCGACACGACCGCCTATCCGTTCGGCAAGTTCGGTTCGAACGAGCACGGCATCGAAGATCTCGCCGGCAATGTCTGGGAGTGGACCTCGACCTGCTTCGTGCGCTCGCGCACCGACGCGGCCGGCAATACCGGCAAACCGACCGTGAACTGCGGCGTGCGCGTCGCCGAAGGTGCCCACCGCGCCTATGTCACGGATTTCATCCGCGACGCCCGCGCCGGCGGCTGCGCGCAAGGCGTACCGCCTGCCAATCTCGGCTTCCGCCTGGTGCGAGAGGAAACGTCCTGGGTCGCCAGCGTATCGGCGCGGTGGAGCAAGACGTGGGCGGCGAGGTCGTGAGTGATCGTAGCGTCATGGCCTTCGCCAGCACGACGCCGGGAATTCACATCGCCCGCGCGAACATGCGAAAGCCCGGCGCACCGATGATCGCCTCGAAGGCAGGATCGCGCTTCTCCTCGGCAAGGACAAAGCCGGCCTTGGCATAAGCGCGCTCGGCGGGCTCGTTGCCGATCAGGAACGATATTGTCGCCCGGGCAAATCCAGCCGCCCGCCCCTTCTCCAGCGCATGCGCGATCAGCGACTGCACGAGACCGCGACCACGATAGGCGGGATCAGTCGCGACATACTCGATCATCCAATCGCCCTCACCGCCCTGAACCCAGCAGGCGCGCGTGTAGCCGCCACGTTGGCGGATGGCGGCAAGCTCAGGCGGGGCGAGCCCGGTCGCGGCAGCGATCTCTTCGATGGCACGCCAAGCTGCTGGTCCCGTGCCGTCCGCCGGTAGCGCACACAAGGCAGCCGCAGGCTTGTCATCGATCTCGGCGACCAGAAATTCCGAGACGTGCCACATCGACACCGCGCGCGCGACCACGATGCGCGCGACGAACTCGCGGCACTGCGTCTCCGGCAAACCGAGCGCAACGTCGAACCAGCCGCGCGGCCGGTAGCCGCGTTGCGATGACAGGATGGTTTGCGCGATGAAGTCGGCGTCTTCGGGACGCGCAGACCGTATCGTCATGCGCGCCCCCTTCGCGAAAACCTTACGTGTTCTTCAGTGCGACGCGGAATTCGGCTTCGGTCTTGGCCTTGACCTCGTCGAGCGAGACGCCGTCGGCGAGCTCGATCAGCGCCATACCGCCGTTGCCGTGCTTGTCGATGGTGAAGACGGCCAGATCGGTCACGACCATGTCGACCACGCGCTCGCCGGTCAGCGGCAAATTGCACTGCTTCAGGAGCTTTGGACCGTCCTTCGCCGAATGCTCCATCACAACGACCACGCGCTTGACGCCGGCGACGAGATCCATCGCGCCGCCCATGCCCTTGACCATCTTGCCGGGGATCATCCAGTTGGCGAGATCGCCGTTCTGGGCCACCTGCATCGCACCGAGGATCGACAGATCCATGTGGCCGCCACGGATCATACCGAAGGAATCCGCGCTCGAGAAATACGAGGTCGACGGCAGCTCGCTCACGGTCTGCTTGCCGGCGTTGATGAGATCGGCGTCCTCTTCACCCTCATAGGGGAACGGGCCCATGCCGAGCATGCCGTTCTCGCTCTGGAGGCTGACGTCCATGCCGTCCGGGATGTAGTTCGAGACCAGCGTCGGGATGCCGATGCCGAGGTTGACGTAGTAGCCGTCACGCAATTCCTTCGCGGCGCGCGCAGCCATCTGTTCACGGGTCCAGGCCATGTGGTTCTCCTGATACGCTTAAGCGGCGGTGCGCGGGCGGGTGTTGCGGAATTCGATGCGCTTCTTGGCCGTTCCGACCTCGACGATGCGCTTGACGAAAAGACCGGGCGTGTGGATGTGGTCGGGATCGAGTTCGCCGGCCGGAACCAAATGCTCGACCTCGGCCACAGTGACTTTAGCGGCGGTCGCCATCATTGGGTTAAAGTTGCGCGCGGTCTTGCGGTAGATGAGGTTACCTGCGGTGTCGCCCTTCCAGGCGTGCACGATGGCGAGGTCGGCGAACAGGCCGCGCTCCATCAGGTATTTCTGCCCGTCGAATTCCTTCACTTCCTTGCCTTCGGCGATCAGCGTGCCGACGCCGGTCTTGGTGTAGAAGGCCGGAATGCCGGCGCCGCCCGCGCGAATGCGCTCGGCCAGCGTGCCCTGCGGATTGAATTCGAGTTCCAGCTCGCCGGCGAGGAATTGCTGGGCAAACAGCTTGTTCTCGCCGACATAGGACGAGATCATCTTCTTGATCTGGCGGGTTTCGAGCAGGCGGCTGAGGCCAATGCCGTCGACGCCGGCATTGTTCGAAACCACCGTCAGGTCCTTGACGCCGGAGTCGCGGATCGCGTCCGACAGCGTCTCGGCGATGCCGCAGAGGCCGAAGCCGCCCGACATGATCATCATGCCGTCTTTCAGAACGCCCTCGAGAGCCGACTTGGCGTCGGGATAGACCTTGTTCATGCAAATAACCTTCGAGTGAACCTTCGGCTTGCAGGCGTCGCGCCTTATTGGCGGCGATTATTAGGCGAAATCGTCCGAAGCCGTCAATGATACGGGGTTCTCCGCTCCGCCCCTGGGTGATAGAAGCTGCCCAAGCCGTGGGCGCAACCGTTCCCGTGGCCTTGAAAGCGACAAGAAAACCCATCAAGTTGCGGCACTTAACACAATAGGTCTTGGGCGTGGGGGCGCGCAGGTTTCCCGGCCCGCCTTCTGGCTCCAGCGACCAACCCGATCAGGACATGCCATTGACCATGGCCCAAGGAATGAAGCGCCTCGGGACGCCGATCGCGGCGCTGCTCGGCGTGGCGCTGATCGCCCTGATCGCGACCTCATGGCTCATCAATCGCGACGCACTGCGCAAGGCGGTGGAAACGCAGATCCGCGACGTCACCGGACTCGAGGTCAATGTCGCAGGCGCGATCGACATTTCGGTGCTGCCGGCAAGCTACATCTCCTTCCATGACGTCGGCCTGAAGGGCGGCGGTACCAGCGATCCCGCGCTCCATGTCGACGTGCTCACCGCGAACCTGCGGCTGCTGCCGCTGCTGCTGCAACGGTTCGAGATCGCCGACCTGACGCTGCTGCGGCCGCGCATCCATGTCAGCCTGAAGCCGGACGGCGAGAGCAACTGGACGCCGTTCATCCAGACCATCGCGCGCACCATGAAGCCCGGTGCCGAGAATCAGGTGTCGTTCTCCGAGATCCGGATCCAGGACGGCGTGCTCGATTACGAGGACGCTGCCACGCACGGCACCGAGAAGTTCGAGGACATCGACCTGTCGCTGGCCTGGCCCTCGATCTCGCGCTCCTTCGCCGCGACCGGACAGTTCGACTGGCGCGGCGAACGGGTCGACGGCTCGATCAGCTTTTCCGATTTCGTCGCCGCGCTCTCCGGCGAGCGCTCGGGGTTGAAGGCGCGGATCGCGAGCGCACCGCTCAAGCTCGCCTTCGACGGCAGCGTCGCCAACCGCACCAGCCCGATGATGGAGGGCACGCTCACCATCGACAGCCCGTCCTTGCGCAACGCGCTGCGCTGGACCGGCCAGCCGCAGCCCGCCAGCGGCGGCTTCGGCCGCTTCGCGCTGAAGGCGCGGGCCAATGTCGTCGGCGCCTCGATCGCGCTCACCAATGTCAATGTCGAGCTCGACGGCAACACCGCCGAGGGCGTGATGACCTACGCCAATAACGGCCGTCAGACGCTGCAGGCGACGCTTGCAGCCGACGCGCTCGACTTCACGCCCTATATCTCGACCTTCCGCCTGCTCGCGAGCGGCGCGCGCGACTGGAACAGGCAGCTGTTCGACCTCAACGCCCTCTCGACCACCGACCTCGACATGCGCCTGTCGGCCGCCAAGCTGACGGTCGGGGCGTCGAAACTCGGCCGCACCGCGATCGGCGCGAATCTGCGCAACGGCACGCTGGCGCTCTCGGTCGGCGAAGCCCAGGTCTATGGCGGCATCGCCAAGGGCTCGTTCGGCATCGCGCGCTCCGACACCGTCGCCGACATCAAGGCGCAGTTCCAGTTCACCGACGTCGACCTTCAGGCCTGCGCCTCCGAGCTGTTCGGTATCAACAAGCTGTCCGGGCGCGGCAACATCAACGTCTCGCTCCTCGCGTCCGGCTCGAGCCCGTTCGGCCTCGTGCAGTCGCTCGACGGCAGCGCCATCGTGACCGGGCATGACGGCGCGATCTCCGGCTTCAATGCCGAGCAGCTCCTGAAGCGGCTCGAGCGGCGGCCGCTGTCCGGCGGCGGCAATTTCCGCAACGGCTCCACCCCTTACGACAATCTCACTATCGCGGTGAAGTTCTCCGATGGCGTGGCCACCGCCGAGGACATCCGCGTCGAGGGACCGGCGGCGAAGATCACGATGACCGGCACCGCATCGGTGCCGACGCGCGAATACGACATGAAGGGCGTGGCCAGCCTCAACAGCGCGTCGGGGTTCGAATTGCCCTTCGTCGTGCAGGGCCCCTGGGACGATCCCCTGGTGTTCCCCGACCCGGAAAGCCTGATCCGCCGCTCGCCGGCCTCAGCGCCCCTGCTCGACATGCTGAAAGACCGCAAGCCGGGCGACGCGGTACGCTCCGCGATCGAGCGTATCACCGGGACCGGAAAACGTCCCGCACCGGCCGAAGCGCCGACAGCGGAGAACGCCAAGGGCGCGAAGTCCAACTGAGGACGGCGATCAAGCGGCACCAGCCGATCGACGCAGAATTGATCAGGGCGAATTGATGCAGCGATTGGATCGATGCGCGCATTAAGCATCTCCTCTCGCCCGACACCCCACGACCTATGTCTGACAAGAAGCCGCTAGATCGTACCACGGCCATGCGCTAGTGTTTTATACGACCGGTTAAAAACACCGGCCGTTTGAGGGAGAAAAACGTGAAATCCAAGGTTATTGGCGCAGTATCACTGGCGGTCGCTGCGGCCGGGCTGTTTGCAGCCGCTGCACCCGCATTTGCGCAGCAGAAGACGATTACGGTCTGGTGGGGCAAGGGCTTCTACCGCTCCGAAGACGACGCGCTGCTCGATACGATCAAGAAGTTCGAAGCCAAGACCGGCATCAAGGTCGAATTGTCGCAGTACGCGATCCAGGACATGATTCCGAAGACGGTCGCCGCACTCGATTCAGGCACCGTGCCCGATGTTGCCTATTCCGACACCTACGACGTGCAGGTGCAGGGCAAGTGGGCCTACGAAGGCAGGCTCGAGGACCTCTCCGACATCATGGAGCCGATCAAGGATCGGTTCGTGCAGAACACGCTGGATGCGTCGATCCTCTATAACGACGTCACCAAGAAGAAGGCCTATTACGGCTTCCCGCTGAAGCAGCAGAGCATGCATGTCGAGATCTGGAACGACATGCTGGAGAAGGCCGGCTTCAAGCTCGCCGACATCCCGACCGACTGGGAAGGCTACTGGACGTTCTGGTGCGACAAGGTGCAACCGGGGATCCGCAAGGCGACGGGCCAGCGCGTCTACGGCGTCGGCCAGCCGATGGGCGTGGAATCCACCGACGCCTTCCAGTCGTTCTACACCTTCATGGATGCCTATCACGTCAAGCTGGTCGACGACGACGGCAAGCTCACGGTCGACGATCCCAAGGTCCGCGAGAACCTGATCAAGGCGATGAAGGACTACACCGACACCTACATCAAGGGCTGCACCCCGCCGTCCTCGACGACCTGGAAGGATCCCGACAACAACGTCGCGTTCCACAACAAGACCATCGTGATGACCCACAACTTCACGATCTCGATCGCGGCGAAGTGGTTCGAGGACTCCCAGAACCAGGCGCTCACGCCCGAGCAGCGCGAAGCCGGCAAGAAGGCCTATGGCGAGGACATTATCACCGCGTCCTTCCCGAAGGCTCCGGACGGTTCGACGATCCGCTACCGCTCGGACGTCAAGACCGGACTGGTCTTCTCCGTGGCCAAGAACAAGGCCGAGGCCAAGCAGTTCATCGCCTTCCTGCTCCAGGAAGAGAACGTCCGGCCCTATATCGAGGGTGCGCTCGGCCGCTGGTTCCCGGTGACGAAGGAAAGCCAGGAGAGCCCGTTCTGGCAGGCCGACCGGCATCGCAAGGCGGTCTACGCGCAGTTCAAGGGCGGCACCGCCCCGTTCGACTTCACCAAGAACTGGAAGTTCACCATCCTGAACAACGAGAACGTCTGGGCCAAGGCGATGAACCGCGTTGTCAGCGAGAAGGTGCCGGTGGACAAGGCGGTCGACGAACTGATCGCCCGCATCAAGGCGGTCGCGGGCTGATCCCGGACTGAAATAAGGTATATGCTAATACCGGTCGCGGCTCTCCGCGACCGGTTGCTTTCGGTGGGTATGCGATATGGCGATCACACTTTCCGGCTCAGACACAATTCCGGCCCCTCCCCTGTCGGCGCGCCTAACCACGCAGCAGGTCTGGGGCATCTTGCTGCTTGTGCCCTATCTGCTCGTCTTCCTGGCCTTCGTCCTCTATCCCGTCGGCTACGGCCTGTGGCTGGCGCGCAATCCGGCGAACTATGTCGCGCTGTATAACGACCCGATCTTCGCGCGCGCCGCGGTCAACACGCTGATCTTCCTGGTCATCGGCATCAACGTGAAGATGCTGATCGCGCTGTTCCTGTCCGGCTTCTTCGCCCAGCAGCGCCCCTGGATCAAATGGCTGTCGGTGATCTTCATCCTGCCTTGGGCGGTGCCGTCGATCCCGACCATCCTGTCGGTCCGCTTCATGCTCAATCCCGAATGGGGCATGGTCAACCATTTCATCTTCTCCCTCACCGGCGATGACGGCCCGAACTGGCTGAACGATCCGACGGTCGCGCTGACCATGGCGATCGCCGTGCATATCTGGAAGTCGCTGCCGTTCTGGACGCTGATCCTGCTGACTGGGCGGCTCGCGATCCCGCAGGATCTGTACGAGGCGTCCGAGGTCGACGGCGCCAGTCCGTGGCAGAAATTCCGCTTCATCACCTGGCCGTCGATGCAGATGCTCTACATCACCTGCACGCTGCTCTCGATGATCTGGACGCTCGGCGACTTCAACAGCGTCTATCTGCTTACCGGCGGCGGGCCGGCCGACCTCACGCATGTGCTGTCGACGCTCGGCATCCGCTATCTCCGGCTCGACCAGCTCTCGCTCGCGATGGCCTCCATCGTCTGCGCGATACCGTTCGTGCTGCCGCTGATGTACTTCATGATGAAACGGTTGTCGCGATGAAGCTTCCCACCCTCCGCGAAGTTGGTACCGAAGCCAAGCTCCTGCTGATCGGCATCCCGGTCTTCATCTGGACCATGATTCCGATCTACCACATGTTCCTCTTCGCGATCTCGCCGAAGGAGGACGCGTTCTCGGGCAAGCTGTGGCCGGATCATCCGACGCTGCACAACTTCCACATCGTGTTCTACCAGGAGCACTATTTCCTGCGCGACTTCTGGATCCAGTTCTGGAACTCGACTGTGATCGCACTGGCCGCCGGCGCGCTGACCTTGTTCATCGCGACCGCCGCCGCATTCTCGATCTCGCGGCTTAAGGTGCCGGGCGGCCGCTGGGTGATGAATCTCGCGCTGTTCACCTACTTCATCCCGGCGGCGTTCCTCGCCGTGCCGATGTACCGCACCATGGGCACTTACGGCCTGCTCAACAATCACTGGTCGCTGATCCTGGCCATGGTGACGATCGCCTCGCCTTATGCGATCTGGGTGCTGAAGCAGGCGTCCGACAAGCTGCCGGTCGAGCTCGACGAGGCCGCCGTGATGGACGGCGCGACCACGCTGCAGCTGTTCCGCTTGGTCTATGTGCCGCTGATGATGCCCTCGCTGGTCGCGATCGGCACCTATGCCGTGCTGCTGGCCTGGAACGAATATCTCTACGCGTTCCTGCTCTTGTCCAAGGACACCGACATCACACTGCCGGTCGCGCTCGGCAACTTCCTCGCCGCCGACGACTCGCCGTGGGAGCTGTTGATGACCACCGGCTTCATCTACGCGCTGCCGCCGGCCGCGGTCTATTACGCCTTCAAGCGCTACATGGTGGGCGGGCTCACGGCAGGTGCGGTGAAGTCCTAAACATCGGCCGCGCTCTTGCGGCGATACGCGATCAGAAGCGCGATCGTCGAGCCGATGAAATAGCCGGCGGTCGCGCCGGAGATGGCGCGGCCGACGATGACGGCCAGCGCACGATCGTCCGCATCGATCGCCGAGATCACGCCGACCGCATATTGCGAGGCGAAGACGATGAGGTTGCGGACCAGACCAACTGGACTGCCCGGCCGGATGATCTGCCCGGTCGCGTGATCCAGTTCGAAAGGGCGCGGCGTCAGCACGCCTAGCGGCAGCAGCGCGATTGCGGCCAGAAACCATGCGACCAGCGGCCATGCGCTGTCCTGATGCCCGAAGCCGATCCTGGACATCCCCCAGACGATGAACACGACTGGTACGATCAGCGCGCGCCAGATCGGCGTCGTGCGCGCTGCATCGCCTGCACACCTTGCCAGACGAGGTAGGCAAGCAGTGCGAGGACCCAGACCGGCGTATGCACGAGGACCTGATAGGCGAAAATCATCATCGCCTCCGCTCTCAAAGCGGCGCCCCGCTCTCGCCCTGCGAGCTCGACAATTTCGAAGCGAGCGAGGCGATCACGATGACGACCGCGATCAGGGCGATCACCAGCGTGCAGATCGCGTTGATCTCGGGCTTCACTCCCAGCCGCACCTCCGAGTAGATCCGGATCGGCAGCGTCGCCGAGCCCGGGCCGGTGGTGAAGCTCGCGATCACGAGATCGTCCAACGACAATGTGAAGGCGAGCATCCAGCCCGCGACGATCGCGGGCGCGATCAGCGGCAGCGTCACGGCCACGAACGCGCGCACCGGATCGCAGCCGAGGTCCATCGCGGCCTCTTCCAAGGAGCGGTCGAGCGAGCCGAGGCGGGACTGCACGACGACGGCGACGAAGCACATCGTCAGCGTGGTATGGGCGATCGTCACCGTCCAGAAGCCGCGCTCGGCGTTCAGCGCCACGAACAGCAGCAGCAGCGACAATCCGGTGATCACCTCCGGCATCACCAGCGGCGCATAGAGCATGCCGGAGAACAGGGTGCGGCCGCGGAACCGCTCGCCGCGCGACAGCGCCACGGCGGCAAGCGTGCCGATCAGGGTCGCAATGGTCGCCGACGAAACCGCGACGCGCAGGCTCATCCAGGCCGCCTCGATCATAGCACGGTCATTGAAGAACTCGTGATACCAGCGCAGCGACCAGCCGCCCCACACCGTCACCAGCCGCGAGGCGTTGAAGGAATAGATGACGAGGATCAGGATCGGCAGGTAGAGGAAGGCCAGACCCAGCGCGAGCGAGGCGACGTTGAAGCGTGACAGGCGGGAGACCTTGCGCATCGCCTCACCGCCCCTGTTCCAGCTGCCGCTTCTGCAGCCGTTCATATAGCAGCAGCGGGACCAGCAGCACCACCAACAGCACGATGGCCGCGGCGGAGGCGACCGGCCAGTCCTTGTTGGTGAAGAACTCGAGCCACAGCGTCTGACCGATCATCAGCGCATTGGAGCCGGCCAAGAGATCCGGAATGACGAACTCGCCGACGATGGGGATGAAGCACAGCAGCACGCCGGCGCCGACGCCGGGCAGCGACAGCGGGAAGGTGACGAGCCAGAACACCTGCCAGCGCGGCGCACCGAGATCGGAGGCGGCCTCCTCCAGCGCGGGCTCCATTTTGGCCAGCGTGGCGTAGAGCGGCAGGATCATGAACGGCAGGTAGGAATAGACGATACCGATATACATCGCGCTGTCGGTGGAGAGCCACACCACCGGCTGACTGACCAGATGCAGCGCCAGCAGGATCTGGTTGAGCAGGCCGTCATGCTGGAGGATGTTGATCCAGGCATAGATCCGGATCAGGAACGAGGTCCAGAACGGCACGATCACGAGCACCATCGCCACGGCTTGCCAGCGCGTCGGCAGCCGCGCCATGCCGTAGGCGATGGGATAACCGATCAGGAGCAACAGCGCGGTCGCGGTGACGGCGACGATGAGGCTACGCACATAGGCGAACACGTAGATGTCGTCGGAGACGAGCAGCCTGAAATTGTCGATCGACAACGCGGCAAAGGCGGTCTTCAGCGCCCCCCATCCCGCCATCAGGTCGAACACCGGCTCGTAAGGCGGCTGCGCGATCGCCGTCTGCGACAGGCTGATCTTCAGCACGAAGCCGAACGGCACCAGGAAGAACAGCACCATCCAGACATAGGGCGCGATCGCGGCAAGGCGAGCCGGTCGCGCGAAGATGCGGCGCGCGCTCATGACGGCAGCACCACGCAGTCGTCGGGCGTGAACCAGGCGACGACAGGCTGGTTCAGGCTGTAGGCGTCGACGTCGAGGCGCGCGCTGTTGGCGACCGAAGCCTGCACCATCCCGCCGGCGTCGAGCTTCACCTTGTAGGTGGTGGTGCCGCCGAGATAGCAGATGTCGGCAATCACGCCGTCCAGCTGGTTGATCGCCGTTTCATGACCGGCTTCCCTCACCGGACCACGGCGCGAGAGCTTGACCTTTTCGGGGCGGATCGCAACCGATAATCTGACCTCGCCGAACGGCTCGCGCGGCTCCGCCACCACCAGCGGTCCCGCATCGCGCGTGCCGATGACCAGACGATGACCGTCGCGCAATTTGGACTCGGCGTCGAACAAATTGACGTCGCCGACAAACTCCGCGATCCAGCGCGAGCGTGGCGCCTCGTAGAGCTCGCGGGGACTCGCGACCTGCGCGAGCTTGCCGTCTCTCATCACGCCGATCCGGCTCGCCATCGTCATCGCCTCTTCCTGATCGTGGGTGACGATGATGAAGGTCATGCCGAGCCGGCGCTGAAGCTCCATCAGCTCGCCTTGGGTACTCTCGCGCAGCTTCTTGTCCAGCGCTGCGAGCGGCTCATCGAGCAGAAGGAGCTGCGGCCGCCGCGCCAGTGCACGCGCCAACGCCACACGCTGGCGCTGCCCCCCGGAGAGCTGGTCGGGCTTGCGCTTCTCGAGCCCGTCGAGCTTCACCAGCGCGACCATCTCCGCCACACGCGTGGCAATGTCGGCGCGCGCCATGCCGGCGCGCTTCAGGCCGAAGGCGATGTTGTCGCGCACCGACAGGTGCGGAAACAGCGCGTAGTTCTGGAACATCATGTTGATCGGCCGCTCATGCGGCAGCGCCTGCGCGATGTCCTTGCCGCCGAGCAGGATGCGCCCTTGATCCGGCGCTTCGAAACCGGCGAGCATGCGCAGAAGCGTGGTCTTGCCGCAGCCGCTGGGGCCGAGCAGCGCAAAGAACTCGCCGGTCTTGATGTCTAGCGACACGCCGTCGACGGCCCGGAACGTCCCGAAGGTCTTGGCGACGCCCTCGATGCGCAGCAGCGGCTCGCTGGCCGCGAACTGCGTCTCTCCGACCGAATCCGCAGCCGCGTCTGTTCTGGGCAACTCGTCAGTCATGGTCCCTGCCAACCTCAATCCCGCCGCACGCTAGCGGCCGATCGTCCCTCACTCAACCGGTTAGAGGCGGTTCGTTCACATCGGATTCGCCATGAACGCAGCCAGCGCATCGCATCCCTCCGCCGACATCGTCAGGCCGAGCTTGGAGCGGCGCCACAGGATGTCCTCGGGAAAACGCGCCCATTCATGGGTCATGAGATAGCGCACCTCGGCGCCCGTCAACTCGGGACCGAAGGCCGGGCCGAGATCGTCGCGGGTCTTCGCCTCACCGAGCACAGCCGGCAGCCGCGAGCCATAGGCCGCGACGAAGCGTTGGGCCTGCGTCTCCGAGAGAAAGCGCCAGCGGTCACGCGCAAGATCGACCTCGGTGTCGAAACGGTCCCAGGCGAAATCTCCGCCCGGCAGCGCCGCGCCTGCGGTCCAGGGCGGCGACATCGGATAGAACGGCGTCAACTTCGTCACCGCGCGCTCCGCCCGCAGGCGCGATGTGGTGACGTCACCGCCGAACATCGTGATCAGCGGCGCCTTGCGCCGCCGCGTGTGGAACAGCGTGGTGCCGTCACGCCGGCGCGCGGACGCAAGCGTCAGGTTGACGCCGGAGACCGCCCGCACCACGTCGGTCGGGGCGACGCGCTCGCGGAAATAGCGACTGGCCGCCTCACAGAGATAGCCGACGTCGGCCCCCCCCATCGCGACGATCGCGGGATCGCCGGTGAAATCGTGCGTGATTGTGCCGATCAGCGTAAAGTCGCGATCGAGGGGACTCGCGAAGATCAGCCGGCCATCGCTGTTCTGGAAGACGTAGACGTTATCGGAATCGAACAGCCGCGGGACGATGATCTGGCTCATCTGCATCGCCGCCATGGCGGGTTGCGGCTGCCGCAGCACGGTCTCGGCGACCATCGACGTCCATCCGCCGGTGGCGTTGGCCAGTGCCCGGGCCGTGATCGCGTGGCGATGGCCACGGTCGACCACCGCGAGCCGCCATGTGTCTGTTCGATCGGCACGCACACAGCGCGCTCCAGTCCGAATCACGGCGCCCCGCTCGGCCGCATCCAGTGCCGTGAGCACCACCAGTCGGGAATCGTCGACGACGCAATCCGAATATTCGAAGGCCGTGCCGAATGGTCGTTTCAGCGCGTTGCCGACCGGGTGATGCGTGATGTCGAGGGTCGCCGTTGCAGGCAGGCCGCTCCGGCTGGTGAGGCTGTCGTAGAGGAGCAGGCCGAGGCGCAGCAGCCATGGCGGGCGCTCGTCGGAATGCGCCGGGATCACGAAGCGCATCGGCCGAACCAGATGCGGCGCGATCCGGAGCCAGGTCCGGCGCTCGGCTAGCGCCCGGCGCACCCGTCGGAAGCCGCGCCGTTCCAGGACCGAGAGATCGCCGTGGATCAGCCGCGGTGTTGCCGAGGACGCCGCGCCGCCCAGATCGCCCTGCTCCAACAGGATGACCCGCAGGCCGCGGCCGGCGGCATCGCGCGCGAGGCTGACACCGTTCAGGCCGCCCCCGATGATCGCAAGGTCGTAATCCGCCATGAAGCCGTCGAATGGAAGCGAACGAAGCGCCCACCATCACTAACCGGTCTTGAGCGCAAGCTCCATGACTTCGGCGCGACCGACGAGGCCGGCATATTTCCCGATCGGCAGGGGCTTGCCGAGCAGATAGCCCTGCACGCCGTCGCAGCCTTCCGCGGCGAGGAAGGCAAGTTGTTCCAACGTCTCGACGCCCTCGGCGACGATCGACATTTCCAGGCCATGGCCGAGATCGATCACCGCGCGCACGATCGCCGCCGATTGCGGGTTGCGGCCGAGATTGATGATGAAGGCGCGGTCGATCTTGATCTTGTCGAACGGGAACGCCTGGAGATAGCTCAGCGAGGAATAACCGCTGCCGAAATCGTCCATGGAGATGCGCACGCCGAGCGCCTTGAGCCGGCGCAGCAGCGCAAGACCGCGATCGAAGTCCTCGATCAGCACGCCCTCGGTGATCTCAAGCTCTAACCGGCCGGGTGCGAGACCCGTCTCGATCAGAATGGAATGGACGAGCCCGACCACGTCGCCGTGCATGAACTGCGCCGGCGACAGGTTGACCGCGACCTGAAGCGGCGTCGGCCAGGAGGCGGCCTCGCGGCAGGCCTCGCGCAGGATCCACTCGCCCATCTCGACGATCAGGCCGCTTTCCTCCGCGATCGGAATGAATTCGGCCGGGGAGACCTGGCCGCGCACCGGGTGCTGCCAGCGCGCCAGCGCCTCGAAGCCGATGATATCGCTCTCGGCGACGCTGTGGCCCGCAGTCCCCTGCGGCTGGAAGGCGAGCGAGAGCTCGCCATTCTTGATCGCCATCGAGAGGTCCTGGTGCAGCACGCGGCGATCGCGGATCTGCTGGTCCATCTCCGGCTGGAACAGGCTGATCGTGCCGCGCGATTTCTGCTTGGCGCGGAACAGCGCCGCGCCGGCATTGGCGAGCAGCGAGGCGGCGTCGGCGCCGTTGTGCGGGAAGATCGACATGCCGGTGGTGACGCCGGCGCGGACCGGGCGGCCGTCGATCTGGAATTCCTTGGCGACGGCATCACCGATCTGCTGCGCCAGCGCGAGGCCTGCCTCCGGCTGCTTGCCGTCGATGATCAGGCCGAACTCGTCGCCGGACAGGCGCGCCACCACGCCGCCGCGCGCGGAATCCTGGAGCCGCTGGGCCACCTCGACCAGGAGCTTGTCGCCGTGCGCATGGCCGAAGACGTCATTGACCTCCTTGAGGCCGTCGAGATCGACGCACAGAACCGCGAACTCCTCGCCGGTGCCCTCGCAGGCCTCGATCATCTGGGTCAACGCCTGCAGGAAAGCGGCACGGTTCGGCAAATCGGTGAGGCCGTCGTGGTAGGCCATGTGCGCCATGCGCGACTCGGTCTGCCGGCGATCGGTGACGTCCTCGTGGGTCTTGATCAGATATTGCGGCTCGCCGGTGTCGCCCAGCACGGTGGCGCGGCGGGTGAGGAACAGCCGCAGCCCGTCCTTGGTGGAGATCGGGTGCTCTTCGGTGATCATCCCACGCTTCTTGATCGCGGCTTCGTCGCGCGCGATGATCAGCTTGGCTTCCTTGGGATTGAAGATGTCGGACGCGGTCAGGCCCGTGGCTTCCTCGCGCCTGCGGTTGAGGATCGTCTCCGCGCTGCGGTTGGCGAGCAGGTAGCGGCCGTCCTTGACCTGCTCGACGATCAGGGCCACCGGGATGTTGTCGACCACAAGCTCCAGGAACTTCTTCGTGCTCTCCAGCTCCTTCGACAGCGAGCGGCGATCGGTGATGTCCTCGAACACGAGCATCAGGAATTCGGGCTTGTTGCTCTCGTTGCGGACCACGATCCGGATCGAGGCAACCATGCGCCGCTCACCGGCGCGGTCGACCTCGAATTCGTTGCGAAACTGGCCGTCCGGCGAATCGAGTGCCGCCCGGTCGGTCGCCTCGATGCTGTCCGCCGAGATGGGCGCAAACAGCTCGCGGGCGTTCTTGCCGACGGCATGATCGCGTGAGAAACCCCAGAAGCGCTCATAGGCGCTATTGGCGAAAATGTAGCGACCATCCTCGATGTTCTTCGCCGCCACGCAGGCCGGTACGTGGTCCAGCAATGTTTCCAGGAACTGCTTGGTGGAGGCGAGCTGCCGGGACAGCCTGCGCTGCTCGCTGACGTCCAGATGGGTCGCCACCGAGCCGCCGTTGGGCAGCACGAAATACTTCACCAGGATGGCCCGCCCGTCCGGCAGTTCGGTTATCAGGCCGTTCGGGCTTGCCGCCTTCTCATAGAACTCGTCGTCGGAAGCGCCGCCGAGCACGCCACGCTGGCGCCGCAGCTCAAGGATGTCGTGGCCGGTCATTCCGGCCCAGATGTCCGACCGCATCAAGCCGTAGATATCGAGATAGCGGTCGTTGCAGAAGATGATGCGCCGCTGCGCATCCGTCATCACCACGCCCTGGTTGAGGTTGTTCATGGCGGAGGAGACAAAGGCATTGCGCCGCAGCTGCAAACGCCTAGTCCGGCGCAGTGAGGAATGGATCCATAGCGCGATCGCGGCGAAGAACGAACAGATCACAATTCCCGCGATCAGGGCTTCCCAGATCACGTTGGGATCGAGGTGGCCGAGGTAGCTCGGAGGGCTGAAGCTGTCGGAGAGGGCAAAGGCGCGCGCAGGCGCGACCGCTGCGGCCAGGCACACGACGGCCTGCATCGCAATCGGAAGCGCGCTGCCCACGTGCCAGTTCTTCTCAGCCATCAGCCACCCGCGATTTCAACGTCGGATTGTCTGGCCTGGCGGGTTTGGATCGGGTAAACGCCTGTACGAGCAACGGAAAAATGTGGCATCAAATACGGCAATTGCCCTGACATGATAAATGCTTCCTTAACGGAAAACGCCCCCGCGCCGCCGTTCCCAGGCGTGAGGCCTTGGTCGCTTCGAGCGGACGTCCTGCACAACCATGGATAGGGTGGACTGCGTCGTCATCGGAGCCGGCGTGATCGGGCTCGCGGTGGCTCGAAAGCTGGCGCAAGCCGGGCGCGAGGTGATCGTGCTCGAGCAAGCCGAGGCCATCGGCACCATCACCTCCTCGCGCAACAGCGAGGTGATCCATGCCGGCATCTACTACCGCGCCGGAAGCTGGATGGCGCGCATGTGCGTCGACGGCAAACACGCGCTCTATCGTTACTGTTCCGAGCGCGGCATCCCGCACAGGAATTGCGGCAAGCTGATCGTCGCGACCAATCCGAAAGAGACCGAGAAGCTGCAATCGATCAAGGCGCATGCCGAGGCCAACGGCGTGCTCGACATGCAGTTGCTCACGGGCGATGCGGCACGTGCGCTGGAGCCGGCGCTCGCCTGCGACGCCGCGCTGCTGTCGCCGTCGACCGGCATCATCGACAGCCACGCCTACATGCTCTCGCTGCGCGGCGAAGCCGAGGACGCGGGCGCGGCCTTCGCGTTCCACACCCCGCTGATCCGTGCCAAGGCGACCGCCGGCGTGATCGAGATCGAGGCGGGCGGCGAAGCGCCGATGACGCTGCAATGCAGCCTTCTCGTCAACGCCGCCGGGCTCTCGGCGACCACCGTGGCGCGCAACATCGAGGGCATGCCGCTGGAACGGATCCCGACGGCCTACCTCGCCAAGGGAAACTACTTCAGCTGCAATGCCAGGGCACCGTTCTCGCGCCTGATCTATCCGGTGCCCGAGCCCGGTGGGCTAGGGGTGCATCTGACGCTGGACATGGCCGGGCAGGCACGTTTCGGCCCCGACGTCGAGTGGATCGAGACGATCGACTATGAGGTCGACCCGGCACGCGCCGAGCGCTTCTACCCGGCGATCCGCAGATACTGGCCGACGTTGCCTGACGGCGCGCTCATGCCGAGCTATTCGGGCATCCGCCCGAAGATCGTGCCGCCGGCGGTGGCCACGCAGGATTTCTTGATGCAGGGCCCGCGCGATCACGGCGTCGAAGGCCTGATCAATCTGTTCGGCATCGAGTCGCCCGGATTGACGTCATCGCTCGCGATCGCGGATCACGTCGCCGAGCTCGCAAACATCTAGTGGTTTAAAGCGAAGGGGATTCCGGTTGCGCGTAAAGAAGCGCGTCCAGACAAGAAGCTAGAGCCGCGCAAATCCTTGCACGCTGAGCGCCTTGCCGCAGGGATGAGCGCAAAGGCTCCCATCCCTGCCTGAAGGGTGCGATCAACTCTACGCTGTTACGGGGTTACTAGTGGAGCGTGTCGCCGTGCCTGAGACGCTCGATCTGGTCCTTGACCATCAACTTCCGGCGCTTCAACTCAACAATTTGCAGGTCGTCTGTTGAAAGGTGCACGAGAGCTTCGTGCAATTCGTTTTCGAGAGTTTTGTGCTTCCGTTCCAATTCAACCAGATGTGCCTGAATTGTCATTCGAAACCTCCTCGGTAGGGGTGAACCTTGGATTCGACCGGACGACGAAGTGTACATCACCGATTCGTTCTGTCGATGGGTATCCGTCGTCGCATTGTCATTTTTGAAAATTCATATGTAACGAAGCGTGAGTAAGGGAACCACGCGGGAAAAATCCGTGATATCAATGCGCTTGCGCAACGTCGGAGTGACCGCAGAAATATCCCGCGGGAGATCGACGCGGGACAGCCCGAGATCGCTTGCGATCACGGCGCGCAAGGACGATAGTTTCCACAGGGCATCCACAGCCTTAATCTCACGCCTATCGGTTTTTCGGCCACCGCAGACATGACCAATGAAGATGCGCGCGAACTCGAATCCGAGCTCGCCCGGTTGCACCAGGAACACCGAGATCTTGATGCGGCGATCGATGCACTGCATCAATCGCCCGCCCCCGACCTGTTGCGGTTACAGCGGTTGAAGAAACGCAAGCTGTTGTTGCGTGACCGTATCGCGTTCATCGAAGACCAGATCACGCCCGATATCATCGCCTGATCCACAGGAGGACAGCTCACGGCGACCCGCCGCATGTGAATCCGCTTGACTCAAAAGGAACAAAATAAGAACATTTGGACACCAACGCCCCTCGGAAACCGTCCAAGGAAAACGCAGATGTCGGCAGCCGCCCTTCTCGACAACAGCCATTATGAACAAGCCTGTGATCAGGCGATCGCGATGTGCGACGGCAATCTGCGCAGCACCATCAAGGCGCTGATCATGGCCAATGAATATCTGGAGGCCGAGCTGGAGGAATTGCAGGCGGCGGTTTCCGCAGGCTGCATTCCGGAGACCTCGCGCAGCAAGAGCAGCGCCGCCTGACTGTCAGCTATCGGAGCCGACCATGTCCGATGTCACCTATTACGTTGCATTACCTTTCCTGACCGACGAGGACGGCTCGCCGGTCGCAGGTGCGGCCGAGGAATGCCAGAGCGCAGCGGCCGCGCTACGGCGCGCCGAGATCATGTCGCACGGCGCCGGCCACACCGGCGCGGTCGCGTTCAGCCGCAGCGGCGATCCCATGACCGGCGAATTCGGCGACGCCAAACTGCTCCGCAGCTTCGGCAACGTACCGAAAGACCTCGGCACACTTTAACTAGCTGCTGACGAGCCTGATGCGCGGCTCGTGCCGCCGGTGCGCCTTGCGCACATACATGGCGGCATCGGCATCCTCCAGGGCCCGCGTGGCGTCGGACTGCACTCCAAGCAGGGCGACGCCGGCGGAAGCGCCCGCGCTCACGTGCTGGCCGCGAAAGACAAAGGACAATTCGTCGACGGCCTGCTCGAAAGCCGCGGCCTTCGCCTTGGCGTCGGTCTCGCTGAGATTCCAGAGCAGCAGCGCGAACTCGTCGCCGCCGAGGCGGCCCACCACGTCCGAGGCGCGGATCTGCCGCGTCAGCGTGGTGGCAATCGCCTTCAGCACCTCATCGCCGGCCGCATGGCCGAAGGAATCGTTGATCGGCTTCAGCCGATCGACGTCGAGGACGATCAGCGCGCCGCTGGCGCGGTAGCGCTTCATATAGGCGACGGCGCGAGCGAGCTCGCGTTCGAAGCCGCGCCGGTTCGGAATTTCCAGCAGGAAGTCAGTGTCGGCGGCTGCCTCGAGCTCCGCGACCCGCCGCAGCGCCCCCTTGAGCTTGCTCCGGAGGTCGCGGATAGTCGCGTTGACGGCCGGCTTCATAGCCCCTTTGGCGCCGCCAGCGGCCGACGCTCCACGCCGCGCCGGAAGCTTGGCCGGACCCTTGGCCGGGCCCTTGGCCGGGCCCTTGGCCCGACTCTTGGCCAGACGCTTGGGAGCAACTTTGGAGCGACCGGCGCTAGTTTTCGGGCCCTTTTTGGCCTTCGCAGCGCTCGCCCTTTTTGGTTTCTTCATGGGCATCCTGCTCAATGAAGGCTTGCGGGGATTCACCAAGACAGGATAGTGCATTCCCTTCTCCTTGCCACCGCCTTGCGAGCAACCGGCCGGAACCGCTAATCTGGCCTATCTTCCTGTTTTTCGAGCACAATTGACGTCATGACCGCGCCAATCGCCATCATCATGGGAAGCCAGTCGGACTGGGACACGATGCGGCATACCGCCGACACGCTTGCAGCGCTCGGCGTTGTCGCCGACACTCGCATCGTTTCGGCACACCGCACCCCCGACCGGCTGTTTGCGTTCGCCAAGGGCGCCAAGGGGGCCGGTTACAAGGTCATCATCGCCGGCGCGGGCGGCGCTGCGCACCTGCCCGGCATGGCGGCAGCGCTGACGGAACTGCCCGTGTTTGGCGTCCCAGTCGAATCCAGGACGCTGAAGGGCATCGATTCGCTCTATTCGATCGTCCAGATGCCCGCAGGCATCCCGGTCGGCACCCTCGCCATCGGCAAGGCCGGCGCCGTCAATGCGGCGCTGTTGGCGGCCGCCGTGCTGGCCTTATCCGACCCGGCCTTGTCCGATCGCCTCGCCGCCTGGCGCAAGGCGCAGACCGAGGCCGTGGCCGAGCGCCCGGAGGACAAGGCGTGACTGACGCAAAGCAGGTGAAGCTGAAGCCCGGCGACACCATTGGCATCCTCGGCGGCGGACAATTGGGGCGGATGCTGGCTATGGCGGCGGCACGGCTCGGCCTGCGCTGCCAGGTGTTCTCGCCCGATCCGGATTCACCGGCCTTCGACGTCGTCCTGAATGCGACCTGCGCCGAATATGCAGATGTCGAAGCACTCGAGCTGTTCGCCAACGACGTCGACGTCATCACCTACGAATTCGAGAACGTGCCGTCCGCGGCCGCGATGGTGCTGGATGCGCGCCGTCCCGTGCTGCCCAACCGCAAGATCCTTGAGACCACCCAGGACCGGCTCGCCGAGAAGGATTTCGTGACGCGGCTGGGCATCGGCACCGCAGCCTATGCCGACGTCACCTCGGTCCCGTCGTTGCGCGAGGCTATCGCCAGGATCGGCCTTCCGGCGGTGCTGAAGACCCGCCGCTTCGGCTATGACGGCAAGGGCCAGGCCATCATCCGCGAGGGCGACGACGTCGCGAAAGTATGGACCAGTCTCGCCACCAAATCGGCCATCCTGGAAGCCTTCGTGCCGTACGAACGCGAGATTTCCGTGATCGCCGCCCGCTCCGCGACAGGCCAGGTCGAGTGTTTCGACGTCACCGAAAACGAGCACCGCGACCACATCCTGAAGATCTCCCGAGCGCCCGCCCGGATCCCGGACGTGCTCGCCGAGGAAGCGCGCAGCATTGCCGGCAAGATCGCGGGCGCGCTCGATTATGTCGGCGTACTTGCCGTCGAGATGTTCGTGCTCGCCAACGGCACCGGACCCAAGGTGCTGGTCAACGAGATCGCTCCGCGCGTGCACAATTCCGGACACTGGACGCTCGACGGCGCATCCGTCTCGCAGTTCGAGCAGCACATCCGCGCCATTGCCGGCTGGCCCCTCGGCAAGCCCGTGCGCCACGGCGAGGTCGTCACCATGACCAATCTGATCGGCGACGAGATCAACGAATATGACAAATGGCTGAGCGTGCCGGGCGCGACCGTGCACATCTACGGCAAGGGCGCACCGCGCCCCGGCCGCAAGATGGGGCATGTCACCGAAGTGCGACCCACGACCGGCGATTGACGGGACCGCGGCGCATGCCGCGATCCCGCTTTGCGATTACGCCGTCTTTGCGCCAGCGACGACGCCGGTGGGTTCGTCGCTGAGCCAGCGATAGATCACCCCGCCCAGCGCGCCCCCAATCAGTGGCGCAACCCAGAACAACCAGAGTTGTGCTGTCGCCCAGCCGCCGACGAACAGCGCCGGTCCCGTGCTGCGCGCCGGGTTCACCGAGGTGTTGGTGACGGGGATGCTGACGAGATGGATCATCACCAGCGCGAGCCCGATCGCCAGCGGCGCAAAGCCCGCGGGCGCGCGGCCGTGGGTGGCGCCCATGATGATGAACAGGAACATCATGGTCATCACTACCTCGGTGAGGAAGCACACGATCATGCTGTACTGGCCGGGAGAATGGGCGTCGTAGCCGTTGGACGCGAATCCTTTGCTGACGTCGAAGCCGGGAGCTCCGCTTGCAATGACGTAGAGAAGCCACGCGGCCACGATCGCGCCGGCGACCTGCGCGATCACATAAGGCAGGATCTGTCCGGCCGGAAAACGTCCGCCGGCGGCAAGACCGACGGTGACGGCCGGATTGAGATGGCAGCCTGAGATGTGGCCGATCGCGTAGGCCATGGTGACCACGCTCAGCCCGAATGCGAGGGAGACACCGACCAGGCCGATGCCGACCTGCGGAAAGCCGGCTGCGATCACAGCACTTCCGCAACCTGCGAATGTGAGCCAAAAGGTGCCGATAGCCTCGGCCGCGTATTTCTTCATATCCATGTGTCGTCCCCTGCTTTCAAAGATACCGGAACAAAGCTCCGGAAACGGCCCCACCCTTGGCGTCAAATCTCCCAAATCAGGGCCGCGCAGAGGTATTTTGCCTCATTTAATGGCTGAACTTGGCCCGAAAACCCGCTTGGCCGGTGGACATCCCAAGTTTTGTCTGATACATCCGCGCCCTCAAGGTTAAGGGCGTGTGCGTTTCGCCATCCCCTTTGACTTACCAGAATTCAAATCCGATCCACTGAAGAGGATGCCGCGTGCAGGTTCTCGTTCGCGATAACAATGTCGATCAAGCCCTCAAGGCGCTGAAGAAGAAGATGCAGCGCGAGGGTATTTTCCGCGAGATGAAGCTCCGCGGTCACTACGAAAAGCCCTCCGAGAAGAAGGCCCGCGAAAAGGCCGAAGCCGTGCGTCGCGCACGCAAGCTGGCCCGTAAGAAGCTGCAGCGCGAAGGCCTGCTGCCGATGAAGCCGAAGCCGGTGTTCGGCGCCGGCCCCGGCGGTGATCGTGGCGGTCGCGGTGGCCCTGGTGCTGGTGCAGGTGCAAGTGCTGGTCCGCGCGGACCGCGCTGATTTACCAAACTTGAGAGACTTCAGTTTTTGATAACGCGGGCCCCTGGCCCGCGTTATTGTTTGTGAACGGTGCCTTCCTGGGATGGGGCACTACCGATGCGGCACCAGCGCGAGCGAACCGTAGATGGCCTCCCCTTTCCCCAAGCGCGGCTTGGCGCGGTTACGCCAGATCTTGCTGCAGCCGTTTGCGCTGGCCTTGATGGGGATTTCGCTGTGCGGCTGCTCCTTCGACCTGGGATCGCTGACGCCGGAGAAGGAGAAGCCGCAGGAGGCACCCAAGGCAGCTGCGACCGCCGAAAACGTGGTCAGCGCCGGCAATGTCAGTGAGGCCCAGGCCCATACGGCAAAGGCCCAGGCCCTGGCAAAGTCCGGCGAGACGGCGGCCGCGCTCGAGGAGCTCAATCACGCGGTCGGACTCGATCCCTACAATGCGCAGGCGCTCTATGGCCGCGCCCTGATCTACCAGGGCAAGAACCAGCACGATTTCGCGATCGCCGATTTCAGCGCCGCGAGCGGCCTAAACCCGCAAAAGGTCGAGCCGCTGCTCGGCCGCGCCATCAGCTATCTCGCCCTCGGCAAGGTCAAGGAGGCAGCGGCCGACCTGGATGAGGCTTCCGAGGCCGATCCCCACAATGCCCAGGTCTGGACCATACGCGGGCAAGCCTATGAACGGCTGGGCGACAGGACCAAGGCGGCGGCGTCCTACACCAAGGCGGTCTCGCTTCGTCCACGCGACGACGTCGCCCGCAGCGGCCTCGCCCGCGTCGGCGGCTGACGATTCTGCCGCAGCGCAGGCGCCGTCTTAATCCGGGGTGACACTCTTCGGCAGAACGGAATGGAACATGGACTTGACGCCCGACAGCATGTCGTCGGCGACATTGGTCTTCGGCCGCGGCATGGACGCGCCGGCATCGGCGCGCAGATCGAGCGGGGGCGCGATCATCGGGACCGGAATATCAGCCGGGGGCGTCAGCCGATTCGGGTTCTCGTTGCCGACCGAGGCCGTGTAGGGCGGGCTCGCCTGCGATGAGCCGCCGTTGCCATAGGCCTCGGCTGCGGGTGTCGAGACCGTGATCGGCGGCGGCAACGGACGCACCGATGACGTATCCACGGGAATGATACGCGGGGCCTCCGGGGTGCGGGCGGCTTCACGCACTGCAGGCTCCTGAATCTTCTCGGGCGACTTGGTCTCGGAAGACTTGGTCTCGGAAGACTTGTTGTCGGAAGCCTTTGTGTCGGAAGCCTTTGTGTCGGAAGCTTTGGCCTCAGCCGCTTTGCTCTCAGGCGACTTGCGCAGGCGCTCGATCGCGGCGCGCACGAGATCGTTGGCGTCGGGGGTTGCGGCCGGCGCGGCAGGAGCCGGCGCCGAATTGGCCTCCACCACCGGGGTGGCGGGAGCGGGTGCACTGACGGCCGGGGTGGACTTGGCAACCGCCTTCTCGCGCGCGGACGGCTTGCCGCGCGCCACGGCCTCGGGCGGTGCCACGTCCGCCGTCGACTTCTCAGTTGTCTTGGGCTCAGCACCCGGCTGATCGGCAGTCTTCTCGGCCGCCGGCTTGTCCGTCACCTTCTTCTCGGAAATGCCCTTGGCCTTGACGCCGGGCGCGGGGAGGTTGGCCACATCGGCGGGCTTGCCGTTCTTGCCAGCCTCGGCGGGCGCCGTCACGGCCGCGGGTGCATCCGCCGCCGGCTTGGCGTTGATGTAATGATTAACGATGTACGCCCCGATGATCGTTGCGAGCACCGAGGGGAAGATGTCCATCGAGATTTTAGCAATGTATTTCAGCATTCCGGCCACTCCCCGCGCGATCTGATGCGGGAACTTTGAGGCATAGTGAGGGATCAACTGCGACAGATCAATGGCAAAGGGGTACGCCGGAATTACGGCTTCAGCTCGACCTCAAGGAACACGATCTCGGTTGCGGTTTCGTTAAGCACGTCGTGCTGAACGCCGGCCTTGCGAAAATAGGATTTCCCAGCCGCAAGCTGTGCTTTGGACCGCTCGCCATTGGGTGCCACGATGGTCATTTCCCCTGCGACCACGGGAACAATGACGTAGTCCATGCCGTGGGTGTGATGGCCGGTGGCGCTGTTTGGCGCGAGCCGCCACTCGGTCACCCGAACCTGGTCATTGTCGATCTGAACCTCGGACTCGGCGGCAATCATCGGAACTCTCCTGGGGCATCATCCGGAAAACCGGTTCAGGCACGAAAACCATGAACACATAGACGGCAAATACCACCATATGGACCAGCCCGAACAGGACATTGGTCCTGCTCGTACCGAAGGTCAGCATGCTCAGGAAGAAGGTCAGGAGCAAAAGCACGCTGCCGTGGCCGCTGAGGCCGCGCGTGAGTTCCTTGTCGAGTGCATAGGTGGCGACACCGACCGCCGGGATAGTCAGCCCGATGGTGGCCAGCGACGAGCCGAGCGCGAGGTTGATGCTCTTCTGGAGGTCGTTCTTGCGGACCGCCGAGACGGCCGCGACGCCTTCCGGCAGCAGGATCAGGAGCGCGACCAGAAGTCCGGCAAAGGCAGGCGGCGCACCGATCCTGGCCGCGACGGCATCGACTACCAGCGAGAATTTCTTGGACAGCAACACGACCGCCAGCAGCGCAATCAGCAGCAGCACGACACTGAGCACCAAGGTCCGGCCCGACAGATGCGCCTCGCACGGCCAGCGCCGGAAAGATCCAGGCCGACCGAGGCATCGGATTGTGCGCGCTTATCCATCGGCTCCAATTGTCTCAGTCGAGCAGTAGCAAATCGGGCGGCAGATTCAATGCCAGCGCAGGATCGGAGCGAACGGCAGCAGCGTCAGCAGCACGAACAGCGGGATCAGCACCGCGCTGGCGCGCACGAAATAACCGAAGAAGCTCGGCATCTCGATCCCGTTCTCGCTTGCGATGCTGCTCACCATGAAATTCGGCGCATTGCCGATATAGGTGAGCGCGCCCATGTAGACTGCGCCCATGGAGATGGAAGCGAGCGTGCCCGAGAGCTCATGCATCAGCACCTGCGGGTCGCCGCCGGCGAGCTCGAAGAACAACAGATAGGTCGGCGCATTGTCGAGAAACGCCGACATCAGACCGGTGAACCAGAAATAGGCAACCTCGCGCGGCGTGCCGTCCGGCCCTGTCACGGCCGACAACAGCCAGGCGAACGCGCCGTGATGGCCGGCATCCAGCATGGCGATGACCGGGATGATCGCGATAAAAATGCCGGCGAACAGCTTCGCGACTTCGCGGATCGGCTCCCAGGTGAAGCCGTTGGCCTGCCTGTGCTCGTCCGGCGTCAACCACACCGACAGGGCCGCTATGGCCAGCAGCGCCGCGTTGCGGACGATGTCTTCCAGCTCCAGCCTGGTTCCGAGAACGTCGAAGGCGATGCCGGGCTTCCACATCGCCGAGGCCAGCAGGCTCGCGACGACGGCCGCGATCAGCACCAGGTTGACGAGGCCGCGGATGCGGACCGGCTTCGCGGCGCCGACAGCGCCGGGCAAGGGTTCGCTGCGGAAGCGCCAGACGTCGATGACGACGAAGATCGCGAGCAGCAGTCCGGCAACGATCGCCGTCTGCAGCCAGATGGTCCGCGTGGTCCAGAAGAAGTCGACGCCATGCAGGAAGCCGACGAACAGCGGGGGATCGCCGAGCGGGCTCAGCGCGCCGCCGACATTGGCGACCAGGATGATGAAGAAGATGACGACATGGGCGTTGTAGCGCCGCGGCCGGTTGGCGCGGATCAGAGGGCGGATCAGGATCATGGCCGCCCCCGTGGTGCCGACGACGCTCGCCATCACCGTACCGAGCGCGAGGATGCCGGCATTTGATGCCGGCGTCGCCTTGATGTCGCCCGTCACGAGAATGCCGCCAGCCACGACATAGAGCGAGAACAGCAGCACGATGAAGCCGAGATATTCGGCGAGCATGGCGTGAACGAGCGCGGCCAACGTCGCCATGCTCCCGGCAAGGATGACGAGCGAGGCGAGTGCCAGCAGCGACCAGGCCGCGGCGATCTTGCCGTAATGGTGGTGCCAGACTTTTGCAAACAGCAGCGGCCCGAGCGCGATCGACAGCAGCAGGCCGGCAAAGGGCAGCGCATAGGGCCAGCCCATCACCGCCCCGTCGAGCCCGGTCGCCGCCCATGCGTGCTGTGGCAACAACACGACGAGGATCGCGGCGATAAACCCGCTCCCGCGCCGAACGAAAAGTCGTCTAGAAAGCAATGAAGCGCCTCGCCGTTTCAATCGCACCGAACGCATCGAGATTATCGTGTCCGCCGCCCGCAAAGCGAACGAACTGTTTCGGTTCATGCGCGAGCACGAACAGACGCTCTCCGAACACGATGGAAATGGCAAGGTCATCGGTGCCATGCATCACCAATAGCGGCACAGTGACGCGCGGGATGCGCTCGTCGGAATGAAATGGATCGCGCATCAGCAGACGCACCGGAACGTACCAGAACGATGAAGCTGCAATATCGGCCGTCGATGTATAGGGCGCTTCCAGGATGAGTTTTCCAACACGATGCTCCGAGGCGACCGCGACCGCCACGCCGGTCCCGAGTGAAAAGCCCCAGGCGACGATTCGCTCCGCCGCGTAGCGCGCAGTGGTGAAGGCGTAGGCGGCCGCGGCATCGCGCAGCAGGCCGGCCTCACTCGGCGCCCCGCTTGAGCCGGCATAGCCGCGATAGGACAGCGCGACGAGGCCGGTGCCGTCCGCCGTCATGGCCTTGAGGCGGCTGACGCGACCGGCGAGATAATCGCCATTGCCCGGAAAATACAGGATCACGGGACGGCCTTGCTTCGCCGGCACGTGCCAGACGATGACCTTCTCGCCATCGGAGGTGGTCAGGACGTGCTCTTCGGCCTCAGGGAGGCCTGCGGCGTCCGGCGCTGTGCGACCGACGGGCGGGATCGGAAACAGCATCTCGCGCTGCCTGACATACAGCACGAGGAGACCGGCGAAATAGACGGTCACGAGCAGGATGGCGATCCACTTGACGATGGTCATGATGACGCGGCCCGGCCCCCGTTCAGGGCTTTGCAGCAGCTCCGCAGCAATTTCATGACACCGCCCGAGGCGACCCCGGAACGCTGAGGCGCCCGCACGCCACCTGCTGAGCGGCGTACCATGCGACGCGCTGCTCGCGCGTCGCATTCGCAATGGTCGGTTTGTCTCCGCGTTACATCGCCTTGACGATGTTCTCGGTGACCTTCTTGGCGTCGCCGAGCAGCATCATGGTGTTGTCGCGATAGAACAGCGGATTGTCGATGCCGGCATAGCCCGAGGCGAGCGAGCGCTTGATGAACATCACGGTTCCGGCCTTCCAGACCTGGAGCACGGGCATGCCGTAGATCGGCGAGGTCTTGTCCTCTTCGGCCGCCGGATTGGTGACGTCGTTGGCGCCGATCACGAAAGCAATGTCGGCCTGCGCGAATTCGGAGTTGATGTCCTCGAGCTCGAACACCTCGTCATAGGGCACATTGGCTTCGGCCAGCAGCACGTTCATGTGGCCGGGCATGCGGCCGGCGACCGGGTGAATGGCGTATTTCACCTCGACGCCTTCCTTCTTCAGGATGTCGCCCATTTCGCGTAGCGCATGCTGGGCCTGCGCCACCGCCATGCCGTAGCCCGGCACGATGATGACCTTCTGCGCGTTCTTCATGATGAAGGCGGCATCGTCGGCCGAGCCGAGCTTGGCCGGCTTCTGCTCGCCGCCGCCACCGGCGGCCGCCGCGGTCTCGCCGCCGAAGCCGCCGAGGATGACCGAGATGAAAGAGCGGTTCATCGCGTGGCACATGATGTAGGACAGGATCGCGCCGCTTGATCCCACCAGCGCGCCGGTAATGATCAGCGCGGAATTGCCGAGGGTGAAGCCGATGCCGGCCGCGGCCCAGCCCGAGTACGAGTTCAGCATCGAAATGACGACCGGCATGTCGGCGCCGCCGATCGGGATGATCATGAGGACGCCGAGCGCCAGCGCGATGATGACGATCAGCCAGAAGTCGAGCGCGCTGCCCGACATCACCAGCCCGACGATGAAGACGACAAGGGCGATCGCGAGCGCGATGTTGATGAAGTGGCGGAACGGCAGGATGATCGGGGCGCCGCTCATGCGCGCGGACAGCTTCAGGAACGCGATCACCGAACCGGTGAAGGTCAGCGCGCCGATGGCGACGCCGAGCGACATCTCGACCAGGCTCTGCGGATGGATGTTGCCGGGGCTGCCGATGTCGAAGGCCTCCGGCGCGTAGAACGCACCGGCGGCGACCAGCACCGCGGCCATGCCGACCAACGAATGGAACGCGGCGACCAGTTCCGGCATCGAGGTCATCGGCACGCGGCGCGCGATCACCGCGCCGACGCTGCCGCCGATCGCAATGCCAAGGATCACGAGGATCCAGGCGAGGCCGTCCGCCGGCGGATGGCTGGCCAGCGTGGTGGCGACCGCGATCGCCATGCCGATCATGCCGAAGAAATTGCCCTGCCGCGATGTGGCGGGGCTGGACAGCCCGCGCAGTGACAGGATGAACAGCACACCCGCCACGAGATACAGAACTGCAGCCAGATTGGCGTTCATCTCAGGTCCCCTTTGTCTTTGTCACCCCGAGGTGCACGCCGCTCACTTCACCTTCTTCTTGTACATCGCCAGCATGCGCTGGGTGACAAGGAAGCCGCCGAAGATATTCACGCAGGCGAAAATGAGCGCGATGAAGCCGAAGCCGCGCGCCCAGCCTGAGCCGCTCGAGATCATGCCGACGCCGACCGCGAGCAGCGCTCCGACCACGATCACCGAGGAGATCGCATTGGTCACGCTCATCAGCGGCGTATGCAGCGCCGGGGTCACCGACCACACCACGAAATACCCGACGAAGACGGCGAGAACGAAGATCGACAGCCGGAAGACGAAGGGATCGACGACTTGTGCGATATGCTCCATGACGGCTCTCCTTACGCTTTCGGCTGGAAATTCGGGTGGATGACGGCGCCGTCCCTGGTCAGCGCGGTCGCCTTGACGAGTTCGTCGTCCCAGTTCACGGCCAGCGCCTTGCTGGTCTTGTCGACCATCGTCTCGATGAAGTTGAACAAATTGCGCGCGTAGAGGCTGGAGGCCGACGCCGCGACGCGGCCGGCGATGTTGGTGTAGCCGACGATCTTGATGCCATCGACCTCGGCGACCTCGCCCGCCTTGACGCCTTCGACATTGCCGCCGCGCTCGACAGCGAGATCGACCAGCACCGATCCCGGCTTCATCGACTTGACCATGTCGGCCGTAACGAGCCTCGGCGCAGGCCGGCCCGGAATCAGCGCGGTGGTGATCACGATGTCCTGCTTCTTGATGTGCTCGGCGGTGAGCGCGGCCTGCTTGGCCTGGTACTCCTTGGACATTTCCTTCGCGTAGCCGCCGGCGGTCTGCGCGTTCTTGAATTCCTCGTCCTCGACGGCGAGGAATTTTGCACCGAGCGATTCGACCTGCTCCTTGGTGGCGGGCCGGACGTCGGTCGCGGTGACGACGGCGCCGAGACGGCGCGCGGTCGCGATCGCCTGGAGGCCGGCGACGCCGACGCCCATCACGAACACTTTGGCGGCGGGCACCGTGCCGGCCGCGGTCATCATCATCGGGAAGGCGCGTCCGAAGGCCTCGGCGCCCTCGATCACGGCGCGGTAGCCGGCGAGGTTGGCCTGCGAGGACAGCACGTCCATCACCTGCGCGCGCGTGATGCGCGGCATCAATTCCATCGCGAAGGCGGAGACGCCGGCATCGGCGATCGTCTTCAGCGCGGCCTCGTTGCCGTAGGGGTCCATGATGGCGATGACGAGCGCGCCGCGCTTGTACTGGGCCAACTCGGAGGCTTCGGGGCGCTTCACCTTGATGATGATGTCGGCGTCCTTCAGCGCGTCGGCGCTGACGGTGGCGCCCACGGCGGTGAATTCGGAATCCGGCAGACCCGACTTGAGGCCGGCGCCCGGCTCGATGGCGATCTCGGCGCCTAACGCCTTGAACTTCTTCACCGTATCCGGCGAAGCGGCGACCCGCGGCTCCGACGGATCGATTTCCTTGGCAACGGCGATCTTCATAGGCCCTCCGGCGACGCGGGAAAGAGCGCGCACGCGAACTTAGCGTTACTCCCGCAACGTTGGATACCGGTTTTCAATCCGGCTTGATTGCAAATTTTATGGGCACCGACGACGCTGGCGGTGCTGCAGGCAGTGGATCAGGTCAGGAAGATCGCCATCAGGATCACGATGAGCGCGACCGAGACCGTGCCGTACTTCACCAGCTTGATGAAGCCCTCGTAGGTCTGCTCGTGGGCAACGTAGTCGTTGCCGTCGGCGGTGCTGTACGCCACTTCGCTATGGTCGGCCATGAATTGTCCCCAGTCGAAAGTCGAATTTCATGGCTGGGATACCGCAAACTTTCGGGCAGGGCAACGGCAGGCAGGCGCGGTTTCCCGGCAAATCAGGTCATTTGGAATTCCGATTGGCGGGAATTCGGCTCAGACCGGTATTCCGCCCGTCAGAGGCGATCTCCGATGCCACGAGCCGAAGGCCTCTCAGCGCAGACCGAGCGCACGGCGGACTGCGCCGATCGGCTCCACCTTGCTGTCGCAGAAGTTTCGCTTTGCGCAGCGTTCTCCCGGAACGTTGACGACGATCGCATCCGCGCCGGCATCCTCAGTGAGAAATCCGTGCGTCATGTGGAAACCCAGCGCGCGGTAGACCTCGAACTGCTCCTCCGAGAAGAACTGGTCACCGGTGGTTTCGTGCGGGAAGGTGTCGTTGCGGCGTGCATAGTCGCGGATGTAGTCGTTCTCGTCTCCGGTCAGGGACGATTTGATGTACACGAGGTACCCCTTCTCCCCCGAGCCGTAGTCGATTGTGCCGACCGCCACGTGCGGTCCGCCCGCCGCGCGCCGGGCCGCTGCCGGGGATTTGGTTGCGTTGCATTTCATCCACTCGAGCGTCGTGTTGCGGATCGGCGTCCACGGCAGGTCGATGATGATCCCGAGATCAATGCGCGCATAACGCTGCAGCGTCACCAGCGACGAGAAATTCATCGGCGCATCGGCTTCGGCGTCAACCGCGATGATCACCTTGCAGCGTCGTCGCAATAACTCGTAGACACCGAGATTCTCGATGTGTCCGCCGTCCGTCAGATAGACCGCATCGGCATTCTCGTAGAGCCGGCCCGAGATCTCAGACCATAAAAACAAGGGGGTTGAGTGGTGCTGCGGCTTGTCCTTTGTCGAGACCCAGCGCGGGTTCTTCAACCAGTACCCCAGGCGCACATTGAGGAGCGCCAGGGTCGGGGTCAGCGAGCGGATCGACCCCGAGCCCATGTTCGACGAAGCGGCGGCCCCGGAGATCGCCATCGCGGTCGCAAGATCGAGGCCCGGCGCGACCTTCTCGAAGGCCGGTGTATTCGCATAGCCGGTGGCCTCGCTGCCGACGTGCAGCGGCGAGAATATGAAGAAATCCGCGTTCCGTCCCCGCCGATTGGCGAAGTCGGATCCCTGGATGTTCAGCGCGGCGTTGATGATGGGATATGGCGAGGCCAGGCTGCATCTTTTCGATGTCGTGACCGTCATCGCTCCCGCTGGATCGACGCCGTAGTCCAACTGATGCAGCAGACCGCTCAGCTTCTCCTCGTCGAGCGGAAGGAAATCCCTCCCCTGGTCCAGGCTCGGCATGTTCCGCGACGGCTCCCCGTCGGCGTAATAGAGCGGATTGAACAAGAAGGCCTTGCTGAGGCGATCGCGATAGAGCCGGTGCAACGAATTGGCATTCGGCCCGAGAACCCACGACAGGCCGAACAGGGCCGAGCCCGACAAGAAGTAGAGCAGCACCATCCGCCAGCTGACAGAGTTGCCGAACTGGTACTTCGACCACGTGAATGTCTCCGGGGACTGCAATGACGCAACGGAAAACAGCCATGCGGGGATGTGCGAGATCGGCCCCACCGGCTTGGAGACGACGGCCTTCGCTTCGCCGTTGGTGATCTCGGCCGAGAGCTTGCGCGTCGCCGAGTCGAACTGGACATTTCCCTTGACGTCGACACCGGCCGCGGGCGGCACAGGTTGCACGCCAGCCGCTCCCCACTCCTCGATCATGGGGTATTGGCGGTAGACGGCGTCGAGCGCCTTGTCGTTCGCGATGCCCCAATAGCAAAGATAGAGATATCCGACCCAGATCAGTAAGGGCAGCGCCAGTCCCGCGACAAGCACGGCTGCTTTCGCCGCATGGGCCAGCAGGCGTGAGCCCAGGTCCGAGGCGCCGGCGCCCTTCAGCAGGTCGGCGAATTGCTGCCGGAACAGCGTGACGGCCGCCGCAACCGGCGCAGTGATGGCCGCAAGCGATTGGACCCACTTGATTGCGACGCCCCCAACGATGCCGCCGGACTGGATCGTGTTGGCGTCGGCGACATCGAACATCTGGGCGATCATGAAGGGCTGGAATTCGAAGAAGCAGATGACGGCAAGCAGAACGAGATAGGTCGCGCCGACAGTCGACGGATAGCCGCGGAATTCACCTCTCTTGGTCGACGAAATCGAGCGCAGCACCGCCCAGCCGAAGAAAAGCGCGAGGCCGAGCAGGACCGCTGCAAGCGAAAGGCCAAAATGATCGACGTTCAGGCAGCTGGCGATCGCACAGATGAGACCCATCGCAAACGCAAGACCGGCCAGGTACCGAAACAGCTCGCGCCGCCCCACATTGAAAAGGCGCCCGACCAACAAAAGCAGCAAGGCCGCAACAAGGCCGACAAGAAAGTAGGCAGGCACCAATCCCAGGCTGGAGAGGGGACCAAGATTGTGGGTGTCGTCGACGCTCAGCCCGAAGAAATTGGTCGTATAGAGTGACGAGCGTGCGGCGTTGGACAGGATCGTGATCACGGCAACGAGCAGTACGACCGGCAGCGTCAGGCTCAGATTGGCAACGAGTCCACGCACGACGATTGCGACGCCGGTGATCAGATCTCGCGCGCCGGCCGGAACGAGGTAGTTCGAATAGTTCCGGATATGGCCCACCGCAGGCGTGTCACTGATCTCATTGGCGCTCTCGGCTCCGGGTGTCGGCGTGCTTCCGAAGACGAAATTCTGCGCCCGCGTCATGGTCGCCGTGAACGAACAGCCGGTGTAACCGCCACCCGATACGGTCGACAGATAGTCGATGTGCCTGATCAGCCCGTGGTGATTGAAAGCCTGCAAGACGCCGAGGCAGATTGCGGAGGATCGGATCCCGCCGCCTGACAGCGCAAGGCCGACCGTGTCGATCGCCTTTTCGTCGCCAGGGTACGCAACGGGATCCATGCCCTGGGCGAGGCGGCGGTTGTTGATGGCTGCGAGCTCGCGCTTGACGATCTTGCGGTGCTGCGTCCCCCACAGTTGCTGTTCTTCGACAGCCCGCGGCGGCTCCACCTTGGGGTCTGGGGCACTGATCCTGGCCATGTTCGCCTCCTTGGCCGAGCACACCACGACGATCAACAATCATAGATTGCATTGCAGGTCGAAACCGCCTTGCAAGAATTAGTCTGGCCCCAGGCACAAACGTTCAATGTGCAGGACGGGATCTATACAACCCCGCCCCGCCCGTCGTTGGAACAACGGGACCTTCGGACAGCCGACCCAACCCGCTCGCTGCAGCGCCGAAGACGGCTCGCCTTCAGCCCATCGCTTCCAGCTCGTCGATCATACCGGCGATGACGCTCAGGCCGCCGTCCCAGAACTTTGGATCCTTGGCATCGAGCCCGAACGGCCGCAGCAGTTCGGAATAATGCTTGGTGCCGCCGGCGGCGAGCATGTCGAGATAACGTTCAGCGAATCCCTCGGCCGCATTCTCGTAGACGGCGTAGAGCGAGTTCACGAGACAATCGCCGAACGCATAGGCGTAGACGTAGAACGGAGAATGGATGAAGTGCGGGATGTACATCCAGTAGTTCTCGTAGCCCGCTTTGATTTCGATTGCCGGCCCCAGGCTCTCGCCCTGCACAGAGAGCCAGATCTCGCCGAGCCGCGTCGCGGTGAGCTCGCCGTTCTTGCGCTCGGTGTGGACCGCGCGCTCGAAGGAATAGAACGCGATCTGCCGCACCACGGTGTTGATCATGTCCTCGACCTTGCCGGCGAGCAGCGCCTGGCGCTGCTTTGCGCTCCTGGTCTGCGCCAGCAGCCGCCGGAAGGTCAGCATCTCGCCGAACACGCTCGCGGTCTCCGCCAGCGTCAGCGGCGTCGGCGCCATCAATGCGCCGTTCCTGGCCGCCAGCACCTGGTGCACGCCGTGGCCGAGCTCATGGGCGAGCGTCATCACGTCGCGTGGCTTGCCCTGGTAGTTCATCAGCACGTAGGGGTGCGCGGACGGCGTGGTCGGATGCGAGAAGGCCCCCGGCGCCTTGCCCGGGCGCACCGGCGCGTCGATCCAGCGGTCGGTGAAGAAGCGCTCGGCGATGTCAGCCATCTTTGGCGAGAAGCCGCGATAGGCGGTGAGCACCATGTTTCGCGCGTCGCCCCAGCCGATCACGTCGGTCGCAGCAAAGGGCAGCGGCGCGTTGCGGTCCCAATAGGCCAGGCGCTTCCTGCCGAACCAGCGTGCCTTCAGCGCGTAGTAGCGATGCGACAATTTTGGATAGGCCGCGCGGACCGAGGCGACCAGCGCATCCACCACCTCGCGCTCGACCCGGTTATTCAGATGCCGGGAATCCGCGACGTCCTTGAAGCCGCGCCAGCTGTCGGAGATGTCCTTGTCCTTGGCCAGGGTGTTCGTGATCAGCGCAAAGGTGCGCTCATTGGCCTTGAAAGTCTTTGCGAGCGCCTCTGCCGCGGTCTTGCGCTTGGCGCCGTCGCGGTCCTGCAACAGATTGAGCGTTGGCTCGATCGCGAGATCCTTGGGCCCGACCTTGAAGCGCAAGCCCGAGATGGTCTGGTCGAACAGCCGGTTGAAGGCGGAATAGCCGGTCTGCGCCTTCTCCAGGAAGAGCTGCTCGAGCTTGTCGTCGAGCTGGTACGGCTTCTCCTTGCGCAGATCCTCGATCCAGGGACGGTAGTGCGCGAGCTCGGTGGCCTGCATCGCGCGGTTCAAAATATCGTCATCGATGCGATTGAGCTCGAGCGCGAAGAACAGCAGATGTGTCGATGCCGCCGTCAGGCGCTCGGAAACGTCGCCGTAAAACTTTGAAATCTTGGGGTCCACGCTGTCGCCGGCATGAACGAGGCCAGCGTACGAGCCGAGCCGGCCGGCGAGGTCGTCGATCGCCTCATAGCGTCGCACGGCTTCAGCGAGCCATTTTCCGCCATCTTCCTTTGCTGTTCCTGTTGCGAGCTTGCCCTTGTAGTCCGTCTCGAACGCGACGCAATCGGCATCCATCTTTGCGAGATCGCGCGCCACTTCCGGTGCATCGATCCCGGAATAGAGGTCGGCGAGATTCCACACCGGAAGCTTGCCGGTCTTGCTCGCAGGCTTTGCGGGTGAAGGCTTGGCAAGCGAAGACTTGGCGGGTGAATGCTTGGAGGGTTTTGCCTTGGCTGTCTTGGTGTTCGGCTTGCGAAGAGCGGGCTTGCTGATGGCGGACTTCTTAACTGCAGGCTTGGAGCGCGAATTCATTGTGTGGGAAACCTGTGTTCAACAATCACGACGGCGGGCGGGGGCATCAGGATTTAACAGTGCGTTAATCGGCTTCGGCCAGAGTGCCCCGATTCGAGACAGATAGTAGTAGCGTGCGGGGAACACCATGGCTGCCAGTATTTTGATCGCCGACGACGACGCTGTAGCCCGCCGGCTGGTCGAAAACATGGTGCAGAAATGCGGCTATGAGACGATCGTGGTGGACTCCGGCGACGCGGCGATTGCCGCCCTCACCGCCCCTGACGCGGCCATCGACGGCGTCATCCTCGATCTCGTGATGCCCGGCCTCGACGGCATGGGCGTGCTGGCGAAAATCCGCGAAGCGGGTCTCAGCATCCCCGTCATCGTGCAGACGGCCCATGGCGGCATCGACAATGTAATCTCGGCGATGCGCGCGGGCGCGGCCGATTTCGTGGTCAAGCCGGTCGGCCTGGAGCGGCTCCAGGTCTCTCTTCGCAACGCGCTCAACTCCTCGGCGCTCAAGGGCGAATTGCAGCGCATCCGTCACAGCCGCGAGGGCCGGCTGACCTTCTCCGACATCATCACCCGCGCCGAGGCGATGGCGAGCGTGATGCGCGCGGCGCAGAAAGCAACAAACTCCTCGATCCCCGTGCTGATCGAGGGCGAGTCCGGCGTCGGCAAGGAGATGTTCGCGCGTGCCATCCATGGCAGCGGCGAGCGCAAGGCAAAGCCGTTCGTCGCGGTCAATTGCGGCGCGATCCCCGACAACCTCGTCGAGTCCATCCTGTTCGGTCACGAGAAGGGCGCCTTCACCGGCGCCACCGAACGCCACACCGGCAAGTTCGTCGAAGCCCATGGCGGCACGCTATTCCTGGACGAGGTCAGCGAGCTGCCGCTGAGCGCGCAGGTCAAGCTGCTTCGCGCGCTCCAGGAAGGCGCGGTCGAGGCGGTCGGCGGCCGCAGACCCGTGAAGGTCGACGTCCGCATCATCTCGGCGACCAATCGCAGGCTGCTGGAGCGGGTCAAGCAGGGCCACTTCCGGGAAGACTTGTTCTATCGCCTGCATGTGCTGCCGCTCACGATCCCATCGCTGCGCGCCCGGCGCGAGGACATTCCGCATCTGCTCAGGCATTTCCTGGCGCGCTTTGCCGCCGAGGAGAACCGCCCCATCACCGGCATCAGCGGCGAGGCCGTTGCTCACCTTGCCCAGCTCGATTGGCCCGGCAACATCCGCCAGCTCGAAAACGCGGTCTACCGCGCCGTGGTGATGAGCGACGGCGACCAGCTTGGCCTTGACGACTTCCCCCTGATCGCCTCGCAGCCACATCCGGGAACAGACATTCCGACCGCGCCGCTGATGCTGGAGCCGATCGCGGCCCCCTCCGTCGTGTCGGGTAATGACATACCGATCGCACCGCTGCCGCAAGCGGGTGCTCTCTCCATGCTGACCGCGACCGGCGACGTCCGGCCGCTGGAGGATATCGAGAACGAGATCATCCGTTTCGCGATCTCGCATTACCGCGGGCAGATGTCCGAGGTCGCCCGCCGCCTCAAAATCGGCCGGTCCACCCTCTACCGCAAACTCGATGAGGCCGGGGTTCCCGGCCATGGCGGCAAAAGCGGTGAGGAGACGCACTGAGCCTGACGCGAACGGAGGTTCGTCCGGGCGGAGCGATACGACTGTAAGCCGTTCGTACGACGACGGAATTCGACTGCGATTTGAACCGTGACTTGGAAGTGACAGACACAGGGAAAAGCGCGTGGCAGAAGCGCACAATCCGTTGCCAAGAGGCTTGCTTGAAGTCAGTTTGTCGTGAGTTGTCCCGGGTAGCGCTGGCTGCGAAATCGGGGCCTGTATATCGTCTGCGTAGGATTCGTTGCGTGCAGGCGTGCAACTTTCGAGAGGCCGGCGCGGTTTAGCCGAAGCTCAATAGGCGATAACGAAGCTGTTCCACGGGGGACAGTTCACCCGAGGGGTGCGACACAATGCGTGACTGTTTGAACCACCGTGCAGGCTTTGACCGTGTCTTGATGACGGTCGCGGCGACCTTCCTCACGGTATCGGCCAGCTCGGCCCTGGCGCAGGATCAGGTGCGCAGCAGCGCTGCCGAGCTCGCGATCGAAGCCGCGATCCCGCGCCCCGAACCCGCAAACGTCCCGCCCCCGACCGCATCCGACATCAAGCTCGACACCACCGCCACGGTTCAGGACTCGGCAAAGGAGCCGGTCAAGGAACCCGTGAAGGCCGAAGCCGCTCCCGCGCCGGACAAGGTCGAGACCAAGCCTTCCGACGTCGCCACCACGCCGGCGACCGAGGCGCCGAAGAGCGAGACGGCGAAGACGGAACCTGCCAAGGCCGACACGGCGACAACGCCGGCCGCGCCCGCCACCGCTGCGGCTCCGGCCTCGGAGCCGGTGAAGGCCGCGAGCAACGTTCCCGCCGCCGACCAGCCGGTCGCCGACAAGCTCAAGGACGCCATCGGCGCCAAGGCTTCACGCTATTTCGACCGCAAGAACGAGCGCGCGACGATCGAGAAGTTTTACGGTGCACGCGACTTCGCGCCGGTCTGGACCCAGGCCGGCAGCCTGACCGCTGCGGCCAAGGGCGTGATCGCACGGCTGAAGGACGCGGCGTCCGACGGTCTCAATCCCGCCGATTACCCGCTGCCGGACTTCGCAGCCGCCACGACACCCGATACACTCGCCGATGCCGAGCTCAAGCTCACCGCCAGCATGTTCGACTATGCGCGCCAGGCTCAGAGCGGCCGCATGCACTGGTCACAGGTCAGCGGCGACATCCTCTATCCCGAGCATCCGATCGATCTGAACGAGGTGCTCGCCAAGGTCACGACGGCGGCGGACGCCTCCGCGGCGCTCGACAGCTACAATCCGCCGCAGAAGCTTTACAAGGAGCTGAAGGCGAAGCTCGCAGAGCTCCGCGGCCAGGGCAACGGCCCGGTGATCGAGATCGCCGATGGTCCGACGTTGAAATACACCCCGGCCGGCAAGAAGCAGGCTGAAATCGTCGTTGAAGATCCGCGCGTGCCGCAGCTGCGCGCCAAGCTCGGCATCACCGAGAACGCCAACGACAGCCGCTATGACGCGGCGGTCGCCGAAGCCGTGCGCAAGTTCCAGAACGGCGCCGAGCTCAAGGCGACCGGCGTCCTCGACGACAAGACGGTCAAGGCGATCAACACCCCGAAGCGCGACAAGCAGATCGACGTGGTGCTGGTGAACATGGAGCGCTGGCGCTGGCTGCCGCGCGACCTGGGCGTGCCCTCGCTCGGCGATGCCTACGTCATCCTCAACATTCCCGACTACACGCTGAAGGTAATGCAGCGCGGCCAGCAGGTCTGGACCACCCGCGTCGTCACCGGCAAGCCCGGCACGCATGCGACCCCGCTGCTCACCGAGACGATGAAGTACATCACGGTCAATCCCACCTGGAACGTGCCGCCGTCGATCGTCTACAACGAATATCTGCCGGCACTTCAGCAGGACCCGACCGTGCTCCAGCGCATGGGCCTCAAGCTCGAGCAGAACCGCGACGGTTCAGTGCACATCTCGCAGCCGCCCGGTGAAGCCAATGCGCTCGGCCGCATCCGCTTCAATTTCCCCAACAAGTTCCTGGTCTATCAGCACGACACGCCGGACAAGAACCTGTTCGCCCGGGACGAACGCGCCTTCAGCCACGGCTGCATGCGCGTGCAGAACCCGGATCAGTACGCGTCGGTCCTGCTCAACATTGCGATGCCGAACGAGAAGTACACGCCGGAACGCATCCGCAGCATGTACGGCAAGAGCGAGATCGACTTGAAATTCCCGACCCCGATCCCGGTCAACATCACCTATCAGACCGCATTCGTGGACGATGGCGGCAAGCTGCAATTCCGCAAGGACGTCTATGGCCGTGACGCGACCATGATCAACATCCTGAAGAACGGTCGCGGCAAGGATCTCGAGAACGTCGTCGCGCACTCCCAGCCGAGCTATTCACGCCCGGCAACGACGCTGCCGAACGGCGTCCTGGCGGCCAATGGCGGCTCGTCCGGCCCGAATTTCTTCGAGCGCCTGTTCGGAGCACCGACCCCGCCGCCGGCCCCGGTCGGCCGCCGGCCGCAGCAGCAGCGGGTGTTTACCCGCTGAGCTAGGCCCGCCCCGGGGTCTGATTTCCTGAAATTCCGCAGTAAAATCAGCGACCTCATCCTCTGATGGGGTCGCTTAACGTTAACCATTCTCCACCTGACCTCGGGCAGCGGGCCTTTTTTCGCCACACTCACCCGGTTAGGTTCGCGATCTGACTTGGTTTGGGGGCGGGAAGGTCAACCTCGAATTAACCTTCTCGCTTTAACAAAGCGTTCATCCTCTTTCGCGCGCTACGGGGTTAGCGGGAGAGTCCATTTTGAACGCTCGTCGACTGGGTGGGCTCTAACGTGCTGACTGGAATCGCACGCCAATTCGCTGTGCTGTCGTTGTCCCATGCGGGAGTGAAGGCCGGATCACGGATCGGCCTCGCTGCCGTATTGCTGCTTGCTGCCGCGGGTTCAGTTCATGACGCCGCCGCGCTCAACGAGACCAAGACGCTCTCCTTCCACCACACCCATTCCGGCGAAGACCTTACCGTCACCTTCAAGCGCGACGGGCGCTACGACGAAGCGGCGCTGAAGCAGCTCAATCACTTCCTGCGCGACTGGCGCAGCCAGGACGAGACGGTCATGGACCGTCACCTCTTCGACATCCTCTGGGAAGTCTACCGCGACGTCGACGGCAAGCAGCCGATCCAGATCATCTCCGCCTACCGCTCGCCCGCCACCAACTCCATGCTCCGCCGCCGCTCCTCCGGCGTGGCGCGCTTCAGCCAGCACATGCTGGGGCATGCGATGGACTTCTACATCCCGAACGTGCCGCTGGAGCAGATCCGCTTCGCCGGCCTGCGCCTCCAGCGCGGCGGCGTCGGCTTCTATCCGACCTCAGGCTCGCCGTTCGTACATCTGGACACCGGCAGCATCCGGCATTGGCCGCGCATGACGCATGACCAGCTCGCCCGGGTCTTCCCGGACGGACGCACCGTCCATGTCCCAACCGACGGCACGCCGCTGAAGGGCTATGAGCTCGCCAAGGCCGAGATCGAGCGGCGGGGCAGCGGCGAAGATTCCGGCAGCAAGTCGAATTTCTTTGCCGCCCTGTTCAAGGGCAAGCCGGCTCCGGCGGCCACGAGCAACGACGAGGATGACGAGGGCGCGCCCGCTCCGGCCGCGAAGCCTGTTGCGCCGACCGTGGTCGCCGCCGCGACCAAGCCGGCCGATCCGGTGCCGACGCCGCGCGCCAAGCCGTCAATCGCGGCGACGATTCAGCTCGCCTCGGCCGATGCGCAGCTCGTCGCGCTGCCCAAGTCGAAGCCGGCGCCCGTGGCTGACAAGCCGGCCGCCGGCAAATCTGCTGACGCCAAGCCCGAGACGCCCGCCGACATCATCAATGCCCGCGGCTTCTGGGATGCCCCGGCTACGCCGCAGCAGGCGACGCCGGCCCAAGTGGCTGCGCTGAAGGCCCGCCAGGCGCTTGCCGCCGCCACCGATCCGCAGCCGACCGCGAGCGTGTCCAGCGCCGCCTATCAGGCGCTGGCCTACGCGCCGGCGTCCGCCTCCCCGGTCGACCGCGCCAATGTCGTCGCCGCCTCCGCGCCGATCCCGCGCTCCGCCCGTCCCACCGCCGCGTCGCGCAACCTTGCGCCCGCGACCGAGATCAACACGGTGGTCGGCAAGCGTGTCGACGGCATGGTCGCAACCGCGACCCGGCTCTCCGCAGCCAAGGGCGAAAGCATCTGGCTCAAGATCGTGATGCTGTCGCCGAGCGCCAGCCGCGCGATGTCGGTCACGCTGATGGGCGAGCTCGACACGGCCGCGATGCGCGCCTACTTCGTCAAGCCGCAGTCCGTGATCGCCATGGGTTTTGCCGACGATCCGATGCAGGGCCTGTCCTGCGACAGCTTCTCGGGCACCGCCACCGCCAAGCTCGAGACGACGTCGTTCGTCATGCGGACCGCCGCGTTGCGCTGAGGTCTTCGCGCGCCGCTAACGCTTCTTCCTTCGTCGATCCAGATGATACGTCAACGCCAGCGACAGGCAGACCGATAGGTCCTGCTTCGGCAGCTTGCCCGACACCGGCAACAGCAGCGCCCTGGTCTGCCGATATTCGAACCGATCGGGAAAGCGTTCGCGAAAGGTATCGACCAGCGTCGTCTTGCAGTTGAACAGAATCGCGGCGTGCGCGGAGTCCTTCAGGCGGCCGAGCCGGATCGTGCTGCCACTGCCGGTCTCTTCGGTCAGATAAGCAGGCTCGCCCCATTTCAACGTTTCGGTGAGACGGCCGATGCCTTCATTCGCCGCGGCGGTCGCGAAGATCAGCTCGCGTACCCAAAGCAGCCGCTTGCCGATCGACGCCGGAAAAGCGTCGTAGGCACGGCTTACCTCGCGCGGCAGCGGCGGCGCAGTCACCGCGGTCTCCTTCCATCGACATGGTGTCGCCCTGGCAAAAGCCAGGACGACACCGATAGCTCAGATCATTCCCAGTGCCTGCATGTAGGTCTCGAGGATCGTCTCGGCCTCGGCGCGCTCGTTCGGGTCCTGCTTGCGCATGCGCACGATGGTGCGCAGCGCCTTGACGTCGTAGCCGTTGCCCTTGGCCTCGGCGAATACGTCGCGGATGTCGTCGGAGATCGCCTTCTTCTCTTCCTCCAGCCGCTCGATGCGCTCGATGATGGACTTGAGCTGGTCCTTGGCAAATTTCGTCGCGGGCTCGTCGTCGCGGACGGCGGCGGAGGTGGCCATCTTGGTACTCCCAATGGAACTGGCAAAAACGAGGTGACGCCGGCATCCTCACCGCGCGTGCTGGTTAGACCCTTAGGGTTCGGACCTCTCGGGTTCAAGGCAGCATCGCGCTCGTCCACAGCGCGCCCACACCTTCCTACGGCACGTCGAAGAAAGCTGTTGTGTGATGCGACTCAAGGGCACCGCACATCAGGCTGCCGGCGCGGCCGTTCAGTGCCCGGGATGAACCTTCTTCATGGCGTCGAGCTGCTCAGGCGTGGCCGCGCCCTGGTATTTCGATTTCCAGGCCTCGTAAGGCATGCCATAGACGGCTTCCCGGCTCTCGTCCTTGCTCAAGGCGACGCCTTGGGCGTCGGCGGCGTCCTTGAGCCAGTTGGACAGGCAGTTGCGGCAGAAGCCTGCGAGATTCATCAGGTCGATGTTCTGGACGTCTGTCCGCGTCTTCAAATGATCGACCAGGCGCCGGAAAGCGGCAGCCTCGAGTTCCGTTCTGGTTTTGTCGTCGATTGCCATGGCTGGATCCCTCGGCTTTGCGAAATTGGCAGTGACCTGGATGGGTCACCCTTACGAGATCAGGTGGGGCCTGTCACAGATTTTGCCATATCGCGGCGCAAACGGGCGAGAAGCCGGCTTCGGGCAGTTCCCGGGCCCTACGCCAAATCGTCAATGATCTGATATAGCTTCCGCGACAATGATCGCCGAATCTCCCCGCTCCCCCCTTCGCCTGCTCGCCCGGTTGGTCCCGGTGCTGGTGGTTGGCTTGCTATGCTTTTGGGCCAGCCCGGCCTCCGCCGATTTCCGGCTCTGCAACAACACGTCGAGCCGGGTCGGCATCGCCCTCGGCTACAAGGATGCCGAGGGCTGGACCACCGAGGGCTGGTGGAACATCTCGTCCCGCTCCTGCGAGACCCTGCTGCGCGGAACGTTGGTGGCCCGCTTCTATTACATCTACGCCATCGACTATGACCGCGGCGGCGAATGGTCGGGCCAGGCCTTCATGTGCTCGCGCGACAAGGAGTTCACCATCCGCGGCACCGAGGATTGCCTCGCGCGCGGCTATGACCGGACCGGCTATTTCGAGGTCGATACCGGCGAGCAGCGGGCCTGGACCGTTCAGCTCACCGATGCCAACGAGCAGCCGTCAAAACAGCAGCGCGTGCCTGGTCTCCCCGGCCCGGTTGGTCCGGGGGTTCCGGGTTTGCCCAATGGCCCGCCCGGTGGTACGCCCCCCGCCGCGCCTGGCCTCCCGCCAGCCCCCTCGCCCCCGTCTGGAAATAAGCCATGAGGCGTCTTCGCCGTATCAAGATTCTCGCGACCCTGGGACCCGCCTCTTCGGACCTCGCGATGATCCGCCGCCTGTTCGAGGCCGGCGCCGACCTGTTCCGCATCAACATGAGCCACACCCCGCACGACAAGATGCGCGAGCTGGTGGCAACGATCCGCAACGTCGAGAGCAGCTACGGAAGGCCGATCGGCATTCTGGTCGACCTCCAGGGCCCAAAGCTCCGGCTCGGTGCCTTCGCCGAAGGCGCGGTCCAGCTCCAGAACGGCCAGACCTTCACGCTGGATTCCGACAAAGCGCCAGGCGACACCACTCGCGTCCAGCTTCCGCATCCGGAGATCCTGGCGGCGCTGCGGCCGGGCCATTCGCTGCTGCTCGACGACGGCAAGGTGAGGCTGATCGCCGAGGAGACCTCGAAGGAGCACGCGGTGACGCGCGTCGTGGTCGGCGGCCGGATGTCCGATCGCAAGGGCGTCAGCCTGCCCGACACCGACTTGCCGGTCTCGGCGATGACGCCGAAGGACCGCGCCGACCTCGAGGCGGCGCTGGTCACCGGCGTCGACTGGATCGCGCTGTCCTTCGTGCAGCGCGCCGACGACGTGCTCGAGGCCAAGAAGATGATCCGCGGCCGTGCGGCGGTGATGGCCAAGATCGAGAAGCCGCAGGCGATCGATCGCCTCGCCGACATCATCGACGCCTCCGACGCCCTGATGGTGGCGCGCGGCGACCTCGGCGTCGAGCTGCCGCTGGAACGCGTGCCGAGCCTGCAGAAGCAGATGACGCGCATGGCAAGGCGCGCCGGCAAGCCGGTGGTGATCGCGACCCAGATGCTGGAATCGATGATCCAGTCGCCGGTGCCGACCCGCGCCGAGGTTTCCGACGTCGCTACAGCCGTCTACGAAGGCGCCGACGCCATCATGCTGTCGGCGGAATCGGCGGCCGGCAAATTCCCGGTCGAGGCTGTCTCGACCATGAATCGCATCGGCGAGGAGGTGGAGCGCGACCCGATCTATCGCTCCGTCATCACCGCACAGCGCCCCGCCCCGGAAGCCACCGCCGGCGATGCCATCGCGGACGCTGCGCGGCAGATCGCCGAGACGCTCGACCTGCCGGCCCTGATCTGCTGGACCAGCTCGGGATCGACCGCCGTGCGCGTGGCGCGCGAGCGGCCGAAGCCGCCGATCGTGGCGATCACGCCAAACGTCGCGGCGGGACGCCGGCTGTCGGTCGTCTGGGGCATACATTGCGTGGTGGCGGAAGATGCGCGCGACCAGGACGACATGGTGAGCCGCGCCGGCCAGATCGCGTTCCGCGACGGCTTCGTCCGGGCCGGCCAGCGCGTGATCATCGTCGCCGGCGTGCCGCTCGGCATCCCCGGCACCACCAACATGGTGCGCATCGCCTCGGTCGGCCCCGAGGGCGAAGCGAATATCTAGGCCCGCCAACACGCGGCAAACAAAAATGGCGAAAACAACCCCATGCACAGTAGCCGGGGGGTCCGGCGCATGTGCTGAGGTTTTTCGCAAAGGCGAGCTCTGGCAATGGCCTGGGCGCGATCAGGTCCGCCGGCCGATCAGGCTGACGTTTTAGGCCCCAACCAGCGCTTTCGCCGCCGGCAGCAGCGTCTGCTGCACGACGAGACCCCTGGCGCGGGCGTCCATGACGCCGACCGCGCGGAGCGCCAGCAGCGTCACGGTCTGCACGGCATCGCGCATCCTGGCGGGATCGTCGAGATTGTCCGGCGCGAGCGGTCCGACCAGGGCCTCGTGCAGGGCGCCGAGCAGCGCGGTGGCGGCGAGTGCGGTGTCCTGCGCCGGCAGGTGGCCAGCGCGCACGGCGGCGTCGATCCGCGAGGCCATTTCGCCCGCGATCTCGCGCCGGCTGGCGAGACGTGAAGCGCTGACATCGACATCGACCGGCTCGGCCAGGATGCCCCAGGCGAGCCTGCGCTGTGACAGGGTATGCACCGCCACGGTGGTCACCGCCGCCGCCAGCGCCGAAGACGGGCCCGGTGCGGCATCGGCTGCTCGCCGGATCGCAGTAAGCTCGTCGCGGGAGACTTCGGCGATCAATTCGGAGATCAAATCGGCCTTGGATGGGAAGTAGCGGTAGACCGTACCCGCAGCGACGCTGGCGCGAAGCGCGACCGGCGCAATCTGCACCGCCGCCATCCCACCTTCCGCCGCCGCCTCCCGCGCCGCCGCCAGTATCGCACTGCGCCGGGCCGCAAGGCGCTTCACCACTTGATGCGTCCGCCGATAAACCATGGCGCGCTTCCTGTCCCCAGCATCCGGTCCGGCGCAAAGCCCGACCGCCTGCTTATTCGCCAATCTTCGCCCAAATCGCCCTCAAGAACTGAACAACTATTCAGGGCGGATGACAAGACACAAATGAGCATATGCGCGCGACGCAAATTTCAGCGCGACAAGAGCAGGTAAACGCATTCTTGCTCGGCGCGGCCGCGGTATGACGATCCGGTTTACCTCAACTTAAAAGCGATCATGCTCAGCTTGCCGATGCTTGCGCGCTGCTGCGTGCTGTCGTTTCAGCCCCGAGAGTCCGATGTCGATTTCCATGACAAGCAGCGTGCCCGTCCGCGGTGTTGCGCGCTGGCTACTGCCGTTCTGCATCGCCGCCGGCGTCTACCTGTTCTTCCTGGGCATCGGCGACATCATGCTGCGGGATACCGATACGCTGTGGCAGATCAAGATCGGGCAGTGGATTCTCGAACACCGCGCCCTGCCCTATACCGACATCTATTCCTTCACGCGAGCCGGCGAGCCCTGGATCTCGAGCTCCTGGCTATCGCAAGTCCTGTTCGCGCTGGCTTACGAGCCGTCCAACTGGTCGGGGGCAGTTATCCTGACGTCGCTCGCGATCGGAGCGACCGCAGCGATTTTCGTCTACCTGCTTGAGCCCTATCTGGAGCCTGCGCGCGCCTTTCTGCTCGTCACCCCGCTCCTCTTCATGTCGATGGGCCACTTTCTCGCCCGCCCGCACATGCTGGCACTCCCTGTCATGCTGGCCTTTGTCGGCGGGCTGCTGGCGGCCGCCGATCGGCGCACCGCGCCGTCGTGGCTATTGCTTCCCTTGATGGCGCTATGGGCCAATCTTCACGGCGGCTTCGTCATGGGGCTGGCGCTGATTGGGCCCATCGGCCTCGATGCGATCGCGTCCACCGATCGCAAGGGCCGCTTTGCACTGGCGTCGCGCTGGGCCTTGTTCGGGCTTGCTGCGCTTGCCGCAAGCTGCTGCACGCCCTATGGCTGGAATACGCCGCTCGCATCGGCGAAAATCCTCAGCCTCGGCAAGGTGCTCTCGCAGATCTCGGAGTGGATGCCCGCCGATTTCAGCTCGTTCGACTTGTTCGGTGCCAGCCTGCTCGGATTGATCGCCCTCGGCTACTACAAGGGATTGGTGCTGCCGTGGACCCGCATTCTTCTGCTGCTCGGCCTGGTCTGGGCGGCACTCAACCACGTCAGAAACATCGAAGTCTTTGCATTGTTGACACCGCTCGTGCTGGCGAAACCGTTGGCCGAACAATTGGGCGCGGCCAGAGCGGTCGCGCTCGCACGGGCTGAAGCACGGACCTCCTTTGCAGCGACCGCAATCGCCGCGCTCGTCATCGTTGCGACCAGCTGGAGTATCACGCGGTCCTATGCCACGCCGACGCGGTATGCCTTTATCCGCAATCCGACCCCTCGGGCCGCAGTCGATCTGCTCGAGCAGCGGCACGCGCAGCGCATCTTCAGCACCGCGCCGATCGGGAGCTATCTGATCTTCCGCAACCTCAAGACCTTCATCGATGGCCGCGCCGAGCTGTATGGAGAGCAGTTCGTGCTCGACTATTTCGACGCCATCGAAGGCAAGAACGCTGAGACTCTGCTGCGTTTGCTCGATACCTACCAGATCGACGCCACACTGCTGAACGGATCGACTCCCGCCGCAAGGATCATGGACCACGTGCCGGGCTGGAAGCGGCTCTACTCGGATGACCTTGCCGTCATCCACGTCCGCGATGACGCATCGGCGAAGCTACCCTCAGCACCGTGAGCCGCGGATCAGGCGTTTAACCGTCGCGGACTCGCTTGGACGCGACGACTTCGGCGAAGAAAAGACTTCGCTATAACGAGACCTCGCTAGAACAACACTTGGCACAAAAGGCTTGGCACAAAAGAAAAGAGCCTTGTCCGGGACAAGGCTCTTTCTACTCTTGGTCCGTTCAGTCTTACTTGAGGCTGGACGAGATCGAGGTGAACTTGGCGTTCAACGTGGTGCCCAGGTTATTGACGACAGTGATGATCGCCAGCGCGATGCCGGCGGCGATCAGACCGTATTCAATGGCGGTGGCGCCGGATTCATCTTTCGCAAAATTCGCAACGAGGTTCTTCATAAAGAGCTCCAAATGAGTACACGAGGCTACAACTGATCTGGTCTTTTTGGCTTCCCAGCGCCGCTCGACCATGGATGCGAACGTAGTGGCAAAGAATTGCGCCGCAGTTAATTCGACTGCGGAAATACAGAGCGGTTTGCGTGTATTCGCCGATGGTAAACCGAAATCTAAAACGATCCGTTAAATTGTCGAGACATCAAGCCGGCCCGGTATCACCGGTTTACCCGGAATTATGACCGCCGTGGTCCAATGTCGATCGCTCGGCACCCCGACAAAACAACAGGACGACGACGCGGCATGTCCCTTTCCTTTGCCAACAGCATCACGGTGCAGGGTCGTGCGCGAGCCCTGGTGCCGCTGTGCGTCGGTGCGGGCGCCTATCTCTTCTTCATGTATGTCGGCGATACGCTGCTTCAGGACTCCGACTCGTTTTGGCAGATCAAGATCGGACAATGGATCATCGATCACGGCGCTATGCCGTACACGGACATCTATTCCTTCACGCGGACGGGCGCGCCGTGGATTTCAACGTCGTGGCTGTCGCAGGTGCTGTTCGCTCTCTCCTATGCGCAATTGGGCTGGGCAGGTCCCGTCATCCTCACCGCGATGGGAGTCGCGCTCACGGCCGCGATCTTCGTCTATCTGCTCGACGTGCAGATCGAGGCACCGCGCGCAGTGCTGCTTGCGATGCTGGCCCTGCTGCTGTCGCTGCATCACGTCCTGGCGCGTCCGCACGTCCTGGCGCTGCCTGTCATGGTGGCATGGGTCGGTCTATTGATGGCGGCTGCCGACCGCAGGAGCGCGCCGTCCTGGTACTGGCTGCCGCTGATGGCGCTGTGGGCGAACTTGCATGGCGGCTTCGTGCTCGGTCTGGCGCTGATCGGTCCGATCGCGCTCGAGGCCGTCGAGCACGCCGAGAAGGGGCGGCGGCTTCAGCTGTTCCTGCGCTGGGTGCTGTTCGGCATCGGTGCACTGGTCGCGAGCTGCTGTACGCCGTACGGCTGGGGAACGCTGCTGGGCGCCACCAACATCTTGAGCCTGGGCGAGTTGCTTTCGCTGATCTTCGAATGGATGCCGGCGAACTTTGCCACCTTCTCCTCGTTCGAAGGCGCCCTGCTCGGCCTGATCGCGTTCGGCTATTATCGCGGCCTCGTGCTCTCTGCGCCCAGGATCTTCCTGATCCTGTTCCTGACCTGGAGCGCGCTGACCCACGTCAGGAGCATCGAGGCGTTCGCGTTCCTGGTGCCGCTGGTGCTGGCGAAGCCGCTCGGCCAGCTGGCCTCGCGCCCGCAGCCGGACGCACCCGGTGCCGACCGCTGGCCGGCCCGCTATGTCACCGCGCTTGGCGCACTCATGATCGTCGCCGCAAGCTGGGCCTCGACCTCGCTCTATATGGGCCACCACAGCTTCAGCTTCACCATGACGCAGACGCCGGTCGCGGCAGTCGACTTGCTCGAACAACGCAAGGTCCAGCGCGTCTTCAACGCCTATCAGTTCGGCGGCTATCTGATCTCGCGCGACATCCCTGTTTACGTCGACGGTCGCGCCGAGCTCTATGGCGAGAAATTCGTCATGGACTTCTTCAAGGCGACCGAGGGCAAGAAGCCCGAGCTGCTTCCGCGGCTGCTCGACGAGCACAAGATCGACGCAACGCTATTGGCCGCCGACGCGCCCGGACCGCAGATCCTGGACATGCTGAAGGGCTGGAAGCGGATCTATACGGACGACATCGCAGTGATCCACGTGCGGGACAACACGGTAGGTGGGTCGGCGACGAGCGCGAAGCCCTAGCGCCTAGGTGATTGCGAGGCAACCCTGCCCTGCGTCAACGTCGTCACCGCGAGCGTAGCGAAGCTTCGTCGCAAGAGCTCCTCGCAACGACGAGTCGTTCGCCGACGCACCACCACCCAACAAAAAACGCGGCGTTTCCGCCGCGTTTTTCAATTCGATCTGCCGTTCGCGATTACGCCTGCGGCTGCGGCTCCAGGCCGGGATCCGGATCGGGCCGCGGGCGCGACTTGCCGGCCGGAGGCACCGCCGAGGCGCGCGGCGTGGTCGGCTCGAGCACGGACTCGCGGTTCGGCTTCTTGCCCTTGAGCAGGTCGATGATCTCGTCGCCGGAGAGCGTCTCGAACTCGAGCAGGCCCTTGGCGAGAGCTTCGAGATCGGCGCGCTTCTCGGTGAGAATACGCGTCGCTTCGTTGTAGCCTTCTTCGACGAAACGCCGGATCTCGGTGTCGATCTTCTGAACCGTCGCTTCCGATGCGTTCTGGGTGCGCGACACCGACATGCCCAGGAAAACCTCGTCCTGGTTCTCGCCATAGGACACCGTGCCGAGCGCCTCGGACAGGCCCCAGCGCGTCACCATCATGCGTGCCAGACGCGTCGCCTGCTCGATGTCGGACGACGCACCCGAAGTCACCTTCTCGCGGCCGAAGATCAGCTCTTCGGCGACGCGGCCACCCATCATGATGGCAAGGCGCGAGGTCATCTGCTCCAGCGACATCGACAGCTTGTCACGCTCGGGCAGCTGCATGACCATGCCCAGCGCACGACCGCGCGGAATGATGGTCGCCTTGTGGATCGGGTCGGTCGCGACGACATTGAGGCCGACGATGGCGTGGCCGCCCTCGTGATAGGCCGTCAGCAGCTTCTCTTCCTCGGTCATGACGAGCGACTTGCGCTCGGCGCCCATCATCACCTTGTCCTTGGCTTCCTCGAACTCGGCCTGGGTCACCATCCGCTTGTTGCGACGGGCGGCGGTGAGCGCGGCTTCGTTGACGAGGTTCATCAGGTCGGCGCCGGAGAAGCCCGGGGTGCCGCGCGCGATGGTCTTGAGGTTGATGTCCGGCGCCAGCGGCACCTTGCGGACGTGGACCTTGAGGATCTGCTCGCGGCCGACGACGTCAGGGTTCGGCACCACGACCTGACGGTCGAAGCGGCCGGGACGCAGCAGCGCGGGATCGAGCACGTCGGGACGGTTGGTCGCGGCGATCAGGATCACGCCCTCATTGGCCTCGAAGCCGTCCATCTCGACCAGCAACTGGTTCAGCGTCTGCTCGCGCTCGTCATTGCCGCCGCCGAGGCCAGCGCCACGGTGCCGACCGACGGCGTCGATTTCGTCGATGAAGATGATGCAGGGCGCGTTCTTCTTGGCCTGCTCGAACATGTCGCGGACGCGGCTGGCGCCGACGCCGACGAACATCTCGACGAAGTCAGAACCCGAAATGGTGAAGAACGGCACGTTGGCTTCGCCCGCGACCGCACGCGCGATCAGGGTCTTGCCGGTGCCGGGAGGGCCGACCAGAAGCACGCCGCGCGGGATGCGGCCGCCGAGGCGCTGGAATTTGCCGGGGTCGCGCAGGAATTCAACGATCTCCTGCAGGTCCTGCTTGGCCTCGTCGACGCCCGCGACGTCCTCGAAGGTGACGCGGCCATGCGCTTCAGTCAGCATTTTTGCGCGCGACTTGCCGAAGCCCATCGCCTTGCCGGCGCCGCCCTGCATCTGCCGCGACAGGAAGATCCACACGCCGATCAGCGCGATGAAGGGCAGCCAGGAGACCAGCAGCGAGACGAACCACGGCACGTTGTCGCCGGGCGGCTTCGCGGTGATCTGCACCTTGCTGTCATAGAGGCGCTTCACGAGCGTCGGATCGCTCGGCGCATAGGTCTGGAAGCTCGAGCCGTTGGTGAAGGTGCCGTGGATGTCCGGCCCCTGGATCACGACGTCGCGCACATTGCCGCGGTCAACCTCGCTCAGGAGCTGGGAGAAGGCGATGTCCTGCGAGGAGGCGCGCTGACCCGGATTCTGGAAGAGCGTGAACAACGCCAACAGCAGCAGGACAATGATGACCCAGAGGGCGAAATTGCGCAGATTGGCGTTCATCGATCTTCCTTCGTGGTCGCGCGGATCGCGGCCTGAGCCTTGGGCAGTTATTTGGGCAGCGCGAGGAAATCCCCAAGGAATCCTCTCGGTTAGACGGATACAATCTAGGTGTCGCTCCGGTCGCTGCCAAGGGAACGAGATGGGACTATTTAGCCCATCTTAGTCCGATTCCCGCTGAAATAATGGCACCCAGATCCCGCTTTTTCTTGCCTGGTTAAGGTGTCCTCACGGCGCGGTCTCGAAACGGACGGTGCGATGATCCGCCCCTATCCGCCCTTGCGCCGGGCCGGCGCCGGGCCGATGCGGATACGTCCCCCGACAAGGCTGATCAAGGCTCCCGCAAGCGTCTGCTTCAGGGCAGGCCGGCCATTTGCGGGTGCGCGGGGACTTGCGGCAATGGCCTGATCCAGCACCGCCAGGAGGGATTCGACCTTGCCGAGTTCCGCCGGTCCCTCATGCCCGAACGCGTTGATGGCCCGCAGCAGGAGCCGCAGCCGGACCTCCTCCGGCAGGACGGCAAACGCGGAGGCCTCGAGGCTTCGAACGCCGGCCTGCGGCGCATCGCCGCGATCCCGCAAACGGAGGAAGCGCTCGGCTCCATCGGTCAGCACCTCGACGGCCGCATTGGCGCGCGCCAGCCTTGCCGCGAGCCGGGCCAAGCTGCGGGCATCACCCCCCTCCGCCGCGAGCTGCGGCAGCAGCGCACGCAGCCGCGGCCGAGTAAAGGCAGCGTCGTGGTTGGTGGGATCGTCGGCAAAGCCGATCTTCGCCCGCTTCAAGGTCGCGATCAGCTGCGATTTCGGAACATCGAGCAGTGGACGCGCAAGAACGACGCCGTCGCGCTCGGTGAGACGGGCCATCGCCGACAGCCCGGCCAATCCGCTGCCGCGGACAAGACGCATCAACAGGGTCTCGGCCTGGTCGTCGCGGGTGTGGGCGGTCAGCACGTGGCTCGCACCAGCCTTGCGTGCGGCCTGCACGAGCAGGCGGTAGCGTGCCTCGCGCGCGGCGGCCGGCAGTCCCGTTTTCGGCTTGGCGCCGCGCCAGCGCAGGGTCCGGTGCGGCAAGCCAAGCCCGGTCGCCAGACGCTCGACCTCGCGCGCCTCGCGCGCCGCCTCCGGCCGCAAGCCGTGGTCGATGGTGACGACGGTGAGACGCGGGCCGCACGCCAGGCTGCGATGCCAGCGCGCCGCAAGCCACATCAGCGCCACCGAGTCGGGCCCGCCGGAGACCGCGAGCAGCAGTCCCTGCGCGCCTTTCAGGCCTGCGAAGAGGCGCTTGGCCTCACGCGCCGAGATCGGTGAATTGTCCTCTGGCATGACGCTGCAATCGTCCGCGGATGGACCGACTGTTTAGCGCAGCGCCATCAATCTTGTCAGGATCAATCGCTGCGCCTCAGCACTTCACCCGCTTCTGCTCGCGGTCGACCGCGGCTTTGACGCCGGCGGAAGCGCGCGGATATTTGCGGCCGACTTCGCCGAAGGCGGCGCACGCGGCCTCCTTTTCCTTCAGCGCCGCCAGCGACTGGCCGAGCCGCAGCAGGGCATCGGGCGCCTTGGCGGATTTGTCGTATTTGGTGGTGACGGCGAGGAAGGCTTCCGCGGAGTCGCGATATTGCTGGCGCTGGAAATAGCTCTCGCCGAGCCAGTATTGCGCGTCGCCGAGCAGCGGGTCGCTCGGATATTTCTGCGAGAAGTTCTTCATGGTCTGCTCGGCCAGCGCATAGTCCTTACGCTGCATGTATCCGATGCCGAGGTCGAATTCGTCGCGTGGCGTGGCCGAGGGCGGCAGCGTCGTCAGCGCCGGGGCGCCTGCCGGCGCGGGAGAGCCGGATGGGGCCGGCGGATAGCCGGGCTGCGCAGCCTGAGGCGCGGCCGCTTGCGGATAGCGGGGGCCGCTGTTGGCGAGATCAAGCGGTTCGCCGGCGCCACGGCCACCGGGCGCGCCGCTCGGGGCACCTGCAGGCATCGGTTGCTGCCCGCCGCCGAGCGCGCGCGGCGCACCCGGCGCATTCGGGCTCTGGTTCGGGTCGAAGGCATCGCCGCGGCGGCGCATGCCCGGCGCGCCGGGCGCAGGCTGCTCTTGAACGATCGGCGCGGGAGAGGCGATCTGCGGCTGCTCGTAATTCGGCTGGGCCGCTTGCTGGTGCGGTGGTTGGCGATAGGCCGGCGCGGCTTGCGCGGGCGGCATGGCCACGACATTGGGCTGGACCGGCGTCTGGCCGGGCGCGCCTTGCGCGCCGCCCTCGAGCGCTCGCAGCCGCTCTTCGAGCTGGCGGTTGCGATATTGCAGCTCTTCGTTCTGGCCGGTGAGCTGGCGCAACTGGTTCTCCAGCCGCTCGATCCGCATCTCGGGATCTGCATCGTCCGACTGTGCGAGGGCGGGCGAGCACAAAGAGAGCAGCGCGGCGATCGCCACGGTGCCGGTGAAGACCTTAAATCTGGATGACATCTTGCCCTGACGACGAAAGCGAAATGGCCTGCGACCGAACATTCGACGCGCCACACATTGAAGCGGAGTACGCCAAAACTGTGACTGAAACAAAGGGGTTTCCGTCACAGATCGCTGAAACGAAACCGGCGCCCGAGAGGGCGCCGGCATAATCGGTTTCTGAAGATGAACGGCGCCTGACCAATGGTCAGGAGCTCGCGTTCAGCACGGTGACGGCGCGGCGGTTCTGCGACCAGCAGGAGATGTCGTTGCAAACGGCGACCGGCCGCTCCTTGCCGTACGAGATCGTGCGCATGCGGTTCGGATCGATGCCGCGCGAGGCGAGGAACGAACGCACCGACTGGGCGCGGCGGGCGCCGAGCGCGATGTTGTATTCGCGGGTGCCGCGTTCGTCGGCATGACCTTCGACGGTGAAACTGTAGCGCGGATAGCTCTGGAGCCACTGCGCCTGCTTCTCCAGGGTCACGATCGCCTGCGGGGTCAGATCGGTCTGGTCGCTTTCGAAGAACACGCGGTCGCCGACATTGACGACGAAGTCTTGCTGGCTGCCCGGCGTCGCCGCGTTGGCCATCGCATCCGTGGCAGCGTTCTTGTTGGCGCAGGCACCCATCGACAACGCGACGGCAAGCACCGCGGCCAGCTTCAATCCCTGGAGGATGCGCATAGGATGTTTCATTCCGGAGCCTCCACGCTCACGTTTCGTCCACTGCTGTCCGGTCTACAGGGGGTTGGTTAAGCGAACGTTCCGTCAACCTTGATGGAACCTTGCCACAGCCGGTCAAATGCCCCCAACCAGCGAAAAGCAACCGTCATGGTTAATGGGTTGTAAATGTGGCGCGATGGTGAAGGCAAGCCGCGCCGACCGGCAAAAACCGCGGCCCTTGCTGCAATTTTAGGCTCGGCGCGTGGAGACGCTGGGGCCAGATCCTGGGGCCAGATCCTGGGACCTAGCGGGCAGAACCCGTTGCCGAGGCGGCTACGTCCGGGCTCCGCTGGGTGGCCAGCGACACCGGCCGCGGGGCCACCTGGCGCGGGCTGCTGCGTTGAAATAACATGCGCCGCTCAAAAGCGCTGGAGCGCATGATCGGAAAGCGTGTCAGGACCTTTTCCCGCTGGTTCCGGAAATCGGACGCCATCAGCACGGCCTTCTTGGTGGGCCAGCCCGGAAACCCGCGGGGCTCCGGTGAAATAGTCTCGTGCAGGAAGATGCGACGATAAAACGCCTGATGATCGGTCCGGATCATGGCCAGCCCGGTGTCGGCGTTGAAATGATCGCAAGCCACAAAAGCCAGCCGCACCGTCAGATAGGGCAGCTCCGGAAAACGCTGGTGCTTTTCGGGATCAGCAACAAACCGGCATGGATCGATGAGAACTTCGCCGCGGTCGAGGCGGGGATGCAAGACGTCGCCAAACACTTCGGTCGTGTAGGACATTCGCCAGTCAGACGTCAGGACGTGAATGCGAACGGAGCTGCAGAGCTCTCCATCGACATAGACCCCGAAATTCCAGGTGTTGGGCGCATCGTCGAAGCGATCAGTCACGCGCCGCGACTCCGACGGCTCGATCAGTCCGGCATGCAGATAGGCCCGGTACCGCATCAGATAGAGGTTGTCTCGGTCCTCAGGAGTTTCGATCAGGCGGTAATCGATGCGGTCAAACAGAGCGGCTCCCCGCGGAAGGAGCACCGTTTGCGGTTCAGCTCCAGACGTCATCCAGTACCCCTACACTCCAAAGCAACTTCTGCGAGTGTGGGGAGATTAATGGTTCATTAACGGAATTGCAAAGGCTTAGAAACGTTAGGGTTAACCTTTGCAGCCCGCAAAAACACGGACGAACGAGAGCTAAATACGTTGAGGAGTGAGGCAGAGAAAGATCAGGCGATCGATCGCGAGGACACCATGACGATCTGGTCCTCAGCCCCGCGACGGCCATGCGAGGCATTGAGCAATTGGCGAATCCGGACTGCCGGCACCGGCCGGCTGAACAGATAGCCCTGCCCTTCGGTTACGGTGCCGTCGGCGCTGATCAGCTCGAGCTGATCATTGGTCTCGATGCCCTCGACCACGACCGCCATGCCGAGATCGGCCGACAGCCGCGCCACGCCGCGCAGCAGCGTCAGCGGCCGGTCGGCATCGATGCCTTCGAGGAAGGAGCGGTCGATCTTCACCTTCTGCATCGGGAAATTGTGCAGGTAGCTGAGGCTCGAATAGCCGGTGCCGAAATCATCCAGCGAAATGCGCACGCCGATCGCATGCAATTGCGACAGGATGTCGTGCGTCAGCTGGGTGTTGCGCAACAGCGAGGATTCGGTGATCTCGATCTCCAGCCGATGCGCCGGGAGCCCCGAAACCTCGAGTGCGTAGCGGATTTCGCTCAAGACGTCGCGCTGGTGGAATTGCTGCGGCGAGAAGTTGACGGCGACGCTGACACCCTCCGGCCATTTCATGCATTCCATGCAGGCGCGGCGCAGGATCCAGCGGCCGAGATCGACGATCAGCCCCATGTCCTCGGCGACCGGGATGATGTCGATCGGCGAGACCGTGCCGCGCACCGGATGATTCCAGCGCAGCAGCGCCTCGCACGTCGTGATCTTGCCGGACTTCAGATTGACCAGCGGCTGGTAGAACAGCTCGAATTCCTCGTTGGCGAGCGCCTTGCGCAGGTCGAGCTCGAGGATGCGGCGCGCCTCCACGGTCGCCGCCATCTCGTCGCGGAAGAAGCAGAAGGTGCCGCGGCCGTCGGCCTTGGCCCGGTACAGCGCCATGTCGGCGTTCTTGAGCAGCGTGTCCGCGCTGACGCCCTCCGGAGAGGTCAACGCGATGCCGACGCTGGCCCCGATCTCGACCAGATGATTGTCGATGCGGTAGCGCTCGCTCAGCCGTTCGACGATCCGGCGCGCCAGCGCGGCGGCGTCCTCGGGCGAGGAGATGTTCTCCTGGAATACGACGAATTCGTCACCGCCGAAGCGGGCGACGAAATCCTCGGGGCGCAACATCTCGCGCAGACGGTTGGCGACCGCGCACAGCAGCTGGTCGCCGCAGGGATGGCCGAGCGTGTCGTTGACCTGCTTGAACTGGTCGAGATCGACGAACAGCAGCGCGGACAGGCGCTCGGCGTCGTGCGAGATCGCCAGCAGCCTTTCGATCTCATCGCGGAAATGAACGCGGTTGGGGAGCGCGGTGAGGTCGTCGTAGCGCGCCAGATGCGTAATCTTGGCCTCGGCGCTGCGACGGTCGGTAATGTCCTCGAGCAGCACCACTGCGCCGCCGTCAGCCATCGGCTGAACAGTCCAGGACAACGACCGGTTTCGCTGCGTGTCGGGATCGGCGGTGATGATCTCCTTGGCTTGCGAACTCTCGATGTCCGCGACGATCCGCTCGCCGCTCCCAGCCGAGATGGATCCGGCGCTGACGCACGCCGCGACGATGTCACGCGCGTTGATGCCGCGCTGCGCGAGACCTTCCGGCAGGTTCATCATTGCGCCGAAGCGGTGGTTCATGACCGCCAGCTGTCCGTCGACGCGGAACATGCAGAGGCCGTGCGGCATGTTGTTCAGCGCCGTATCGAACTGGCCGGCGAGCGCGGCTTCACGTTCCCGTGCCACGACCGCTCCCATGAAGATTCGGTGCAGATTCACCGAAAGCTGCATGATCGCCATCAGGAACGCGCCGCTGACCAGCGCCATCGCGATGTAGTAGGGCGTTCCACGCAGCGCCAGGGCAAGCACGGCCGGGCCGAAAATCAGCACGGCCTGGAGGTGGAAGATCGCAGGCCGGCCATATGCCCTGCCCGCGCCGCCCGCCGCGATTCCGGTGGTGACCGACAAGGCTATCATGTGAGCCACGGCGTCGTCCGTGGCCAACAGGGCGGTGGCGCACCAGATGCCGATCGCAGCCGCCTGGATCTTTGCCCCGATCTGATAGCGCTTCTGCCAGCGTGCGGCCGCCTCGACGGTCATGACCGCCTGACGTGCCTGATAGAGGCGCAGGTCGATCGCCCGCGCGGACCCGGCCAGGATCAGAAGTGCGACGCAAGCCCAGATCAGCGGCTCGCCCGTCCTCAGCGCGGTCAGGGCCGCACCAATCGACACGAAAATGAGTCCGGCCAGCAACGGGCCAGGCGCTTCGAACAGCGAATCGATTTGCGCCGCCGAAGTTTTCGGCGGCCGCTGTTCCGGCTCTCCGCTCTGACTTGCAAACTGCATCTGGTGTTTACGCGCGTCCTGTCTGGAGCGCAGTTTTACCGATCCGGTATGAAGTCTTTCTGAGGGAACATCGTTAAAGTCGAGTTGTTTTGAGTGACCAATAGTCGAAATACATCAATAGAAACAAACCGATGGGAAAAGTTTGCCGAGTGCAACCTTAAAGAACAATTATCGCGGGGAAACATCTGGCAAAGTTTTCGGAAAAGGCGCGCGGTCAAATCATCGCGCGCCGCGGGCGGCGGCTAGCCCGACGTCGAGGACAATAGCGGCGACCATGCCGGGTCGGAAGCGAAGCCCGGCGTCGGCACCTTCAGCTCGTTGCGGCCCGAGATGTCGACGGAGAACAGCGACGGCCCGCCGCTGCCGCCGGGATCGCGGAAGAACATCAGCACGCGACCGTTCGGCGAGAAGGTCGGACCTTCGTTGTGGTAGCCGGAGGTGAGAAGCCGCTCGCCGGAGCCATCCGGCTTCATGACGCCGATCGAGAACTGTCCGCCACCTTGCCTGGTGAAGGCGATGTAATCGCCGCGCGGCGACCACACCGGGGTCGAATAGGTGGCGTTGTTGTCGTCCTTGGAGAAGGAGATGCGCTGCGCCGCTCCGCCGCCCGCGGCCATGACATAGATCTGCGATCTGCCGCCGCGATCGGACTCGAAGCAGATGCGGGTGCCGTCCGGGGAGTAGGACGGAGAGGTGTCGATCGCGGGCGTGTCGGTGAGGCGCGTGGTCGAGCGCGAGCGCAGATCCATCACGAACAGGTTGGAATTGCCGCCCTGCTGCAGGCTCATGATGACGCGCTGGCCGTCCGGCGAGAACCGCGGCGCGAAGGTCATGCCGGGGAAGTTGCCGACGATCTCGCGCTGGCCGGTCTCGATGTTGAACAGATAGACCTTCGGATCGCCCTGCCCGAACTCCATGTAGGTGATTTCCTGCGAGTTCGGCGAGAAGCGCGGCGTCAGCACGAGGTCGGAGCCGCGGGTCAGATAGCGCACATTGGCGCCGTCCTGGTCCATCATCGCGAGCCGCTTGACGCGGCGCTCCTTCGGCCCGGTCTCGTCCACGAACACGACGCGGCTGTCGAAATAGCCCTTCTCGCCAGTCAGCTTCTCATAGATCTGGTCGGAGATGATGTGGGCGATCCGGCGCCAATATTCCGGCGAGGTGAAATATTGTTGGCCGGCGAGCTGCTGGCCGGTGACCACGTCCCACAAGCGGAATTCGGCCTTGAGGCGGCCGTCCGGCTGCCGCGTCATGCGGCCGGTGACGAGGGCTTGCGCGTTGAGGGTCTTCCAGTTCTCGAATTGCGGCGCGACGTCGATATTGCTGATGCGCTCGATGAAGGCGGCCTGGTCGACCGGCGCGAACAGACCCGAGCGCTTCAGGTTGTTGGTGACGACCTGAGTGACGCCGTTTCCGACCTCGCCGTCGGCCGGCGAGCCCGGCACGAAATTGGTGATCGCGATCGGAATCGGCCGAAATTCCGTGGGATTGATTTCAAGCCGCTTTTGGGCCTGTGCCAGGGCATGTCCGCCCCCAAGCATCGCCAGCGCCGATCCACTGACGGTCATAAAGCGGCGGCGGGTGATCGATCGAGCGTCATTCATCGCAAAATTCTTTTGTTCGGATGTCACAACATATCTTTCAGGCCGAAGCGCATCGGAATGGTTTTCCAAGTGTCATACTGCTGCTTTGGCAGGAACGAATAGACCTGACATTGTACGATGGCTCGCTTGCCACTCTCCGCCACTGCCTGAGCGATCGACCGGGACGGTCCTCTCGCCGCAACGACGACCGGCTCGGATGCCAGCGATCCATCGATCTTCATGAAAATATCAATGTCGGCTTGGTATTGATCGGCGTCCTGCCCGTTATAGGTGGGCGTGAAGCAGCGCTTGACCGCTGCCATGAACGCGCCTTGCCAGGTCGCAACGTTGTTAGCGGCCGTCCCGGTCGTCGATCCCAGCGCGGCGGACGCATTCAGAGTCGATCCCGTGAGCTCGTGCCGGGTCGCGGCGCGCTTGTCGAGATCTCGGGCAATCTGCGCGGGATCGAAGGTGCGCTCCTTGGGCTTGGGCTGCTGCTGCGGCTGCACTGCCGCGACCTTCTGCTCCACGGGCTTGGGCGGCGGCTTCTTGGTGTCGAGCTTCTTCTGGAGTTCGGCGATCGGATCTTCCTTGGCCGGATCAGGCTTCTTTTCCGGCGGCTTCGGCTCTTCCTTGGGCTTCGCCTCGGCGACCGGCTTCGGCGGCTCGGGCTTCTTCTCGACCGGCTTCTCCACGGGCTTCGGCGGCGGCTCAGGCGTCGAGTTGGTCTTGATCAGCTCTTTCTTCTCGGTGACCTTGCCGACGGCATCTTCCTCGGGCTTGGCTTCCGCGATCTTCTCGACCTTCGGCTTCGGCTCTTTCTTGTCGCCGGTCTTCTGCCCCGACATCATCTGCGCGAGTTGGTCGGTGGAGATGATGTCGATCGGCAGCGACTCTTCCGCCGGCACGAAAGCCCTGCTGCTAAAGGTGACGAGCCCCCATCCCAGCACGAGGACGTGGAGGGCAATCGACGCAACGAGTGTCTTGTCGACCTTCACCTTCACGGGCTACCCCTGATCCGCTTCCGTGACGAGCGCCAGCTTCTTGAATCCTGCGCCGGACAACTGGCCCATCACCTTGGCCACCGTCCCGTAATCGGCCTTCTTGTCGGCACGCAGATAGATGCGTTCCTCAAGCCCTCCGCGCGCGTCCGTGATCGCCTTCAGCTTCGGGATCAGTTCGTTGATCGCGATCTCGGCGTCGTTGATGAACACCTTGCCCTTGATGTCCACTGACATCTGGATCGGCTTCTGGTCGTTGTTTTCGAGGCTCTTGGCCTGGGTCTGCGGCAGGTCGAGCGGCACGCCGACCGTCAGCATCGGCGCCGACACCATGAAGATGATGAGCAGCACCAGCATCACGTCCACCATCGGCGTGACGTTGATCTCGGCCACGACCGGCTTGCGCCGGCCACGGCGCCCACCGCCTCCGGACGAACTCGCAACGTTCATGCCCATGGTCTGGTGCCCAAATTGCCCTTCACACTATACATGCCGTCCGTCAGCCCCGCTCGTCGATCTGGCGCGACAGGATGGCTGAAAATTCATCGGCGAAGCCTTCGAGCCGCTGGGCCTGCCGGTTCACCTCGGAGGTGAACTTATTGTAGAAAATAGTGGCAGGAATGGCGGCGATAAGGCCGACGGCGGTCGCAAACAGCGCCTCCGCGATACCGGGGGCCACCACCGCCAGGGAGGTATTTTTCGACGCCGCGATCGACTGGAAGCTCGACATGATGCCCCAGACGGTGCCGAACAGGCCGACGAACGGGCCTGCGGAGCCGACGGTGGCGAGCACCAGCAGCCGGCGTTCCAGCCGCTCGACCTCGCGGGCGATCGAGACATTCATGACCTTGTCGATGCGCATCTGAAGGCCTGCGACCGAGCGGGCCTGGCTCTCGAACGAACGCTTCCACTCGCGCATCGCCGCGACGAAGCAGGCCGCCATGGAATGCGTCGGCTTGGCCGAGAGCGTGCGATAGAGGTCCTCGATCGACTCGCCGGACCAGAAGGCCTGTTCGAAACGGTCCATCGAGCGGCGGGTGCGGGCAAACAGGAAGATCTTGTCGATGGCGATCGCCCAGACCCAGACCGAGCAGGCGAGAAGCCCCAGCATCACGGCTTTCACGATCCAGTGAGCCTGCCAGAACAGCGCGATCAGCGACACGTCCGCGGAAGCGGCAACCGGAAGGGCTGACTGAGCCACGTCGGCCGGATTCATAAGCAGTATCCTCTCAAGGCGATCGTTACCTGATGTCCCGACCTAATGTCCCGGCCAGCAAATGGCCGCCGGTTCCCCAATAGCCGCGCTAGAACCGGCGCGGCCGGCAAGCCCGCTCAAAGCCTTGTCTTTCTGGGGTGCAGGGCTCGTCCAAAGCCAGCCGCCTGCATTCCCTGCCAAGATGTCAAAACTATGGGCCCGACCCCAAGGCTCAGACTTCGGGCTCTGGGCGCGATTGTCCGCAATTACCAGAGCCCGGCGATGGTTAATGCTGAGTTACCGCAGGCGAATTTGGCTGCGGGAAAGCGAGGTCCCGCAGGGGGATGGGAGGCGCGGCGCGCGGGTCCGCGTTCCCCCCACGCGCCGCAACGCCTGCGCAGGGCCTCGGCTCTGCGTCACGTCCTCGACGGGACGTTGCGCTGGCGCCCGGAACACCAGCGTTCCGCTTCCCTGTGCGCATCAGGAGCGGAGCCCAATATCCGGCGGAGGAACCAGCCCTCACCCGAAAAATTGTCCAGAAAATCACTACTCGCGAGGTTTTGCCATGAGCATCAACCCCAAATCGACCGCCGCCATCGGCGATCATCCGCTCCACCCCATGATCATCCCGTTCCCCGTCGCCTTCCTGGTCGGCGCGCCCATCGCCGATCTCGCCTTCATCGGAACCGGCGACGGCTTCTGGGCCAGAGCCGCCATCTGGCTGATCGGCGCCGGCATCGTCATGGCGCTCGTTGCCGCCGTGGCCGGCTTCACCGACTTCTTCAGCGACGCCCGTATCCGCAGCCTCAACGATGCCTGGTATCACATGGTCGGCAATCTGGCGGCGGTCGTGCTGGCCCTGATCAATTTCTACCTCCGCTACGCGCAAGGCGCGGAGGCTGCGGTCAAGCCGTGGGGCGTGGCGCTCTCGTTGATCGTGGTGGGCATCCTCCTGTTCACGGGATGGAAGGGCTGGGAAATGGTCTACCGGCATCATGTCGCGGTGCTGGACGCACCGGGCCAGACCAGTTCGGAGCCGGTCACGCCGCATCATGGCGGCGAGCGCCACCGCCGCGCCGCCTGAACGAGGAGCACGTCGCCTGATGACTTGAGGGCGAGTCAGGCCGTCGAGGCCGGTTCGGGGCAATTCGTCAGCCGCGCCGGATTGCCTACTGCGGTGCAACCCCGGGGCACGTCGCTCGTCACGACGGTGTCGGCGCCGATCTTTGCAAAACCGCCGATGCTGACGTTGCCGAGAATCGCCGCGCCGGAGCCGATGAACACGCCGCGACCAATGCGAGGCGAGCGCGCCGGCAGTTCCGTGCCGCGACCGATGCTGACGTTCTGAAGGATGGTGGCCTCGTCGCCGATCGCCACATCGGCACCGATCACGATGCCGGTGGCGTGGTCGAGATACACCGACGATCCGAGGCTCGCCGCCGGATGAATGCTGACCTGCAGGACGTTCGACGCCTCGTTCTGAAACAGCAGCGCCGCGTCGCGCTGGTCGTGATGCCAGAGCCAGTTCGAGACGCGCCAGGCCTGTAAGGCGACGTAGCCCTTGAAATGCAGCAGCGGCGCCAACAGTCCGGTGATGGCGGGATCGCGGAGCACGATGGCCTGCAAGTCGCGTCCGGCGGCCTCGATCAGATTCGGCTGGCCATTGAAGGCGTCGCGGGAAAATGTCGTGAAGCGCGCGCGTTCGGCCGCGCTGTCGCCAAGCCGCCGTCCGATCAGGTCGGACAATGCGCCGGTAAAATCGTCATGGGCGAAGATGAGGCCGCCAAGAGTCCGGCCGAATATGGGGTCGGCTGCCGCTGCGCGCTGCGCCTCGTCTCGGATCTTCTGCCAGAGGGCCTCGCTCGGCGTGATCGCAGCTTCCATCATCGTTGCCGCCTGCGATGTTTTGACGCTTCCTTTTCACCGTCAGATATAGAGCGTCGGCAGCGCGCGCGCCACGCTCCCCGTGAGGCTACGAGCTTGCATGCCAGGCGGCCGGGATCATATATATGGAGGAAGTCGAGTTCCCGGCCGAAGCTATGGTCTCAGGATCGTACTGCCGCGCTGGCCCGGGTTGTTCAGGCAAAGTATCTCGTTCGAAGCCCCGCAGCGGTCCGCCACCCCCGGGTTTGTCGTACACAGCGGCCCTCAGTGCTGCCGAAGCGACTCCGGATCTCCATCATCCAAGGTCACGCCAATCCATGTCGCCCAATGCCTCCGCCGACGACCAACACGACGACATCATGTATCCCTCCGCACTGCCGTTCCTGCTGGTGCATCTCGGCTGCGTTGCAGCCATCTGGACCGGCGTGACCTGGCAGGCCATCGCGATCTGCGCCTCGCTGTATGTCGTCCGCATGTTTGCAATTGGAGCGGGCTACCACCGCTATTTCTCCCATCGGGCTTTTGCGACCGGCCGGGTCTTTCAGTTCATCCTGGCCTGGCTTGCGCAGAGCACCGCGCAGAAAAGCGTTTTGTGGTGGGCGGCCAAGCATCGACATCATCATCTGCATTCCGATACCGAAGACGACGTGCATTCACCGCGTCATCGAGGCTTCCTCTATAGCCATCTCGGCTGGATTTTTTACCGGGAGCACGATGGCACCGATCTCGTGAAGGTCGGCGATTTCGCTGCCTATCCGGAGTTGATGTGGCTGCATCGCCTGGAACTGCTGCCGGCCGTTACGCTGGCTGCGCTCTGCTTCCTGGTTGGCGGGTGGTCCGGTCTCGTCGTCGGCTTCCTGTGGAGCACCGTGCTGGTCTATCACGCGACCTTCTGCATCAACTCCCTCGCCCATGTGCATGGACGCAAGCGGTACGTGACCGGCGATGATTCCCGCAACAATTGGCTGCTGGCCTTGTTCACCCTCGGTGAGGGCTGGCACAACAATCACCACGCCTACCAGAGCAGCGTGCGGCAAGGTTTTCGCTGGTGGGAAATCGACATCACCTATTACATCCTGAAGGTGCTGTCCTGGTTCGGCATCGTCTGGAACATGAAGTCGCCGCCCGAGCAGGTGCTGCGCAACGAGCAGCCGCTTGGCGCGCGCGTCATCAACCGGGCAGCCCGTGAGCTTGCCGGACGGTTCGATGCGCAGACACTGGCGCATGCGATCTCGTCGGCGCTCCGTCGAGCCGATTTGGCCCAGCTGCAGCTGCCGACGCTGCATGACATCCTCAGTCGCGCGCACGAAGGCGTCGATGCACTGACACATCTGCATTTGCCGAAGATTCCAACCCGCGAGGAGTTTCTCGCCGAGGCCAAGGCGATGTTCGCGCGAACGCGATCACTCAACGAGATCGTGGACTACGCCTACGAACACTTCCTGGAGTCGGTTCGCGCGCAGCTCGCTACGGCGCGCTGACCAAGTCTCTCTCTGGACCAGACTTCCAGACCAAGACTTTCCAAACCGAGGCAATCCGGACGGTCGCGGCAGCCTGACGCGCATTCCCAAAATCAAACCGCCCGCCTGCGGTTGCGCAGGCGAGCGGCTCAGGGCCATCAGGACTTTGGGGGCATGCGCCTGACGGCTTTGAGAGGCGTCAGTCCCGAGATCAACCTTGAGATCAACCTTGCTGCTGGTCGGTCGGCGGCGGGGTCGGGCGTGTCTTGTGTTGCGCCATGAACTGGTCGAACTCTTCCTTGTCCTTGGCGTGACGCAGACGGTCGAGGAAGTTCTTGAACTCGACCTGCTCCTCCTCGAGCCGCTGCAGTGTCTCGGTGCGGTACTCGTCAAAGGCGCGGTTGCCGCTCGAGGGCGGTCCGAAGCCAAAGCCGAAACCGTGGCGCTCCATGCGGCCGCGCATACGGTCCATCTTGTACTGCATCCGCTCCATCTTGTTCTGCCAGCGATCCTGGTTGCTCCAGCACGACATTCTTCTGCTCCCGAGTGTGAAAAAGAGAAGGGCAAGTCCGATCGGCCACCACATGATGAAACCGAGGATGGTCACGGCGATCCAGCCGGGATGCCAGGGCGTGTTGAGCATGTGGGGGCGCTCGTAGTGTTGGTCCGAAGGGCCGCGCCATCGATTGACATCAGCGGTGTAGGCCATTTCCCTCTCCATGACGGCATCAGCGCCGTTGTGAATGTAAATAACATTTACATAGGTAGATCATCCCGCGATTTTGTCAAGCCGACCGCCTGACAGGGCGGGGGAATTATTTGGGTAACTTTATTTCGGCTTGCCCCAGGGACCACCGGGCGGCACGCCCGAACCGGAGGATGCCTCCGGTGGTACCGGCGGCGGCTCGGCGCTTTTCGCCGGGGGACGGCGATCGGTCGGGAAGCCGAGACCGCGCAGATAGATCAGCACCTCGGCTTCGAGCAGCTCGTCCGGGGACATGGGCAGCTTTCGACGCGCAGCATCGCCGCGGGAGAACAGCGAGGCCACGCCATGCGCCATCGACCAGATGTGCAGCGCCATCATCATCGCCGGCGGCCGCGGGGTGCCCGGCGGTGCCAGCGCGGCAAGCCGCTCCGCCGCGGCACGAATGATGTTGAAAGCACGCTCGCTGGCGGCCTGGAGCGCTGGATTGGAATCCACCGGCACGCCCGATTCGAACATCGCATTGTAGAACGCGGGCTCCTCGCGGGCGAAGGCGAGATAGGCCCTGCCGACTCGCTCGAACGCCGTGACGGTGTCGGGCCGTCCGTCGTCCCAAGCCGCGGTCAGGCGCGCTTCGAACTGCTCGAAGCCGCGCTGCGCGATCGAGGACAGCAGTTCTTCACGGTCGCGAAAATGCCGGTACGGTGCCGCGGCACTGACGCCAGCCATGCGCGCGGCATCGGCAAAGGTGAAGCCGGCCGCGCCCTTCTCGGCGATCAGCCCGAGGGCGGCCTGCAACAGGGCTTCCTTCAGATTGCCGTGGTGATAGCCGCGCTCGGCGCGGCGCGTCTCCTTGCGCCAGCTCATGTGAACGACCTTTACATGAGCTGGGCAGGAAGGTCACTAGCGGCGACGGGGTTGATCGACCGTATTCTTCCCGGTCCGGCGCCGCGGGCCGAAGCCCTAGCCGCCGGGGATCGGCAGCACCGGCATGATCTCGACGCGTTCGCCGGGGAAGATCGTGAAGTGCGGGTGGTTCTCGAACATCTTCGCCGCGGCTTCATGGGACGCCGCACGCACGACGGTGAAGGCGCCCATCTCGTTGGCGATGTCGGCGAGGCCCTTGCCGTCGACCTTCTTGGTCTTGCCGAGCGGGCCGCCCATGGCCTCGATCGCGCCCTGGTGCTTTTCGACCCAGCCCTTCCAGGCCGCCATGCCCTCCTGCTCCTTCGCCTTCCGCTCGGCCTCGGGCATCGCATCCCATGCGGCCCATTTGGAGCTGGTCTTGCTGCCGAGGAAAACGGCGAGATAGGTGTCGGTGCTCATTGGTTCTCTCCCTTGGTGATGGATAGCCGAAGCTGCGGCTATTTCTTGAGGTCGCCGAAACCGGCGGCGGCCTCCTGCACGTCAGGCGGAAAGTCGCTCATCTCCTGCACCTGACGGATCTCGATGATTTCGTTCGGTGCGGCCGGACACCGTTTGGCCCAGGCGATCGCCTCGGCACGCGAGGCAACCTCGATCATCCAGTAGCCGCCCAGGACCTCCTTGGCCTCGGCGAACGGACCATCGGTCACGATGGGCTTGCCGGCCGCAAACGAGACGCGCGCGCCCATCGAGGGCGGGTGCAGGCCGTCGAGCGTGATCAGCACACCGGCGTCCTTCAGCGCCTCGTTGTAGCGCATCATCGCAGCGACCCGCTCGGGATCGAGTTGAACGTCGGGCGCCGCGGTCTCGTAGCCGAGCGGGATCATCAGCATCATGAATCGCATGAGCATTCCTTGCGTGCTTTTGTCGTTCGGGTTGCGCGGCGGCGCCACTCCGGATGGACGGGAGCGACAGCCCGGGCCGCCCGCCCCCACCTCCAAGACGAAGGAACCTTGACGAAACCGACAGGTGACGAAAATTATTCTGGAGGTTATTGGCTGGTGCTAGCGCGCCTGCGGCAGGAAACGCCCGTCCTGCCGGGCAGCGCCGAAATAGACCTCGATGCGGCGAACCTTGCCGCCGGCGAAGGTGAAGAACTCGGTGTTGCGAAAGCTCCTGCCATCTGTCGCCAGGCAGAGATAGGTGACGAAGGCCTCGTCGCCTTGGATGAAAATCCGCTCGATGTCGTGCCGCGCAATCCAGCCGGTGTCCGTCCAGCAACGCTCGAAATAGGTCGCTTTGTCGAGGTCGTCGTCGAACGGGCTGGTGAAGCGGAAATCGTCGGCCAACGCGTCGGCGACCCGTTGCCGGTCGTTTCCGAGATAGGCCGCGAAAAGGTCTAGAATTAGGCGCTCGGGGTCAGTCATCGAACGGTTCCGTGATCAGCATCGTCTTGAAGACGATTGAGGCGCACCCGCGCCGACATCACGTCCGGCGGCAACCACGCGAAAAATAATGCACGCGGTGGCCCGTACAAATACGGCGCGTTCTATGAACTCCGCCGTGCATATGAGTCAAGAATACTTGCAACCTGAGCAACATGGCCGAGGCGTGCGAAAGACAGAACGGGCGCCGCCTCGTGCAGGAGTTTACAGTTGCTAAAGAAGCCCATGCAACTTTTTAGCTTGAGCGAAACGGTATGACGATCCGGCTGATTCGCCCCTCAGCATTAGGCGGAGCTTACGTGTTCAATTTCCAAAGCAAGAAAGTCAGGCACGCGGTCGCGGAGGTCGAGGCGCTCGACCGATCCCAGGCCGTGATCGAATTCGGCCTCGACGGCACCATTCTCGATGCCAACGAAAATCTCCTCAAGATGAGCGGCTATACGCTCTCGGAGATCAAGGGCAAGCATCACAGCATCTTCGTCAGCGCGACTGAACGCGAAAGCGCCCGTTATCGCGATTTCTGGGCCAGCCTGAACCGCGGCGAGTTCCAGACCACGCAATACAAGCGCTTCGGCAAGAACGGCAAGGAAGTCTGGGTCCACGCCTCCTACGCGCCATTGCGCGACGAGAACGGCAAAGTGGTCAGCTTCATTAAATTCGCCACCGACATCACGGCATACAAGGTCAAGACCATGGAGGATGCCGGCAAGATCGCCGCCGTCAACCGTGCCCAGGCCGTGATCGAATTCAACATGGACGGCACCATCCTCACCGCCAACGAGAATTTCCTGGGCGCGATGGGCTACTCGCTCGACGAGATCCAGGGCAAGCACCACAGCATGTTCGTGACGCCGGAGGATCGCGCCAGCTCGGCCTATGCCGACTTTTGGGCGCGACTGAACCGCGGCCAGTTCGAGGCCGCCGAATACAAGCGGATCGGCAAGGGCGGGCGCGAAATCTGGATTCTCGCAAGCTACAACCCGATCCTCGACGAGATGGGCAGGCCGTTCAAGGTGGTGAAGTTCGCGACCGACGTCACCGCGCAGAAGATGAAGGCCGCCGACAATGACGGACAGCTCGCCGCAATCCAGAAATCGCAGGCGGTGATCGAGTTCAACATGGACGGCACCATCCGCACCGCCAACGAGAACTTCTTGAAGGCGATGGGGTATTCGTTGGCGGAGATCAAGGGACAGCACCACTCCATGTTCGTCGAGCCGAACGAGAAGAATACGGCTGCCTACCGCCAGTTCTGGGAGACGCTCAACCGCGGTGAATACCAGGCCGCCGAATACAAGCGGATCGCCAGGGGCGGCCGCGAAATCTGGATCCAGGCGTCCTACAATCCGATCCTCGACCTCAACGGCAAACCCTACAAGGTGGTGAAATATGCCACCGACATCACCGCGCAGGCGATCGGCCGCAAGAAAGCCGAGAACGCGCGCGGTCTGATCGAGGCGGTCGCGGCCGGTAGCGAACAGATGAGTGCATCGATCCGCGAGATCTCCGCCACCATGGCGAAGTCGCGCGAGAATTCGAAGGTCGCGACCACTCGCGTCGAGGCCGCCGACGGCCAGGCGCAGCGGTTGAACGCGGCGGCGCAGGCGATGAGCGGCATCGTCGAGATGATCTCAGGCATCACCGGCCAGATCAACCTGCTCGCGCTCAACGCCACCATCGAATCGGCGCGCGCGGGCGAAGCCGGCCGCGGCTTTGCGGTGGTCGCCTCCGAGGTGAAGAGCCTCGCCAACCAGGCCAAGCAGGCGACCGACACCATCACGTCCGAAATCGACGCGCTGAACACCATCTCCGGCGACGTTGCAAGCTCGCTGACCGCGATCAAGGTCGCGATCGCCGGCGTCAACGAGTTCATCGCCTCCACCGCCGCCGCGGTTGAGGAACAGAGCATCGTGACGGCCGACATGTCGGCCAACATGCAGCGCGCCACGGCGGAGCTGGCGTAGGCCGACCTGCGCGGCTGCAAAAGGAGAGCCTCGAAGAGCCAAAGGGCGCGATAGTTTGTCGCGTCTCCTCGCGGCTTTCGTGGTAGGGAGACCGCTTCAATTCCCGAACCACGGATAAGCTATGACCGCCACCCCGCAGAAAATCGCCCTCGTCACCGGAGCCGCGCGCGGCATCGGGCTTGCGACCGCGAAGAAGTTTTTGACCGAGGGCTGGCGGGTGGCATTGCTCGACATCGAGGGCGAGCTGCTCGGCCGCGCGGTCGCCGAGATCGGCCGGGACGAGGCCACCCTGGCGTTGACCTGCGACGTCTCGGACGCAGCCGCGGTTGCCGCCGCAATGACGACGGTCGAACAGCGGTTTGGACGGCTCGACGCGCTCGTCAACAATGCCGGCATTGCCGTGTTCGCGCCGCTGATGGAGACGTCGGAGACCGATTGGCGGCGCGTGCTCGAAGTCAACCTCACCGGCCCGTTCCTCTGCACCAAGGCGGCGGTGCCGCTGATGCGCGACGGCAATGGCGGCGCCATCGTCAACATCACCTCGATCTCGGCGGTGCGCGCCTCGACGCTGCGCTCGGCCTACGGCACCAGCAAGGCCGGCCTCGCGCACCTTACCAAGCAGCTCGCGGTCGAGCTCGCGTCCCTCAACATCCGTGTCAACGCGGTCGCGCCGGGACCGGTCGACACCGCGATGGCGAAGCAGGTGCACACCAGGGAGATCCGCGCCGACTATCACGACGCCATCCCGCTCAACCGCTACGGCCTGGAAGAGGAACTCGCCGAAGCCATCTACTTCCTGTGCTCGGAACGATCGAGCTACATCACCGGCCAAATTTTGGCCGTCGATGGCGGCTTCGATGCGGCGGGCATCGGCCTGCCGACGCTGCGCGGCGAACGGCGGAACGGATAGACACGGCGTAGGTTGGCCTAGCGAAGCGCCACCCAGCTCTTCTCATTGGCCTATCCTACGGACTCGAATTCGCGGAGGCTTCATGCGGCGCGTCACCTTCCTCAAGGCCATGATGTTCGCATCCGCGCTGCTCGCCGCCACACCTGCCTCGGCCGAAATCCGCATCATCCAGTCGCCCGGTGGACAGGTCGGGCCCTTCCTCGATTTGTTCGAGAAGGTGCGCGAGAGCGGCGAGCGCGTGGTGATCGACGGTCCCTGCCTGTCCGCCTGCACGCTGGTGCTGAGCATCGTGCCGGGCGAGCGGATTTGTGTGACGAAGCGTGCCGTACTCGGCTTCCATGCGGCGCGATCGGTCGATCGGCGCGGACGCTTCTACGCCGAGCCGGAAGCATCCGATGCGGTGCTTGCGGCCTATCCCGGCCCGGTGCGCGACTGGATCAGCCGCCGCGGCGGCCTCTCGTCGCGGTTGCTTCTGCTGAAGGGACGCGACCTCGCCGCGATCTATCCACGCTGCCGGTGATGATCAGGCGGACGCAGGCGCCCGCCAATTCCGCCCGTCACACGCTTCCTGAGGTCTAATAGAAACTCTGGATCAGCTCGGTCAATTCCATGCTCGCGCAGATGAGCATACCCCAAAGTGCAAAGTTGATCTGCAGCGCCGCCGCCATCGGTCGCTCCCCTTCCAAGTACGCCCGCCCCAGTTTTTTAGAATTTTATGACGAAATAAATAACGATTCTGTCCCGGAGTTCACAGCCTAATATTGCGCCAGTTGTTGTGCGATGCGGTCCGCATCATTTCACGAAGCGGCCTCACTGCTCCCGCAATGTGATGCGACAGCAACATCCATATTCGGCCGTGTCGGCCAGGCGTTTCCCTTAGGTTCCATTTGAGCGGTGCGACGCAAGCTTCGGCAAGCGAACTTGGCGCGTCGCTACAACACCCAAGGTGTCCGGCATGATGCGACACGGCTTTGTCTTGCTCACTTTTTGCGCAACGCTCATGGGATGCGTGGTCGCGCCTGCGCAGGAGCGCCGTCCGATCGCATGGGACGGCCTCGGTCAGGATCCGAACCGTCCCTTCGTCGTGAAGCGTCGTGCGGCGACCCAAGCTCCCGCGGCGAGTGATCCGAATCAGGAGCGGGAGAGAGTACTCGGCACCTTGCACCCGTACTCCGCTGCGTGGTGGGCAATCCATGACGAAATCGAAGCGGAGAATGACAGGCAGCTCGGGACAAAGCTCGTGATCTGTCCGCGCTGCGTTCCCTCCTCCCAACCACCGAGCAACGACGTGACCGGATCGATCCGCTGAGAGCGGCACGCGGTCGATCGGCACATGACGCAACATCTCATGCGCGCCCCTCTCCGCATCGTCGGGGAGAGGGGATCGCCGCCCAGCGCGTCAAACGATCGCGCCTGTCACATTCCCTCGGCCGGGCAGTTCACCATCCAGGGAATGCCGAACTTGTCGACGCACATGCCAAAGCCCTTGGCCCAGAAGGTTTTGCTGAAGGGCATGGTAACGCTGCCGCCGTCGGCGAGCGCGTTGAACTTGCGCTCGCCCTCCGCGGGGTCCGCGACCGTGAACGAGATCGAAAAGCCCTGCGGCTTGTGAAAATGCTCGCTGGGTGCGTCGGAGGCCATCAGCACGCTGCCGTCGGGCAGCGACATCCGCGCATGCATGATCGTCTTCTCGCGGCCGGGCGCGGCCGCCATGTCCGGCGGCGCGTCCGACGAACGCATCATAGCGTCGATCTTGCCGCCGAGCACCTTGGCGTAATAATTGAATGCCGCTTCGCAGGTGTCCTGATAGAATAGATAAGGATTGAGCATCGTTTCTCTCCGTTTGCTTTCGTTCGGGGTACGGCGCTACTTCTCGGTGAGCTTCTTGAGGCTGGCCAAGCCCGCCTCGAAATCCTTGCCGATCATGTTGTCCATGTTGATGAACACCTGCATGACCTTGGACAGGAACGGGGCCGGACCGGACATCGCCCACGTGACCAGTGTGGCATCGCCTTGCGGCACAAAGGTGAACTCGGCGGTGTTGTGGCCTTCGAAAGGCCGCTCGAAGTCGAGCTTGATGCGGAGTTTTGACGGCGCACTCGCCTCGAGGATCTCCATATGGCCGGCGCCGACATTGTTGTTGCCGTCCCAGGCATAGGTCGCGCCCTTGCCTGGCGCAGTTCCGCCGAAGCTGCGCTTCATCGCGGGGTCCCGGCCCTCGTAAGGTGACCAGGCGGTCCAGCGATGGAAATCGGCGACCAGCGGATAGATCGCATCGGCGGGCGCCTTCACAGCGAGGCTGCGTTCGACACGGAAGGTGCCGGGTTTCGTCAATGCGAAGACGAGGACACCCGCGAGTCCGACAGCGAGCACGACGGCGATGATGGCAACGGCTTTCAGCATGAATGGCTCCCTCGATACGGTCCTAGGACGAAGGGAGAGGGCCATATCCGACAAGGCGAAGCGAAAATTTTGCAACGCCCGAAGCAGGCGCTCCCTACTTCACCTTGGCGTCTTTGACCTTGGCGTCTTGCCTGGCGCCGCCATGGGCGCCCTTGGGCTGGCTGTCCCGGATCAGGCGATCGAGATGCATGCGGATGTGAGCGGCTTCTGCTGACGTGTTGGCGAGAGCGATGGCGCGGTCGAAGGCGACGCGGGCTTCGTCGTTGCGGCCGAGCTGCATCAGGAAAGCGCCGCGCACGCCGTAGAAATGGAAGTAATTGGCAAGCTTTGGCGCCAGCGGCTCGATCAGGTCGAGCGCGGCTTGCGGTCCGCGCACCTTGGACACCGCGACCGCGCGGTTGAGCGTCACCACTGGCGAGGGCTGCACCACCTCCAGCGCACCATAGAGCAGGTCGATCTGCGCCCAGTCGGTCTCCTCGGGCGTCGCCGCGCGGGCATGCAGCGCGGCAATCGCGGCCTGGATCTGGTAGGGCCCGCTGCGGCGATGGCGTATCGCCTTGTCGATCAGGGCGAGGCCTTCCGCGATCATCGTGCCGTTCCACAGCGAACGATCCTGGTCGTCCAGCAGGATCAGCGAGCCATCCGCGGCAAAGCGCGAGGCACTGCGCGCATGCTGCAACAAGATGAGCGCCGTGAGCCCCATGATCTCCGGCTCGCTCTGGAACAGCCGCAAAAGCAGCCGCGCCAACCGGATTGCTTCCTCGCACAGCGGCTTTCTGATTGCGGCGGTGTCGCCGCTCGCCGAATAGCCCTCGTTGAAGATCAAATAGATCATCGCCGCGACAACGGCGAGCCGCTCCGAGCGCTCGACCGCGCCCGGCGTTTCGAACGGTGTCCCGGCCTCGGCGACCTTGGCCTTGGCGCGCGTGATGCGCTGCTCCATCGCCGCATCCGACACCAGGAAGGCGCGTGCGATCTGCTTCACGGTCAGGCCGCAGACGATGCGGAGCGCCAGCGCGATCTGCTGCGTCGCCGGCAGGCCCGGATGGCAGCAGATGAACATCAGCCGCAAAATGTCGTCGCGGTAGTGCGAGCCGTCGAGCCGCTCGGCGAGCGCGCCCTCGGCGTCGTCGAGATCGGAGATCGCCTGATCGTCCTCGGGCAGCGGCTGCTGCTTGCGGGTGCGGCGCACCTCGTCGATGGCAACGTTGCGACCGACCATGATCAGCCAGGCCGCGGGATCGCGCGGCGGTCCGTTCTGCGGCCAGGTCTTCAGCGCGCGCAGGCAGGCGTTCTGGAAGGCCTCCTCGGCGGTGTCGAGATCGCGGAAATAGCGCAGCAGCGCGCCGACTGCCTGGGGGCGCGCCGAGGTCAGCGCGGTCTCGATCCAGGCGGTATCGGCCTCGCTCACGTCAGATTCCCTCCGGGCCTGAACACGCCCACCGGGCGCACTTCATAGGCGCCGCCGGGATTGGCCGATCCGAGGTCGCGCGCAACGTCGAGCGCCTCGTCGAGGTTCTTGCAATCGACGATATAGAAGCCGAGCAACTGCTCCTTGGTCTCCGCGTAAGGGCCGTCGAGCACCAGCGGCGGGTCCTCCTTGCGCAGCGTCGCTGCCGCAGTGGTCGGCAGCAGCCGCGCCACGGGGCCGAGCCTGCCCTGCTTCGCGAGACCTTCCTGCACCACGGCGAGCTTCTTCATCACGGCCTCGTCCTGGTCCTTGCTCCAGGAGCCGACGAAGTCCTCGTCGTGATAGCAAAGGATCGCATAAAGCATGGGCAGTACCTTCTCTGAGCGCTTGTTTTGAAGACGATCCAGTATGCCTTGCCCCGACATGGCTGCGGAAAAAAATTGCAAGAAAAATCCGGCAGATCGTGCCAAGGAGAGCCTTCAAAAGCGGAACCTCAAGAGGCACTTCGAATGACCGTGGGCACACTGGCCGTCCTGATCAACAGCACGCAGCAGAACTGGCTGCCGGAGCGCTGGAAGGCCCGGTTCGACGCGGTCAGCGGCGGCCGCCGCGTGGCGCTGCTGCCCGATCCCAGGCTCGATCCGGCCGAGGTGCACTATGCCGCGGTGTGGAAACCGGTGCCGGGCGACCTCGGCTCTTTCCCCAATCTGCGTGCGATCTTCAATCTGGGCGCCGGCGTCGATGCGCTGATGGCGGACAAGAGCCTTCCGAACGTGCCGCTGGTGCGTGTCGCCGTGCCCGATCTGACCGGCCGCATGACCGAATACGTCGTGCAGCACGTGCTGATGCACCATCGCCAGGAGCTTTATCTGCGCCAGTCGCAGCGCGAAAAGCGCTGGGAGCCGACCTATCAATGGCCGGCGAGCGCCGTCACGGTCGGTATCATGGGACTGGGCACGCTCGGCACTGACGCGGCCGATGTGCTGCGGCGGCTTGGTTTCCGCGTCGCCGGCTGGAGCCGCAGCCCGCGCACGATCGCGGGTGTCGAATGCTTCCACGGCGCGGCGCAGATCGACGCGTTCCTGCGCACGACCGATATTCTCGTCAGCCTGTTGCCGCTGACGCCCGATACACACGGCATCCTCAACCGCGACGTCTTCACCAAGCTCAACCGCAAAAGCCCACTCGGTGCGCCCGTGCTGATCAACGCCGGCCGCGGCGGCCTGCAGAACGAAGCCGACATCCTTTCTTGCCTCGACGACGGCACGCTGGGCGCCGCCTCGCTCGACGTCTTCGTGCAGGAACCGCAGCCGGCGGATAGCCGGTTCTGGACCCATCCCAAGGTGTTGCTAACGCCACACAACGCCGCCGATACCGACGCCGATGCGATCTCGACCTATGTCGCCCAGCAAATCGCGCAGTTCGAGGCGGGTGGTGTGCTGGAGAACCTGGTGGACCGGACGCGGGGGTACTGAGACCTCACGTGCCACCCGGGCCCGTAAAATCACTGATCGCCGGCCGGTATCCCGTTCACCCTCTCTTAGCGAGAAGTTGATAGGCGTTGTTAATCAACGCTCAACGAACGAGTCGGACATGCGCTTCACGCTCGGCCTCAGGATGCGGATCACGGTTGCGCTGGCGGTGACGGCGGCGGCGACCGCCCTGTTCGCCGTGCTCGGGGCGATGTGGATCATTTCCGGCATCATCGACCGGGCCGACCAGCGCGAGCTTCGCAGTCATTACGACGCGCTCCAGTCGCGAATTGCCGAGGAATCCCAGCGTGCCGCCGCCATGAGCGCCGTCGTGGCCGCGATGCCCGCGACGCAGGACGCGATGGCCAAACAGGATCGCAACGCTTTAATCGGCCTGTTCGGGCCGGTGTTTGCCGCGACCAAATCGGAGTACGGCGTCGAACAGTTCCAATTCCACGTGGCGCCCGCGACCTCGTTCTTGCGCGTGCACCAGCCTGCCAAATTTGGCGACGACCTCTCGGGCTTTCGCAAAACCGTGATCATCGCCAACCAGGAGCACAAGGTCGTGGTCGGGCTCGAGGGCGGCCTGGCCGGGCTCGGCATCCGCGGCGTGGTGCCGATCGCGCAAGGCGGCAAGCATCTCGGCTCAGTGGAGTTTGGCCTGACCTTCGGCCAGTCCTTCCTCGACGATTTCAAGACCAACCGCCATGTCGACATCGCCTTCCATCTCGCGGACGGCGGCGGCTTCAAGCTGTTCGGCGGCACACTGAAGGGCAAGAGCTTCTTCGATGCGGCCGATTACGGCCGCGCCGCCGGCGGCGACTTCACGGTACGGCAGGCCAAGCTCGACACCACGCCGGTGGCCGCGCTGCTCGGGCCGATCAGGGATTTTTCCGGCAAGCCGCTCGGCGCGGTCGAACTGGTGATGGACAATGCCGACTATGTGGCCTCTGCCGACCGTGCCTGGCTGCTGGCATTCGGCATCGCCGCGCTCGGGCTCGGGCTCGCCGCCATCGTCGGCTATCTCATCGCCCGCAGCATCTCGCGTCCGATCATCTCCATCACGAGCGTGATGCGCGAGCTGGCCGACGGACACCTCGATGTCACCGTCCCCGCCAGCAAGGCGAATGACGAGGTCGGCGCGATGGTCAAGGCTGTCGCAGTGTTCCGCGACAACGCCGTCAACTTCAACCGGCTCCAGGCCGAACAGGCCGACACCAAGGCGCAATCCGAAGCGGAGAAACGGCGCGCCTTCGCCGCGCTCGCCGACAATTTCGAAGCCAGCATCCGCGATGTCGTCACCACGGTCTCCTCGGCCGCGGTCGAGATGGAGAACACGGCGCGCTCGATGTCCGATATCGTCGAGCGATCACGGCAGCAGACCGGCACGGTGTCATCGGCCTCGGCGCTCGCCTCCGAGAATGTGCAGACGGTTGCTGCCGCCGCGGAAGAGTTATCGTCGTCGATGACCGAGATCAGCCGGCGCCTTGCGCACGCGACGGCGGTGGTCGGCAAAGCTGCCAGCGACGGGCGACGGTCGAATGAGCGCGTGCAAAGTCTGGCCGACGCCGCGCAGAAAATCGGCGACGTCGTCTCCTTCATCAGCGGCATTGCCGAGCAAACCAATCTGCTGGCCCTCAACGCGACGATCGAGGCGGCCCGCGCGGGGGAAGCCGGCCGCGGCTTTGCGGTGGTCGCCTCCGAGGTGAAGGCGCTGGCAACCCAGACCGCCAAGGCGACCGAGGAGATCGGCGCGCAGGTGACCGCAGTACAAGGCGAGACCACCGGCGCAGTGGACGGCATCCAGTCGATCTGCGCGACGATCCAGGAGGTCGACGAGATCTCCGCCGCGATTGCCGCCGCCGTCGGCCAGCAGGGCACCGCGACGCAGGAGATTGCGCAGAACGTCCAGCAGGCAGCCGCCCGCACAGGCGAGGTCTCGCAAAACATCGCGGGCGTCACCGCCGGTATCGCCGCGACGGGAACAGCGGCCGAGGAAGTCCTGGGCTCGGCGATCGAGCTGTCGAAACAATCGCAGCGGCTGCGCGACGAGGTGGACCGCTTCCTCGCGCACATTCGCGCGGCGTAGCGAGGCTACAACTCAGTGTCGTCCTGGCGAAAGCCAGGACCTATTACCCCAGGGAGGAGCTGCGGCGCGACGGCGGCAACTCCGAACCTTCGCCAAACCAAATTCGGTGGCTATGGGTCCTGGCTTTCGCCAGAACGGCGTTTGGGAGATACTCCCGCCACGCCACCGTCTAGCTCTTTCCTCCCACCATCACGTCGATCGCCCCCTTCACGATCGCCTCGAGCTCCTTCCGCGACACACGCGCGCGGGAGCGGATGGCAATTGAGTGCACGGTTGCGGATGCGAGCTGCGCCAGCACAGCGGGATCGGCGCTGTCGGACAACTCGCCTTTCTCCTTGGCGCGGCGGAAGCAACTTGCAAATGCCTTGTCGAGCTCGTTGAGGCCATCGAGCACCATGGCCCGGATGTCGGGATCGCCGACCGCTTCGGAGGCCGCTGTGACCACGGTGAAGCAGCCGCGCGGGCCGGTCTCGCCGGAGAGATAGATGTTCAGCGCGGAGGCGAAGATGCGTTCCAGCCGCCGGCGCACGGGCATCTCCTGGCGAAAGATCTCCACCATCGATGCGCGCGCTTCCTCGCGGTAGCGCTGATAGCTCTTGATGTAGAGCTCGCGCTTGTCGCCGAAGGCGCCATAGAGGCTAGGGCGATTCATGCCGGTGGCTTCGCTGAGATCGTCGAGCGAGGTCGCCGCGAAGCCCTGCGTGCGGAACAGGTCGAGCGCCTTGCCCAGCGCGACGTCGGGTTCATAGGCGCGCGGACGTCCGCGGCGCTTGGGCTCCGTGGCAGCAGTTGGCGGCTTGGATTTTTGTACCATTTCGCAATTTAATCCTTGACCGCCTCCATAATATGCAAGACAGTACAAAAATCAATCTGGCCGGGTTGAGCGACACTACAAAAGTCACATCGAGGAATTGCCCAAGGAGGCTCAAGATGGATCTTTATTTCTCGCCCCTCGCCTGTTCGATGGCGAGCCGCGTCGCGCTGTATGAAGCGGGCGCCGAAGCGAATTATCTCGAAGTCGATCCGCCGACCAAGACAGTGCTGAGCGACGGCACTGATTTTCGAACCGTGAATCCGATCGGCCTGGTGCCGACACTGCGCACTGACGAGGGCGTGGTGCTGACCGAGAACGCCGCGATCCTGCAATATATCGCCGACCGCTTCCCGCAATCGGGCCTCGGCGCCGCAGCGGGCATCGATCGCACGCGGCTGCATCAATGGCTCTGCTTCATCGGCACCGAACTGCACAAGGGCCTGTTCATCCCGGTGCTCGACCGCAAGGCGCCGCAGGAGACGAAAGCCTACGCACTGGAGAAGAACCTGTCGCGGCTGGACTATCTCGACAATTACCTGAAGGGGCGCGACTTCCTGCTCGACCATTTCAGCGTCGCCGACGCCTATCTCGTCACGGTCATCAACTGGACCATGGCGACGCCGCCGATCGAGCTCGCCAAATGGCCGAACGTGAAGGCCTATTACGAACGCCTGCGTCAACGGCCGTCGGTCGCACGCGCGATCGCGGAAGAATTCGAGCTGTACAAGGCCGAGCAGGCGCGGAAGAAGGCCGCGGCTTAAGCGACATTCGAAACGACCGTCGTTCCGGCCAATGCGGCCGGGACGACGGGTTAAAGCGCGACTAACCGCGTCCCGAACAATTGGCTATTTCGGCGTCTGCAGTACGACCCCGTAGCGGCCGTATATCCGATCGATCGTGCCGTCGCTTCGCAGCCGTTCAATCGCTCCATCGATGATGTCGCGCAATGCATCATCCGGACGGACCATGCCGACCGCGACGTTCCAGTTGAGATCGGCTATGGATTCGTCGCGATCCAGGATGCGAAATGCCTTGTCCGGATGCGTCAGATTGAAATAACTCGCCGCGGTGGGGGTGACCGCCGCGGCATCGATCTCATGGTTTGACAAGGCATCGAGGCTGTCGCTCTCGAAGCCGAAAGTCGACGTCGGGACGTGCCGTTGGCCGATGATCATGGCCGCGACGGATCCGACCTGCACCCCGACCTTGGTATGCTCGTTGAGGCTCTGGAACGAGGCCAGCGCGCTGGATGAAGGGACGGCGAGGGCGACGCCCGTGCGGTAATACGGTTTTGAGAATCTCAAGCGGGTTTCACCCTGCGCTTCGCGGTTGGCGATGACGTCCAGAACGATGTCGCATCCGGCGCTCCGCATCTGGTACTGGGTGATGATCCAGTCGAGACGCAGCGAGACGCCGAGCTCGTGTGCCAGCGCCTCGCCCAATTCGATCTGAAAGCCGGGTGGATCGGCCGCCTTGCTTGCGAACGGAAGCGAGTTCGGATGGGCGCATAATCCGAGCACACCGGACGCGCGGATCGCGTCCAGGGTCCGCCCCTGCGCAGGATTCAGCAATCCGATCGCGGCGCCGACCACAAGCGGGAGAACTGCTTTCATTCCGCGTTCTCGTATCGACATCGGCTGGTCATTCAGCCCTCGCGCGGCTTCAGGGCGCGGATATATTTGACGATCTGGTCGATCTGCGCGTCGGTGAAGGCCCCGCCGAATGCCGGCATCGCACCAGACTTGCCGTTCTTGATGCGGCTGTGCAGATAGTCGTCGTCGCGCGGCGAATTCATCAGTTGCGGTCCCTTGCCGGCGGCCCGACCGCCAGCAGAGTGACAAAAGCCGCAAGTCCCTGCGAATAACTGCTCGACGTCGAGCGTCCCGTTGTCGGGTACGGGAGTGGCAGACTGCGCCTGAACCAGTGCGGCATACAGCGACGAGGCGCCCAGCACCGCCGATAGCAGCGCGGTGATCTTCTTGAAATGCAAGTTCAAGGTATCCAGCTCCATATCCTGAAGCGCCACGTCTCGAAGCACGAGTCCTGAAGCACGAGTCCTGAAGCACACCGGGAAATTCCAATGCACGGGAAGCAAGCTTGCGCCTGCTCCCCGGCAATCTGCGATGATCTATTTCAAGCTGAAGACGACAAGCGCCCCGTCATCACGCGGCATGCTCTTGTAGGCGCCGCCGAAGTTTGGCGCGTATTCGTCCGCCAGCATGCCGCCAAAGCCAGCGACTACGGCAATGTATTGCTTGCCATTGACGGAATAGCTGACGATGCCGCCCTGGTGGCCGGTGCCGTTGTTGTGACTCCACAGCTCAGCCCCGGTTTCGGCATCGTAGGCATGAAGGATGCCGCGGGAGTCGGGCACGAATACGAGATTGCCCGCAGTTGACAGCACGCTTCCGAGCGGCGGCTCGGGATAGCGAACCTCCCACTTCTTGGCGCCGGTGATGGGGTCGCGCGCGTCGAGATGTCCATAAATCTCTCCGCCCGGAGGAGGTACCATCTTGAAATCGGCGCCGATGTTGAGCTGGACCTGGGGCGCTGTAACCGGCGTCGTCTTCTGGACGTCGAGCGTCATGCACCATTCCTGGCCGATCTTGTAGTACAGGCCTGTCTTCGGGTTGTAGGAGCCGGCGTTCCAGCTGACGCCGCCGCCAATGAAGGGGCACAGCGGCGGTTCGGTGACCTTCCCGGCGCTGAAGTCGCGACGGCCGATCAAGGCACCCGTCTTGGGATCGATATCCTTGACGAAATTGATGTTCTCAACGAGCCGCCAGACGTTCTTCACGGCGAGATTGCGGTCATAGACGAAGACGAAACCGCCCTTGTTCGGGTGAACCACGAACTTCTGACCGTCGCGTTCGAGCATCACAAACTCGCCGACCGCGCTGTCGAAGTCCCAGGCGTCGTGCGGCAATTCCTGATGATGGAATTTCAGCCTGCCGGTATCGACGTCGAGACCGATCACCGAACTCGTGTAGAGATTGTCGCCGGGACGCGCGCCTTGCGTCTTGTAATCGGCGCCCGACCAATCGTAGAGCGGCGCCGGGTTTGCGGTGCCCCACAGGATTGTGTTGGTCTCGGAATCGTAAGTGCCCGGCATCCAGCCGCCACCCCCGCCGGTGCGCCAGGAATCGTTTCCCCACGTCTTCATGGCCTCGTCGGTGCCGGCGACGGTCAAGAACTCCCACTTCTTCTTCCCGGTGGTGGCATCCAGGCCGAAGATCGGGCCGCGGCCCGGCCATTCACCGCCTTGCGCTCCGATGATCACCGTACCCTTCGCGTAAAGCGGTGCACCGGTGAAACCGACCGTGAGCTTCTGCGAGTCGATCAACCTGGTTTCCCAGAGGACCTTCCCCGACTTCATATCCAGGCCAAGAACCCTGCCATCCATGGTGCCGACGAAAACCTTGCCCTCGCCGAGCGCTACGCCGCGATTGTAGGGGGAATGGGTCTGACGGGAGATCAGTGCCTCGTCAAGCTCCGGAAAATGAGACCAGATCACCTCGCCTGTCGCGCCGTTGAGCGCAAAAACCCGGCTGTAAGAACCCGAGTAATAGAGCACGCCATCCGCCGCGAGGGGCATCGATTGCAGGCCGCGGGTCGAGCGTCCTGGAATATGGGTCCAGGCAACGTTCAGATTACCGACGTTGTTTGCGTTGATCTGCGCCAGCGGGCTGTAGTGATAGGATTTGTATGAACCGTGATAGGTCAGCCAATCGTTCTGACCGCCGTTCTCGATCCGCGCAGTATCCACGGACTGGGCCAAGGCCGACGACACCATCAGCGTCGCGCCGGCAATAAGAGGTAGACCAGACTTACACCAACGCTTCCTCATCCGTTCCTCCCGCTTTTATGGCTGTTTAACTTGCGTCTCACAGACGCCACCGCGAGGGATGCTGCAGTCCGCTCTCTGTCGGCCTTCTCCATCGCATACGAGCCGCCGACGGCTCTCGATCTCTCTCGGCGGACATCGCCAAAAGGTGCTACGTCTCTGGACTGGTTGCAGTTGCGCTTATCCTCGCTGCAGCAGCGTACGCCGGATGACGAGGAGCGCAAAGATGAAACACGCGCACGGCGCGAATTTGACGCGCGGCGCGGATTGCAAACGTCAGTTGCGCTGACCGGTTCGTTTGGCCTCGCAGTCTCAGACTGCTGCGGGCGGCGATAGCGCCAAGGCCCGAGGAAGGATTTACCCGTACAGCACGCGCGGAAGGATCGTGACGATGCCGGGCCAGAGCGTCAGCAGCAGCACGAAGCCCACCATGATGAGCAGGTACGGCATCGTGACGCGCGCGATGTAGCCGAGGCCATCGTCGGTCAGGCCCTGGATGACGAACAGGTTGAAGCCGACCGGCGGCGTGATCTGCGCCATCTCGACCGCCAGCACGAGGAAGATACCGAACCAGATCTCGTCGAAGCCGGCGCCCTTCACGATCGGCAGCACGATCGGCAGCGTCATCACGATCATCGAGAAGCCGTCGAGGAAACAGCCGAGGATCAGATAGAAGATAATCAGCACCACGATCAGCATGAAGGGCGATAACCCCAAGCCCTTCACGAAGGCGGCGACGGCCTGCGGGATGCCAAGGAAGGCCGCGGCGTTGCCGAGGATCGAGGCGCCGAGCACGATCAGTGCGATCATCGAGCAGGTCACGACCGAGCCGATCAGCACGTCGCGGATCACCTGCTGCGACATCGAGCCCTGCGCCCAGGCAACCAGCGCCGCGCCGAGCACGCCGACCGCGGCGGCCTCCGACGGCGTCGCCAGCCCGCCATACATCGAGCCGAGCACGCAGGCGATCAGGAATAGCGCAGGCGCGAGATCCTTCAGCGCCGCAAAACGTTCGCGCCATGGCACCTGCGAGAGCTTGGCTTCCGTCTCAGGCACCATGCTGGGGTTGAGGGACGTGTGCAGCATCACCCACCCCATGAAGGTGGCCGCCAGCAACAGTCCGGGCAGCACGCCGGCGGTGAACAGTTTCAGGATCGAGACGTCCCCGAGCACGCCGTAGATGATCATGATGTTGGACGGCGGGATCAAGAAGCCGAGCGTGCCGGCGCCGGCGAGCGAGCCGATCGCGATGTCGCGGGAATAGCCACGGCGCAGCAGTTCGTTGAGCGACATACGGCCGATCACCTGCGTCGTCGCCGCCGACGAGCCGGAGATCGCCGCGAAGATGGTGCAGCCGATCACGTTCACATGCAGAAGACGACCCGGCAGAAGCCCCGCCCAGGGCGCGAGCCCCTGGAACAGCGAACGCGACAGACGGGTGCGAAACAGCAGCTCGCCCATCAGGATGAACAGCGGCAACGCCAGCAGCTCCTGCGTGGTCAGGATGTTCCAGGCGTATTGCGGCAGCAGCTTGTCGAGCGGGATCGAGCGGAACATCGCCAGCAGCAGCGTCGCAGTGAGCGCAAGCGTCAGGCCGATCCAGACGCCGCAGGCCAGAAGCGCAAACAGGATCGCAAAGAGTGCAACGACTTCGATGGTCATGGAATCCGGTGTCCGCTGGCTGGCGCGTGGGCGATCATTCGACGGGCGAGGCCTTCATGCGGTGATCCTCCAGCGGCAGGCCGAGCACGGCCTGGATCGCGCGCGCCAGGAACTGGAGCGTCAGCAGCAGCATGCCAAAGGTGACGACGGCCTGCGGAAACCACAGCGGGGTGTCGCTCGAGGTCGAAACCTGGCCGCGCACATAGGCGCCGAAGGCGAACTTCGCCATCGACGATGTCAGGAAGGCCATGAAGGCGAAGCCCGCGGCGGCCGACAGGATTTCGATCGCGCGCTGAAACGGAGCGGGGACGTTCTTCAGCAGCAGCACGACACGGATATGGCCGCCGACGCGCAGGGTCATGGCGGCGCCGAAGGTGAAGGACGCCGCCATCAGATAGGAGGAATACTCCCACGCGATCGAGATCGTGGGCGGAAAGAACGGCAGGAAGTTCGAGAGGAAGCGCGTTGCGACCTCGCACAGCATCAGCAGCGTCAGCATCAAGAGGCAGCCGCCGCCGATCCAGCCGTCCAACCGGCCAAGACGGTCGATGCCGTCGAGCAGGATGCGCAGCGGCGCTGGCGCCGCCGCGTTGAGACTTTGGGACGACGCAGGCAAAACATTCGCCACTGCAAGTCCTCAGCGCTTCATTTCGGCGAGATAGGCCCGCACCGGCTTGTCGGCCGCCGGCACGCGCTTGACGAAAGCCTCGAGCTGCGGCGCGGTCTTGGCGCGAATGTCCGTGATCATGGCCTCCGAGACCGGCACCACCTCCATGCCGCCTTCCTTGAGCCGGTTGAGGCTGTCGACGTCCGCCTTGAGCGAGTTCGCCCAGAAGCCCGGCTCCATCTTGGCGGCAATGCCGGCGACAAGCTGTTGCTGATCGGCGCTCAGTGCCTTCCAGGAATCGAGATTGACGGTGAGCATCTGCGACGACCAGACGTGGTTGGTCGGGTAGATGTATTTCAGGAATTCCCAGAACTTGCCGTCGACGCCCGACACCGCCGAGGTGGAGACGCCGGAGACCGCGCCTGAGGCCAGCGCGGGGATGGTCTCGCCCCAGGGAATCATCACCGGCGCCATGCCGACCACGGCCAGCATGTCGACGGCGTTCTTGTCGGGCACGCGGATCTTGATGTTCTTCAAGCCGTCGACATCGGCGACCTTGACCTTGAGATGCAGATATTGCGTCGGCCAGGGCACGATGTAGAGGATTTTCTGGTTGTTGCGCGCGGCGACCTTCTCGTATTCGGGCCGCACATATTTGTGCAGTACCTTCAATTCGTCCATTGAGCCGCAGAGAAAGGGAATGCTTTCGACGCCCATGAAGGGCTCGTCGCCGACCTGCTGGATGTTGAGGACGTCGGCGAGCGGCACCAGGCCGTCGCGCACGGCGCGCAGATGCTCGGGGCCCTTGAAGCCGAGCTGTCCACCGGCCTTCACGGTGATTGCGACCGAGCCGCTGCTCTGCTTCTTCACCTCTTCCGCGAAGGCAAACGCGTTCTGAGTGTGGAAATTGCCGTCGGGCCATACCGTCGACATGTCCCAGCTCACCGTCGCAGCTCGCGCGCGAGTCGAGATGTGGCCGGCGGCGAGCAGCGTCGCGGCGCCCGCGGTAAAATTCCGTCGCGTGATCATTGAGCCCCTCCGTTTGCTACGCGCACAACGCCTGAAGCGTCATCGCGCATGCCCATAAACTGTAACCGCGTTGTCGGCAGACACGAGGCCGCTTTCGATGTCGTCGTTGACGGCTGTCGGCGCGCGCTCCCGGGGATCGCCGATGCCGGCGCCGCCTGGTGTCAGCACCACCAGCCGGTCGTCCGGCGGCACCTGCTGAAAGCCTTTTCCACGCAGCTTCTTGCCGGACTTCAGGCCGACATAGCCGGCCTCGCCGTTCTTGCCGCCATCGCGACCACGTGGCGGATGATCGATGCGGTCGAATGCCGCCAGGATGTCGAACGGCGCATCAACGCCGCTGCCGACCTCGATGATCTGGCCGAGGCCGCCGCGGGTGCGCCCCGCCCCTCCGGAATCCGGACGCAGCTCCTTGCGCCAGAAGATCAGCGGCGTCTGCGTCTCGGCGATCTCGACCGGCGTGCCGCGCACGCCGCTGGGATAGGCAGTCGCCGACAGCCCGTCCTTCGCGAAGCGCGCGCCGGTGCCGCCATTGGAGGTCACCGCCATCGAGAATCCGTAATTGCCGCCGGCGCCCGAGCGGGTCTGTCCGCGCACGTTGAGATTCCACAGGCACGATGTGCCTTCGGCGGGCACGCGCTCGGGAATGATCTGGCGCAGGCAGCCGAACACGACGTCGGGCAGCATCTGGCCGATGATGTGACGCGAGGCGACCGGCGCCGGCTTCGGCGCATTGAGGATCGCGCCCGGGGGAGCCGACACCGTCAGCGGCGAGAGCGAGCCGGCATTGTTCGGGATCTGCGAGGCGACGACGCAGCCGAGACCGAACACGGTGTAGGCGATGGTGTAGGACAGAGGCACGTTGATGCCGAACCTCGATGCGGCCGAGGTGCCGTCAAAATCGACGTGAATGCCTTCGTCCGAGATCGTCAGCGTCGCCTCGAGCGAGACCGGCGCGTCATAGCCGTCGACCACCATGGTGTTGCGCCAGGTGCCCTTCGGCAGCTTGGCGATCTCGGCCAGCACGGCCTCGCGCGAGCGGTCGCAGATATAGTCGCCGAGCGTATCGAGGGTGTCGATGCCGAACTCGGTCATCATCTCGACCAGGCGCTCGCAGCCGACGTCGTTGCAGCCGGCGAGCGAGTAGGTGTCGCCCTCGGTATCGATCGGCAGCCGCGTGTTGGTGCGGATCATCGCCATCAGCGTCTCGTTGACGACGCCCTGGTCGATCAGCTTCAGCATGGGGATGTAGAGCCCCTCCATGAACACGTCGGTGGCGTCGGGCCCGAAGCCGATGCCGCCGATGTCCATGAGATGGCTGGTGCAGGAAAACAGCGCGACCGGCTTGCCGTCCTTGAAGCAGGGTGTGGTGACGACGAAATCGTTGAGATGCCCGGTGCCCATCCAGGGATCGTTGGTGATGTAGGCGTCGCCCTCCTTCATCGTCTCGATCGGAAAGTGGGCGATGAAGTGCTTGACCGATTCAGCCATCGAATTGACGTGGCCGGGGGTGCCCGTCACCGCCTGCGCCAGCATCCGTCCCTTGAGGTCGAACACGCCGGCCGAGAGGTCGCCGCATTCGCGCACGATCGGGCTGAAGGCGGTGCGGAGCAGCACCTGCGCCTGCTCCTCGACCACGGCGATCAGCCGGTGCCACATGATCTGGAGGTCGATCAGGCTCGCGCCGCTTGCCTTGCTCATGATCAGGCCGCCTTCCGTTCCATGACGATGCTGCCGGCACCGTCGATATGGGCATCAAAACTGTTGGAGACGAACGTCGAGGTCTCGTCCTCGGCGATCACCGCGGGACCCGCAATCGTAGCGCCCGGCGCCATGTCCTCGCGGCGGTAGAGTGGGATCTCGATCACCTCCCCTGCCCGGCCGTCGAAGAACTTGCGGCTGCCCGACGCCTTGCCCGCGGGCTTGCGCGTAACGGCCGCGACCGTGGCCGGATTGCGCGCCTCGGTCGTCGCGAGCACCGACCAGCTCAACACCTCGATCGCCGCACCCGGGATGGACCGCTCGAACATCGCCGCATAATCCGCTTCGAACTTCTGGCGCAGGCCGGCCAGATCGGCCGTCGTCAGCCGCCGGTTCGGCAACTCAATCGTGATCTCATGGCCCTGGCCGACATAGCGCATGAAGGCCGCGCGGCGCTCGCGCACTGGCGCACCGGCCGCGCCCGACTCGACCAGCGCACGCGCTTCGGTCACCATCTCCTGGAGCAGGTCGGAGACCCCCTCGGTGTCGAAATCGTCGAGCCGCACATGACGGCTGCGCACCAGCTCGTAGGCGATCGGAGCCGCAAGGAAGCCGACGGCCGAACCGACGCCGGCATTGGAAGGGACGATCACGCGGGAGACACCGATCTTCTCGGCGACCCGCGCCGCATGCAGTGGCGCCGCGCCGCCGAAGGCGATCAGCGTGTGCTGCCCGACAATCTCACCGCGCTCCACCGCATGCACGCGCGCCGCGCTCGCCATATTCTCGCAGACGACCTCGTGCACGGCATAGGCCGCGGTTTCCGCCGACAGGCCGAGCGGCTCGCCCACGGCGCGCAGCAGCGCCTGCTTCGAGAGTTCAGGGTCGAGCTTGATCGTTCCACCCGCGAAATCGTCGGGATCGATCATGCCGAGCGCAACGTCGGCATCCGTCACGGCCGGGCGCAGGCCGCCGCGGCCGTAGCAGGCGGGCCCGGGCTCCGAGGAGGCACTCTCGGGGCCGACCGTGACGCGCTTCATCGCATCGACATGGGCAATCGAGCCGCCGCCGGCGCCGATCTCGACCATCTCGATCACGGGAATCCGCACCGGCAGACCCGAGCCTTTCAGGAAGCGCGCTGCGCGATCGACCTCGAACACGCGCGAGGTCTCGGGCTGGTATTTCTCGATCAGGCAGATCTTTGCCGTGGTGCCGCCCATGTCGAAGGACAGCACCTTGCTTTCGCCGAGACGCGCCGCGATCTGCGCCGCGAAAATGGCGCCGCCGGCAGGACCGGATTCGACGAGACGCACCGGAAAGCGCCGCGCTGTCTCGATTGAGGTGACACCGCCGCCGGAGGTGACGAGATAGATCGCGCCGCGGTACTGCTCGACCTGCAAGGCGTCGGACATGCGGGCGAGATAACCATCGATCAGCGGCTGCACATAGGCGTTGGCTACCGCCGTCGATGTCCGCTCATATTCGCGGATCTCCGGGCACACCGCGGACGATACGGTCACGGAAATGCCGGGCATCTCCTCACTGATGATCGCGGCCGTGCGGCGCTCGTGCTCGGGATTGGCGTAGGAGTGTAGGAAGGCGACCGCGACGCTCTCGACGTTCAGCGCGCGCAATCTTGGCGCGAGCGCACGCACCGCCGCTTCGTCCAGCGGGAGGCGGACGGCACCGTGGGCGTCGATACGCTCCGGCACCGTGAAGCGCAGGGACCGCGGCGCCAACGGCTTCGGCTTGTCGATGGAGAGGTCATACTGGTCGTAGCGGCTCTCGGTGCCGATATCGAGCACGTCGCGAAAGCCCTCGGTCGCGATCAGCGCCGTCTTGGCGCCGCGACGCTCGATGATGGCGTTGGTCGCGAGCGTCGTGCCGTGAATGAAGACGTCGATGTCGCTGATATGGGCGCGCGCATCGGCAAGAATGAGCCGCATGCCATCGAGCACCGCCTGTTCGGGCCGCTGCGGCGTCGTCAGCAATTTGCGCGTCTTGCGATCCTGCCCCACGTCCAGCACGATGTCGGTGAACGTGCCACCGATATCAACGGCAAGCCGCACCTCGGCTCCCTCAAGCATTCCAAATTCTCCGTGCTGATCGTCAAGACTGAGGACAAAAGCGCAGCAATTTCCATGCCATGGGCGACAGGAACATGCTGTGTCCAGCTATTCTGCTTGGCACCCATGCAATAGGCAAGGCGTGTTCGCAGCCCGCGCGATCAGAGCAGGAATGCAAGCGCCGCTTCGCAGCGCTCCTCGACCTTGAGCGTGAGGAGATCATCGGCGCGGGTGCGTCCGAGATTGACCGCAGCGATCGGGATTTTCCGGTGCGCGGCAGCCTGCACGAAGCGAAAGCCGGAATAGACCATCAGTGATGAGCCGACGATGAGCATGGCGTCGGCCTGCGCCAGATGATCCTGAGCGGTAGCGACCACGTCGCGCGGGACGTTCTCGCCGAAGAATACGACATCGGGCTTGAGGACGCCGCCGCAGGCCCCGCAGGGAGGCACATTGAACGACGAAAAATCCGCATGCTCCAGGTCGGCGTCACCGTCGGGCGCTTCGGCCGCATCGAGCGTCAACCATTCCGCATTGGCGTGGCCGAGCGTCTCCTGGAATTCGCTCCGCGGCGTCTTTTGGCCGCAGCCCATGCACCGGACCAGATCGAGCCGACCGTGCAGGTCGATCACCTGGCGGTGGCCGGCGGATTGATGCAGCCGGTCAACGTTCTGGGTCAGCAGCATTCCGCAACGCCCGCTCGCCTCGAGCCGGGCGAGCGCGTGATGCGCATCGTTCGGCCTCGCCTGGCCGAACCGCCGCCAGCCGATCAGGCTGCGCGCCCAATAGCGCCGACGCGTATGCTCTTCCGACATGAAAGCCTGGAAGTTCACCGGCTGGGTCCGCTTCCAGTTGCCGTGACTGTCGCGATAATCGGGAATGCCAGAATTGGTGCTGCAGCCAGCACCGGTCAGCACGAACAGACGTTCGTGCCGGCCGACGAAATCCTGGAGCGGATGATTTGCCAGCGGATTATTTGCCATGACGCAGATGTAGTCCGCGCAGGCGGGTTTTGCCAGATCACCGCTGTTCGGACCGGTCGAATCCCGCAATCAGCTTCACGAGCTCGCTCTGCCGCGCAGTACCGGTCTTGCGGAAGACGTTGTGGAGGTGTGTCTTGACGGTCGCCTGCGTCAGCCCGAGCAACTCGGCCAGCGCCTTGATCCCGCTCACCCTCATGACGGCGTCGATCAGGCGGACCTCGCTTGCGGTGAGCCTGTAGAGTTTTGCAAGCGCCTCCAGCGGCGGCGGGCTTGCCGGCGAGGCCTTGCGCACGAACACCGCGGCAACCGCGGAATGCAGCGCGCCGGTACGCCGCCGGTCCCCCGAGGTCAACGGCAGCACGTTGGCAAACCAGCGGCCTTGCGAGGTCCCGAGCGGAATCGAGCCGCCGCTGTCTGTCGGCATGTTGCCGTTCTCCGCGGCGACAAGCGCTTCGCGCAACGCGCGCTGAGCGTCGAGGGCAACAGCGAACAACGTTCCGTTTCTTTCCGTGAGCAGCGCAGCCTCGTCCAGCATCGCGCGTCCGGGCGCGTTGGTGAAGGCGAGACGTCCGTTGGGACCAACCAGAAAGACGGCGGCCGTGACGCTGTCAAGCGTCTGGGTCAACACCGCCTGTGTCGCCCTGTTCTGATCGAACAGCCGGCCAATCGAGACCGCGCGCTGGAAGTGCGGCACGATCAGCGCAAACCGGCTGCGGGCATCAGCGTCGGCGAGACCGTCTTTCTCATGCATCCGGACACTGACGATCGATGAATAGGTTGCGCCCTTCTCCAGATTCGACCCGAGCGCATCGATCATGCCCTGCGGCTTCATCCACTCTTCGTAGAAGCGCGTCGCCACCATCTCCTCGAAGGGGACGAAGTCTGTTGATGCATAGACGAGACCAGCCTCGCAGAAAGTGGCCGCTGGAAAGCATGGGTTCAAGGCGAGATATTTCTCGAGATAGAGCTTTGTGTAGTCCGGCTCCTCATTGAAGAGGTGCAGCACTGCGGTTTGTTCGGTGGCCGCGTCATGCCAGAACAGGGCGCCGGAGGACCCGCCGACAAACAGGCAGGCCTGTTCGAGGGCGCGCGGCCACAAGGCGGGATCGAGCGCGGCGTCGTAAATCAGGCCGATCAGCTCTGAAAGCAGAGCGGCTTCGGATATCACGGCCGGCTCTCCGACATGTCGAACAACAGATTCGGCATCCGCACCTCGTCCCTCATTGAGTCGGGACCAGGGGCTGTTTCGCAGGCGCGCCCGGCTTAGGCGGGGCGGATTGCTTCTGTGAGACGACCGCCTTGCCAAGCCCAGCTTCAGGAGCGGCGGGCGCCACCGGTGCGGACTGCCCCACCGACAATGATACGCCGAACACACGCCATTGTCCTTCGACCGGCGCGAACATCAGTTCGAAATTCACCTGGGATGGCACCGACGGAAAGAATCCTGCCATGTGCAGGAGCCCGTTCGGCTCGATCTGCGGCAGCAGCGACAATTGCGGATCGATCACGGCAAGGCCGGAGAGATCGAGCTTGTCGCCACGCTGCTTGGCAAAGATCTCCGCAAGCTTTGCGGCGGTGTTGATCTGGAAGCCGGGCGCACCGAGATCGCGCAGCACGGTGTAGTTCCCGGTCTTGTTGGCATGGTCGAGCGCAAGCAGCGTCGAGCGGATCAGCATCAGCACGCCGTTGCGGTCGATATTGGCGGGTTTGGCCGCCTGCTGCTGCTGCGACGGCGGCGTCTGGTGGGGCTGCGGCGGCGTCTGCTGCGCAGAGGTCGTCACCGCCCCCAGGATCAAAAGACCGGCAATCGGAAGACCAAGGCCCGCGCTCAACCAACGCAGCGTCATGACGAACGGGTTCTTCCTACCACTGGATCGAGACAGCACCACGTCCACCTGCAACGCTGCGCTCGAGTCCGATGCCGCCGCCGGCATTGGCGATAATGGCATAGCTCTTGCCGTCATAGAGCAGTGCCGTTGCACCGACCGCAAACGCGTTGGCGCCCTCGAAATTGCCGTAGCCGGCCGAGAGCGCGAACTTGCGCCCCTGTTGCAGCGCCGGCATCGAGCCGGCCGCGAGCGCGACCGCGGTCCCGCTGCGGGCTTCGAGCCGGTTGTCCATCACTTGCGACTGCAAGGAGGTCACCTGCGACTGCAGTGAGGCGATGTTCGCCGGATTGAAGCTCGACGTTGCCAGATTGCCGGCCGCGTCGGTCGTCACGAAGGACACCGGTCCACTCTGTGCCGCCAGGCTCGCCGCCGAGGCGACGCCGGCCATGCGATAGGTGTTGCTGGCGGTCCCGATCGCGACCTGGTTGGCAGCGGTTACTGTCGCACCGGAGCCGATGGCGGTGGAGTTCGAGAATCCCGCGGTGGCGCCAGAACCGATTGCCGTTGCGCTCGCGGCAGACGCAGTGCTGCCCTGTCCATAGGCCGCCGCGCCGGCAGCGGTAGCGTTGCTGCCAGCGCCGATTGCGGTGGCATTGGACGCCGACGCAACAGCACCGTTGCCGAATGCGGAACTGCCGGCGGCGGCACTTGCCTTTGCCCCATCGCCAACGGCGGTGTTGCCGAGCGCCGCCGCCGAATCAGCGCCGACGGCAATCGATCCGGTCGAAACTGCACCGGTGCCGATGGCAATCGCATTTGCGCCCGTGCCGGCGGTTGCGCCGTCGCCGATCGCGACAGCGCTCGTCCCGGTGGCGTGGGAGTTGTTGCCGGCCGCGAAGGAATTGCCGCCGCTTGCGGTCACCGCGCTGCCCACCGCAGTCGAGTTGGTGTTGCTGGCGTTCGCGGCGTTCCCGATGGCTGTGGATGAAGCGCCCCCTGAGGAACTGCTGAGGCCGATCGCAACCGACCCAAATCCGCCCGACGTTGCGCCCGTTCCGAGAAAACTACCGTCGCCGCCCCCGATCGCGACGCTGTAGTTTCCGAGCGAACTGGGAGCGCTGCCGGCGTCGCCACCCGCGCCAATTGCCGTACTCCACCTGCCGGCGCCGGCCGCCGTGCTGTTGGAGTTGGTACCGATGCTGGTGATGCCCTGGTTAACCGTTGATTTCGCGGCATTTGTGCCCATCGACACGCCGAAGTCGTTGGCCACCGCGTCATGGCCCACCGCGGTCGCACTGTCGTTAAGCGCAATTGCGTGGTCGCCAAAGGCGGTGGATAGCTGGTCGGCTCGGGTATTATCGCCGACTGCGATCCCGTTGGAGCCGGGAGTCCCTTGGGCCGAGCAGGTGCCCACGAAAGAGCTTCCATTGGAATAGCACTGGGCGGCGGCCGGAGACATTCCGAGGAACAAGGCCATAGCCGTGAGAACCGCCAGGTTGACCAACGCCGTGATCATGCGAGGAGCGTTGCGGTCAATGCGGGGCGACGAGCGGTGCAAGCTACCCCGATCAGTCGCTCCCGGTTGCGGACAACTGACCGGCATCTTCTCGCTCTCCACTGATCCAAGCTGCCGCAACTGTGGGACAGGGCCACGGACGGGACATCAACCGTTCGGTTGAGTTCGCTCGCGCGTGCGACGCCGACAGCCCGCTTTTTTCCGACTGTTGCTGGATTGCATCGCGAAAAGTCTCGACGATGAGCGTCGGCGCCGCAGGCAGACCGCGAGAACTGCAAGGACGCTCGTGATCTTTGCTAGCTCGCCCAGTTGTCCCGAAACTCAGGAAACAGCGTCAGGCCTCCGCACGCATAGATGGTCTGCCCGGTAATGTAACTGGCATCGTCCGACGCGAGGAAGGCGAACACGGCGGCGATCTCTTCCGGTGTGCCGACACGGCCCAGCGGAATGTGGCTGGTGACCACTCCCCGCTTTTCCGGATCGCCCGTCCAGGCCGCGTTGATCGGCGTGTCGATCGCGCCGGGACCCACCGCATTGACGCGAATGCCACGGCCGGCGAATTCCAGTGCCAGCGTGCGCGTCAGATTGGCCATGCCGCCCTTGCTGATCGAATAGGCCAGATAGCCAGGTTTTGGGATGATCTGGTGCACACTCGAGCAGTTGATGATGCTGCCGCCTGCGCCGCGCGCGACGAAATGCGCGAGCGCCTTCTGGGCGCAGAACACGGCGCCGTTGAGATTGACGTCGATGATGCGGCGGTAGGTCTCGATGTCGAGCGCTTCGCTCGGCGATTCCCGCTGGAAGCCGGCATTGTTGACGAGGCAGTCGAGGCGCTTCCAGCGCGCCAGAATCGTCTCGAACATCGCGGCGACGTCTTGTTCATTGCCGACATCGGCCTTGACGATGATGTGATCGAGCCTGCCGTGGCCGCGATCACCCGATGCCGTCCGCGCGAGCGCGAGTGTCTCCTCAGCCCCTTCAGCGTGACCGAAATAGTTGATGGCGACGGTCGCGCCTTCCTGGGCAAGCCGGATGGCGACGGCGCGGCCGATGCCTTGGGAGGCGCCGGTCACCAGCGCGTACTGGCCGACAAGTCGCGAGTGAAACGAGGTCGAGCGATCGGTTTGTGGCATGGGTCCTCTCCGGGATGCCCTGATCAGCGACGGAACCGGCTTTTTGTTCCATCCCTCAGCGCATCGCTGCGATTCATTCGACGCGGCGCGCGAATGGCGAAGTCAGGATCTGGTACAGGATGATGGCGCCAAAGGTTGCGGTGCCGATCCCGCCGATCGTGAAGGCGCCGAATTTGAGCGTGAGGTCGCCGGCGCCTGCGGTGAGCGCGACCGCCACGGTGATCAGGTTTGCCGGACTTGAGAAGTCGACCTTGTTCTCGACCCAGATCCGGCCGGCCATCGCGGCGATCAATCCGAACAGCACGATCGAGAGCCCACCGATGACAGGACCCGGGATCGACAAGATCAGCGCGCCGAATTTCGGCGAGAAGCCGAGCACGATCGACACCACCGCCGCGAAGGCAAACAGCAAGGTCGAATAGACCTTCGTGGCCGCCATGACGCCGATGTTTTCGGCATAGGTGGTAACCCCGGTGCCGCCGCCGCAGGCCGCCACGATGGTCGCGAGGCTGTCGGCGAGCAAGGCGCGGCCGAGATAGTCATCGAGGCTCCGGCCCGTCATGGCGCCGACGGCCTTGATGTGACCGAGGTTCTCGGCGACGAGAATGATCGCAACCGGCGCAATTAGGACGATCGCATCGGTCTGGAAGGTCGGCGTGGTAAAACTCGGCAGGCCGATCCACGGCGCAGCCGCAAGCGGGGTGAAATCTATCGGCTTGCCGAAGCCGAGGCCGTTCGCGAACAGCAGGTACAAGAGATAACCGCCAATCGCGCCGAGGATGATCGGCAGGCGGCGCCACAGGCCCCGTGCGCCCACGGCAACCACGCCAACGATCAGAACTGTCGCGAGCCCGATTGCTGTGTCGAACGCATTGGCGCTCACGGCCTTGACCGCCACGGGCGCGAGGTTGAGACCGATCGCGGCGACCACAGCGCCGGTGACGGCCGGCGGCAACAGCCTCTCGACCCAGCCAACCCCCGACCACATCACGATCAGCGCGATCACGCCGTAGAGGACGCCGGCCCCGACGATGCCGCCAAGCGCAACCGACAGGTTCGGGTTCGGCCCGTGCCCGGCATAGCCGGTGGCGGCGATGACGACCGCGATGAACGCGAAGCTCGAGCCGAGATAGCTCGGCACGCGCCCCGCGACGATGACGAAGAAGATCAGCGTGCCGATGCCGGAAAACAGCACCGCAACATTGGGATCGAACCCCATCAGCAGCGGCGCGATGATCGTCGAGCCCGACATTGCGACGCAATGCTGGAGACCGGACACGACGGTCTGGCCAAGCGGCAGCCGCTCCTCGGGCATGATCACGCCGGAGGACTTCAAAGTCCAAAGCGGGAAATAGCCTTGCGCTCGCTGTTCGGAGCCCGTTGCAATCGGCATGTTCCCCCCAGTTGCGGTGCAGCGACCGATCTTCGTGCGAACAGACAAAAATGTGATTGTCGCTTCTGCGGCGGCCATCACATGATGCAAATCAAACAAGATCAATACGTTCCGGGGCCTATTCTATGACACAGATTGCGATCCAGCCAGCCATCCACCGCCGGCACCAGCCCTGGTACAAGATCCTCTACATCCAGGTGCTGATCGCGATCGCGCTCGGGGTGCTCATCGGCTATTTCTATCCTGATCTCGGCAAGGCCCTGAAGCCGCTCGGCGACGGTTTCATCGCGCTGATCAAGATGATGATCGCGCCGGTGATCTTCTGCACGGTGGTGCACGGCATCTCCTCGATGGGCGACCTCAAGCGCGTTGGCCGGGTCGGGCTGAAGTCGCTGATCTATTTCGAGACGGTCTCGACCGTCGCGCTCGCGATCGGCCTTCTGGTCGGCGAGGTGCTCCAGCCCGGACACGGCTTCAACATCGATCCCGCCACGATCGACCCGAAATCGGTGGCGACCTACGTCACCAAGGCCAAGGAAGAAGGCATCGTCGCCCATCTGCTGGCGATCATCCCCGACAGCTATCTGGGCGCCATCGCACGTGGCGATCTGTTGCAGGTGCTGCTGATCTCGATCCTGTCGGGTTTCGCCATCGCCTTTCTCGGCAAGGCCGGCGAGCCCATCGCCGAGGCGATCGACAAGGCCGCAAAGATGTTCTTCGGCATCATCCGCATCATCGTGCGCGTCGCCCCGATCGGGGCGTTCGGCGCGATGGCCTTCACCGTCGGCGCCTACGGCCTTGGTTCGCTGCTCAACCTCGCCGCCCTGATCGGCACGTTCTATCTCACCAGCATGCTGTTCGTGCTGGTCGTGCTGGGGGCGATCGCAAGGCTCGCCGGCTTCTCGATCCTGCGCTTCATCGCCTACATCAAGGACGAGCTCCTGATCGTGCTCGGCACCTCGTCGTCGGAGACTGTGCTGCCGCAGATGATCCAGAAGATGGAGCATCTCGGCGCCTCGCGGTCGGTGGTCGGCCTCGTGATTCCGACCGGGTACAGCTTCAACCTCGACGGCACCAACATCTACATGACGCTGGCGACGCTGTTCCTGGCGCAGGCGACCAATACCCATCTGACCATCTGGCAGGAGCTCGGCATTCTCGGCATCGCCATGATCACCTCGAAGGGCGCCTCGGGCGTGACCGGGGCGGGCTTCATCACGCTCGCGGCAACGCTCTCGATCGTGCCCGACATCCCGATCCAGTCGATCGCGATCCTGGTCGGCATCGACAAGTTCATGAGCGAGTGCCGCGCGCTGACCAATCTGATCGGTAACGGCGTCGCCTGCGTCGTCATCAGCATCTCCGAAGGCGAGCTCGACCGCGACGCGCTGCACGAGGCCATGGCCCATCCGCTGGAGATGGGTGAGGCGCTTGAACCGGGCGGCAGCGCCGCCTCCTAGGCCGGACGCAGGTTTGGCGGCGTCCGGTTCCAACGCGGTAGTTTCCCGGAGTGGTAAATTGGCGCAACGCGAGTCACAACTGCTGCGTTGGGATCACGGATTGATACTCATCTTTTTCCACCCGACGCGCTGGGGGCAGGGCGTCGGGTTTTTGTTAATCAACGATGGGCAGCCGATTTAGCCGGCCAGTTCGACCCTGCGCGTGATCCCGATCGCCTGCAAGAACGCCTCGTCATGACTGACGACGAGCAGCGCGCCGTCATAGGCCCTCAGACCTGCTTCCACGGCTTCGATGGATTCAATGTCGAGATGATTGGTCGGCTCGTCGAGGATCAGCAGGGACGGCGGCGTCGCACCGCCCAGCACGCAGGCAAGGCCGGCGCGAAACATCTGCCCGCCGCTCAGGCGTCCGACTATCTGCAAGGCCGCATCGGCACGGAACATGAACCGGGCCAGCGCGGCATGGCATTCATTTGCACCCGCCTTCGGATGGAAGCGCCCAAAATTGTCCAGGATGGAGATCGCGGGATCGAGCAGACTGACCTTCTGATCGAACAGCGCAACATCCGGCTTGACCCGCACGGTGCCGGAGAGCTGATGCAACTCGCCGGCGACGAGTTTCAGCAGCGTCGTCTTGCCTGAGCCGTTGGGCCCGACGATTGCCACGCGCTCCGGACCGACGATCGCAAGCGATAGATCGCGCAAGACTTCCCTATCCGGCCCATAGCCGGCGCTGACGCGATCGAGCCAAACCACCTCCCTGCCCGTCGGCAGCCGGGTCGAGGGCAATTTCACCGACAGCGGCTGAAGAATCTCGATGCGTCGGCGCGCCGTATCGACGGCCTCGAGCGCATCCGCGCGCATCCGCTCGGCGATGTGCGCGTTCTTGCCGCCGGTGTCTTCACTACGGTCCTTGCGCGCGCCGGCCAGGATGCGCGGTATGTCGCCCTTGGCGCGCTTCTTCTTGCCCCCGCTGTCCTTGCGCGCTTTCCTCTCCGCGGCCTCCTGCGCTTTCCCGTCGATCTCGGACAGGCGCCTCTGGGCATGCGCGAGGTCGTGCCTGACAGCCGCAAGCGCAAGGGCTTTCTGCTCGCAATAACTGCTCCAATTGCCGCCGTATCGCGCGGCTCCGAGCGACGTCAGCTCGACGATCGCATCCATGGTTTCGAGCAGGTTCCGATCGTGGCTGACGACAATCGCCCCGCCGCGCCAGGAGGCAAGGAAATCGATCACCGCCTTGCGTCCCTCCCGATCGAGATTGTTGGTGGGCTCGTCGAGCAGCAGGAAGTCCGGCTCCGCGAAGATCAGCGCGGCGAGACGAACCCGCGTGACCTGCCCGCCCGACAGGCGGTCGAGCTCGATCTCCGGAGCGACGTCGAACCCGACACGCGCAAGGGCGGACGTAAGCCGTGTTTCGAGGGTCCAATCGACCTCGGAAACCTCCTCGGCCGAGGCGTCTCCGCGCTCGACACGGCGAAGAAGATCGAGCGCGGCTCGCGCACCGAACAGGTCGATCACCTTCGCGCCCGCAAGCGGCTGGACGTTCTGGCGTAGCAGACCAACTGTTCCGTTGATGGCAACGCGCCCCGACGGAGGAATGTGCTCGCGCGAAATCGACGCAAGCAGCGTCGTCTTCCCGACGCCGTTGCGACCGACGAGGCCGGTCCGCTCGGCTCGGAACGTCAGATCGATATTGGAGAAAAGACAGCGGCCGTCAGGTGTGGACAGCGACAGGTTGGACAGGATGATGGAAGCAGGCATGGAATTCCCCGTGAGCAAGGCAGGTCGGCTTTGCGGTCGGGGTAAAATCCATGGCTCTCGAATATCCTGTTTGAGGAGCTCTCTAACTAATCTCATCGAAGGGCGAGATCAAGGCGAGGCTCGCAGGGAAGGCGGCGCGCGGAGCGCTGACGTGCCCCGCTGGCCTGCGCGATCAGCCCTTGAGCGCGGTGACCACGACCTCGATCAGCGCGCTGCCGCCGAGATCGGCGACACCGACGGTGGCGCGGGTCGGCAGATTGTCGCCGAAGAACTCGGTCCAGACCGCGTCCATCTCCTTCTTCTTGGAAAGGTCCGTGACGAAGATCGAGGTGCTCACGACGCGCGACTTGTCGGTACCCGCTTCCTTCAGATAGCCGGCGATCTTGCCGAGGATGTTGCGGGTCTGCTCGCCCATCGACACCGAGGTGTCGTCGGCGATGGTGCCGCCAATGAAGACGAAGCCGTTGGCTTCGACGGCGCGGTGCATGATGGGCGTGCGGATGCTGCGGGTAATGCTCATGATGTCCTCTTTTGCTAGAGCGTGGGGGAATAGAAACGGTCGATGCCGAGTTCGCCGATGCGGGTCTGGGTGCCGCCGTTGACGATCAGCTCCGCCATGACGGCGCCCGCGCCGGGGCCGAGCTGGAAACCGTGCAGCGAGAAACCGAACTGGTGATAGAGGCCCTTGTGCCGGCTGCTCGGTCCAAACACGGGCAGATCGTCCTTGGTCTTGGCCTCGATGCCGGCCCAGGCGCGGACGATCGTCGCGCTGCGCATGACCGGGAACAGCTCGAACACGGTGCGGGCGCTGGTCGCGAGGCTCTTCCAGTCCAGCACCGTCTCGTTTCGATCCTGATAGGGCGTTGCCAGATGGCCGCCGCCGATCAGCACCGTGCCGTTCTTGAATTGCTTGAAGGAGAGCTTGCGGCCGCGCAGGATCACGACTGGATCGATGAAATGCGGCACGCGCGAGGTGATCATCAGCATCGGCGCCACGGTCTCGACCGGAACGGGCTCACCGAGCGCGGCTGCAATGGTCCCGGCCCAGGCGCCGGCGGCATTGACGAGCACCGGCGCGGCAAAGCTCTCGGCGCCGACATCGACATGCCAGAGACCATCGGTGTGCCGGATGTTCGTGGCGGCAATGCCCTCGCGAACGGTCGCACCGAGCTGCCCGGCCTTGCGCCGGAACGCCGTCGTCGCCTGCGCAGGATTGGCCGCACCGTCGCGGCGCGAGACCACGCCGCCGGGACAGCTCTCGGCGACTGCAGGCACGAGGCGCCGCAACTCGGCCGCATCGATCAGCTCCTCGTGGGTGAAGCCGAGCACGTTGAGCTCGGCCACACGTGCGCGGCAGACCGCGAGTTCCTCCTCGTTCTCGGCGACGAGGACCTGGCCATAGCTCTCAAAGCTGCAATCGTCGTCGAGGAGATCGGTGATCTTCTCCCACATTCCCATCGAGCGGATCGAAAGCGGGATTTCGGGGATGTGCCGCGCCAGCTGGCGCACGCCACCGGCGTTGACGCCGGAGGCGTGGCGGCCAGCATAGTCCTTCTCGATCAGCACCGGTTTCAGGCCGGCGAGACACAGATGCAGCGCAGTCGAGCACCCGTGGATGCCGCCGCCCACGACGATCGCATCCACGTTTTTCGTCATCCGCGCACCACCGCCTTGATGTCGTCTTCGCTCTTCGGAACCGCGGCAAGCTCGGCGAGCGTGATCGGCTTGACCGGCGCGCGCAGCCGGTAATAGCCAATCTCCTGCGGGCTCTTGCCCCGCGCCTGCGCCATCAGCTCGGTGACGGTGAGGCCACAGAGTCGGCCCTGGCACGGACCCATGCCGGTGCGGCGATAGGCCTTGAGCTGGTTCGGCCCGGTCGCGCCGATCGCGACGGCATCGAGAATATCCTTTGCCGTGACCTCCTCGCAGCGACAGACGATGGTGTCGCCCGCGGGAATGCGAAATTGCGGCACCGGCCGGAACAGCGTGTCGAGAAAAACGCGGCCACGTTCGGCCTTGGCGAGATCGGCGCGGAGGCTCGCCATCGGCGCAAGTTTTGTGGCAGCCGCAGGCGCCAACGCCTCCACCGCCGCGCGGGCCGCGATGCGGCCGCGCACCACGGCTGCACTCGCACCGCCGATGCCGGCGCCGTCGCCGGCAATCGCAATGCCGGCGACCGACGAATTGCCGCTGGCATCGAGCACCGGAGACCAGCACAATTGCAGATCATCCCAGCGATGCTCGATTCCGGCCGCCATCGCCAGATTGACGTTGGGCACGACGCCCTGGTGCAGCAACAAGAGATCCGCAAGGACGGTTTCGCGCTTGCCGCCGGCGACATAGTTCACGCTCGCGAGCTGGCCGTCGCCAGATGTCGCAAGCTCGGTGACGCCGGACACGACCTGCACCTTCGCCTTCACCTCGCGCATCATCGACAGGCCCTTGGCGAAATAAGGCGAGGTCAGGAAGGCAAAGGCGTGGGGGAGAGCCGCGAAATAATTGCCGCGCGCGGTGGTGTCGAGAATGCGATCGATGCGACCGCCGAGACGCAAGATCTGCGCGGCGAGCAGCCAGAGCAGCGGCCCCTGCCCTGCAATCACGGTACGGCCATCCGGCACCAGGGCCGATGATTTCAACATCGTTTGCGCGGCGCCCGCGGTCATCACGCCCGGCAGCGTCCAGCCGGGAATGGGGAACGGCCGCTCCAGTGCGCCAGTCGCGAGGATCACGCGCTTGGCCTTTACGAACGCGGACGCGCCGCCGACCGAGACGGCGATGTCGAGGTTGCGGTCGAGGCTCCAGACGGTGGCGCGGTGGATGACCTCGGCGTTGCCTGCGCGTAGCGCCCGCACGAGATCGGCGCCCACCCAATAGTCAGCGCCGAGCTGATCGCGCTCGGTCACCGGTGTCGAGGCGATGGCGCGGAACACCTGGCCGCCGGGCCCGATATTCTCGTCTAGCAGCAACGTCGACAGGCCGGCTTCGGCGGACGTCGCAGCAGCGGCGAGGCCGGCAGGCCCGGCCCCTATCACCACGACGTCGTATTCTTCGCGCTTGGGAGCCACAGTCATTTCCCGATCTCCCGCTTGCCCTTCTGAATCTCGATCTGCATGCCCTCGGTGACCGGCACCAGGCAACCCTGGCGGTTGCCGACGCCGTCGATGGTGACGAGGCAGTCGAAGCACACGCCCATCATGCAATAGGGCAAACGCAGCGCGCCGCTCACCGCGGTCGAACGGCGTGCATCGCAGCTCGAGGCCAGCAGCGCCGCAGAGACGGTGTCGCCCTGCCGCGCGGCGACGGCAACGCCATCGACGAAGATTTGCACCGGTGGCCGCTTGTCCTGCTCGGATCGTTTGAACATCCTGGCTCCTTCAATATCCCTAGTAGCCGCTGTTGTTCGCGGCACCGGCGGCGCCAAAACGGCTGGCCGAGAACGCGCCGACCAGCTCCGGCTCGAGCGCGCCCTGCTCGACCATCCGCGCGATCTCGAAAGCGTGGTTGGAGGCGAGCGTCACGCCGGAATGGCAGCAGGCGACGAAGGCGCCGGGATGCGTCTCCGACTGGTCGTAGATCGGAAAGCCGTCCTGCGGCATGACGCGGATGCCGGCCCAGCTCCTGACCACGTTGAGCCGCGACAGATGCGGAAACATGCGCTGGGCGCGATCGGTCATCACGGCGCTGATCGAATGCTTCATCGTACGATCGTCGAGCTCGTCTTCCTTGCTGTCACCGATCATCACCGTGCCTTCGTCGGTCTGCCGAATCGTGGTCAGCGGATGCGGCAGGAACGGCATGGTGCGCTCGGTCACCACGATCTGGCCACGGGTCGGGCCCATCGGGGCGTAGAGACCGACCATCGGCGCCAGCGTCTGGTTGGCATTGCCGGCGGCGAGCACGATCTTGGCGGCACGGAGCTCGCCCTGCGGCGTCGTCAGGCGGAATTCACCGCCGCTCTGGCTGATCGCCGAGACCGGACGCTCCGGAAGATAATCGATGCCGAAGGCCTTGAAGCCGGTGTGGAACGCACGAAACGTGCGCAGCGAATTGACGTGACCGTCGAGCGGACAATAACTGCCGCCCGAAACTTCAGGCCCAATCAGCGGCAGCGCCTTCTTCACCTCGGACGCCGGCAGCATCTCCATCTTGTAGTCGGCGGCGCCTGTCTGGTTGTGCATGCGCTTGACCAGCTCGGTGCGCTGACCGAATTCGTCCTCGCCGAGCGTGAGATGAAAGCCGCCATTCTGCTGAAGAGAGACATCGAGGCCAGTCTGCTGCTTCAACTCGGATGCGAGCCGGCCCCACGCCTGCGACGCCTGCACAGTCCACACCGTATAGGCCGGCATGCCGAGGCCCTTGCTCTGCACCCAGACCAGCGCAAAGTTGGCACGCGAGGCGCGCTTGGTGATGTCGCCTTCGTCGAGCACGGCGACGCGTCTGCCGAGCCGGCCGAGCCCCCAGGAGATGGCGGAGCCGAGCAATCCGCCGCCGACGACGGCGACGTCGTAATCTGTTCGCATGGATTCTCCTATCGCCCTGTATCGCCCTTGCCGGCGAGCACGCGGTCGAGCCCGTAGAAGCGGTCGAGCAGAATGAGGGCGGTCATGGTGATCGCGATCACGCAGGCCGAAACCGACGTCACCAGCGGATCGATGTTGTCCTGGATGTACAGAAACATGCGCACCGGCAGTGTTTCGGTGCCGGGTGCCGCGAGGAAGACGGTCATGGTGAGATCGTCGAAGGACTGGATGAAGGCGAGCGCCCAGCCGCTGATGACCCCGGGCAGGATCAACGGCAGCGTCACGCGGCGGAACAGCGTCCAGCCGCCGGCGCCGAGCGAGACCGCCGCCATCTCGACCGAGAGGTCCATGCCGGTCGCCGCCGCCAGCGTCAGCCGCAGCGCGAACGGAAACACGATGATGACATGCGCGATGATCAGCGCGGCGAAGCTGCCGCCGAGGCCGGCCGAGGTGAAGAAGCGCAGGAACGCGATGCCGAGCACGACATGCGGGATCATGAGCGGCGACAGGAACAGTGCCGCCAGTGCGTCTCGGCCGCGGAACCGATAGCGCGCGATCGCGAGCGCCGCAGGCACTGCGAACAGCAGCGCCACGAAGGAGGACAGTGCGCCAAGGCCAAGACTGACCCAGAAAGCATGGACGAATTCGGGATAGTTGGCGATCGCCCTGAACCAGCGCAGCGAAAAACCGTTTGTCGGCAGCGACAAGAAGCCTTCAGGCGTGAACGCGACGAGGCAGACGACGAGGATCGGCGCCACCATGACGATGACGAAGATGGTGTGGAAGATCAGCGCCAGCGGGCCATTCCGGCTCATCGGAACACCTCCGCGTAACGGCGCTCGATTAGTGCGTTGCTGCCGACGACGATCAAGACCAGCGCGGCCAGCAGCAGCGTGGCGACCGCCGCACCCAGCGGCCAGTTCAGCGTGTTGAGGAATTCGTCATAGGCGAGCGTCGCCGCCACCTTGAGTCGGCGGCCGCCAATGATGGCGGGCGTCGCAAACGCACTGGCCGAGAGCGAAAACACGATGATCGCCCCCGACAGCACGCCCGGCATGATCTGCGGCATGATGATGCGGCGGATGATGGTCACAGGGCCGGCGCCGAGCGACATCGCGGCATTCTCGATCTGCGGATCGAGACGCTGCAGCGCCGCCCACACCGACAGCACCATGAATGGCATCATCACATGCGCAAGCGCGATAACCATTCCGGTCTCGGTGAACATGAAGGGGATAGGCGCGCGGATCAACCCGACCGACATCAAGAGCTTGTTGACGAGGCCGTTATTGCCGCCGAACAGCAGCGCCCAGCCGAGCGTCCGCGCCACCACGGAAATCAACAGCGGCCCCAGGATGACCAGCAGGAAAACGCTCTTCCAGCGTCCGCCCATGCGGTTGAGGATGTAGGCTTCGGGCGCACCGAGCAGCGCGGTGAGCAGCGTGGTCAGGATCGCGATGCGAAACGTTCGCCCGAACATCTCGGCGTAATAGGGATCGGTGACGATCTCGTGCCAGTTCTTGAGGATGAAGACCGGCTCGATGCCCTTGTACTGGCCCCAGTCATGGAACGACAGCATCACGGTCATTGCCAGCGGAATCAGGAGCACGCCGACGAACAGCATCAAAGCGGGCGCGGTCAGCGCCCACGGCGTGCGTGCGTTTCGTTCCTCGGCGGAAGCGCTCATGCGACGCCTCTCACGCCCATGTCCTCCGGCCGCCAGGTGAGGTGAACTGCCTCGCCTTCGACCGGTTGCGACCGGCCGTCATTCTGGCGGATTACGGTCGCCGGGCCACATTCGCTGTCGCACTGGAACAGCCAGTGATTGCCTTGGAAGATGCGCGTGACGATCTTTGCGCTGAGGCCTGCGTCGCCAAAGTCGATCCGCTCGGGGCGAATGCTGATGGTGACGGGACCGCTGCGCCCGGCAGGCGCAGGCGCGCTCCACGAGCCGGCGATCAGTCGCGCAGGCGCACTGGTCCGATCGATCGTCGCGGCAAAGTCGTTGGTCTTGCCCAAAAACTGCGAGACGAAGGCCGAGGCCGGCTTCTCATAGGTCTCCTGCGGCGTGCCTATCTGCTCGATCCGGCCCTGGCTCATCACCACGATGCGGTCGGACAGCGACATCGCCTCGTTCTGGTCGTGGGTGACGAGGATCGTGGTGGTGCCGATGGTGCGCTGGATCTGGCGCAGCTCGATCTGCATCTCCTCGCGCAGCTTGGCGTCGAGATTGGATAGCGGCTCGTCGAGCAGCAATACGCTCGGCTTGATCACCAGCGCGCGCGCCAGCGCCACGCGCTGCTGCTGGCCGCCGGACATGCGGCGCGGATGGCGATCCTCGTAGCCGGCAAGCCCGACCATCGCGAGCGCAGCGCGGACGCGCTCGGTCCGTTCGCCGCGCGGCACATTGCGCATCTCGAGGCCGAAGGCGACATTCTCGGCCGCGGTCATGTGCGGAAACAGCGCGTAGCTCTGGAACACGATCCCAAGCCCGCGTTTGGCCGGATGGATCGCGGTCAGGTCCTTGCCTTCCAGCCGGATCGCGCCGCGGCTGGGATCGAGGAAGCCCGCAATCATTTGCAGGGTCGTTGTCTTGCCGCAGCCGGAGGGACCGAGGAAGGAGACAAACTCCCCCTTCCCCACCGCGAGACTGAAGTCGTCGACGACAGTCTGCGCGCCGAACTGTTTTGCGACCCGATCGAGCTCGAGATAAGCCATGACGCTGTCTCCGCCGCGAACGATCAGCGTTCGACCTCGCGATTCCAGCGCTTGGTCCATTCCTCACGCTTCTCGTTGATGACAGTCCAGTCCGGATTATAGAGCTTTGCCGCACGTTCGCCGATCGGCGCCATCTTGCCGAGCTCGGGCGGGATAACCAGCGATTTCAGCACCGGGCCGTAGCCGTAGTCCTTCAGCATCACGAGCTGGATCTTGGGTTCGAGCAGCATCTTGACGAAGCTGGACGCAAGCGGCGAGGCGTTCGGCTTGGTGATCGGACAGGCGGTGGTCAGCAGCGTCGCGGCGCCTTCCTTCGGGTAGACGAAGTCGACGGGGAAGCCGGTATTGGCGAAGCTCTGCACGCGGCCGGTGCCCCACACCGCGATTACAGCCTGGCCGGACTGGAACAGCTCGGTCATCTTGCCCGGCGACGGCTCATAGGCGAGCACGTTCGGATTGATCTGCTCCTTGAAGATCTTGAAGCCGGAATCGACGTTGGTTTCGCCGCCGCCGTTCATCTTCGACAGCATCACCAGCGCTTCGAGGCCATAGGTATTGTTGATCGGAGGGATCACGAGCTGCTTGGCGTATTTCGTGTCCTTTAGATCGTTCCAGGAGGTCGGCGGCGCCCAGCCCTTCTCCGCGAATACCTTGGTGTTGTACATCAGGCCGGTCGCGACGATGCCGATGGCGACCGCACGATCGTCCTTGAAGCGCGCGGTGTCGTAGAGATCGGCCGGCAAGCCATCGAGCTTGCCGCAGAAGCCGAGCTGGATCGCCTGGTACATCGGGCCGTCGTCGACGATGGCGACGTCGATCTGCTGGTTGCCCTTCTGCGCCTGGAGCTTGGCCAGCGTGTCGGTGGAGTTGCCGGCGACGTACTCGACCTTGACGCCGTTCTGCTTCTCGAAGGTCGGGATCACCTCGTCACGGATGGTCTTCTCGAACGAGCCGCCATAGCCGGCGACGTAGAGCGTCTTTTGCTGGGCCGTGGCGACCGACGGGGCGGCGATGAGGGCCGCGATGCTGACCGCTGTCAGAAGGCGAAGAGTCTTCATGTGGTCCGATCTCCATACCGGGATGAGGTGACGTGCCGACGAGTCTCGTTGGCTGAACCTTCCGCATTTCCTTCCGCGCAAAACCCCTCTCCAACAGGGCTCCGGCCCCTGCTCGACAGGTTTCGCGCGATCCGGAGGTTCGAACCCCTCCAATCTGCCGAAAAAGCGGGCCGTCTCCAGCTCTGATGAAAAAGATCGCAAACTCCGGCTTCCGTCGTCCAATGAATAATGGCACCCTCTGTATGCCTAAATGTTATGAATGGAATTCAGGATGGCGAGGATCAATTCGCGGCAGGTGGAAGCCTTCCGGGCGACGATGCTGACCGGAAGCGTGACGGAGGCGGCGGCGCTGATGAAAGTGACGCAGCCGGCGGTCAGCCGGTTGCTCCGCGACCTCCAGGCGCTGCTGAAGATGGAGCTGTTCGAGCGGCGCGGCACCGGCCTCGTGCCGACCGCTGCGGCCATGGCGCTCTACACCGAAGTCGAGCGCTCCTTCGTCGGCCTTGAACGGATCACGGCGGCAGCCGAGGAAATCCGGGGCCGCCGCACCGGCTCACTGCGGATCGCGGCACTTCCAGCATTGTCGAATGGCTATTTGCCGCGGCTCACCGGGCACTTCCTGAAGGAGCGTCCCAACCTCAACCTCGCTTTCTTCGGTGTGATCTCGCCGATCGTGGTCGATTGGGTGCTGAACAACCAATGCGACGTCGGCTTTGCCGAGGTGCCGATCGCGCATTCCGGCTTGCCGAGCCAGAAGCTGCCGGCGCCCGCGCGTGTGGCTGTACTGCCCACCGGTCACCGCCTCGCGGAAAAGGAAGTGCTGGAGCCCCGCGATTTCGAGGGCGAGACTTTCATTTCGCTGTCGGCGGGCTCGTCGAGCCGCCACCTCGTCGATCAGGTCTTCCATCGCCACGATGTCCGCCGCGTGCTCAGGGTCGAGACCACGCTCTCGGAGATCATGTGCGGCATGGTGTCGTCGGGGCTCGGGGTCGCGATCTGCGATCCCTTCACCGCGCAGGAATTTTCCACGCGCGGCGTCGTCGTCCGCCGCTTCCTGCCGCGCATCGACTTCGAATTCTCCGCCGTGTTTCCGGCGCAGCGCAGCCCCTCGCCGGTGGCGCTGGATCTGGTCGAGACCATGCGCAAGTCGCTCGCCGAATTCGACGAGGGAGCTCTCAGCCGTTGAACGCCGCCTGCGCCTCCGGCAGGTCCCAGATCTTGCCGATCGCAGCAGTCCCCGCCGCCGTGATCGCCGCCTCGTCAGCGCCGAGATAGCGGCCGGCATCGACCAGCATGCGGCCGTCGACCATGACCTGATCGATATTGGCGCGATTCGCGAGCGCGATCAGTGCGCGTCGCGGGTCGAACAGCGGCTGAAGATGCGGATGGGTGAGATCGACGATGGTGAGGTCGGCGGTCGCGCCCGGCTCGATCCGGCCGAGATCGGGCCGCTTGATGACATCGGCGGCGATTGCCGTGTTCGCCTCGATCAATTCGGGCGCGTTCGCGACGTCAGCCCGCGCCGAAGTGATCTTGGAGATCAGCGACGCCGCATTGAGCTCGCCGAGCAGGTCCATGTTGTAGCCGTCGGTGCCGACCACGGTGCGAACGCCGTGTTCCGCAAACCGGCTGAACGCGGCGGTGACGCCGGCGCGGGCGAATACGCGCGGGCAGTTGAGAACCGTCATGCCGCGCGCGGCCATCAGCTTGAGATCGTCGTCGGTGCTAAACATGCAGTGCGCCGCCATCAGATCGGGCGCCAGCAGGCCGAGCCAGTCGAGATATTGCGCCGGCGTGCGGCCGCCATAGCGCTTACCAATGGTTTCGACCTCGGCACGGCTCTGCGCCATATGCGTCGTGATGGGCACGCCAAGCTCGCGCGCCCGCGCGGCACAGGCCTTCAAGAGATCGGGCCCGCAGGTGTCGGTGGCATGCGGACTCATCGCAAGGCCGATGCGACCGTCGCCGCGATTGTTCCAGCGCTGGTAGAGTGCATCCCAGGTCGCCATGTCGGCTGTGCCGTCATCGCCGGAATAGTGCACCACGCCGTCGGGGCCGGCCTTGGCGTCCGACGTCGAGAACAGATAGGGCGCGCCATAGAAGCGGATGCCCATCTCTTCGGCGGCGTCGAACATCTCCGGGATCGAGTTCCGGAACGGCTCCATCACCGTGGTGGCGCCGCCCTTCAGGAGTTGGAGGATGCCGAGCCGCGCGACCGCCATGCGCTCTTCCGCCGACAAGATATCTGCACCGCGCTTGGTCAGCGGCAAGAGCACCGTGTAGACGATGCTCTGGTTGTTCTTGCGGCCATTGCCGTCCTCGGTGTGGCTGCGCGCCACCGCTTCCGAGAAGCAGTGATTGTGCAGGTTGAGGAGGCCCGGCAGAACGAAACGGCCGGGGCGGTCATGCACCTCGTCCGCGTGCGGCTTGTCGCGCGTGACCGCGGCGATCGTCTTTCCTTCGATCAGGACCCAGCGGTCGCGCAACACGTCCTGCGCGCCGTCCTTGCGAGACAGTACATAGCTGCCGAAAATTGCTGAGGTGCTCATGCGGGGCGTACGTTCCAGAAGACGGCGGTGCCGTCGAGAATGCCGGTGATAGCTTTGCGATAGGCGGTCGGCTGCTTGTACAGGCCGATCGGAATATAGGGGATTTCCTGAAACGCCACCGCCTGGATCTCGCGGCAGATGCGCTGCTGTTCCGCGAGCTCGGAGGCCGCGAGCCACTGGCTGCGCAAGGCTCCCATCTTCTCGCTCGCATACCAGCCGGCGACCTTGCCCTCGCCACGGATGTTGGTGTTGCCGGCCGGATTGAGCCAATCGATGCCCTGCCAGTTGCCGACCGCCGCGCTCCAGCCGCCCTGCGGAAGCGCATCCTTCTTGAGCTGGCGTTGCAGCACCACGGCGAAATCGAGCCCGGCATATTCGACGTTCATGCCGGCCTTGCGCAAGGAGTCGACGGCGATCTCGCCAAGCGGCTTCTGCGCCAGTGAGTTGGTGGGCACGAGCACCACGATCTTCTCGCCACTATACCCCGCGGCCTTGAGATCGGCCTTCACCTTGGCGTAGTCACGCGGGCCGCGGAAGACATCGAGGCCGACATCGCTGGCCATCGGGGTATTCGGCGCGAAATAGCCGATGGGGGAGACCTGGAAGTTCGGATCGGTCCCGGCGACCGCGGTCATGAAGGCGGATTGATCGATCGCCCCGAGGAGCGCGCGGCGAACGGCAGGATTGTCGAACGGCGGCTGTAGATGATTGAGGCGCAGCATGCAGGCATAGCCGCGAGGATCGAGGATGCGCGTCTCGATGTCGCCGGCAGCCTTGATGATCGGCAGCAGGTCGTGCGGCGTGGTCTCCTGCCAGTCCTGCTCGCCGGTCTGCAGCGCGGCGACGCCGGTGCCGGCATCGGGCGTGGTGGTCCAGACCACCCGATCGTAATGCACGATCTTCGGACCCGCGGTCCAATCCGGCTTGCCGTCGCTGCGCGGCTGATAGCGCTCGAACCTGGCATACGCGTTGCGCGCGCCCTGCACGCGCTCGGCGGCGAGATAGCGAAACGGGCCGCTGCCGATCACTTCGGTCAGCGGCTTGAACGGATCCTGGCTCGCCAGCCGCTCCGGCATCATGAAGCACGCGTTGATCGCGGCCTTGCCGAGCGCCTGCGGCAACAGCGGGAATGGACGCTTGAGGCGGAAGCGGATGGTGCGGTCGTCAGCGGCCGACAGCTCGTCCGTCGCCTTCATCAGCTCACCGCCAAAGCCGTCGCGCGCGGCCCAGCGGCGGATGCTGGCAACGCAGTCGCGGGCAAGCACGCGCTCGCCGTCGTGCCAGAACAGGCCGTCGCGCAAACTGAGGTCCCATTGCAGGCCGTCGCCGGAGACGACATGGCCCGACAGCATCTGCGGCGAGACTTGCAGGGAGGAGCTCATGCCATAGAGCGTGTCGTAGACCATGAAGCCATGGTTTCGCGACACCTGCGCCGTGGAATAGATGGGGTCGACGAAGGCGAGGTCGATGACGGGAATGAAGCGCAGCGTGGTCTGGGATTCGGCACGGACGATACCCGGGAATGACAGCGCCGGCACAGCGGCTGCGGCCTTGAGGAGCGAACGACGGGAGACGGGCATTGCGAGAGGCTCCTGAAGGATCTTACGTGTTCAGCAAGACCGCGCCGATCGCAGCGGCCACCGCCTGCTGCGCCGGCTCGACCACGGGCACACCGATGGCATCCGCAATCGCCGCGCGATGCGAGGCCATGCCGGCGCAGCCCATCACCACGACGTCGACACGGCATTGCGAGACAAGCGCGCGGCCGGCTTCAATCAACCGTCCCCGGATGTCCGCGCCTGCCGTCTCCGCCGCGCTCGCGCCGACCGACCAGCTTCCGGCATAGCGGCTGTCGACGCCCATGACCCGTGCCATCCGCTGCTGGCGGCGGATGCTCGACGGTGACAGCGCGATGATTCCGAAGCGCTCGCCGAGCATCAGCGCGCGAAAGATGCCGCACTCGGCGATGCCCATCACCGGGCGCCCGCCGGCCGCCTCGCGCACCGCATGCAGGCCGGGATCACTGAAGCAGGCGAGCACGAAGGCATCCGCATCGTCGCGCGACACCCGGTTGACCAGCGGCATCACAACGCTGTCGGCGTCGCGTTGCGAGCTGATGCCCGGCGGCCCCTCGGCAAGGCCGACGACCTCGATTTCGGGTCCGCCAGCGATGCGCAGCGGCGCGACGGCGTCATCGATCGCCGCCGTCACCGATGCGGAGGAGTTGGGGTTGATGACGAGGATGCGGGTCATGGCGTGGCTCAACTTTTGCCGGCCTCGTGGCGCAGGAAGTTGGCCGCGATCTTCTCACCGGTCGTGATCCAGACGTCCGGGCACGACTTTGCATAAGTCAGGAACTCACGCAGCAGGCGCAGCCGCATCGGTCGGCCGCTGCATTGCGGATGCAGGACGGTCGTCACCATCGCGCCCCAGTCTCTGGTTTCGTCGAGCTCGTCCTTCCAGATCGAAAGCACATGCTCCTTGGGAAAAATCGAGCGCGGACTGAAGCGCGCGGACAGGCCGTGCATCCAGTCGTCATAGCTTGCGGTCACCGGCAGTTCGATCGTGCCCGGCTTGCCGTCTGCGAGACGATGGCGATAGGGCCGCACGTCGTCGCGAAACGAGGAGGTGTAGACGAGGCCGTGGCGCACCAGCGCCACCCGCAGTTCCTCGGTGAACTCGCCGTAGGGCGCGCGGTAGCCGGTCGGCCTGACGCCAAGCCGGCGCTTGAGTGCCTCGAAGCCGCGCTCGAGCTCCTCCTCGATCCAGGGATCGCCGGGATCGGGAAGGAGATGGTGATAACCGTGGTGGCCGATCTCGTGACCGGCCTTGAGAATGGACTCGGCCATCGCCGGATGCGCGTCGACCGACCATCCCGTGACGAAGAAGGTCGCCTTGAGATCGAGCTGGTCGAGCAGCTCCAGCAGTTTCGGCGTGCCGACGCGCGCCTCATAGCCGCCATAGCTCATGGTGATGAGCCGCTGCGCGTGCACCGCGTCCTTGCTGGTCCAGGCGCTCTCCGCGTCCACGTCGAACGACAGGAACATCGCCGAATTGTACGGCCTCGGCCAGGGGTATTCCGGCGCAGGATCCGCGGTGTTGGCTGGGGTGAGCGGGATGCTCTGGAGTGCGTTACTGTCCAGCATTGAGGGTCGCCTTTTCGAGTGCGTTGTCGGTCAGTTTCCACTTGGCAAGCAGCGTACGATAAGTGCCGTCCGCGATCAGCGCGTCGACTGCCTCCAGCATGGCTTGCTGCAGCGCCTTTTCCTTGACCGGCAGAGCGATGCCAGTGAATTGCTGCGCGATGGGCTCGCCCACAGTCGCATAGGTGCCGGGCTCGAGGTCCATGATGTAGGGCAGCGTCTCGTTGCCCTGGGCGGCGGCATCGATGCGGCCCTGCCTGAGCTGGGTGCGGGCATCGGCCGAGCCGTCGGTCCCGACGAACTGGATCGGATTGGTGCCGCAATTCTTCTCGCTCCAGGCCGCGATCTGTGCCGGGAACATGGTGCGGCGGCTGGCGCCGACCTTCTTGCCACAGAGCGCGGCTGCGTCCTTGAACTCCGCCTTGCGCGACTGCTGCACGAAGAACTGCGGACCGCTGCGCAGATAATCGACGAAGGACGCGATTTCGTGCCGGCTGGCATAGTCGGTGAAGCCGGACAGGATGGCGTCCACCCGCCCGGTCGAGATCGACGGCATGAACTCGGCAAAGCTGGTCTCCTGCCATTCGATCTTGACGCCGAGCTTGCGGCCGATGGCCTCGCCGAGATCGATGTCGAAGCCTGACAACGCGTTGGTGGCGGGATCGCGGAACTCCATCGGCGGATAGTTCGGCACCAGCGCGACCTTGATGCTGCCGCGCTTGGCGATCTCCGCCGGCAGCTCGACTGCCATGACCGGAGCGCTCATGGCGCCAACGAGTGCCGCCGTAACCAGAAGTCTCTTCATCGATACGCCCCCATTCAGATCACTGCCGAAAGAAATGCTCTGGTACGTTCCTCGCGCGGCGCGCCCAAGACATCGGATGCGCGCCCCTGCTCGATGATCGCGCCCTGGTCCATGTAGACGACACGGTCGGCGACCTCGCGCGCGAAGCCGAGCTCGTGCGTCACGACCATCATGGTCATGCCGCTCCGCGCCAGCTCCTTCATGACCGCCAAGACCTCGCCGACGAGCTCGGGATCGAGCGCGCTGGTCGGCTCGTCGAACAGCATCAGCATCGGCTTCATGGCAAGCGCACGGGCAATCGCGACGCGCTGCTGCTGGCCGCCGGAGAGCTGGGCGGGATACCAGTCCGCTTTGGCCGACAATCCGACACGCCGCAGCAGCTCGATCGCCTCCGCACGCACCTCGTCGGATTTTCGACCCTGAACCTGGAGCGGACCTTCGGTGATGTTTTCGAGCGCGGTCTTGTGCGGAAACAAGTTGAAGCGCTGGAACACCATGCCCGTCTTCAGCCGCTGCCGCCCGATCTCGCGCTCGCTAAGCCGATGGAGCCGTCCGCCCTGCTCGCGCACGCCCAGGAGCTCGCCGTCGAGCCAGATGCCGCCGCTGTCGATCGCGGCGAGCTGGTTGATGCAGCGGAGCAGCGTGGTCTTGCCGGAGCCGGAGGCGCCGATCAGGCACATCACCTCGCGGGGCCGGATGTCGAGCGAGACATTCTTGAGAGCCTGAAACTCTCCAAAACTCTTGCTGACGGAGCGGATCGCGACGAGGGGTTTTGTCATCGCGCGAGCCGCAATGTGCCGCGCGCAAAACGGCGTTCGAGCAGCATCTGGAGCGGCGTCAGGACCGAGACGACGAGCAGGTACCAGAGCCCGGCCACGATCAGGAGCTCGATCACGCGAGAATTGGCGTAGTAGATGTTTTCCGCGTTGTGCAGCAGTTCCGGATACTGGATGACGCTGGCGAGCGAGGTCGCCTTCACCATGCCGATGAACTCGTTGCCGAGCGGCGGGATCACCACGCGCATCGCCTGCGGCAGGACGATCCGGCGCAGCGCACGCAAGCGTCCCATGCCGATCGCCTGCGCGGCCTCATATTGCCCGATATCGACCGACAGCATGCCGGCGCGCATCACTTCCGACGTATAGGCGCCCTGGTTGATGCCGAGCCCGAGCAGCGCGGCAAGGAACGGCGTCATGACGTCGACGGCGCGCGCGCTCCACAGGCCGGGAATGCCGATGGTCGGAAACACCAGCGCGAGATTGAACCACAGCAGCAGTTGCAGGATCAGCGGCGTGCCGCGGAACAGCCAGGTGTAGCCGGCGGCGACGGTCTTCAGCACCGGGTTGGGCGACAGCCGCATGATCGCGATGACGACGCCGAGGAAGATGCCGAGCGCCATCGCCAGCACCGCCATCACCATGGTGTTGACGATGCCTTCGAGAATGACCTTTGCCGTCAGGAAGCGGCTGACATAGGACCATTCGATCTGGCCGGCCGCAAACGCGCGCACGATCAATGCAAGTACAAGAACGATCAGCGCGGCGCTGAGCCAGCGAAACCAGTGCGGCTCGCGCGCGATCCGCATCCCCGACAGGTCAGGAAAACCCTCCGCGAGTGCCGGTGCCGTCTTCATTGCGACGCCGCGTTCAGCATGGGCTGGACGACCGCATTGGCGCCGAGACCCCATTTGTCGAGGACAGCCTTGTAGGAACCGTCGGCGATCATCGCCGCGAGCTTCTCCGTCACCGCCTCGCGAAGCACCGCATCGTCCTTGCGGAACATGATGCCCTGATATCCTTTGGCAAAGGGCTCGCCGATCACGCGGTATTTGCCGGGTTCCTGCGTCTGCGCATAAGGCAGCGTCTCGCTGCCCTGTACGGCGGCGTCGATGCGGCCCTGCTTGAGCTGGTTGCGGACGTCGATCGAGTTCTCGCCCGGCACGTACTGGATCACTGGCCTGCCGGCCGCCTCGCAATTCTGCTTGCTCCACTTCTCGATCTCGACCGGGAAGCTGGTGCTGCGGGTGGTCCCAACCTTCTTGCCGCAGAGATCGGTCGCAGCCTTGGCTTCGTTCTCCGCCATGACGAAGAACTGCGGGCCGGTCCCGAGATAATCGACGAAATCCGCGGTCTCGCGCCGCGAGGCGCGATCGGAGATGCCGGAGATGATGAAATCGGCGCGCTTGGTCTGAAGCGACGGGATCAATTCCGCGAACGGCGTCTCGCTCCAGACGATCTTCACGCCGAGGCGCTTGGCCAGTTCGTTTGCCAGATCGACGTCGAGCCCGACGAGCTCATTGGTCGCGGGATCGCGGTATTCCATCGGCGCGTAAGTGGAGTTGACCGTGAGCTTCAACGCGCCCGCTTGCTTGATCTCGGCTGGAAGCTCCGCCGCCTGCGCGGACGTCGCGGCCGCCAGCGCTGCGATGCCGAGGAAATACGAGAGGCGCGTCATATCGGCTCCTTTGCCAACGTTGTTGGAACGTCCTGTCAGTCTGCGTCGAGAACCGCGGGCTCGATGACGCCGGCGCGTTCGGTGATCACCCTGTATTGCTCCGGCCGCCGGTGCGCGGCGAAGTTGAACATCTTGTCCTTGCCCTGGCGGCAGAGGTCGAGATCGATGTCGGCGACGATCACCTCGTCGGTCAGCGTTGCGGCCTGCGCGACGATGCGGCCATTGGGATCGACGATGCAGGAGCCGCCGATCAGCCCGGAGCCGTCCTCCTCGCCCGCCTTCGCCACCGAGATCGCCCAGGTCGCGTTCATGTAGGCGTTGGCCTGCGTCACCAGCGTGGAGTGGAAGGTGCGCAAGGAGGCATCTTCCGTGCTGCCGCCATTGGGATCATAGGCCGCCGAATTGTAGCCGATGCAGACGAGCTCGACGCCCTGCAGGCCAAGCACGCGCCAGGATTCCGGCCAACGGCGATCGTTGCAGATCATCATACCCATGATGGCGTGGGCCCAGGCCGAGCCGGCGCGGAAGGCCGGAAAGCCGAGATCGCCATAGTCGAAATAGCGTTTCTCGAGCTGCTGGTAGCGCGCACCTTGCCGCGGCTCGACCGAGCCCGGCAGGTGCACCTTGCGATAACGGCCGAGCAGCTCGCCGTCGCGATCGACCAGGACGGCGCAATTGTAGCGGCGTCCATCCGGCGTCAGCTCGGCATAGCCGACATAGAAGCCGACGCGCAGCGCACGTGCACGGTCGAACAAGGCGGCGACGTTCGGGTTCGGCATGCCGCGTTCGAAATAATGGTCGAGCGCCTCGCCTTCGAGCAACCAGCGCGGAAAGAACGTGGTGAAGGCAAGCTCGGGAAACACCACGAGGCTGGCGCCGCGGCCGGCCGCCTCCTCCAGCAGCGCAAGCATCCGCGACAGCGTGTGCTCGCGCGTATCGGCTTTTTGCGTCGGCCCCATCTGTGCGGCGGCGGCGCGAAGGACACGAACCAAGATTGCCTCCAATCTGTGCGCAGTGGCGCCTCAATGGGCGAATGAACCCTTTGATGCGACGTGCAAATCCGCTGCCATTACGCGGAAGCGGGGCTGCAAAATCAATTCGTTCTGCTATGATGTTTTGGCCCAGAGTATAATCGGCAGTGATATGAACCTGCGCCAGCTCGAGATTCTCCGCGCCGTCATCCGCCACCGCACCACGGTTGCGGCCGCCGACGAACTGGCGTTGTCGCAGCCTGCCGTGAGCAACGCGCTGAAGACGATGGAGGCGCAGGCAGGTTTTGCGCTGTTCGAACGCGTCAACAACCGGCTGTTTCCGACCACGGAAGCGATGGCGCTCTACAAGGAGAGCGAGGCGATCTTCGCGCTGCACGCAAAGCTCGAGAGCCGCGTGCGCGATCTGCGCGAGAACCGCTCCGGGCATCTCGCGCTGGTCGCGACGCCGCCGCTCGCCTACAGCATCATCCCCTCGGCGCTGTCAGGTTTCCTGCGCCGTCGCCCGGAGACACGGGTGTTCTTCGACGTGCGGCGCTATGAGGGAATCATCGAAGGCGTGCTCAACCGCGTCGCCGAGCTCGGCTTCGCGCTCGGGCTGACACATCATCCAGGCATCGCCCACGAGGTGGTGCACACCGGCGAGATGGTGTGCGTGCTGCCGCCGCAGCACCCGCTCGCCGACCGGCCTGTGATCTCGGCAGCTGACCTGTCCGGCCTGCCCTTCATCGGGCTCGAGCGCGGCACACGGCTCGGCGAGGCCGTGCGTGACAGTTTCGCCCGTGCCGGCGCGCCGTTCCGGCCGACCGTCGAGGTGCGCTACTGCAACACGGCCTGCGTGCTCGCCGCCGCCGGCGTCGGCGCCGCGGTGGTCGATCCCTTCTCGCCGCGGCAGAACGGCGGGACCGGCCTCGTCGTGCGGCCGTTCGCGCCGACAACGCACGCGGTGGCCTATATGCTATGGTCGGAAGCAGAGCCGCTGTCGCGCCTGGCCAAGGCGTTTCTCAACGAGGTCCGGAAAGAGAGTGCGCTGCTGGAGCCCACAGCGCCACACCAGCAACATGGGGCAGGAAGCGACTGAGCTTGACCTTTACCGGAGGGCACATGGCACGCATCACCATCATCGAGACCGGGCAGGTCCCACAAAAATATCGCGAGCGCCACGGTTCATTCCCGGACATGTTCGAGCGCATGGTCCGCGCCGAGGATCCGACAGCCACGGTCGAGATCGTCAGCATCCCGAACGGCGATGCGCTTCCGGATCCGCGCAATTTGGAGGCGGTGCTGATCACCGGCGCGGCTGCCGGCGTCTATGACGGGCTCGACTGGATCGCGCCGCTGGAAGATTTCGTGCGCACCGCCTACGCCAGCAGGACACCGATGGTCGGCATCTGCTTCGGTCATCAGTTGATCGCACAGGCGCTCGGCGGCACCGTGCGCAAATCGGAGAAGGGCTGGGGCATCGGCCGGCACGTCTATCAGGTGCTGCCGGACAACGGCGTCGTCGACGGCGAAGCGGTCGCCATCGCCTGCTCGCATCAGGACCAGGTGATCGAGCCGCCGAACGATGCGCTGACCATCCTCTCCTCCGACTTCACCCCGCATGCCGGCCTGCTCTACGCCAACGGCGCGACGCTCACCCTGCAGCCGCACCCGGAGTTCGACTTGGGGTTTGCGCAAGTGTGCTGCGAGCTGCGCGACGGCAAGGCGCCGGACGCGGTCGTCGCCACCGCGAGGGAGTCGCTGGCGAAGCCGATGGACCACGCCAAGCTTGGTGGGGCGATTACGAGGTTTCTGGCACGCAAATCCATCCCCTCATCCTGAGGAGCGCGCTTGCGCGCGTCTCGAAGAATCGAGGCCCGGATGCAGCAACGGGGCCTGCATGGTTCGAGACCCCGCTTTGCGGCTCCTCACCATGAGGGCGAGAGTTGTTAGCAAGGCTCAGAACGGATCCGTCCCCAACCCCGCCACATCCGCCGGCCGCGGCCCCGGTGCCGGCCAGTGAAACCGCCGGTCCTTCTCCGCGATCACCACGTCGTTGATCGAAGCCTCGCGCCGCCGCATCAGGCCGTGCTCGTCGAACTCCCACTGCTCGTTGCCGTAGGAGCGGTACCACTGGCCGTTCGCATCGTGCCATTCGTACTGGAAGCGCACGGCGATGCAGCTATCGTCGAACGCCCAGAGGTCCTTGATCAGGCGGTAGTCGTGCTCCTTCTCCCATTTGCGGGTGAGGAACGCGACGATGGCTTCGCGACCCTGAAAAACCTCGGAGCGATTGCGCCAGCGGCTGTCCTCGGTATAGGCGAGCGAGACGCGCACCGGGTCGCGCGAATTCCAGGCATCCTCGGCCATACGCGCCTTCTGCGCGGCGGTCTCACGGGTAAAGGGCGGAAGCGGCGGGCGCGACATGATGGCCTCATCGGTTGGCGGGAGTGCAATCTATCGCCGCGCGCGGGGGAGTCGAGAGGCCGTCCGCTATCGCCCGATCACGAAATCAGATCAGCCTTCATCAAGGCGCGGATCGATTTCGGGATCGGCTGGGCGCGGCCGCCGCTGATGAAGGCGACGCGCACCTCGGCCTTCACCAACACCTCCTCGCCGCGGCGCACCTCCTGCGCCAGCATGATGGAGGCGCCCTTCACCGCGACCGGCCAGGTCACGACATCGAGCACATCGTCCATCCGGGCAGGCTTGAGGAAATCGAGATGCATCGAGCGCACCACGAAGGCGAAGCTTGCGTCTTCCGTCTCGGCCTGCTCGAACAATGCCTGCTGCTCGGCGCCCATCAGCCGCAGATGATTGGTCCGTCCGCGCTCCATGAAGCGCAAATAGTTGGCGTGATAGACGATGCCGGAAAAATCCGTGTCCTCGTAGTAGACGCGGACCTGCATGTGGTGGCGGCCGTCGCGGATCTCGCCGTCGAGATGAGCTGTCACGTCACGAGCCTCTTCGCTTTCGGTAACCAGACCGTTTTGCGCAAAAACGGCCGGCTGCGCAAGCGCGGCTAGACGATCAAAGGCCCCCGACCCAGCGTCACCTCGACGATCTCCGGCGGCACGCCGACGCGGAGCGGCATGATGCTGCAACCGAGGCCGCCGGAGATGATGACGTCGCATTTCAGCCGGACATGCCCGTAGGCGAGCCGGAGGCCGTGCTGCGGCGGAACTGCCGGCGACCAGCCGAGCAGGCGGACCTGACCGCCATGGGTGTGGCCGGACAGCTGCAACGCGACGCGGGCGGGCACGCGCGGCGCGATATTGGGCTCATGCGCGAGCAGGATGATCGGCGCATCGTCGCTGACCTTGGCAAGCGTCGCGTCGAGATCGTCGGCGCCGAAGCGCCCCGTGCTCCGGAAGCGTCGCGCCGGCAGAAAGGCGAGCTGATCACCGAGGCCGGCGAGCCAGAACGCGCGACCATCCTTGGTGAGCCGAATGACGTCGTTCTCGTAGACGGGAATACCGGCCGCCTCCAGCGCGCGATGCGCGACCGTCGGCCCGTGGCCGGCCTGCTGCACGGTCCGGTCCGCCCAATAGTCGTGGTTGCCCATGACGGCATGGACGCCGAGCGGCGCTTTCAGGCCGGCCAGCACCTTGGCCCATTCGTTCGCCGGAATGATGCGCGTGACCTGGTGCAGGCCCGCGACATAGTCGCCGAGCAGCACGATGATATCCGCGTTGAGCGCATTGGTGCGATCGACGATGGCCTCGATTCGCTCCAGCGACATCCAGGGATCGCAGGCGTGGATGTCGGCGATCACGGCGATCTTCAGCGGAAAATCCGCAGGCCATTGCCGCGGGGTTGGATGATAGCGGGTGACCCGAAGCCGCAGCATCGGCTCGACGCCGACGCCATAGGCCGCGGTCGATACACCGAGGGCGGACAGGCCGCCGATGGAACGGAAGAAATGACGGCGCGTGATCATGGCAGCCCGATCGTGATGCGGCTTCTTGATGCGATCCTATTGGAGCGGAAATGGGGTGCGTTTGTGCAGACCCTCTGCACGAGATGACCGGAAATTCATGACGGCCCGAGTAGGCTGCACTTGCCCAGATCAGTCGTCGCTCTCGTCGGTGCCGAACAGGCCGAACTGTGCCGCCGCATCGCGCGAGGGCTCGGCTATCCCGAGATGGCGGAAGGCGTGCGAGGTGAGCAGGCGGCCGCGCGGGGTCCGCTGCAGATAGCCACACTGGATCAGATAGGGCTCGATGATGTCTTCGATCGCGTCGCGCGGCTCGGACAGTGCGGCGGCCATCGTCTCGACGCCGACCGGGCCGCCGCCATAGTTCTGCGCGATGGTCGTGAGGTAGCGGCGGTCCATCGCATCGAGGCCGGCGGCATCGACCTCGAGCGCGCTCAGCGCGTGATCGGCAATCTTGCGATCGATCCTGTCGGCATCGGCTGCCGAGGCGAAATCGCGCACGCGGCGGAGCAGCCGGCCGGCGATGCGTGGCGTGCCGCGCGCGCGTCGCGCGATCTCGTTGGCGCCATCCGCGCTCATGCCGACGTTGAGCACGCGTGCGCCACGGGTGACGATGCTCTCAAGCTCTTCGATCGTGTAGAAATTCAACCGGATCGGAATGCCGAAGCGGTCGCGCAAGGGATTGGTGAGCAGGCCGGCGCGCGTGGTGGCGCCGACGAGGGTGAATTTCGACAGCTCGATCTTCACCGAGCGCGCCGCCGGGCCCTCGCCGATGATGAGGTCGAGCTGGAAATCCTCCATCGCGGGATAGAGCACCTCTTCCACTGCAGGGCTGAGGCGATGGATCTCGTCGATGAAGAGCACGTCGCGCTCTTCGAGATTGGTGAGGAGTGCGGCGAGATCGCCGGCCTTGGCGATCACCGGGCCCGACGTGGCGCGAAAGCCGACGCCGAGCTCCTTGGCCACGATCTGCGCCAGCGTGGTCTTGCCGAGGCCGGGGGGACCGACGAACAACACGTGATCCAGCGCCTCGCCGCGCTTGCGCGCCGCCTCGATGAAGATGGACAGATTCTTGCGCGCCTGCTGCTGGCCGACGAAATCGGACAGCGATTGCGGGCGCAGCGCGGTGTCGCCGACATCATCGCTGCGGCGCTCGGGCGTGACCATGCGGTTGGCCTTGGGATCGCTCACTCAGCGGACTCCCGAAAATCGTAGGGTGGGCAAAGGCGCTCTTCGCGCCGTGCCCACCATGTCGCTGATCGCTCCATAGATGGTGGGCACGCTTCGCTTTGCCCACCCTACGAGATTGACCATTTCCGCGCTCACTTCGACAGCTCCTTCAGGCCCAGCCGGATCAGCTGCGCGGTCCCGGCGCTCTCGCCTGCACTGCGCGCGGCCGATGCGATCGCGGCCGCCGCCTGCGGCTGGCCGTAGCCGAGATTGACCAGCGCTGAGATCGCGTCCGCCACGGGTCGCGGCGCGCGCTGGTCGTCGACGGCCCCGGCGAGGTGCACGACCGCCGGATCAACATTGGCGAAGGCCGGCGCCTTGTCCTTCAGTTCGGTGACGATGCGCTCCGCGACCTTGGGGCCGACACCGGGCGTGCGCGCCACCGCGGCCTTGTCGCGCAACGCGATCGCGTTGGCGAGGTCGGACGGCTGCAGCGTACCGAGCACGGCGAGCGCGACCTTGGCGCCGACGCCCTGCACGGTCTGGAGCAGGCGAAACCATTCGCGTTCCTGGTCGCTGCGGAAGCCGAACAGTTTGATCTGATCCTCACGAACATAGGTCTCGATCGACAGCACGGCGGCCTCGCCCGGCGAGGGCAGATGCTGCAGCGTGCGCGTCGAGCAATGCACCTGATAACCGACACCGCCGACGTCGAGGATGACGAAATCCTCGCCGTAGGAATCGATCAGGCCCTTGAGCTTGCCGATCATAAGCCGGCCACCTTCAGCCGCAGCGCGGTGCTCTGGCGATGATGGGCATGGGTGATGGCAATGGCGAGCGCGTCGGCGGCGTCCGCGGACGGCGGATCGGCCTTGGGCAGCAAGATCTTGAGCATCATCGCGATCTGCTGCTTGTCGGCGTGGCCGGCGCCGACCACCGTCTTTTTCACCTGGTTCGGCGCGTATTCGGCAACGCTGATGCCGAACATCGCGGGCGCGAGCATGGCGACGCCGCGGGCCTGGCCGAGCTTCAGCGTCGCGACGCCGTCCTTGTTGACGAAAGTCTGCTCGACCGCGGCTTCCATCGGCTTGTGACCGGACAGGACGGCGGCGAGCCCCTCATGGATCGCGAGCAGCCGGCTCGCCAGCGGCAAATCGTCCGGCGGCTCCACCGAGCCGCAGGCGACGTAGATCAGGCGGTTGCCCTCGGCCTCGATCACGCCCCAGCCGGTACGGCGCAGGCCAGGGTCGATGCCGATGATGCGAACGGGGCCACGAATCGGGAGCGTCGTCATGGGCCAGTGATAGCGGCTGGCCGCCGTGGGGGAAACAGAAACAGAACGGAAGTAACAGGGGAAGTGGCCCCCTACCCGCCCATCTTCGCCAGCAGCGCGTCCGACACCTCGAAATTGGCGTAGACGTGCTGGACGTCGTCGTGCTCGTTGAGCAGGTCCATCAGCTTCAACAACTTCTCGCCGGTCTCGTCGTCGACCGCGACCGTGTTCTGCGGTTTCCAGATCAGCGCGGCCTTGCGCGGCTCACCGAACTTGGCTTCCAGCGCCTTGGCGACGTCGCGATAGCCTTCCGTCGAAGCATAGATCTCGTGGCCGGCTTCGCTCGAGATCACGTCGTCGGCGCCGGCCTCGATCGCGGCATCCAGCACCGCATCGTCAGAGGCGACGCTGCGGTCGTATTCGACGATGCCGGTGCGGTCGAACATGAAGGACACCGAGCCGGTTTCGCCGAGATTGCCGCCGGACTTGGTGAAGAAGGAGCGGATGTCGGAAGCCGCGCGGTTGCGGTTGTCGGTCAGCGCCTCGACGATGACGGCAACGCCGCCGGGTCCGTAACCCTCGTAGCGGATCTCGTCATAGTTCTCGCCGTCATTACCGAGCGCCTTCTTGACGGCGCGCTCGATATTGTCCTTCGGCATGTTCTCCTGGCGCGCCGCCGTGATGGCCGCACGCAGGCGCGGGTTCATGTTGGGGTCGGGCGTCCCCAGCTTGGCCGCGACGGTGATTTCCCGCGCCAGCTTGCCGAACAGTTTCGACTTCTGGGCATCCTGCCGCCCCTTGCGGTGCATGATGTTCTTGAATTGGGAATGTCCGGCCATGCGTGATCTTCTCTAGGGGAATCGTGCGCCAAGGTGAGCGTGGGAAGCGCGGCCTTATAGGCCGCCACCCCCCCGGAAAGAAAGAGGCTCTACGACTTTAAGGTAACACCGTACGGGCCCGTGCCTAGATGTCAGGCATCGTTAACCCTGATTTCATTCCAGCCTGCGAAAATAGCGTCCGACCGTCCCCCGACAAGAGAGACCTGATGGCATTCGGACTATTTCGGAAGCGTCTGCCGGACATGACTGCAACTGCGGCTGCCCCGCAGGCTGCACAGCCGGCGGCCAATTCCGAGCCTGCCGCGGCCGTCGAAGGCGATTCGGCCAAGGAGATCCTGGAACTGTTGGAACTCGAGCTGGGCGCCATGATTCGCCAGCTCGAGCGCGCCGCCAATTCGGTGGCCGGCGGCGCCGAGGCGACCGCCACGACGCTTGCCGCCATCCGCGACCGCACCGACGCGCTGACCGGCCGGACCAACGCCGCGCAATCGAACGCCTCCACCTTCGCCCATGCCGCCGACAAATTCACCCAGTCGGCACTGGGCATCGGGGCGCAGGTTCGCGAGGCCGGCAAGCTCGCCGACGAGGCCAGCGCCGCGGCACAGGAAGCCCGCGCCAATGTCGATCGCTTGCGCGAATCCTCGGCCGCCATCGGCAACGTCGTCAATCTGATCGCACAGATCGCGCGGCAGACGACGCTGCTCGCGCTCAACTCGACGATCGAGGCCGCGCGCGCGGGTGCGGCGGGAAGAGGCTTCGCGGTCGTTGCCACCGAGGTCAAGGCACTCGCGGTGCAGACCCAGGGCGCGACCGAGGAGATCACCAAAAAGATCGACGCGCTGCAGCGCGACGCCGCCGGCTCCGCTGATGCGGTGCACCGCATCTCGCAGGCGATCGAGGCGATCCGCCCGGTGTTCGAGACCGTCAACGGCGCGGTCGCCGAACAGAACGCCACCACCAGCGAAGTCTCCGGCAACGCGACAAGCGCGTCGGAGTTCATCATCTCGGTCGGCGAAAGCGCAGCCGAGATCGATGCTGCGACCAAGGCGGCCGAGAGCCACGGCGAGAACGTCGCCAGCGCCGGCAGGGCGGTCACCACCTTCGCGCAGAAGCTGAAATCGCGCTGCGCGGTGCTGCTCAAGCAGAGCGAGCACGACGACCGCCGCAAGACCGAGCGGCTGCCCTGCCATCTCAAGCTCGAGACCGCGCGCGGCGTGATGCCGGTCTACGAGATATCGATGGACGGCGTGCTGATCGGCGGCGCGGATTCGGGCTGCCTAGCATCGCAAGCCATGGTCGAAGGCACCCTCGAAGGCGTCGGCGCCTGCCGCCTGCGCGTGGTCGAGCAATCCAAGGCCGGCGCCCGCGCGCACTTCGTTAGTCCCAATGCCGAGCTCCGCGAGAAGATCGAAGACCGGCTGTGGTCGATCCATGAGGAGAACACGGAATTCGTGACCCGCGCCATGGAAGCGGGCAACGCACTGACCGCGATCTTCGAGAAGGCGGCCGCCCGCGGCGACGTCAAGATCGACGACCTCTTCGACACCGATTATGTCGAGGTCGCCGGCACCGATCCGCAGCAGTACCGCACCAGATATCTGGACTGGGCCGACCGCGCGCTGCCGGCGTTCCAGGAAGCCTTTCTGGCAAAGGACCCGCGCATGGCGTTCTGCGCCATGGTCGATCGCAACGGCTTCCTGCCGGTGCACAACAGGATCTATTCGCATCCGCAGCGGCCGGGCGATGCCGCCTGGAACACGGCCAACAGCCGCAACCGGCGGATGTTCAACGATCCGGCTGGGTTGGCTGCCGCGCGCAACCTGCGCTCGTATCTGGTGCAGAGCTATGCGCGCGACATGGGCAACGGAAATACGGTGATGATGCGCGAGATCGACGTTCCGATCCGCGTGCAGGGCCGGCACTGGGGCGGATTCAGGACGGCCTACAAGCTCTAGTGCGCGCTCAGGCAAGACGCCAAAGCGCGAATCACCTCCTAAGATCGATATTGGAATGGGAATGCCGCGGAGAGCCGGCGAACGGCTCTGACTGGAGGACTCTCAAGACATGTCCCTCGTACAACTTGCAGTACTGGACACCGGCTCCAACCGAACGCTTGCCGAACGGCTGATCGATCAGCTCGCCGACCGCATCGGCGGCCTCGGCGTGGAACTCGCTGACATCGCCGGCAACGTCCAGGAAGTCGCCAACCGCGTCGCGAACCAGTCGGACCGGTTCCATCACCTCCAGGAAACCGCCGAGACGATGGTCTCGGCCAATCACGACATCGCCAATGCGTCGCAGGCGGTGCAAACGACGACGTCAGCGGCGGTCGGCGAGATCGCGCAGTCGCGCGGCGCGGTCGACGCCGCGGTCAGCCATATCTCCGAGCTCGTCGCGGCGGTGGACCGGATCGAGGCGCGCTTGAGCGCCGTCGGCTCCGCGCTGGCGCAAGTCGCAAAAGTGTCCGGCTCGATCGAGGCGATCGCGAAGCAGACCAATCTGCTCGCGCTCAACGCCACCATCGAGGCGGCACGCGCCGGCAATGCCGGCCGCGGCTTCGCGGTGGTCGCAAGCGAGGTCAAGAACCTCGCGGAGGCCACCCGCCAGGCCACACACCAGATCTCCGACACCGTGCGCGATCTCGACGGCCAGATCGAAGGCCTGATCGGCGAGAGCAGCGACGCCTCGCAGCGCGCGAAGACGGCCGGCGAAGGTGCCCAACGGATCTCCGGCATCATCTCGCGGGTCCAGCAGGGCTTCGCCTCCGTGGAAGCGGAGATCGGCAGCGTCACGCGCGCGGCAACCTCCAATCTCGGACATTGCGACACCGTCATCAGCGAGCTGAACGAGCTCGCCAAGGGCGTCGACCTCTCCTCACGCGATCTCAAGAACGCCGATCAGCGCGTGACCAAACTGCTCGACACGTCCGAAGGCCTGATCGCGCTGATCGCCGACAGCGGCGTCGAGACATCGGATGCGCCGCTGATCCGCACCGTTGTCGAGACCGCCAAGCGGATCTCGGATGAGTTCGAAGCCGCCATCGGCCGCGGCGAGATCACGCTCGACCAGTTCATGGACCAGAACTACCGGGAAATCCCCGGCACCGATCCCAAGCAGTACAACACCAACTACGTCGAATTCACCGACCGCGTGCTGCCCGCGATCCAGGATCCGATCCAGAAGTCCGATCCCCGCATCGTGTTCTGTGTCGCCTGGGCCAAGGGCGGTTATCTGCCGACGCACAACCCGAACTACCGCCTGCCGCAGGGCAAGGACCCGGTCTGGAATAACGCCAATTGCCGCAACCGCCGCCTGTTCACCGATCGCGCGGTGCAGAAGGTCGCGGCCAACACCAAGCCGTTCCTGCTCCAGACCTATCGCCGCGACATGGGCGGCGGGCAGTTCGTGCTGATGAAGGACTTGTCCTCGCCGATCATGATCCGCGGCAAGCACTGGGGCGCCTTCCGGATGGGCTTTCGGCAGAGCTGAGGGTCGTCGCGACGCGGTTGCGGCGGCGACGCGATGGCGTCCCTGAATCAAAAACCTCGAAAACAACCCCATGCACAGTAGCCGGGGGGAGTGAAATCAATGGCTTAAGCGCCCGATGATCGTCGATCCAGGCGTCTCTGAAGCGCTTGCGGCGTCGGGCAAAACAGGCGTAGAGTGCTATTATTCCGAAATTTCCAGTCCCTCCCTTCTCTCCTTGTCGGAGCCACGCGATGCGAGCCAGTGGCCTATCCCCGCCAGACAAAGAAAGGCCGCCACCGGAACGAAACGATGACGGCTTCTTGCTGGCTTGCGAAACCGGCCTTTATCGTCCGGCTCCAACGCGATTGACGCCACCATTCGCATTGCCACCGGCGTTATGACGGACTGCGGCGCGGGCCACCGGGCGCGGCCTGAGCACGACGCCTGCCCGAGCAACGCAACCCGCCGGATATTCTACGTACTGGCAGTAAATCACCGCCTTGGCTGGGGTTGGACTGAGCGACAGGGTTGCAAGCCCAAGCAGGCCGCTGGCGGCGATGCCCGCGACCGTCGCTGACTTGATCGAAAGAAGCTTCCTCGGATGCATGGCGGACCTCCCTCTTCGCACTTGCGTCACCGAGAGGTGACGGAAGCGCCTCAGGTGCGGCTGAACATTGCGTAGGCGTCGCAATGCGCGGGTTCGATTGATCTACATCAACCTCACGCGCGGAGTGAGCCGCAATCTCGCGAGCGGGGCTTAGGGAATTCATGGAAGGGTTTCTGTCATGCTCCGCTTCATTCTTGCTTCTCTTGCCGCTTTCGTTTTGCTCACCGCCTGCTTGATCCCCGATGATGCCGAGGCCCGGCGCGGCGGAGGTGCCTATCGGGGTGGCGGCGCTTACCGCGGCGGTGCGGTCGCAGTTCGAGGACCGCGGGGCGGCGGCGCTGTTGCAGTGCGCGGCGCAGGCTATCGGGGCGGCTATCGCGGCTACGGCTATCGGGGCTACGGTGTAGGAGCGGCAGCGGTCGGCGCGGCTGCCGTTGGCACTGCTGCGTACCGCCGCAGTTGTTACGATGCTTACGGAAACTACATTTGCGCTTATTGATCCGTGGCAACGCCCGATAGCGCGGCTTGACCTTCTGTGCGCACAACAAAGCGCCGACGATGACCGTTCGAGCCGTTTACACCAGCAAAGCGGAAGGCATGGGCATGGGCCTGTCCATTGCGCGCACCATTATCGAAGCGCACAACGGGTTCATATCAGCGAGTAATCGGGAGCACGGCGGTGCCCCGTTCACGATCAGGCTTCCCTTTGCCGGTTGATGCACAACGGTGCCCGTACGCGGAGACGGACCCCTCACCCGAGTGAGCCTGCGTCTACGGGCGTCGCTGCCCTCTCCCACAAGGTGAGAGGGCACATCAATGAGTCGCCGCAATTGATCGCGTCAGAAGTCCGCGCCGTCGATCGACTTCCATAATCGCACGAGTTTCGTCATCGCATGATTTTGCGCATTCGCACGATCATCCGCGGCGATCAATGACGCTGTGAAGAAAAAGCGTCAGAAAATGACGATTATCATATCAATTAGCCCAAAATCACTGCAGCGATCGCCGCACAAATTTGTGAACGTCATGGCCTGACGCGCTCGCTCCGCAAATATGCATTGCCGGAGATCTCGACGCTTCATCGTTTCGCATCGATATGATTATCGTCGCGCGCAAATTCGCTGACTAGATCGCCGCAAGCGATCGGGCGAGCAAGGGGATGCATATGGCAACTGTTCTCACCATCAATGGCGAAACGAAATCGTTCGACGCGCCACCTGAAATGCCCCTGCTGTGGGTGCTGCGCGACGTCCTCGGAATGACCGGCACCAAGTTCGGCTGCGGCATCGCGCAGTGTGGCGCCTGCACCGTGCACGTCGATGGCAAGGCAGTGCGCTCCTGCGTGCTGTCCGTCAGCGCCGTCGCGAACCGCGCCATCACCACCATCGAAGCCGTCGGCAACACGCCATCCGGCGCGAAGGTGCAGAAGGCCTGGCTCGATCTCGAAGTGGTCCAGTGCGGCTACTGCCAGTCCGGCCAGATCATGTCGGCCGCGGCACTGCTGGCGGCAACGCGCAATCCTGACGATTCCGACATCGACGCCGCGATGGCCGGCAACATCTGTCGCTGCGGCACCTATGTGCGCATCCGCGAGGCGATCAAGCACGCCGCCAACGGCCAGTCCTGAGGTCCGCCATGAATGCACACAACAACGTTTCCCGCCGCGCGCTTCTGACCGGCGGCCTCGCGAGCGGCTTCCTGCTCGCCTTCCACCTGCCGCTACGCGCCGCCCCCAACGAGCCGGTGCAGCCGGAGGACAAGACCGACGGCAAGTTCGCGCCGAATGCCTTCATCCGCATCGATCCTGAAGGTCTGACCACACTGGTGATGCCGCAGGTCGAGATGGGACAGGGAATCTATACCGCGGTCTCGATGATCCTGGCGGAAGAGCTCGACGCGGACTGGTCGAAAGTCCAGCTGCTGCACGCTCCGGCCAACGAGAAGCTCTACGGCAATCCCATTTTCATCATTCAGGCGACCGGAGGCTCCACGTCGGTGCGGGCGTTCTGGAAACCGCTGCGCGAAGCCGGCGCCAGCGCGCGCGCCATGCTGGTGCAGGCCGCAGCCGCGCAATGGAACGTCGATCCCGCCAGTTGCACGACCTTGAAGGGTGCGGTGACCCACAAGGCGAGCGGCCGGACGCTCGCCTACGGGGCGCTCGCGGCTGTCGCAAGCAGCCAGACGCTGCCCAAGGATGTCCCGCTCAAGGACCCCAAGGATTTCGTCTATATCGGCCAGCCGTTCAAGCGACTCGACACACCCGACAAAGTCAACGGCAAGGCCGTCTACGGCATCGACGCCATCGTGCCGGACATGAAGTTCGCAACGCTGGCGCAGTGCCCGGTTTTCGGCGGCAAGGTCGGCAAGGTCGATGACCGTGCCGCGAAGAAGATTCCGGGCGTGCGGCAGATCGTCGTGCTCGACGATCTCGTCGCAGTCGTCGGCGACCACATGTGGGCGGCGAAGAAAGGCCTCGATGAGCTCGACATCGAGTGGAACGAGGGACCGAACGCGAAGATCGATTCGAAAGCGATCTGGGACGATCTGCGCGCTGCCAGCGCAAAGGACGGCGTGGTCGCCAAATCCACCGGCGACATCGCCAAGGGCCTCGCGAGCGGCGACAAACTCGAAGCTTCGTTCGAGCTGCCGTTTCTCGCCCACGCAACGATGGAGCCGCTGAACGCCACGGTGCATTGCAAGTCAGATTCCTGCGAGATCTGGACCGGCACGCAGATCATGGCGCGCGTGCAGTCGGAAGCGGCCAAGGTGGCCGGCCTTCCGGTCGACAAAGTGACCGTCAACCAGCATCTGCTCGGTGGCGGCTTCGGCCGCAAGCTCGAGCCCGACATGGTGGTCACGGCCGTTCGCATCGCCAAGCAGGTCGACGGGCCGGTCAAGGTGGTGTGGACCCGCGAGGAGGACATTCAGCACGATATCTATCGACCGGTCTATCGCGATACGATCGCGGCGACCCTGTCGGGCGGCAAGATCGTCGGCTGGAAATACAAGATCGCCGGCGCGGCGATCATCGCGCGCTGGCTGCCGCCGGCGTTCCAGAAGGGCATCGATATCGACGCGGTCGATAGCGCCACCGACGTGCCCTACGAGATCCCGAATGTCCACGTCGAATATGTGCGGGCCGAACCGCCGGCGATACCGACCGGGTTCTGGCGCGGGGTGGGGCCCAACAACAACGTGTTTGCGATCGAATGCTTCATCGACGAGCTGGCGCGCAAGGCGGGCAAGGACCCGGTCGAGTTTCGCCGTGGCATGCTGGCCAATCGGCCGCGCTTCCTGTCCGTCCTCAATCTTGCGGCAGAAAAGGCCAATTGGGGTCAGCCGTTGCCGGCACGCGTCGGGCGCGGCGTGTGCCTGCAGCCGTCGTTCGGGAGCTTCATCGCAACCGTGGTGGAAGCGGAGGTCGACGAGCAAGGCGAGATCAATCTGCGCCGTGCGACCTCGGTGGTAGACACCGGCATCGCGGTCAATCCAGATACGATCGTGGCTCAGGTCGAGGGCGGGCTGATCTTCGGCCTGACCGCCGCGCTGTACGGCGAGATCACCATCGAGAAGGGGCGCGTCCAGCAGTCCAACTTCAATGACTACCGGATGTTGCGGATCAACCAGACGCCGAAGATCGAGGTTCACGTGGTCAAGAGCGGCGAGGCGCCCGGCGGAATTGGCGAGACCGGCACGACAGCCGGCCCGCCGGCACTGCGCAACGCCATTTACGCGGCAACCGGCGTCGCGCTGCGGCGCCTGCCGATCGATCGGAAACTGCTGGCTGCGGGGAAAAAGGCATGAGCGGCAAGATGCGTATCCTCACTGGCCTCGTCGTGATCGCCATTGTCGTGGTGGCGCTCGGCGTCTGGATCATCCGCGGGCCCGGCCCGCTCGACTTCGCGGGCGGCACCAAAGTGGCGCTGGCGGATTACCGTGCCGGCAAGCCGGCCGGCGTGCCGGCAAAGCTCGAAAAGGCTGGCATGGTCGAGCGCGGCGAATATCTCGCGAAGGCGGCCGACTGCATGGTGTGCCACACCAAGCCGGGCGAGAAGGACTATTCCGGCGGGCTCGGCTTCAAGCTGCCGTTCGGCACGCTCTATTCCACCAACATCACGCCGGACAAGGACACCGGCATCGGCAATTACAGCGACCAGGATTTCCTCAACGCCGTCCAGCGCGGCAAGCGCCATGACGGCGCCCGGCTCTATCCGGCGATGCCATACACGTCCTACACCTATATGACCGACGAGGACGTGCTGGCGGTGAAGGCGTATCTGTTCAACCTGCCTGCGGTGCGCGCGAAGCCGCCGGAGAACACGCTGTCGTTCCCGTTCAACCAGCGCTGGGCGATGATTGTCTGGTCGGTTGTGTTCAATCCAGACACGCGCTTTGCGCCCGATACATCGAAAAGCCCGGAGTGGAATCGCGGCGCCTATCTCGCGGAGGCGCTGGCGCATTGCGGCGAATGCCATACGCCGCGCAATCTCGGCTTCGCGCTGGACAACCGCAAGAAATTCGCCGGCGCGATCACGGCCGGCTGGCGCGCCTTCAACATCTCCTCCGACAAGGCCACCGGCCTCGGCGGCTGGCGCCACGAGGATCTGATCGCCTATCTGTCGCTTGGCCATGCGCCGGGCCACGGCTCGGCGTCGGGTCCGATGGGCGAAGCGGTCGATCACAGCTTCAGCCAGTTCGCGCCCGAGGACATCCGCAGCATCGTCGCCTATCTGCGCAGCGTGCCGCCGCAGCCCTCGCCCGAGCTGCCCGCAACCACCGCGCCCGTCGCGCCCGCCTCGCACAAGGACGGCGTCACGGCGGATGCGCGCGGCAAGATGGTGTTCGCCAGCGCCTGCGCCAGCTGCCACGGCTGGAGCGGCGAGAGCCCGGTCTCGCCGATGGCGACGCTGACCGGCACCTGGGCGGTGAACGATCCCGCCGCCACCAACGTCGCGCAGATCGTGCTGTCAGGCACCAAGCGCCACACGCCTGATGGTGCGCTGTCGATGCCGGCGTTCGGCAACGCCTATAGCGACGACGAGATCGCGGCGGTGGCGAATTACGTCACGGCGCGGTTCGGTGCGAAGGGTTCGAAGCTGACGGCAAAGGACGTGGCGAAGTTGCGGGAGCAGACGGCGGAGTAAATCCCGATGTCGTCCTGGCGAAAGCCAGGACGACACTGAATTTATCCCTTCAGCTCAACCAGAATTTCGGCGTCGTCGGCTCCAGCCGGCCGCCCATGCGCACCGGCGCGATACGCAGTGCGAGTCCGGTCGCGTCATCCGTCTCCACGGCTACGCCGCTCAGCGTCGCAGCGCCTGCGGCCGGCTCGAAGCGGCCTGAGGGTATCCCTGAGGTGAACCTCCGCAGCGGCTCTTCCTTCTGCATGCCGATGATGGAGTCGTAGTCGCCGGTCATGCCGGCATCGGTCATGTAGGCGGTGCCGCCCGACAGGATCTGGTGGTCGGCGGTCGGCACATGGGTGTGAGTGCCGACGACGAGGCTGGCGCGGCCGTCGCAGAAGAAGCCGATGCCCTGCTTCTCGCTGCTCGCCTCGCAATGGAAGTCGACGACGATGGCGTCGGCGGCAATGCCGAGCGGGCAGGCGCCGAGCTCGCGCTCCAGCGCTGCAAAGGGATCGTCGAACGGGGTCATGAAGACGCGCCCCAAAGCGTTGACGACCAGCGCGTGCTTGCCGTTCTTGGTCTCGACCAATGCGGCGCCGCGGCCGGGCGTGCCGCGCGGATAGTTCGCGGGCCGCACCAGGCGCTCGGCGCGCTCGATGAACACCAGCGCCTCGCGCTGGTCCCAGGAGTGATTGCCGAGCGTCACCGCGTCGGCGCCGGCGTCGAGAAACTCCTGATAGATCGCTTCCGTGATGCCGAAGCCGCCAGCGGAATTCTCGCCGTTGACGACGACGAAATCGAGCGACCAGTCCTTGACCATGCCGGGCAGATATTCGGCGATGGCATTGCGCCCGGCACGGCCGACGACATCACCCACGAAGAGAATGCGCAACTTCAGAACTCCGGAAATCGAATACGTCGGATTCCGTTAGCACATAATCCAGCGCCACGTCGTGGGCTAGTGCCGGAACCGCCTTGATCTCCTGCGCTGCAAAAGCGAGCCCGATGCCGACGATGGTCTTGGTTTTTCGCAGGTGCGCGAAGGTGTGGTCGTAGTGCCCTGCGCCATAGCCGATGCGATGGCCGAGACGATCGAAGGCAGCGAGCGGCGTCAGCATGATGTCGGGAATGACTTCAGCGGCGGCCGGCGACGGCTCGGGAATGCCGAGCGGGCCCATCATCAGCCGGTCGTTCGGATGGAAGACGCGGAAGATCAGCGACTGGCCGCGCGCGGTGACGCAAGGCAGCGCCAGCCTGGCGCCCTGCTCGGCGAGCTTCTTCAGCAGCGGCATCGGATCGATCTCGCTGCGGATCGGCGAATAGCCTGACACGATGCTGCCAGGCAGGAGCTGGAACGGCAGCCCGCGCTTGGCGAGCTTGGCGGCGGCGGCGGTGCGCTTCTTTTCGCTCAGCGCATCGCGCGCCGCGAGGGCTTTGGCACGGAGTTCGGCTTTGGTGTTGGTCATGCGCGCTTGCTCCGAAGGCTGAGCCTTGCTCCGCCGTCATCGCCCGCGGAAGCGGGCGATCCAGTATTCCAGAGACGCCAGTGCTTAGACCTCGACGCCGCGGCGTACTGGATGCCCCGGTCAAGCCGGGGCATGACACCGAGACTGACCGCAAGCGTGTCGGGGACGCAATTCGAAGGACACGAGCAGAAAACAAAAGTGCGAAGCCGCGAACGCCGTTGAAGCACTCGATCCCGGAGTTCCCTACGAAAGTAGGTGGGCACCATATGTCCGAGCCCACGGGCTCGGCCAGGGACAGTTCCCTAAAGGATCGATAAGGCCCCGGGGATAATGGCTCCTGACGCGCGTCGCAGCCCCGCTTGGGCAATGTAACAACGATGCTGACGAATCGCCATAGCGATCGCACGTGGCCGCCCGGATGCGGCAAAAACGCCGGGCCTGCATGGTTCGAGACGCCCGCCTTGGGCGGGCTCCTCACCATGAGGGTTTAGCAGCGCCACGAGGCACGACCTCATCGTGAGGAGCCCGCGAAGCGGGCGTCTCGAAGGATGGCCGCAACGAAACTGCCCCTCAGCCGATGGCGATCCCGTTGCCGACGGTCCGGTTCAGGACCTGGGTCGACTTCTCGATGCGCTCGGCCGCAGAGTTCAGTGCGTTCACGACCGCTGTCTGGGTCAGCCGGGCGCGCTCGACGGCGGCGTTGCGGAAATCCCGCAGTTCGGTCAGCTCCTGCTCCATGGTGCGGATGCGATTGCCGGCGTCGACCAATTCGTCGCAGACGGTCAGCGCCGCCATCACGGTAAGCCTGGCATCACCGATCTCGCCGAACTTTCCGCGCAGCGACTGAATCCGCGTCTCCAGGCTTTCGGCGAGCTTGAGCAGTCGCACCTCCTGGCCCTCCTCGCAGGCCATGCGATATTGCCGGCCGTTGATGGTGACGTTGATGTGGCTCATCCGTCCTCTCCGGTATCGAGCACCGAACGTATCGTGACGATCGCGGAATCCAGCCGATCGGAGATCTCGCGGCTGGAGCGCTCGAGCTTGCGCGCCTTCACCAGCGCGCCGTCGAGCTCATCGGCGAGACGCGAGCGGTCCGCGCCCAGCGCCTGAATCCGCGCCGCGAGCTCGTTCTCGTCGCGATCGGCATCGCGCCGCCGCTCCACCGCGCTTTCGAGCGAGTCGAGCGCCGCCATGAGCCTGCGGGTCGCGATCTCGATCTCGACGGCCGAGGACTCGGTCATGGCAGAGCTGTTGGATACGCGATCGTTCATGCAGTCAGCGGCGGAACCTGTGGCCTATCCCCGGGGGCATTTACCTTGGAGCTTGCCGTCCGGCAAAAGACTCGGTTCGGCAAGCGGTTAGAAGCAGAAATTTACGTGGCAAGCTAGCGGAGCGCAACGCCGCCACGAAACTATGCACTGATAGATCGGGATGGGTTCATCCCGATCTATCAGTTCCTGCCGGGCATGATCTGGCCGGAAAACCGGCCTCCACTTTGCGCTAACGCGGCCCTTCGGGTCCGGATCATGCCGTAAGCAACTTTTACCGCCAAACCGGCGTTTGATTGCCTTGGCCTGTCGGAACCGAGATGCTATCCCAGCCGCGACCCCAGCGGCCGAAAGGCTCCTTCCGGCGCGGCCAAATCCAGCCACAAGCGCCTCATTTCAGACGGATTTTCAGACATGACGCAGGTCGATCACAACCGTATGGCCAATGCGATCCGCGGCCTTGCCATGGACGGCGTCGAGAAGGCGAAATCGGGTCATCCCGGCCTGCCGATGGGCGCCGCCGACATGGCGACCGTGCTGTTCACGCAATTCCTGAAATTCGACGTCGCCGCGCTGGACTGGCCGGACCGGGACCGCTTCGTGCTTTCGGCCGGGCACGGCTCGATGCTGCTCTATTCGCTGCTGTATCTGATCGGCAGCCCCGAGATGACGATCGACCAGCTCAAGAATTTTCGCCAGTTGGGATCGCTGACGCCGGGACATCCCGAGCACGGCCACACCAAGGGCATCGAGACCACCACCGGTCCGCTCGGCCAGGGCATTTCCACCGCCGTCGGCATGGCGCTCGCCGAGAAGATGCTCGCCGCCGAGTTCGGCAAGAAGATCGTCGACCACCACACCTACGTGCTGGCCTCGGACGGCGACCTGATGGAAGGCGTGTCGCAGGAAGCCATCGCGATGGCCGGGCACTGGAAGCTCAACAAGCTGATCGTGCTCTACGACGACAACGGCATCTCGATCGACGGCCCGACCTCGATCTCCGACTCCGTCGACCAGGTGAAGCGGTTCAAGGCGTGCGGCTGGGCCGCCGAGAAGATCGACGGCCACGACCAGGCCGCAATCGCCGCCGCGATCACGCGCGCGCAGAAATCAAACAAGCCCACGCTGATCGCCTGCCGCACCACCATCGGCTTCGGCGCGCCGCACAAGGCCGGCACCAACAAGGTGCACGGCGAGGCGCTCGGCGCCGAAGAACTCAAGGCCGCCAAGGAAAATCTCGGCATTTCGCTGGAGCCGTTCTCGGTGCCCGACGACGTGCTGAAGGCCTGGCGCGCGGCCGGTAGCCGTGGCGCGGCGGCGCGACAGGAATGGGAAGCAAGGCTCGGTGAACTCGGCAGCCGCAAGCGCGCCGAGTTCGAGCGTCGCCTGCGCCACGAGCGCCCGGCCGCGCTGGCAAAGGCGTTCAAAGGCTACAAGAAGGAGCTCTTGGAAAAGCCGATGAATGCGGCGACCCGCAAATCCTCCGAAGCCGTGATCGAAGTGATTGCCGGCGCGATGCCGATGGAATTTCTGGCGGGCTCGGCCGACCTCACCGGCTCCAACAACAACAAGGCGAAGTCGGCGACCGCGTTCTCCGCCAAGACGCCGAAGGGCCGCTTCATCCATTACGGCATCCGCGAACACGGCATGTGCGCGGCGATGAACGGCATCTTCCTGCACGGCGGTTTTGCGCCGAACGGCGCGACGTTCCTGGTGTTCACGGATTATGCGCGGCCCGCGATGCGGCTCGCCGCGTTGATGGGGACCGGGGTCGTTTATGTGATGACCCATGATTCCATCGGCCTCGGCGAAGACGGCCCGACCCACCAGCCGGTCGAGCATCTCTCGGCGCTTCGCGCCATTCCCAACATGCGCGTGTTCCGCCCCTGCGATTCCATCGAGGTTGCCGAGTGCTGGGAGCTCGCGCTCAATCGCATCGACGGCCCGACGGTGCTGGCGTTGACCCGGCAGAACCTGCCGCAACTGCGCACCACCGCACCGAACGAGAGCCCCTGCCGGTTTGGTGCCTACGAGCTGGTGGCCGCCCAGGGCGAAGCCAAGGCGACGCTGTTCGCCTCGGGCTCCGAAGTGGAGATGGCCGTGGCCGCCCAGAAGCAGCTCGCCGAGCGCGGCATTCCGACCCGGGTGGTTTCGGTTCCCTCGCTCGAGCTGCTGCTAGCGCAACCAAAGGAGCGCCGCGACGAGATCATCGGCAACGCCCCCATCAAGGTCGCGATCGAGGCCGCCGTGCGCTGGGGCTGGGACGCCGTGATCGGCCAGGATGGCGAGTTTATCGGCATGCACTCCTTCGGCGCCAGCGCCCCTCTCAACAAGGTATTCCAGCACTTTGGCATTACCGCCGAGGCCGCGGTTAACGCCGTTCTGAAACGCGTTTCCTGAGAGTTGAGATTGCCGAAAAAAAGGACTACCTAACTCTCATATGATCAAGCCCCGCCCGGCCGAACCGGGCGTCCGCCCTAAAAAAACCCTCGCAGGCGCGCTAGCGCGTTGTGCGGGATGACAACGGTCATTGAAGGAGACGAAACATGGCAGTCCGCGTCGGAATCAACGGCTTTGGCCGCATCGGCCGTAACATCCTGCGGGCCATCGCCGAGTCCGGCCGCAAAGACATCGAGGTCGTCGGCATCAACGATCTCGGCCCGGTCGAGACCAACGCCCATCTGCTTCGCTTCGACAGCGTCCATGGCCGCTTCCCCGGCACCGTGACCGTCGATGGCGACACGATCAGCCTCGGCGGCAACAAGATCAAGGTGACCGCCGAGCGCGATCCCTCCAAGCTGCCCTGGAAGGATCTCGGCATCGACATCGCGATGGAATGCACCGGCATCTTCACCTCGAAGGACAAGGCCTCCGCGCATCTGACCGCCGGCGCCAAGCGCGTTCTCGTTTCTGCGCCCGCCGACGGTGCCGACGCCACCATCGTCTACGGCGTCAACCACGACACGCTGACCCGGGAACATCTGGTCGTCTCCAACGGCTCCTGCACCACCAACTGTCTCGCGCCGATCGCCAAGGTGCTGAACGACCTCGTCGGCATCGAGACCGGCTTCATGACCACGATCCACGCCTATACCGGCGACCAGCCGACGCTCGACACCATGCACAAGGATCTCTATCGCGGCCGCGCGGCTGCGATGTCGATGATCCCGACCTCGACCGGCGCCGCCAAGGCGATCGGCCTCGTGCTGCCGGAACTGAAGGGGAAGCTCGACGGCGTCGCGATCCGCGTGCCGACCCCGAACGTCTCGGTCGTCGACCTCAAGATCGTCGCGAAGCGCGCCACCGATCCGAAGGAAATCAACGAGGCGATGAAGCGTGCCTCCGAGCAGCAGCTCAAGGGCATCCTCGGCTACACCACCGCGCCGAACGTCTCGATCGACTTCAACCACGACCCGCACTCCTCGACGTTCCACATGGACCAGACCAAGGTGCAGAACGGCACGCTGGTGCGCGTGATGTCCTGGTACGACAATGAGTGGGGCTTCTCGAATCGCATGGCGGACACCGCCGTGGCGATGGCGAAAGTGATCTAACTCAGACGCGTCACGGCACAGCCGGAGAACGCCATGACCTCGCAACTCGTCGCCCTCGCGCTCCTCTTGGCGTTGATGGGCGGCCTGTTGTTCCTGTTCTTGCGATCGGCCTCGAAGATCAAGCCCGATCCGGATCGGAAGATCGAGGACTGGCCCAACATTACTCAAGGCGGTTCAGGGGATCCCTCGTGACCAACAAATTCCGCACCCTCGACGACGTCGATGTGAAGGGCAAGCGCGTGCTGCTGCGCGTCGATCTCAACGTGCCCATGGAGAACGGCCGCGTCAGCGACGCGACCCGGCTCGAGCGCGTGGCGCCGACCATCACCGAAATCTCCGACAAGGGCGGCAAGGTCATCCTGCTCGCGCATTTCGGTCGGCCGAAAGGACGCGATGCTAAGGACTCGCTCAAGCCCGTCGCCGAGGCGCTGTCGAAGGTCGTGAAGAAGCCCGTAGGCTTCGCCGACGACTGTATCGGCGAGCCCGCAGCCAAGGCCGTGGCGGCGCTGAACGACGGCGACATCCTCTGTCTGGAAAACACCCGCTTCCACAAAGAGGAAGAGAAGAACGATCCGGCCTTTGTCGCGGAGCTCGCAAAACTCGGCGACATCTGGGTCAATGACGCGTTCTCGGCCGCGCACCGCGCCCATGCCTCGACCGAAGGCCTCGGCCACAGGCTGCCCGCCTATGCCGGCCGCACCATGCAGGCCGAATTGGTCGCGCTGGAGAAGGCGCTGGGCTCACCGACCAAGCCCGTCATCGCGATCATCGGCGGCGCCAAGGTCTCGACCAAGATCGACCTGCTCGAAAACCTCGTAACCAAGGTCGACGCACTCGTGATCGGCGGCGGCATGGCCAACACCTTCCTGCACGCCCAGGGCGTCGGCATCGGCAAGTCGCTGGCCGAGAAGGATCTCGCCGCGACCGCGTTGCGCATCATGGAAAAGGCGGAAGCCGCCAACTGCGCCATCATCCTGCCGGTCGACGCTACCGTCGCCTATCATTTCGCGGCCAACGCGCCGTCGCATGCCTATGGCCTCGACGCGATCCCGGCCGACGGCATGATCCTCGACGTCGGTCCGCAGTCGATCGCGCGTGTCCATGCCGCGATCGACGATGCGGCGACGCTGGTCTGGAACGGACCGCTCGGTGCCTTCGAGATGCAGCCGTTCGACCGCGGCACGATGTCCGCCGCCAAGCATGCCGCCGAGCGCACCAAGGCCAAGAAGCTGGTCTCGATCGCGGGCGGCGGCGACACCGTTGCGGCCCTCAACCAGGCCCATGTGGCCGGTCAGTTCACCTATGTCTCGACCGCCGGTGGCGCATTTCTTGAATGGATGGAAGGCAAGCCCCTGCCCGGCGTCGAAGTTCTGCGCACCAAGTAATCGGTCGGCAAGTCGTAGCCGCCTTCAAGCAGTGGCCTTGCAGGCCCAAACGGGAGAAAAACACAGATGGCTCGGATCACGTTGCGTCAATTGCTCGACCATGCGGCGGAGAACGATTACGGCGTCCCGGCCTTCAACATCAACAACATGGAGCAGGCGCTGGCGATCATGGACGCGGCCAACCAGGTCGACGCGCCCGTCATCATCCAGGCCTCGCGCGGTGCGCGCTCCTACGCCAACGACGTCATGCTCAAGCACATGATGGACGCGGTGACCGAGATCTACCCGCACATTCCGGTCTGCGTGCATCTCGACCACGGCAACGAGCCGGCAACCTGCATGACCGCGATCCAGGCCGGCTTCACCTCGGTCATGATGGACGGCTCGCTCAAGGCGGACGGCAAGACCCCTGGCGACTGGGGCTACAATGTCGGCGTCACCAAGACCGTGACCGAGATGGCGCATCTCGGGGGCATCTCGGTCGAGGGCGAGCTCGGCGTACTCGGCTCGCTCGAGACCGGCATGGGCGACAAGGAAGACGGCCACGGCGCCGAGGGCAAGCTCAGCCACGACCAGCTCCTGACCAATCCGGATGAAGCCGTGAAGTTCGTCCAGGAGACCCAGGTCGACGCGCTCGCGATCGCGATGGGGACGTCCCACGGCGCCTACAAATTCACCCGCAAGCCCGACGGCGACATCCTCGCCATGAACGTGATCGAGGAGATCCACCGCAAGCTGCCGAACATGCATCTCGTCATGCACGGCTCCTCGTCGGTGCCCCAGGACCTCCAGGACATCATCAACGCCTATGGCGGCAAGATGAAGCCGACCTGGGGCGTGCCGGTGGCCGAGATCCAGCGCGGCATTAAGAACGGCGTGCGCAAGATCAACATCGACACCGACAACCGCATGGCGATGACCGGCCAGATCCGGAAAGTGCTCAAGGACAATCCGGAAGAGTTCGACCCGCGCAAATACCTGAAGCCCGCGATGGAAGCGATGACCAAGCTGTGCAAGCAGCGGCTCCAGGAATTCAATACCGCTGGCCAAGCCTCCAAGATCAAGAAGGTGCTGACCACGGCCGAGATGGCCAAGCGCTACGCCAAGGGCGAGCTCGCCCCGAAGGTGGCGTAAGCCAGCCCCCACTTTCTCCGTCATTCCGGGCGGTAAGCCCGGGATGACGCCTTGTTGCCGGCGCCAAAGCCCCTCCCCCCTACCCTGCGACGAACGTTAACTCGGCATTTGCCCGAGAACGGTCTATTTTCACCGGCAAGGGCAGAATCGTTTTGGGAGGACATCTCGATGAATCTGACTGAGCTGAACAGGATCGCGACCGCTCTGGTCGCGCCCGGCAAGGGCATCCTTGCCGCCGACGAATCCTCCGGCACCATCAAGAAGCGCTTCGATGCGATCGGCGTGGAATCGACCGAGGAGAACCGCCGCGACTATCGCGAGATGCTGTTCCGCTCGAACGAAGCCATGAGCCGCTATATCTCCGGCGTCATCCTCTATGACGAGACGATCTGGCAGAACGCAAAGGATGGCACGCCGCTGGTCAAGCTGATCGAACAGAGCGGCGCCATTCCCGGCATCAAGGTCGACGAAGGCACGCAACCCCTGCCGATGTGCCCGGGAGAGCTCGTCACCGTCGGGCTCGACAAGCTCGCCGAACGGCTGAAGAAGTATTATGAGCGCGGCGCGCGCTTCGCCAAATGGCGCGCGGTGATCGACATCGGCAGTGGCATCCCCTCGATGACCGCGATCAGCGTCAACGCCCACGCGCTGGCGCGTTATGCCGCGCTATGCCAGGCCGCGCAGATCGTGCCGATCGTCGAGCCCGAAGTGCTGATGGACGGCGATCACGACATCGATCGCTGCTATGAGGTGACGAGCCGTGTGCTCAACAAGACGTTTCAGGAATTGCGCGTGCAGCGCGTCGCGCTGGAGGGCATGGTGCTGAAGCCGAACATGGCCATCTCCGGCAAGAAGTCTCCGAAGCAGGCTGCCGCCGAGGAGGTCGCGGAGAAGACGATACGGCTGCTTAGAGCGTGCGTGCCCGCGGCGGTGCCCGGCATCGCCTTCCTCTCCGGCGGCCAGTCGGATGAAGAGGCAACGGCGCATCTCAACGCCATGCACAAGCTCGGCCCGCTGCCCTGGGGCCTGACCTTCTCCTACGGTCGCGCCCTCCAGGCCGCGCCGCAGAAGGCCTGGTCGGGTAAGGCCGAGAACGTCGCAGCCGGACAAAACGCATTCAGTCATCGCGCGCGCATGAATGGCCTCGCCTCTAGGGGCGAATGGCAAAGCGGCCTGGAACAGAAAGCAGCCTAGATCTTGTCGAACAAATCTCCTCCGCCGCGTCCGGCGCCGCGCCTTTATCTCGCGACGCCCGTTGTCGACGATCCCGCTTCGCTTCTGGCCGAGCTGCCCGGCCTGCTCGCCGCCGCCGACGTCGCGGCCGTGCTGTTGCGTCTGAAGGTGACCGATCAGCGCACCATGATCTCGCGGATCAAGGTTTTGGCGCCGCCGGTTCAGAAAGCGGGGGCAGCCCTGCTCGTCGACGGCCATCCTGAGCTCGTCGCACGCGGCGGCGCCGACGGCGCGCACCTGCCCGGCATCGCCGCGCTGAAAGAGGCGCTGCCATCGCTCAAGCCCGACCGCATCGCCGGCGTCGGCGGGCTGACGACGCGGCACCATTCCATGGATGCGGGCGAGATCGGCGCGGATTACGTGCTGTTCGGCGAGCCCGACGCAAAGGGCCAGCGGCCGTCGTCTCAAGCGATCGCCGAGCGGCTGGACTGGTGGGCCGAGCTGTTCGAACCGCCCTGCGTCGGCTTTGCCATCTCGCTGGAGGAGGCCCACGAATTCGCCGCCAGCGGTGCCGATTTCGTGCTGGTGGGCGACTTCATCTGGGCCGATCCGCGCGGACCCAAGGCGGCGCTGATCGAGGCCGACGCTGCGATCAAGAAGGCTCATGCGGCTGCGCTTGCAGAACAGGAGCACGGCTAGCGCCCGTCATGAAGCTCCCGCGCATCACCATCCTGGCCACGCTGCTGCTCACAGTGCCCGCGGCCGCGCAGCTCCAGATCACGCCGCCCGTGGCAACGCCGAACCCTCCGGCCGAGAAAAGCAAGGACAAGCCGAAGGCCACGCCGCACACCATCACCAAGAAGAAGGAAGCGGCGCCGGCACCAAAGCCTTCAGCTTCCCCCAAGCCTTCAGCCTCTCCAAAGCCTGCTCCGGCCGCGACCGTGATCCCGGCGCCTCCGGCCGACAATCCCAACGTTGATCTGGTGTTCGGCGCCTATCAGCGCGGCCAGTACAAGACCGCCTTCGAGCTCGCCACCGCCCGTGCCGAGACTGGCGATGCCAAGGCAATGACCATGCTGGGTGAGCTCTATTCCAACGCAATGGGCATCCGGCGCGACTACGCCAAGGCGCTGCAATGGTACAAGCGCGCGTCTGATGCCGGCGACCGCGAGGCGATGTTCGCGCTCGCCATGCTCAGGATGTCCGGCCGTGGCGGCCCGGTCGACAAGAACGAGGCGGTCAAGCTGATGGCGTCAGCCGCCAAGCTCGGCGAGCCCAAGGCGGCCTATAACCTCGCGCTGCTCTATCTCGACGGACAGACCCTGCCGCAGGACGTCAAGCGCTCCGCCGAGCTGCTGCGCCAGGCGGCTGATGCCGGCCTGCCGGAGGCGCAATACGCGCTCGCGACCTTCTACAAGGAAGGCACTGGCGTGCCGAAGGATTTGGAACGGGCGGTGCGTCTGCTCCAGGTCGCCACGCTGACCGACAATGTCGATGCCGAGGTCGAATACGCCATCGCGCTGTTCAACGGCACCGGCACGCCGAAGAACCAGCCGGCGGCCGTCGCCCTGCTCCGCAAGGCGTCCCGCCAGGGCAGCGCGATCGCGCAGAACCGGCTGGCCTGGGTGCTGATCAACGGCATGGGCACGGCCGTGGACAAGGTCGAGGGCTTCAAATGGCATCTGGTGGCCAAGACCGCCGGCAAGGGCGATCCGGAGCTGGACAAGCAATTGTCCGATTTGCCGGCCGAGGACCGGGCCAAGGCCGAGGCCGCCGCCAGGAAATGGCTCGGGGCCAAATGACTTGACGTTGAGGCCTCCGCAGGGCACCCCATCCCTCAAACAAGCGCGATTTCGCGCCATTTCCCCCGATCAAGACCGGAAGCTCATGCTGTATTCCGCAACTATCAACGTCATGGTCAAGGCCGCGCGCCGCGCCGGCCGCAGCCTCAAGCGCGATCTCGGCGAGATCGAGCATCTCCAGGTCTCGCTGAAGGGACCGGCGAATTTCGTTTCGCTGGCCGACAAGCGCGCCGAGGAGATCCTCTACCAGGACCTCGCGAAGGCGCGGCCCGGTTACGGCTTCATCGGCGAGGAAGGCGGCACGCGCGAGGGATCCGACAAGAGCCACACCTGGATCGTCGATCCGCTCGACGGCACCACCAACTTCCTACACGGCATCCCGCAATTCGCGATCTCGATCGGGCTGTCGCGCGAAGGCACGATCATCGCCGGCGTGATCTACAACCCCGCCAATGACGAGCTCTACATCGCCGAGCGCGGCAAGGGCGCCTTCCTCAACGACCAGCGCCTGCGCGTGGCCGGCCGCCGCCAGCTCAACGAATGCGTGGTGGCCTGCGGCCTGCCCCATATCGGCCGCGGCGACCACGAGGAATTCCGCCGCGAGATGACCGCGATGCAGGAGCGCGTTGCCGGCCTGCGCCGCTTCGGCGCCGCCTCGCTCGACCTCGCCTTCGTCGCCGCCGGTCGCCTCGACGGCTACTGGGAGCGCAATCTGCAATCCTGGGACATCGCGGCGGGCATGATCATGCTGCGTGAGGCCGGCGGAACGATCACCGACATCGACACGTCGGGCGATGCCCTGGTGACGGGCAATGTCGTGTGCGGGAATGAGTTCGTGCACGGGGAATTGGTGAAGATTTTGCGGAAGCCGGCGTAACAGCTCGACGGCTCGATCTACGACGCTCAAGAATCGTCGTCCTCGTCGGAATCGTCCTCGTCCTCGCGATATTCACCGCCGATGGTCAGGCCCTCGATCGCTGTGGCGCCTCTCGACTTGATGACCCGGCGAAGCGGGACCGAGCTCTCGCTTCGCAGTGCGTCCATCAGCTGTTCCGAATGGGTGACGATCCAGATGTCGGCGCGGCGCGACGCCTTGGCGATGAGCCGGGCCAGCGGCGCCAGCAGCGACGGATGCAGGCTGGTCTCGGGTTCGTTCAGCGCGATGAACGGCGGCAGCCGGTAACCCATGAACACCGCGAGCAGGCAGATGTATTTCAGCGTCCCGTCGGACAGTTCATGAGCCCTGAACGGCCGCGGCATATCGGGCAATTGCAGAGCGAATTCGCACCTGCCATTTTCTTCCCATGCGCGGAGTTCGGCGCCCGGGAATGCATCCTGGATTGCGTCCTGCAGGTCGCTGGCGTCTTCCCGAATGACATAGAGGGTCGCCAGGGTGGCAGCTAAATCGATTCCATCGGCGCTGAGCGAGGGCGTTGCGATTGCCAGACAAGGCTTTCGTATCGGCGACGCCGGATCAGTGCGAAAGTCATGATAGAATCGCCAGCCCAGCATTGCATTTCTGATCAGGTCGATTTCCGGGCATTGCTTGCCGTCGGAAAAAGCCGCAAGCGCGGTCTCTGACGGCAGCACCGCGTCCTTGTGCGCGTTCCAGGCGCCGCTCTCGCCGCGGACGCTGATGAGCGAATTGATGCGCTCCATCAGCTTGACCCTTCGTTTGCCTTGCGTCGCCTCGATCATTTCGGTCTTGATCATCGGCTCGCCGGAAAACGCGGCCTGAGCCGGGCTGGGAAACCCCAGCTCGATGGAATAGCTCATGCTGTCGAATGTGGCCGACAGCCGCAGCCGGCCATCTTCGCCTCGTTTGCGTGTGCCGGACCAGCAGACCGAATTCAATCCGCCTTCATCGGCGATCGTGCGGGTGATCTGACCGGTCGCCGCGTCGCGCAACAGCGACAAGGACTTGTAGAGATTGGATTTGCCGACACCATTTTCGCCGACAAACACCGACAAGGGATGGATGGGTATGGAGAGCCGCCGAATGGAGCGATAGTTCGAGATCGCAATGTCGGACGGACGCATCACATGCTCTCGATCGGCGGGTGACTGGGCATTCGCGCGCACGGTGCGAATACGTTGTTTCAATCCAGGGATGCAGTCTGGATTGAGGCCTCCGAGAAATCAAGCCGACCGATCCGGCGCTCAGTGGCCGACTCTCACCAGCGCAAACCCAACGGTCATCATCCGCGAAGGCGGATGATCCAGTATTCCAGAGCGTCTGTTGGGTACGGAAAGGCCGCGGCGTACTGGATGCCCCGCCCCCCGTGCGCAATTGCGCACTAGGCGGGGCATGACACCTCACCTTACGGCTTGGCCGGCGCGGGCGGCCCGTACATCTCGGCCTCCTTCGCCACCTTCTCCCGATCCCCACCCAGCACGCGTTGCACCGAGACGAAGAACACCGGCACCATCAGCAGCGCCAAAATCACCACCGCGATCATGCCGCCCATCACGATGCTGCCGAGCGCCTGCTGGCTAGCGCCGCCGGCGCCATGGGCGATGGCCATCGGCAGCACACCGCAGATGAAGGCGAGGCCCGTCATCAGGATCGGACGGAAGCGCAGGCGGCAGGCCTCGATGGTGGCATCCACCAGCGGCTTGCCTTCTTTCCGCAGATCCTTGGCGAACTCGATGATCAGGATCGCGTCCTTGGCCGCAAGCCCGATGATAGTGATCAGGCCGACGGTGAAATAGACGTCGTTGGGCAGGCCGCGCAGCATGGCGGCCACCACCGCGCCGACGATGCCGAGCGGCACGGTGAGCAGCACCGCGAGCGGAATGGTCCAGCTCTCGTAAAGCGCGGCCAGGCACAGGAACACCACGAACACCGAGAGTCCGAGCAGGAACGGCGCCTGCGAACCCGACAGTTTCTCCTGAAGCGACTGTCCGGTCCATTCATAGCCGAACCCGCGCGGCAGCTTGCCGGCGAGCCGTTCCATCTCGGCGATGGCATCGCCCGAGGTGAAGCCGGGTTTCGCCTCGCCGGAGATGCGCACCGCCGGATAATAGTTGAAGCCGGTAATCTGCGTCGGTCCGCGCGCCCATTCCACGGTGGCAAAGGACGAGAACGGCACGAGCTGGCCGCGGCTGTTCTTGACGTTGTAGTTGAGGATGTCCTCGGTCCGCATGCGGTCGCGGGCATCGGCCTGCACCACGACGCGCTGCATGCGGCCGCGGTTCGGGAAGTCGTTGATGTAGTTCGAGCCGAGATTGGTCGAGATCGTATTGTTGATGTCCTCAAAGGTGACGCCGAAGGCGCCGGCCTTTTCGCGGTCGATCACGAGATTGACCACGCCGGCCTCGGGCAGGCCTTCGACATAGACCTTCTGAAGCACAGCGCTTGCATTGGCCTCCGCGATCAACTGATCGGCGGCGCGCATCAAGGCCGGATAACCCTTCTGGCCGCGATCCTGGAGGCGGAACGAGAAGCCCGAGGAGTTGCCGAGATTGTCGATCGGCGGCGGCTGCAGCGCGGAGATCTTGGCGTCGCGGATCGACGACGACAGATCGCGGTTGATGTCGGTGACGATCGCCGCTGCAGAATCCTTCGGCCCGCGCCCCGACCAGTCCTTCAGGGTGATGAAGGCCTGCGCGGTGTTCATGCCCTGGCCGGAGAAGCTGAAGCCGGTGAGGAAGGTGACGTTGTCGACGCCCGGGCGCTGCGCCAAATATTTTTCCACTTTCTCGATCACCGCCTCGGTCCGGCCATAGGACGAATCCGACGGCGTCTGCACGTCGGTGGTGACGAAGCCCTGGTCGTCGACGGGCAGGAAGCCGCCGGGCAGGTTGACGAAGGCCCAGGACAGGCCGGCGAGCAGCGCGACATAGACCAGCATCAAGCGGCCGGTGCGCTTCAGCGAGAAGCCGACGGTGCGGGAATAGCCCTCCTTGCTGCTGTCGAGCATACGGTTGAACCAGCCGAACACGCCCTTCTTGGCATGACCGTGGCCGGCAGCGACGGGCTTGAGCAAGGTCGCACACAGCGCCGGCGTCAGCGACAGTGCGAGGAAGGCGGAGAAGCCGATCGCGGCGACCATGGTCACGGAGAACTGGCGGTAGATGATGCCGACCGAGCCCGGGAAGAACGCCATCGGCACGAACACGGCCATCAAGACCAGCGTGATGCCGATAATGGCGCCGGTGATCTGCGACATAGCTTTCCGCGTCGCTTCCTTCGGCGGCAGCCCCTCCTCCGCCATGATGCGCTCGACGTTCTCGACCACGACGATGGCATCGTCGACGAGGATGCCGACCGCGAGCACCATGCCGAACATCGAGAGCATGTTGATGGAGTAGCCGGCGAGCAGCAGCGTGGTACAGGCGCCCAGCAGCGCTACCGGCACCACGATGGTCGGAATGATGGTGTAGCGGATGTTCTGCAGGAACACGAACATCACCACGAACACCAGCACGATGGCTTCGACCAGCGTCGACAACACCTTCTTGATCGAGGCCTCGACCACGGGCGTGATGTTGTAGGGAATCTCGTAGCCGATATTGGCCGGGAAGAAGCGAGACAGCTCCTTCATCTTCTCTTCGACGGCACTCGCGGTCGCCAGCGCGTTGCCGGTCGGCGACATCAGCACGGAGAGGCCGGCGGTCGGCTTGCCGTCGAGACGGGTGTTGAACTGGTAGCTGAGGCCGCCGACCTCGATGCGCGCGACGTCGCGCAGCCGCACGGTCGAGCCGTCGGCATTGGCGCGCAGGATGATGGTGCCGAATTCGTCCGGGGACGAGAGCTGGCCCTTGACCAGCACCAGCGCGGAGGTGCGCTGGGTCGCGGTCGACGGCTCGGCGCCGATGCTGCCCGAAGCGACCTGCGCGTTCTGCGCGGCAATGGCCTTGTTGACGTCGTCGGCGGTCAGGCCATAGCCGACCAGCTTTGCCGGATCGACCCAGACGCGCAGGCTGCGTTCCGTCGAATACAGCGTGGCGCGGCCGACGCCGGGGATGCGGCGGATTTCGCCGAGCACGTTGCGGATCATGAAGTCGCCGAGGCCGACCTCGTCGAGGCTGCCGTCGGTCGAATTCAGCGTGATGATCTGGAGCACCGCGCTGGAGGCTTCCTCGATCAGGATGCCCTGCTGGATCACGGCGCGCGGCAGCCGCGCCTCGACGCGCTTGATGCGGTTCTGCACCTCGACCGAGGCGGCGCTGGTGTCGGTACCCGGCACGAAATTGGCAATGATCTCGACCTGGCCGAGCGAGTCGCTGGTCGATTCGAAATTGAGGATGCCGGAGGCGCCGTTGAGCTCCTCCTCGATCAGCCGCGTGACGCTGTTGTAGAGGTTTTCGGGCGAGGCCCCGGGATAGCTGGTCGAGATCGAGATCGAGGGCGGCGCGATGATCGGATACTGCGCGATCGGCAACAGCGGAATCGAAATTGCGCCGACCAGACAGATGAACAGCGCGACCACCCAGGCGAAGATCGGCCTGTCGATGAAGAAGCTCGCCATGGCGCGTTACCGCGTCAGCTTCTGGGCGTGCCGATTGTCGGCGGTCGCATCCGCTTCCGACCAGGATTGCGGCTTGACCCTGTCGCCGGCGGCGAACTTCTGGAAGCCTTCGACCACGACCTTGTCGCCGGCCTTCAGTCCCTCGGTGACGAACCAGATTCCGTCCTGCACCGAACCGGTGCGCACCGGCTGCACCGCGATGTGGTTGTCGTCCTTGACGACGAACACCTCGCTGCCGCCGCCGCCGTTGCGCTGGATCGCCTGCTGCGGCACCGCGATCGCGTCGCTATCGAGGCCCTGGTCGATGCGGACGCGGACATACATGCCCGGCAGCAGCTCGCGCTTGGGATTGCGGAACTCGCCGCGCAAGGTCACCTGACCGGTATTGGCGTCGACCTTGGCGTCGGAGAACAATAGTTTGCCGTCGAGCGAGTAGAGGGTGTTGTCGTCGAGCACGAGATGCACCTTGGCGGCATCGGGCGCGATGCGCTCGAGGTCGCCGCTCTCGAAGGCGCGGCGGAGCTGGTTGAGTTCATTTACCGACTGGGTGAAGTCCGCATAGATCGGATCGAGCTGCTGAATGGTGGCCAGATTGGTCTCGTTCTGGACCGCGAGCGCGCCCTCGCTGACCAGGGCGGCACCGACGACGCCGTCGATCGGCGCGCGCACGGTGGCGTAGTCGAGATTGAGCTTGGCGCGTGCGAGGTCGGCCTTGCGGCCCTCGACCTCGGCATGGGCCTGGCGCTCGGCCGCGATCGCCTTCTCGTTCTCGGCTTCGGGCGCGGCGCGCTGGGCTGTGAGCGTGGCGATGCGGCGGGCCTGCTGCTGGGACTGCATCAGCGCGGCCTCGGCCTTGGCGACCGCGGCGTCGTTGGCCATCACCTCGACCTCGAACGGACGCGGATCGATCCGGTACAGCGGATCGCCGGCCTTCACCTCGCTGCCCTGTCGGAACAGGCGCTCGACCACGATGCCGGAGACGCGCGGCCGCACGTCGGACACCCGCGTCGGCGCAATGCGGCCCGGCAGCTCGCGCACCACGGCGCGCGGCTGCGGCTTGACGATGACGATGCTGACATCGGGGTCGTTGGGCTGGGCTGCTGAAATGGCGGAGCTGGATTCGTCGCAGCCTGCCAACAGCGGCGTAAAGGCCGCGAGCATCATTGCAACGCATGCCGATCGCGCGCGAAGTCCTGACATGAAGTTAAGTGCCCCGATATTGTTGAAACTGATCACGCGCCGCGGGGCCCGTTCTGGGCCATGGCACGCGGCTGATGCCGTCAAAATAGAGGGGACGTGCTGCGACGCAACGCACCTTGCGGGCGGCCCAATGTCACACGGCCTATGCTGCTGAAGTCAGGGCGCTTTTTGCGCCTCACCCGATTGTGAGTCCGGTTCCACCGCCGCGTGCTGCGACAGAAGATCGCAACGAGCGGTGTTCCCACCCTGCTGCGGGCGGCGTGACTCACCAGGTGAGACGGAAGCCCCCCGTGCCCTTGTAGTTGCGGTTGTCCGAGCCGTTGTTGAGGCTCGCATTATAGGAGACCTCGCCGAAGACAGCGTAGCGCCCGTTGGCCCAGCTATAGGTGCCGCCGCCGCCGATGCTGCCCCACAGCCGATCTTGCGCATTGGCGAAGCTGGTGCCCGCGACATCGACGGTGGTGCCGTTGAGAAACTCGTAACGCAGATTGGCGATGCCGTAGACGTCGGAGCGCACGATGCCCGTGCCGTCGTTCCAGGTCCTCTGATGGTTGAGTGCAAGACCGGCGCGGCCGAGCAGGCTGTCACCATCGCGCAACGCGACCGGCGCGCCGAACCGATCGGCAAAGCCGTCGAAAGCGACCTTCGCATAGGAAAGCTGCGCCTGCGGCGTCAGCAGCCAGCCATTGCCCAAACCGATCCGCTTGCCGGTTTCGGCGCTGAAGGCATAACCGAGCCCTTCATTGCCGTGGATCAGGCTGCCGGCCAGCACGGAACTGAGATCGCTGCGATAGAACATCGACTGCGCCTGACCGTCGACATAGAAGCCGTTGTCGCCATACCAGGTCAGCGTGCTGCCGACGCCCGTCCCCTCGACGCGGATGCGCCCGTTGCCGAAGAACGACGCGACATCGGCGGTCGTCAGGCCGTATTGTGCCGTGAGCCCGACGAACAACCGGCCCCGCTCGTTCTCAAACGCAAGGCCATCGAGCCCGGTCTGCACTTTCAGATGGTCGGCCTTGTAGGTCGAACCCGCAGTGTTGGAGGGCTGCAAATCCGAATGCCCGCCTTCGATTCGGCCCCAGAACGCCGTCGGCGCCGGTGAAGCCGCCCCTGGCACCGGCGCGGCGCCGGCGCGCGCCATCGCATCGCTGCCGCCCCAATAGCGGTTGCCGACGCGCTGCTGCAGGGTCGGCAGATCATTCATGCCGAGCAGCACCTGCGCATAGTTTTCGTACAGCGGAACGCCCGGCTGATAGAGTGGACCGGCAGGTGTCGCGGGCGGCGGGTTGAGCAGGCTTGAGCGCAGATACCAATCGCCGTCGCCCGGGCTGGCAATGCCGTTCTTCTGCAACGTATAGGCATAGGCACCGCCGACCACCGCCTGCTCGCCGTGAAAGACATAGCTGCCCAAAAGCGAAAAGCTGCCGTTGGACGCGCCGACCACATCGATCACCTTGATGCCTTCGCCGGTCTGCGCGCCGGTGCCGCCGACATTGGTGACGCGCAACGACGACGAACCGGACGTGCTTCCCTGCACTCGCAACAGATCGGTCTGAGAGCCATCGCCGCCGAGCCGGCTGTTGAGCTGCACGGTGCCGCCACTGCCGACATAATTGCCGGCAACGCTCAGCGTGGTGCCCGGCGCGCCGCCGAGGGTGACCGTGCCGGCATTGTCGAGCGAAGCGAGCGTTTGATTGAAGCCGGCAAGGTCGAGCGTGCCGCCGGAGGCTACCGCAAAGGCCGAGGCCGCGCTGAAGGTGTTCGCGGCTCCGGCGCGCAAAGTGCCGCCGTTCACATTGGTCGCGCCGTTGTAGGTATTGGCGCCGGCCAGCGTCTGGGTGCCGCCAGTGAGCGTCAGGCCGCCGGTGCCGCCGATCACGCCGGCAAACTGATCGTTCGCGTTGGTGATGGTGAGATTCTTCGCACCCAGCGCGACGGTGCCGGTTCCTGCCAGGCTTTGAATGCTCGTGCCGGCGGCAGTGATGCCCGAGATACTGAAGGTTCCGTTTGCCACGACCCGGCTTGACGCGGCTGCCGAGCCAGTAACGGCGAGGGCAAGCGTGCCCGTCTGGATCACCGTCGCACCGGTATAGGTATTGGCTGCGCGGAGATTGAATGTACCTGTGCCGGTCTTGGTCAATCCGCCGACGCCGGAAAAACCGGAGCTCGCGCTCACGGTGAAAGCCTGGGTGTCGACGGTGAGCCCGCCTGTGGCGATGTTGAGTGTTCCCGCCGAAAATCCACCGATGAAGAAGGCGGTATTTATCCGGGCGCGCAGGATGGCGTTATCGAAATTGACCTGTCCGGTTCCGACAGCGACGCGTGCGAGAGTGTTCGTCTCGAGTGTGCCGCCACTATTGATATTGAGCGTGCCCGCGCCGCCAGCGAAGGTTCCGAGCGCAACCCCTGATTGGGCGACGACTCTGGCGCCGTTCTGGATGTTGAGTGTGCCATTGCCACTGGCGCCGATTTCGATCTGATCGCCGGATGTGATCCATTGCGATCCGGCGCCGCTGACAGTCACGGTGCCGTTGTTCCCGCCTGCGACTCCAATCGCGAGAGACGCGCCGTTGCTCGTCAGCGTGCTGCCGTTCTGAATCGTCAGACTGCTGGAAGATCCGCCAAGGAAGAGGCTTCCGGTCGCTCCGACTGCCGCGCCGCCGATGCCGAGCACGGTCGGGTTTGGCGAGGTCGTATTGATGTTGACGCCGTTGCCCGCGATTGGGACCACTCCGCCCGACCAGTTGCTGCCGACCGTCCAGTCATTGCTGGTCGTACCGGTCCAGCTTTGGGCGGAGGCGGATGCTGTGGACAGGGCTATCAGTGCCGCTGCCGAGGCGCTTGCCAGAAGCAAGCGAAGCATTCGCGTCCGGGTGTCGCTGGATCGAGAGCGCTGCGTCCGTTTCAGACTCCTCCGCAGCGGATCATCGTGGTGTCGTCGGATCGAGGCAGCACCGATGCATTCGCGCATACGTCATTCCAATTGCGTCCGCACCGTTCGGGGATGCGGATTTATGTCGTCCACGAAGGACAACCACGACGATAGGCGAGCGGAAATGATCAGACAACAATCGCAACATGTTCCTGCAAAGAAAACGCGCAGCGTGTGCCGTTTGCGCAACGAAAGACGCTTAACAAATTCTTTCGAGTGTCCGCGCCTTATCCCGCCGCCTTCATTCGATAGTGGCTGACGCCCCACTCGGTTCCGTCGGCGTAGCCGAACAGGCCCGAGGTCGCAAGAAAGAACCAGCGCCAGCGTCGCATCTGCAGGGCGGTCTCCTCGCCATGGATGTTGCGCAAGGCCGCTTCGATGAAACAGCGATGGGTGTCGAAATTCGCGAGCCAGTCGTTGGCGGTGCGCTGATAATGCGTGCCGCTCCAGCACCATTCCTTCTCGACCGTGAAGATATCGTCGAATTGCCTGACGAGGTGATGGCTCGGCATCAGCCCGCCCGTTGAGACGCGCTGCGCGATCCAGTCGTCGCGATCGGCCCGGTCGAACAGGTGAGAGCCGGAGCGATGGGCGACGATGTGCATGAAGAAGCGCCCCTCGGGCGCGAGCCATGACCGCAGGCGCGTCATCAGCTTGCGCCAGTTCATCACGTGTTCGAACATCTCGACCGAGACGATGCGGTCGAATTGGCCGTCAGGCGCGAACACGTTGATGTCCGCCGTGACCACCCGCAGGTTGAGGAGACCGCGCAGCCGTGCCTCTTCCTCGATATGGGCGCGCTGCGCCTGCGAGCTCGACACCGCCGTCACCTTGGCGTGCGGAAACTGTCGCGCCATCCACAGCGACAGCGAGCCCCAGCCGCAGCCGAGCTCGAGGATGGTCTGGCCGTCGGCGAGAGCGGCATGCTCGGCGGTCTGGCGCAACGCCTCCTCCTCGGCCTCTTGCAAGGTGGTCGCGTCCGTCTTGTAGAAGCAGCAGGAGTATTTGCGGTTTGGACCGAGCACCTTCGCAAAGACCGAAGCGGGCACCTTGTCATGCCCGGCCTCCGCGTCCTCGGCGATCGGCCGCAGCATCATCCGCCCGGCGAAGGTGGCATCGTCGGCCCCGCCCAGCGCGGACAGGCGCGTCACCGTGCGCGAGCACAGGCGCTGGATCGCCGCGCGGATCACGACATCAGGCAGCGGCACCCGTTCGGCAGTCCCGATGATCGCGGACACGACGCTCATGCGACGACTCCGTCTTGGGCGGCGGGTTTTGGGCGCCAGGGGGAAAAGTGCGATTTGAACCTGTGGAATGCCGACGATTCGCAAAGTACGTCCTTACCAAAGCCCGGTTTCAGCGTTGGGTTCCCCAGCTGTCCCCGAAATCGGCGCATCCGGCGCTTTTTTTGGGCTGGCGCTGTGCCATAGTGCGCCCCGCAAGCAAGTTAACGGATGATACCGGCCATGCCGCCAGGCGCCTCGCCCCGCTCCTCCATCGACATCGAATATACAAAGCTATCCTCGCCCAGCGTCTTCCTGGTGCGGATGCTGGTCTTCCTGGTGCTCTGCGCCCTGGTCGGGGTGGTGCTCTATAAGCAGATCATCCAGGCCTTCTTCGCCAATCCCGGGCTCAATGCCCTGATCGGCGGCGTGCTGTTCATCGGTATCATCCTGGCCTTCCGCCAGGTGATCCGGCTGTACCCCGAAGTCTCCTGGGTCAACAATTTCCGCATCGCCGATCCCGGCCTTGCGCCCGCCCGCCACCCCAAGCTGCTGGCGCCGATGGCGATGATCCTCGGCGGCGAGCGCACCGGGCGGATGTCGATCACCCAGACCACCATGCGGCACCTGCTCGATTCGATCGCGACCCGCCTCGACGAGGCCCGCGACATCTCCCGCTACATGACCGGGCTGCTGGTTTTCCTCGGCCTGCTCGGCACCTTCTGGGGCCTGATCGAGACGGTCGGCTCGGTCGGCAAGGTGATCGACGGGCTTAAGGTCGGGGGCGATTCCGGCGCCCTGTTCGACACGCTGAAGGAGGGGCTGGCCGCCCCGCTCGGCGGCATGGGCATCTCGTTCTCGAGCTCGCTGTTCGGCCTCGCCGGCTCGCTGATCCTGGGCTTTCTCGACCTGCAATCGAGCCAGGCGCAGAACCGTTTCTACACCGATCTCGAAGACTGGCTTGCCACCACCGTGCGCGAATATGGCAACGGCGAGGTGGCGGTCGCCTCCGGTGGCGGCGGTGGCATTGCCAGCGGCGAGCTTCAGGCCGTCGTCGAGCGCTTACGTTCGGTGCTCGAGGAAGGCAGCGGCAGCCGCGGCACCACCGCGGCGATGGCGAGCCTCGCCGAAGCCATCCAGGCGCTGGTCTCGCATATGCGGACCGAGCAGCAGATGATCCGCGAATGGGCCGACGGCCAGGGCGAGCAGAACCGCGAGATCCGGCGCCTGCTGGAGCGCATCGCGCGTCAGCCCGAGAAGGGTTAGCGAAATGGCACTGGCGCGCGGCCGCCGCGGCGATACCTCCTTCAATTACTGGCCCGGCTTCGTCGACGCGCTGTCGACGCTGGTGCTGTCGATCGTGTTCCTGCTGTCGGTGTTCCTGGTCGTGCAGTTCTTCCTGTCGCAGGAGGTCACCGGCAAGGACAAGGCGCTGGAGCAGCTCAACGCCAAGATCGCGCAGCTCAACGAATTGCTGTCGCTGGAGAAGCTCGGCAAGCTCACGCTCGACGACCAGGTCTCGTCGCTGAAAGCCGGCCTCGCTTCGGCCGAGAGCGAGCGCGACCGCATCAAGGGCCTCTATGACGGGCTTGCCGCCGCCGGCAACGATGCGCAGGGCAAATCCTCCGAGCTCGGCAAGGCACTGGACTCCGAGAAGGCGGTTTCCGCCCGCGCGCTGGCGCAGATCGAGGTGCTGAACCAGCAGATCAGCGCGCTGCGGCGGCAGCTAGCGGCGCTGGAAGAAGCGCTCGACGTCAGCGAGAAGCGCGATAAGGAATCGCAGAATCGAATTGCCGATCTGGGGTCTCGCCTGAATGTCGCCCTGGCGCAGCGGGTTCAGGAATTGTCGCGCTACCGCTCGGAATTCTTCGGCCGGCTGCGCGCCATCCTCGGCAACCGTCCCGACATCCGCATCGTCGGCGACCGCTTCGTATTCCAGTCCGAAGTGTTCTTCGACACCGGACAGGCGGTGCTGCTGCCCGAAGGCCGCACCGAGCTCGACACGCTGGCGACCGCACTGATCGAGCTCGACAAGAAGATCCCGAACGAGATCCCCTGGGTGCTGCGCGTCGACGGCCACACCGACGTGCGCCCGGTCAACGGTGCGAATTTCAAGTCGAATTGGGACCTCTCGGCCGCCCGTTCGATCTCGGTGGTGCAGTACCTGATCTCGCTCGGCGTGCCCGCCCAGCGCCTTGTCGCCGCCGGCTTCGGCGAATTCCAGCCGCTCGACACCGCCAACACTGAGGAAGCCTACAAGCGCAACCGCCGCATCGAGCTGAAGCTGACGGAGCGGTAGTGAGCGCCCTCCATCTTCGTCCTTACCTTCCCGCGGACGAGGCCGCCTCAATCGATCTCTGGCATCGCACCTGGCAGCAGGCCTATCCGCAGATCGACTTCGCGGCACGGCTGGACTGGTGGCGCGAACGCTGGCGCAAGGAGCTGGTGCCGAAGGCTTCGATCGTGGTGGCGGAGCAGGACGGCGCACTCACGGGCTTCGTCACCATCGACGGCGACGGCTATCTCGACCAGCTCGTTGTCGATCCCGCGCATTGGGGCTCGGATGCGGCGCGGCTGCTGGTGGACGAGGCCAAGCGCCTGTCTCCATCGGGCGTGACGCTGCTCGTTAACAAGGACAACACCCGCGCCATCCGCTTCTATGAGCGCAACGGCTTCGCGCATGCCGGCGACGAGGTGAACCCGACCTCGGGCCGGCCGGTACTGAAGATGATGTGGCAGCCTTAGATTCTGACGGTCTTGATTCTGGCGGGCGTGACGCCCGTCACGTCGGGATCCCATGGCGGCAGCTATTCGTTGTGCCTCGAGAAGGTGCGCCGGCAAGCGGATGGAGATGACCGATGAAACTGAGCGATCTGGCCAAGGGATCTTCGGTCCTGCTCGGCGTCATCGTCGCCGGATATGTCTCCACGAGCTATGTCGACCAGCGCCTCGCCACGCCGGTCAAGACGACGAGTGCTCCGACGAACGGCCTTGGGCCATCGGCCTGCGTCGATGAGGACGGGAGCTGGAAGAACTGGCCATGGCCGAATGTGCCGGCGCTGTCGCCGAAGTGTCGATGATCGGCGCTGTCGCGTAACTCGCCGTGACGCGCTCTCGGCTCAGGCGGAGTTCGAGCTCGAATTGCCAGCTCTTGGCTTTGAGGATCGCGTGGCGGCTTTCTTCGCGAAGCTCGATCGACTCGTTGATCGTTCGCTGCGCCCGCTCCAGGAGTTCGCGGGTCTCTTCGCTGTATGGCTGGGCCATGATGCGCACTCCCGTTGAGGCGGGAGCGCAAATCATCTCTCAGGCACCGACGCCTATGGACGAGCCTTTGGCCGGCGATACCTGATTAGGCGCCACATCCGGGGGAACCGCAAGGTCCATCCACTCGGCTCAGGGCGCGCGGGCGCCCTATCCGAAATTCCGGAAGCCCACGATGAGCAATCCGAAACTCAACACAGCGATCGCGCCTGTGCCCACGATAACAAGCAGGGCCGCCTTCCACCCCGCAAGGCCGCGCTTTTGCTGCCAAATAGCGAACAGGATGAGGAGGATGAAGAGTACCGGACCGATCAGAACAATCATTCAAGTATTCCAATGACAACGTCGTTTCAGATCCACCGCACGGATCGTCAAGTCCTGCTGGACCTGGACCATTCCAAATCCGACCAGGAAGGCAAGTGCGCAGCGCTCCCAATACGAACGGCACCAAGCTCCCTCCCTCGAGGGCTTGGGCGCTGGCTATCGGCCGCCGGCATCACGTCCGGGCCCGTCTTCCGCGAGAAACGTCCGCGCCCGCGCTCTGTCGGAGATTCGTGGCGCGCGGATCGTGAAGCCTCCCTCGTTGAGGGCTAGATCGGAGGACCATTGGCGAGTGGGCGGAAGCCTTCTTTGTTTCAGGGGAGGGAAGGCCGGCAATTCGCTGAGCTTAGGATCTGAGCCCCAACATCGATGAAATATCGATCAGTTTGAAATGCTTACCAAAGACTGCAATGCCGCAGCCGATCAGGGTACTGACGAGCATGGCGCAACCGACGCTGATCGAAACACTGTCGCCTCGGGAAATCAGAAAGAACGACGAGAAAACTCCGCCAAAAAATCCGGCGATACCCGCAATCAGAATGATGCGCTGATTTGACTGCTCCCATCCGGCCTTCTGCTTTTGTAGCTCGAATTCACGAGCTTCCTTTTCGTTGGAGGAGACTGCAATCCGGAGCTGTTCTTCCTTCTCGGCAATGACGCGGTTAAGTGATTGGATGTTTACGTTGAGAGTGGCAATCTCGGCGTTTTGTGCTGCGATTAGGATAGCTTGAAGTTCGTCGTGCTTAGCCTGGAGAACTGGCACCAGTTCTTCCAACTTATCGAATGACTGACTGATCGCAGCGTTGTCCTCCTCGAGGAATCTGGTGGCCAGGCGGTTCCCCTTCTTGCACCATACCTCCCAGATCCGTTTACCTAAAAGGATATGAGGACCGCAGATCTCTTCGAGTGGCTGCCCTTTATAGATCTCGTGGAATGCCCTTTCAGCCTGCGCCTCAGTCATTGGCATGGAAATCCCCCCTGAAAAGTCGGCACACTACCAGCGGTAGAATGCGCCAATCAAGCGGGTTAGCGGGCCGCTGGCCTTGTGGATTCGCGTCCCGTGCGCCGATTTCTCAGGAATGCGCACCAGCCTTCAGGATTGTTCCCGGAGTCAGATGCTGAGTCTCGACAGCAGGACGCCCACCAGCCCTTCGGTGATGGCTCCAGCTCCGATTGATCGTACTGCGCAGCCTCATTCTGGAGGCGCTAGGGGCTCTTATCGGACTTCAGAATTGGGTTGTCCGATCTTGGCCGTGATTATTCCTCTGCTTGGCTCTTTTCCACGTCTCGGTTTAGTGCCTCCTTGAACATTGGAATGTCTAGCATCGCCCCCATCGTGTGCTTACGCAGATAATCTTTTGTCATGGGAGTGTTTGAAGCAAGTTGGGCGACTGCAGGCGAAGGATCCAAATAAATCCCGTAAAGCAAGAGCAGACGGTCTGCGGCGGTGAGATCGCGAACCTCTCTCTCAAGATCAGCCTTGCGGTACGCCAGAAATGAACTGTCATCAAACTGGATGGCATTCCAGGTTTGGAGCGGGTCTACTGGACCGGGTGTCAGCGTCTGAAAGTGAGACGCCATGCGCTTCTCCCGCTGCTTCCAACTGTTCGGATCACCGAGAAGAATGAATTCTGGGTGGTCCTCGCAGCGTGCCCAAGCCCAATGCGCCAGCTTGTTCCGCGTTTTCTTTACTGCCTCTACGACCTGCAGGACCGCTGAGAAAACTCGAAATTCTGACGAAGACATCATGCTCCGTGCCGCGGCTTCAATGGCTTTGGTTTGAAGGCTTTGTGTTTGTAGGATCGAGAAGATGGCGAGGGCCGGCGCGGCATCTGCACCCAGCAGCCTTATCAACAAAACACTCAGTTCGCGTTCAACCGATGACCAACTGGCGAAGATCTGACAGACCAGCGCGGCCATTTCAGGTTTATCGGCCAAAACTTTTACGTCGAGGACGATGTGAGGGTTTTTGACAAACGCGGTTATTCGCTGCGGCATCGACGGTCCAACCATTTGCGCGTGCGGACAATAGTCTAACCGAGTCGCCGCGGGTCCTCCCAGGGCGCAAAGCAAAACCGGTGGCCCGGCTCCAAGGTCGCTAGGCTGCGGGGGTCAAATCTGATGCAACGCCCCCTGATGCAACGCCTTTGGAGCTGATTTCGATCAGCGAGGGGCCTGGAAGAGCGGGATGGACAAGTCTAACCCTTAGCCGTCAGATCGAGAGCGAGGCGGTCCGGTCCCACTGCGGAAGAGTCGCGTTGGTTCAAGTGATTGCGGACCGTAAGGCCAACGTCAGCCTGTCGCGGCGCCGGCCGGCCGAACCGAAAGCGGGGAAGGCAGCCCGATCAACCTTGCGAAGCGGCCTATCCCAATCGTGCTGCTCGATTAGATGGACAAATATCCGCTATCGACCGGCTACGAAGGGAGACCATGTGGTGCGACCCTCCCGCCAAATCTCCGCTGTCATTCCCAGCGAAGGCGGGGAATCCAGTACGCCGCGGCTTCTCGATTAATCACTGTCGTCTCGGAGTACTGGATCGCCCGCCTTCGCGGGCGATGACACTGTGAGTGGGGCAGCAGTCCGAACGCCTCCGCCTCACGCCCCCTCGAACTGCAACCTCGCCAGCCTGGCATAAAGCCCGTTCGCGGCCACGAGCTCCGCATGCGTGCCCTGCTCGACGATCCTGCCCTGGTCCATCACCAGGATGCGATCGCACGACAGCACGGTGGCGAGGCGGTGCGCGATCACCAGCGTGGTGCGGTGGCGCATCAGTTCTTCCAGCGCGGTCTGCACCAGCGTCTCGCTTTCGGCATCGAGCGCGGAGGTGGCTTCATCGAGCAGGAGAAGCGGCGCATCGCGCAGGATCGCACGCGCGATCGCGATGCGCTGGCGCTGGCCGCCGGACAGCGTCACGCCGCGCTCGCCGAGCGGGGTGTCGAAACCTTCGGGCAGGCGGCGGATGAACTCGGCGGCGTGCGCGAGCTCGGCGGCGCGCTCGACCTCGGCGTCGGTGGCATCGGGCCGGCCGAAGCGGATGTTGTCGCGGGCACTTGCCGCGAACACATTCGATTCCTGCGGCACCAGCGCGATGCGCGAACGGAATTCACGCGGATCGGCGGATTTGACCGGCACGCCGTCGAGCGAGATCGCGCCGCTGCGCGGATCGTAGAAGCGCAACAGCAGATGAAAGATCGTGCTCTTGCCGGCGCCGGACGGACCGACGATCGCGACCTTCTCGCCGGGGCGCACGGTGAACGAGACGGCATCGAGCACATTGACGTCGCGCCGTGCCGGATAGGCGAAGCTGACATGGTCGAAGCCGACTTCGCCGCGCGCCGGCACCGGCAGCGCGCGCGGCGACGCGGGCGCGGTGATATCGGGCTGCACATGCAGGATCTCGAACAGGCGCTCGGAAGCGCCTGACGCCGCCGAGATCTCGCCCCAGACCTCGCTGAGCTGGCCGAGGCCAGCAGCCGCGAAGGCCGCATAGAGCACGAATTGGCCGAGCCGGCCCGGCGTGATGGTGCCGGTCAGCACGTCGTGCGAGCCGATCCAGAGGATCGCGACCACGCTTGCGAACACGATGAAGATGATGATGGCGGTGAGCACGGCGCGCGCCTGCGTAGAGGTGCGCGCGGCCTCATAGGCCTGCTCGACCTCGCCGCCGAAGCGCCTCTCGGCGAGGCTCTCGCTGGTATAGGCCTGCACGGTACGGATCGCACCGACGAGTTCGCTCGCATAGGCGGAGGCCTCGGCCAGCGTGTCCTGCGCATTGCGCGACAGCCGCCGCACCCAGCGCCCGAAGGCGACCAGCGGCAGCACGATCAGGGGAATGGCCAGCAGCACGAAGCCTGATAGCCGCGGGCTGGTGATCACCATCATCGCCGCGGCACCGAAGAACATCATCAGGTTGCGCAGTGCGATCGAGACCGAGGCGCCGACGGAGGATTTGATCTGGGTGGTGTCGGCGGTCAGGCGCGACACCAGCTCGCCGCTGCGCGCCGAATCGAAGAAGGCCGGCGACAGCGACAACAGATGGGCGAAGACGTCGCGCCTGAGATCGGCAACGATGCGCTCGCCGATCGTCATCACGAGGTAGTAGCGCGCGGCGCTCGCGAGTGCGAGCACGGCGACGACGGCGATCATCACCGAGAAATAGCTGTTGATCAGCTCGATGCCTTCAGGCGTCAGGCCGAAGTCGATCATCCTGCGCACCGCGACTGGCACCAGCAGGGTGGTCAGCGCCGCGATCGTCAGCGCCACGAAGGCCAGCGCAGCCCGGCCGCGATAGCGCGCGACATAGGGCGCAAGCGCCAGCAGCGGCCGCAGCTTCGCGCGGCTCTTCGCCGGCGCCTCGACCAGGTCGGCCTCGATCGACGGGGCCTCCGCGGGCCCGGTTTCAAGCCGTTCTACTGCGCTCATGAGATCCGACCAAAAGACAAAGAGAGGTAGTCTGCTCCAGATAGGCCGCGCGAGCAGGCGTGGCAAATCCGGGATGTCCCTTAGGGGGCCGCCCGGTCCCCTAAGGCCCCAAAGGCTCTGCAATGGCTTGTTTTACAGGGGCCCGTGGGGTATAGACCCCGCCAAATCCGTCATTCGATAGCCACTCAAGTGAGGCGCCGGGGCGCCGAGGAATTGCCATGAAAGCCGAAATTCACCCGAACTATCATACGATTAAGGTCGTGATGACCGACGGAACCGAGTACCTGACCCGCTCCACCTGGGGCAAGGAAGGCGACACGCTGAACCTCGACATCGACCCCAAGTCGCACCCGGCCTGGACCGGCGGCAACGCGCAGCTGATGGATCGCGGCGGCCGCGTCTCGCGCTTCCAGAAGAAGTTTTCGGGCTTTCTCAAAAAGGATTGATCCGGCCGCAAGGCTGGAGACGAAAAACGCCCCCGAAGAGCCGGGGGCGTTTTTCGTTTTGGGTGACGCTCGTCATTGCGAGGAGCTCTTGCGACGAAGCAGTCCAGACTGTCTCCGCGGAGGGATTTCTGGATTGCTTCGCTACGCTCGCAATGACGGGGGCTTACCGCTCGAACGCGGCCTTCAGCGCGTTGAGATGCGGCACCAGCGGGTTGCCGATCGAGGAATGATCGACCGGCGGGGTGTGGATGGTGGTGTCCAGGCGGCGCACGCGGGTCTGGAGGCTCATCGAGCGATGGATCAGATCCTGGAGCTGCGACGGCAGCTTCTCGATGCTGTCGGTGGAGCCGGGATCGGCGGCGGAGAGCTTGACCTTGGTTTTTTCCCGGTTGGCCTGGCCCAACGTCATCTCGCCTTCCTTGACGGCGCGGTGCAGCAGCAGCCATGAGGCGAGCTGCATCAGGCGGGTGGTCAGACGCATGCTCTCGGTCGCATAGGTGAGGCTGACGGCGCGATCGAGCGCCTTGGCCTCGGTGCGGCCGGCGCCATCGAGATAGGCGGCGGTCTCCTCGACCAGGTCCATGCCCTCGCGGAACAGGACGCCGAACGCCGCAGAATTGGTGAACCGCTCGCTGAGTTGAACGAGAGCGCCTTCGGCTTGCAAACGTTCCATGGTTAACGCCCCTTACGCAACTGTCTGACTGCCCGGCTTTGGCGCCGGCTTATGATGAACAAATCATTGCGCGGGCGGGACGCCGAGTCCAGTGACAAGCATGGATATGGTTTCCGCGGGTCTTTGCTCGGAATTCAACCGGCGCGAGACGCAAAAAGGCGGAGCTGGGCGCAAAAAAAGAGCCGCCGGAAAACCGGCGGCTTTGAAAGTTGATAACAGGGAGGCGTCAAACAGAGTGGACAGGAGCCACTCGGTGTCCAAACAAGGACAGTTCCCAGTCATAAACTCGAAAGCTTAATGTGGAGTAAACGAGCGAATATTTTGAGGGTTCGTTAGCCATGTCGGTCAGTGGCCGAGTGCGCCCGCGGAACGAATTCTCTCCGTCGCCCCGGCCTAGTGCGCAATTGCGCACGGGGCCGGGTCCATAGCCACAGGGAAAGTCGCGCGAACAGGCAACTCCGAGTCTTCGGAAAACTGCTCGCACGGCGTATGGGTCCCGGCCTCGCCGGGACGACAGCTATTGTTTCGAGCCTACTTCTTGAAAACGCTGTTCGCCGCATCGCGCGAGGCGCGCTTCTTTGTTGCGGCTTCTTCCAGCCTTGTGATCTCGCCCTTGAGCAGCGCGATGCGCTCGGTCAGTTCCTCCACCGACAAGAGCGAGAGATCCTGTCCGATGTCATGGCTGATCTTCTTGCGCGGGCGGTCGTCGTCTTCCATCGCCATCGTGGTTCCTCCTGCGTTCGCATCACAAGCGGCTGAGGCGGTTGCCAGCCTGCACCGCGCTGGCTAAGCAATGGCCTCGTTCCATCCCGCACCTTTGCTCAAGGACACATCATGGACAAGCTGCCCGCGCAAATGACCGTGGTCGCCATCTCGAAACCCGGCGGACCGGAAGTGCTGGTGCCGGAACAACGGGCGCTGCCGCAGCCCGGCCCCGACGAGATCCTGGTCAAGGTGCAGGCCGCCGGCGTCAACCGGCCCGACGTCGCGCAGCGCTCCGGCGCCTATCCGCCCCCGCCCGGCGCCAGCGACCTGCCCGGCCTCGAGATCGCCGGCGAAGTGGTGGCCGTCGGCAGCAACGCCAAGCGGCACAAGATCGGCGACAAGGTGATGTCGCTGGTCGCCGGTGGCGGCTATGCGCAGTACTGCATCGCCCAGGACGGCCAGGCGATGAGCGTGCCGCCGTCGCTGTCGATCAAGGAAGCCGGCGCACTGCCGGAAACACTGATGACGGTCTGGCACAATGTGTTCGAGCGCGGCGGGCTGAAGGCCGGCGAGACGCTGCTGATCCATGGCGGCTCGTCCGGGATCGGCACCATGGCGATCCAGCTCGCCAAAGCGTTCGGCGCGAAGGTGATCGTCACCGTGGGATCGCAGGACAAGATCGATGCCTGCCTCAAGCTCGGCGCCGATCGTGCCATCAACTACAAGACGGAAGACTTCGTCGCCGTGGTCAAGGCGGAGACGAACAATGCCGGCGCCAATCTGATCCTCGACATGGTCGCCGGCGACTATGTCGACCGCAACTATGACGCCGCCGCGCTCGACGGCCGCATCGTGCAGATCGCGACCCTCAACGGGCCCAAGGTCACCGTCAACATCGCCAAGGTGATGGTGAAGCGCCTGACCCATACCGGCTCGACGCTGCGCCCCCGTAGTAATGCGGACAAGGCGGCGATGGTGGCCGCGATCGAGGCGAAAGTGATGCCGCTATTGCGCGAAGGCCGGGTCAAGCCACTGATGGACAGCACTTTCCCGCTGGAAAAGGCATCCGACGCGCACCGGCGGATGGAAACCTCGGCACATATTGGCAAAATTGTGTTGGAGGTCTAGGTCAGCGACCCACAGGGCAGGCCGGAAACCCTTTGATTTTCCTTGCTTTCGTGGCATCTATCGCGACGCACCGAACCACCTTGTTCCGTTCGGAAAACGCCGTGCACCGAAGAGCCTGCACCGAAGAGTTTGCGTCGAACGCGGAGAACTGACCTTGCGTCTGATCAGGTGCCTCGCGCCCATAGCGCTGGGCCTCATGATTCTCGTCTGCGCGTTCCCGGCGCGCGCGCTCGACGCTGTCAGCGTCCGCGGTGACGCGCCCGCAATCGACCTCACCGGCGTGCTCGAGCATCAGCGCAGCGACGCCGACCGGATCCAGGTCTCCACCGCGCCCGGCACCGACGGCATCGTCCGCCGCATCGAGGTGCGCGCCCGCGAGGGTGGCCAGAACTGGGTGGTGTTCGCGCTCGCCAACAACACCGACGACCAGCTCGACCGCCTGATCGTCGCCCCGCATTACCGCATCGTCTCTTCGGGGCTGCTGTGGCCCGATCTCGGGCTGTCGCGCATCGCGACCATCACGCCCTCGACCGGCGACCGGCCGGAGCGGCAGGAGAGTCCGACCGCCGACGTCTTCCGCGTCACCCTCGATCCCGGCGCCGTCGTCACCTTCGTCGCGGAGCTGCGCACCGACAAGCTGCCGCAGCTCTATCTGTGGGAGCCGGAATCCTACAAGGACAAGGTCAACTCGTTCACGCTGTACCAGGGCATCGTGATCGGCATCTCCGGCTTGCTGGCGCTGGTGCTGACCATTCTGTTCGTGGTCAAGGGCAGCATCATGTTCCCGGCCGCGGCGGCGCTGGCCTGGGCGGTGCTGGTCTATATCGGCGTCGATTTCGGCTTCTGGGGCAAGGTGCTCGACATGTCGAACAACGCCGAGCGCATCTGGCGCGCGGCCGGCGAGGCGATCCTGGCGGCGACGCTGCTGGTGTTCCTGTTCGCCTATCTCAATCTCAGTCGATGGCACGTGCGCTATTCCCACATCACGGTGGGCTGGCTCGCGTTCCTGGGCTCGCTGGTGGCGCTGGCCCTGTTCGACCCTGCGGTGGCCTCCGGCATCGCGCGCATATCGCTGGTGCTGATTGCCTTCGCCGGTTTCGCGCTGATCGTCTATCTCTCCACCCACGGCTTCGACCGCGCGGTGCTGCTGATCCCGACCTGGTTCCTGCTGGTGGTCTGGGTGGTCGCGGCCGGCATGACGGTCGCGGGCTCCGTCACCAACGACATCGTCGGCCCTGCCCTGCTCGGCGGCCTCGTGCTGATCGTGATGCTGATCGGCTTCACGGTGATGCAACATGCGTTCGCCGGCGGCGGCGCCACCACCGGCGTCGTCTCCGACATCGAGCGCCGCGCGCTGGCGCTGGCCGGTTCCGGCGATCTGATCTGGGACTGGGACGTCTCCGCCGACAAGGTCTTCACCAGTCCCGAGACCGAAGCCCTGCTCGGCCTCAAACGCGGCACGCTGGAAGGTCCGGCCGCCTCCTGGCTCGAAGTGCTGCACCCGCTCGACCAGGACCGTTTCCGCGCCGCGCTCGACAGCGTGCTCGACCAGCGCCGCGGCCGCCTGGTGCAGGATTTCCGCCTGCGCACGCCGGACGGTCACTTCATGTGGTTCGCGCTGAAGGCGCGCCCGGTGGTCGGCTCGGACGGCGAGGTCTCGCGCGTGGTCGGCACGCTCACCGACGTCACTGAGCTCCGCAACGCCGAGGAGCGCCTGCTCCACGATTCCGTGCATGACAATCTCACCGGCCTGCCCAACCGCAAGCTGTTCATGGACCGCCTCGGCGCCGTCGCGCATTTTGCCAAGACCATGCCGACGCTGCGGCCGACGCTGATGGTGATCGACCTCGACCGCTTCAAGCAGGTCAACGATTCCGTCGGCATCGCGGTCGGCGATTCCATCCTGCTGACGCTGGCCCGCCGCCTCACCCGCATCCTGAAGCCGCAGGATACGCTGGCGCGGCTCGCCGGCGATCAGTTCGGCCTGATCCTGCTGTCGGAGCAGGACCCCGCCCGCATCACCGCCTTCGCCGAGACCATCCGCAAGACCATCCGCGCGCCGATCGCCTTCAACGAACGCGAGATATTTCTCACGGCCTCGATCGGCCTTGCCTTGTCCGATCCGCAAGTTCAGCTCACGGACGAGATCATCAAGGACGCCGAGCTTGCGATGTATCACTCCAAGCGCATCGGCGGCGACCGCATCGACGTCTACAAGTCCGCGATGCGCGCGCGAAAGACCGACCGGCTGACGCTGGAGAGCGAACTGCGCCGTGCCATCGAGCGGCAGGAGCTCACGATCCTGTACCAGCCGATCGTGCGGCTTGAAGACCGTTCGGTCGCCGGCTTCGAGGCGCTGGTGCGCTGGGATCATCCCAAGCTCGGACGCATGGCGCCGTCGGAATTCATCACCATCGCGGAAGAGACCGGCCTGATCATCGACCTCGGCATGTTCGTGCTCGACCAGACCGCCAAGCAGCTCTCGATCTGGCAGCGCGCGATGCGCTCGCGCGAGCCGATCTTCGCATCGGTCAACGTCTCCTCGCGGCAATTGCTGCGCCATGATCTGATCCACGACATCCGCACCGTGCTGTCGCGCTCCTCGGTCGCGCGCGGCACGCTGAAGCTGGAACTGACGGAATCGCTGGTGATGGAGAATCCGGAGCACGCGGCACAGATGCTGACGCGGATCCGCGAGCTCGGCACCGGGCTGTCGCTCGACGATTTCGGCACCGGGCATTCGTCGCTGGCCTATCTGCAGCGCTTCCCGTTCGACACCATCAAGATCGACCAGTCCTTCGTTCGCACCACCAACCGCGGCACCCGCCCGGTGATCCTGAAGTCCATCATCGCGCTCGCGCACGACCTCGGCATGGACGTGGTCGCCGAAGGTGCCGAGACCGATTCCGACGCGGTTGAGCTCTACCAGATGGGCTGCGAATATGCGCAAGGGTTTGCCTTCGGCGAACCCATGGATGCCGACGCCGCGATGCGCCTGCTCACGGAAGTGCGCCTGGAAGCGGCGAGCTAGCTTCCCCTCGCCTCACCCAGGCCTGCGCCGGTCACTCTTCAGCTTGGTGAACCGCACGCTCTCGCCGTCCGGCATCCGCATCGCCTTGAAACCCGCGGCGAGGCAGGCTTCGCGTTGCGGCATTTGGATATCCGGGCTGCGCAGGCTGTCCCACCATGAGGCACGATTCGCCGCGCGCGGCAGGGCCGCGCCGATGATCTCTTCGATCTGTTCATAGGTCAGCACGAATTCCGTCTGCTTCTGCCGCATCAGATAATCGCGCAACGCGTCGTAGTCGTTCACCGCTGTCCTCTTCGCTGGTCGAAGGCCCGCTTTGCCCAAAAACGTGAGCCGCGGAAACCAATTTTTAACTCATTCCGGCAGCGCCGTCCCGGCTTAAACACTACTCAAGCTTTCGGGCGCATTCACTGGTGCCGGGAGCAAACGATGTTGTCTCGATGGCGCGACGTCACGGCCCGACGGCCATGGCGGCTTTCGGCGAAGCTGCTGATCATCTCGTCCGTGGTGACGGTGATCGGCTTTTCCGCCATTTGCGTCAACGTCATGCTGGACATGCGCCGCGGCGAGGAGGCGCTCGCCCGCCAGACGCTGGAAAACCTGGCGACGACCATCGAGTCCGACGTCAGCCGCAACATCGAGATCTACGATCTGGCCCTCAAGGCGGTCGCCAGCAACATGCTGCTGCCGGAAATCGCCACGGTCTCGAAGCCGATCCGTCACCTCATCCTGTTCGACCATTCGACCACGGCGAGGCATTTCGGCGCGATCCAGGTGTTCGACGCCGACGGCCGGTTGACCATCGACGCCTCGACGCTCGATCCCGTTGCCGTGAACCGGGGCGACGAGGATTACTTCAAGGCCCATCGGGACAGTCCCGAAACGGGCCTCTTCATCAGCCGCCCGATGCTGTTCCGCGGCGCCTATGCAATCGTGCTGAGCCGGCGCATCAGTGACACCGACGGCGGCTTCCTCGGGGTCGTCGCCGGCTCGATCCGCTTCAGCTATTTCCACGAGTTGTTCGAGCGGCTGAACCTCGATCCCCATGACACCATCACCGTGCTCAAGCGCGACCGCACCATCATGATGCGGCGCCCGTTCGACCTCGACGTGATCGGCACCAACCTGAACGATCGGCGGACATGGAAGGCCGAAAATCTCCGGGTCGGCGCCTCCTATGCGGGCCAGGGCCCGGTCGATCCGACTCCGCGACTTTATGTGCGCAGCAGCGACAGCGGTCCGCTGTTCGTGGTGGCGGGCAAACCGCTGGCCGCGGTGTTCGAGCTCTGGCAGAGGGAAGCCTACCGCATCGGCGCCGTGGTGCTGGCGCTCAGCCTGTTCATGCTCGCATCGACGCTGGTGCTCGCGCGCGAGATCGGCCGGCGCGCCGAGGCCGAGCGCAAGCTCGAGGAGATGGCGACGACCGACGCGCTCACCGGCCTGAAGAACCGCCGCAAGTTCGACCAGGTGATCGACGTCGAATGGCGCCGCGCGATGCGGCAGCAGACGCCGATCGCGCTCTTGATGATCGATGCCGATCACTTCAAGGCCTACAACGACACGTTCGGCCACCAGGCCGGCGACCAGGTGCTGGTCGGCATCGCCATCTGCATTTCCGATTCGGTGAGCCGCGCCGGCGATTGCGCGGCGCGCTATGGCGGCGAGGAATTCGCGGTGCTGCTGCCGGGCACCTCGGTCACCGACGCCCTCACGGTGGCCGAGAAGATCCGCGCCAAGGTGCAGGGCTGGTCCGACGACCACACGAGCTCGACGGTGTCCTGCGGCATCGCGAGCCTCGTTCCGACCACGGGCATGGACTGGCCGCTGCTGGTCGCCGCCGCCGACAAGGCCCTCTACGCCGCAAAAGCCGGCGGCCGCAACCAGTCGGTGGTCGCGAGCCTGCCGAAGCTGTCGCTGGTGGCGTGAGGAGTTCGTTCCGTCATTGCGAGCGAAGCGAAGCAATCCAGACTGTCGCCTCGGAGGCAGCCTGGATTGCTTCGTCGCTTCGCTCCTCGCAATGACGAGCGGAGCGCTACTGCCCCAGATATTTCTTCATCTCCGCAATGAGCCCGTCACGCAGCTCCGGCCGCTTCAGGCCGTAGGCGATATTGGCGCGGAGGAAGCCGGGTTTGGAGCCGCAATCGTGGCGCTCGCCCTCGAACTCGACGCCGTAGAATTTTTGCGATCTGGCGAGGCCGATCATGGCGTCGGTGAGCTGGATCTCGCCGCCGGCGCCGCGCTCCTGGGTCTCCAGGATCTTGAAGATCTCCGGCTGCAGGATGTAGCGGCCGGTGATCGAGAGGTTGGAGGGCGCGGTGCCCTTGGCCGGCTTCTCGACCATGCCGTCGACCTCGAACATCTTGCCGGTGCGTTTGCCGACGCCGCAGATGCCGTATTGATGGGTCAGATGATCGGGCACCGGCTCGACCGCGATGACGTTGGATTTTTCGCCGAGCTTGCTGGCGGTGTCGATCATCTGCTTCAGGCAGCCGGGCGAATTGAGCACGAGTTCGTCGGGCAGCACGACGGCGAACGGTTCGTTGCCGACGATGTCGCGCGCGCACCAGACCGCGTGACCGAGGCCGAGCGGCGCCTGCTGGCGGGTGAAGCTGACGGCGCCGGCCTCCGGCTGGTTCTGCGCCAGAACGTCCTGCTCGGTCTTCTTGCCGCGCGCGGCCAGCGTCGCATCGAGCTCGAACATCCGGTCGAAATGATCTTCGATGACACTTTTGTTGCGTCCGGTGACAAAGATGAAGTGCTCGATGCCGGCTTCCCGGGCCTCGTCATAGACGTACTGGATCAGCGGCTTGTCGACGATCGTCAGCATTTCTTTCGGCATCGCCTTGGTGGCGGGCAGGACGCGGGTGCCGAGGCCGGCAACCGGAAATACGGCTTTGCGGATTTTCATGGGATTGATCGAATACCTGAGGAACACGTGAAGGGAGCAATGGCATCTTGCTAGCTTGTTTGCAGCCGCCAACAAAGGCGGATGTGGGGCCTCATCCTCACAGAGTTAAGAAAAAGGCCACCATCAAAATTTCACCTTTGTTAAGCTGTTGGCAACCGTAACCAGGCCTCCTGAGGGGCGGATTTTGGCCGGACAGGTGTGGACATGATGCAATCAATGGCAGGGCTGGCAAAACGGGGCGGGTCCGTGACCGGTGCGACGATGATTGCGGCCGCCCTGCTGTTCCCGCTTCCCGCCGGCGCGCAGGCTCAGAACGGTCTGTCAAATCTGTTCGGCGGTATCTTCTCCGGCCCCAACGCGGCGCCTTCGCCAGCAGCGCCCGGGCCCAGCGGGGCTCAAACGGGAGTTCAACCCTGGACCGGCGAGGACGGCGCCTCCGGTCATCCGCTGATGACGGCCGCCGCGATCCGCGAGGCCGCGGGCAATTTCAACAATTGCGTCGCGGGCATGTGGCCCGATGCCGCACGGCGCAACATCACGCAGGAAAATTTCCAGCGCTTCACGGCAGGCCTCGCGCCCGATCTGCGCATCATGGACCTGATGGATTCGCAGCCGGAGTTCACCAAGTCGATCTGGGACTATCTCGACATCCTCGTGAACGACAACCGCCTCGCCAAGGGCCGCGAGGTCCTGGCCAAATACAAGGCGCAGTTCGACGCCACCGAAAAAGCCACCGGCGTCGATCGCTACATCATCGCCTCGATATGGGGCATCGAGTCCAACTACTCGACCCAGATGGGCGACCGCAGCGTGCTGCAATCGACCGCGACGCTCGCCTGCATCGGCCGCCGCCAGGCTTACTTCAAGGACGAATTCCTCTCCGCGCTGGAGATCCTCAACCGCGGCGATCTCAGGCCCGAACAATTGCGCGGGTCCTGGGCCGGCGCCTTCGGCCCGACCCAGTTCATGCCGACCGCGTTCAAGCGCTTTGCCGTGGACGGCGACGGCGACGGCCGGCGTGACGTCGTCGACAATCCCTCCGACCTGATTGCGTCGACCGCCAACAATCTGAAGAAGGACGGCTGGCAGGCCGGCCAGACCTGGGGCTACGAGGTCGTGGTGCCCCAGGGCTTCAACTACATGCTGGCCGATCGCGCCAAGGCGATGACGGTGGTGCAATGGGAAAAGCTCGGCCTCAAGCGCCCGGCCAACCAGCCCTTCCCGCATCCGGCCGAGAAGGCCTATCTGCTGGCGCCGGCCGGTGCCCAAGGGCCGGGCTTCCTGATGCTGCAGAACTTCCGGGTCATCATGAAGTACAATCCGGCCGAGGCTTATGCGCTGGCGATCGGCCATTTCGCCGACCGCCTGCGCGGCGGCCAGCCGTTCGTGCAGCCTTGGCCGCGGCAGGAACGGGAGCTGTCCCGGACCGAACGGCTGGAACTCCAGCAGCTGCTGGCCCAGCGCGGCTTCTACAAGGGCACTCCCGACGGTCAGTTCGGCGGCCAGACCCGGGAAGCCCTGCGCAATTTCCAGGCCTCGATCGGGGTCCCCGCGGACGGATTTGCCTCCTCCGACGCGCTGGACCGGCTGCGCGGGCGGTAAAATCGCGTCGAAAGTAACCCTGAACAGGGATTTTGGCCGGCAGTCTTGACCGGGGCGGCGGTTCGCCGTGTATGGGCCAATAATCTTGGGCCAAGGATCTCAAGGATCTGAAGAGAATCTGAAAGAGAATCTGCCCGTTTGGCGCCCGATTCCGTTATTATATCGAGCCTGTCCTGATCCCCATTGCACGTGCCGAGATCGCATGTCGAAGAAGTCCCTGTTCAAGGTGCTGACCGAGACCGGCCCGCTGATCGCGCTGGGGACGGCGCTTGCGATTCTGGTGTCGGTCGCGGGACCCGCCTCGGCGCAGTTCTTCAACTTCCCCGGCTTCGGCGGCCCACCGCAGCGCGCGGCTCCGCCGCCGCCGCGGAACGGTGGAGGTGGCGGTGGCGGTGGCGGTGGCGGATGGTTCGGCGGCGACTTCTTCGCGCCGTTCCAGCAGCAACAGCCGCAAGCACCGCGTCAGGACTTTTCGCGCGCGCCGGCGCCGGCCAAGCGCGAGACCATTCCCGACAGGAACGTGCTGGTGATCGGCGACGCCATGGCCGATTGGCTCGCCTACGGCCTGGAGGATGCCTACACCGAGCAGCCCGACATGGGCGTGATCCGCAAGCACAAGACCACGTCCGGCCTGATCAAGTATCAGCCCAAGGGTGAGCCCTCGGACTGGACGGCTGCTGCAAAGGGCATTCTCGAGACCGAGAAGCCCGACGTGATCGTGGTGATGCTCGGCCTCAACGACCGCATCGCGATCCGCGAGGCGGCGGCGCCCGATAAATCGGACAAGGCGACGGACAAGAAGAACGACAAGGGCGCGCGCGGCAAACCACCGGCCAAGCCCGGCGATGCCAAGCCCGGCGACACCGCCGCGAAGCCGGACGACAAGCCGGCCGATGCCGACCTGCCGCAGGATGATGCCGACAACGCTGACGCACCCGCAGTCGCTGCGCCCGAGAAGACCGCGCGTAACCCGAACGGCCTCTACGAATTCCGCGACGAACGCTGGGTCGAGCTCTACGGCAAGAAGATCGAGGAGCTCGCCAACGTCCTCAAGTCCAAGGGCGTGCCGGTGCTCTGGGTCGGCCTGCCCGCGATCCGCGGTCCCAAGGGCACCGCGGACATGCTGTTCCTGGATTCGCTCTATCGCGAAGGCGCGGCCAAGGCCGGCATCACTTACGTCGACGTCTGGGACGGCTTTGTCGACGAGGCCGGCCGCTTCTTGCAGAAGGGCCCGGACTTCGAAGGCCAGATCCGTCAACTCCGCAGCGGTGACGGCGTCTATTTCACAAAACCCGGCGCGCGCAAGCTCGCCCACTATGTCGAACGCGAGATCACCCGCCTGCTCGCCGGGCGCTCCGGCCCGATCGCGCTGCCGAGCGAACCGGCGACCCCCGACACCAGTGCCGAACCCGGCAAGCCCGCGCCGCGGCCGCTGGCCGGCCCGATCGTGCCGCTGGTTGCGGCCTCGATCTCGACCGATCAATTGCTGGGTGGGCCGGGCTCACGTCCTGCCGCCGTCGATGCGCTCGCTGCGAAGACGATGGTGAAGGGCGAGCCACTGGCTGCGCCGGCCGGCCGCGCTGACGATTATGCCTGGCCGCGCCGCGAAGTCGGCCGCGAGCAGGCCAAGGGCGATACGCCGGTCGCCGCGACGACGCCTGATGGCGGTACGCCGGGTGCGGCCGCAGCGATCGCCCCGCCAAAGCTTGCGCCAAAGAAGCCACCGGTGCCGCAGCAACCGGCACAGGCAGCGCCATCGATGCGAGATTTCTTCGGCTTTGGCTCGCCGCCGCCCCCGCCGCGTCAATTGGCGCCGGCGCCGCGCAATCCGAATCCCAACCCCGCGATCCCGCGTCCGCCTGGCAATGTCGGGCGATCGGCGGAAGTGTTCCGATAATTTTCTAAGCTGAGATCTCGTGTCCCCGACGCGCTGCAGCGTGAAACGCTGCTGCGCAGAGCCGGGACCCAGCACGTCCGACAGTCACAAAAGAATGGGCCACAAAAAGAATGGGCCCCGGCTCACAGTGCGGCGTTACACGCCGCACTGCGTCCGGGGCCAGATGCTTATTGCGTTGGCTTCAGCCGTAATAGCGCCAGCGCGGCGGCGGGCGGCGGGAAGGCCGTGCCATCAGCAACGCGAGCGCGAAGCCTATGCCGCCGGCGACCAGCAGCGCGCCGAGCGGGTTGTCCTGCACCTTCTGGGCAATCGCCTGCGAACCGTCGCGCAAGGTTTCGGCCGGCTTGTCGTAGGCGTCCTTGGCATAGCTGGCCGCGGTGTCGGTCGCGTCACGTACGGCATCCTTGGCCTGGCCGTAGAGATTCTGCACCGTGCCGGCCGCTTCGCGTGCCTTGCCCGACGCCTGTGTCTGCGCATCGCCTGCGAGATCACCGACAGCGCCTTCCGCGCGTCCGGCGAATTCCTTGGCCGATCCGACAATCCGATCTTTATCCATGATGCTCCTCCTCGGGGGTCAGCCCAAGTAACCGATCAGGAGCGGCGCAGTTCCATCTGACTTGAAATTGGACTCAGAGAATCAGCCCGCCGTCGACGACCAACGTCTGGCCGATGATGTAGGACGACAGCGGTGATGCCAGGAACAGCGCCGCGCCCGCCATGTCAGCAGGCGTGCCCAATCGCCGCAGCGGAATGCGTGAAAGTGCACCTTCGAGCCGCTTGGGATTCTCGGTCGTGACCTTCGTCATCTTGGTGTCGACCAGACCGGGCGCGATGCCGTTGACGCGGATGCCGTCTTCGGCCCAGGCCTCGCCCAGCGTCCGTGTCAATCCGACAGCCCCGGTCTTCGACGCGTTGTAAGCAGGATTGCCCATGGTGGAATGATAGGCCGCGGTCGAGGACACCATGATCAGCGATCCCCGCGAGTCCCGCAGCATGGAATGAAATCGCGTGGCGCAGGCCATCAGGCTCATCAGGTTGACCTCGACGACCTTGCGAAAGCCAGCCATCTCGAACTCGCCGCGGCGATAGAGCACCGCGCCCTGCGCGAGCACCAGGATATCGAGCCGATCGAACGACGGCTTGAACGCTTCGACCGCTCCGGCATTGCCGACGTCGAGTTGCGCGTAGGAGAGACCGGTGAGATCCGAGCCCTCCTCAGCTGAATATTCCTTCGCGTGAGCACGCGTGCCGCAGACCGCGACTTGCGCGCCCCTGACGCGAAAGGCTTGCGCGATACCGCTGCCGATGCCGCTGGATCCGCCGACGACCAGCACCTGCTTGCCTGAGAAATCGAGCTCGTTCGTCATCGCTGGCCTCCCCGATCGTCTTGCTTGTTTGACCTGTCTGCGGATCGATGACAGCCTTGTCAATCACAACAAGAACAAGCAGAGCACGAGGAAACACCATGTCCGATTTCAAACAGCTCAGCCGCTCCGTGAAGGGCCTGACTGTTCTCGTCACCGGCGCGGCCAGCGGCATGGGACGCGCAACGGCCCGCGTGTTCGCCACCGAGGGCGCCAACGTCGCCGTCACCGACTATGACGAGCAGGGCGCACTCGCCGTGGCGAAGGAGATCGCGGCAAGCGGCGGAGCCGCGAAAGCCTGGAAGCTCGACGTGGCCGACGGCGATGAGATCAGGCGCGTGGTCGGCGACGTCGCGACGCATTTCGGCGGGCTCGACATCATCGTCAACAATGCCGGCATCTCCGTGCGCGTCGCGATCGACGACGAGGCCTATGAGGACGCCTGGGCTAGGGGTATCGCGGTGATGCTGACGGCTCATCCGCGCATCATCCGCGCCGCGCTGCCTCACTTGCGCAAGTCGAAGAGCCCGCGCATCGTCAACATCGCCTCGACCGAGGCGCTCGGCGCCACCGCTTTGCACAGCCCCTATTCGGCGGCGAAGGGCGGCGTCGCCAGCCTCACCCGCTCGCTCGCGGTGGAGCTCGGCCGCGAAGGCATCACCGTCAACTGCATCTGCCCGGGGCCGGTCCGCACCGCCATCACAGACAGGATCTCGGAAGAGCACAAGACCATCTACGCCAAGCGCCGCACTGCACTGGGCCGCTACGGCGACCCCGAAGAGGTCGCGCACATGACGCTGAGCCTGTGCCTGCCGGCAGCGTCCTTCCTCACCGGCGCGGTGATCCCCGTCGACGGCGGCCTGATGGCGCGCAACGCGTGAGCGGCACCAAAGGTGCGTAGCCTGGATGGAGCGCAGCGCACTCCGGGGTTCTCACCTCGCGGGAAGACTTCCCGGATTACGCTGCGCTCCATCCGGGCTACGGGCAGCTATGCGCGCCTAGCGTTGACATCGCTTGTTACGGGAGTAACTTTTTCACCGACAGAGCGGACCAACCGCTCGCGGTTCGCGGGAGAAACGTCATGACGATCGCCATCCGGCAGCTTCACAAACATTTTGTCGGCGAGGTTTCCGGCCTCGACCTGCGGCAACCTCTCACCGAGGCCGAGGCGCGCGAGATCGAAGCCGCCATGGACAAATATGCGGTGCTGGTGTTCCACGACCAGGACATCACCGACGAACAGCAGATGGCTTTCGCGTTGAATTTCGGCCAGCGCGAGGACGCGCGCGGCGGCACGGTCACGAAGGAAAAGGACTACCGCCTCCAATCGGGCCTGAACGACGTCTCCAATCTCGGCAAGGACGGCAAGCCGCTGGCAAAGGACAGCCGCGCGCATCTGTTCAACCTCGGCAACTGCCTGTGGCATTCCGACAGCTCGTTCCGCCCCATCCCGGCAAAATTCTCGCTGCTGTCGGCCCGCGTGCTCAACCCGAAGGGCGGCAACACCGAATTCGCCGACATGCGCGCGGCCTATGACGCGCTTGACGACGAGACCAAGGCGGAGATCGAGGACCTCGTCTGCGAGCACTCGCTGATGTATTCGCGGGGATCGCTCGGCTTCACCGAATACACCGACGATGAGAAGCAGATGTTCAAGCCGGTGCTGCAACGTCTCGTGCGCACCCATCCCGTTCATCGCCGCAAGTCGCTCTATCTCTCATCGCATGCCGGCAAGATCGTCGGCATGAGCGTCCCCGAGGGTCGGCTGCTGCTGCGCGATCTCAACGAGCACGCGACCCAGAGCGAGTTCGTCTACGTCCACAAATGGACGCTGCATGACCTCGTGATGTGGGACAACCGCCAGACCATGCACCGCGTCCGCCGCTACGACCAGTCGCAGCCCCGCGACATGCGCCGCGCGACGGTCGCAGGCACGGAGCCGACGGTCCAGCAGCAGGCGGCGGAGTAGGCGTTACTCAGCAATCGGTGTCATCGCCCAGCTTGACCGGGCGATCCAGTACTCCGAGACAGTTGTGATAGAACCGATGCGCCGCGGCGTACTGGATGCCCCGCCTTCGCGGGGCATGACAGCGAGGCGCTAGGCGTGCCCGGCCTCGTTCGAGAGCATGCCGGGATCGATGCCGATCTTGCGCAGTGCGCGCCCGTATTTTTCGTCGACGTCATCGCCGAAGATCAAATCCGAATCCGCGTCGCAATGCAGCCAGCCGTTGCTCTGGATTTCGGTCTCGAGCTGGCCGGGCGCCCAGCCGGCATAACCGAGCGCGAGGATGGCGTGCTTGGGGCCGGAGCCGTTGGCGATGGCGCGCAGGATGTCGACGGTCGCGGTGAGGCAGACGCCGTCGTCGATCCGGAGCGTCGCGTTCTCGATGTAGAAATCGCTGGAGTGCAGCACGAAGCCGCGGCCGGTATCGACCGGACCGCCGCGCAGCACCTTCATGCTTTCGGCGTTCTCAGGCAGCTTGATGTGCTCGCCCTTGTTGATGATGCCGAGCTGCTGCAACAGCTCGGGGAAGTCGATGCTGCCGGCCGGGTGGTTGACGATGATGCCCATCGCGCCTTCGGCGGAGTGGGCGCAGAGATAGATCACCGAGCGCTCGAAGCGCTCGTCGCCCATCACGGGCATGGCGATCAACAGCTGGCCGTCGAGGTAGCCCGCCGAACTCGGGAGCGCGGGGGCTGACTTGCGGGTGCTTTCGCCCGTCCTCTTGCCTGTGGGAGCCATCGGTGAAGCACTCCGGTTTCAATTCCTATCCTGATGTCGGGCCGGGCCGCTGTCAAATCAAGGCTTGCAGGGCCTTGATTCAAGTGCATCCATCACAAGCAATTCAATGGTTTGCCGCGGGGTGACCCTGTAAAGACGTACCATGCTGACAAGAGTTCCCCGGCGTGCGGCGATTGGCGTCGCGACAACCCTGCTCGCGTCGTCGCTGGCGCTTGCGGCCCATGCCAACGACGCATCGCCGTGGCAGCGCGATGGACATTCCGCGGTGCGGTTGCTGGCGGGATCGCGCAGCGGCGCCGTCCTGCTCGGCGGTATCGCCTTCCAGATCCAGCCCGGCTGGAAAACCTATTGGCGCATGCCGGGCGATTCCGGCGTTCCGCCGCGCTTCGATTTCTCGAAATCCGACAATGTCGAGGCGGTGACGGTGATGTGGCCGGCCCCGCAGAAATTCGACGACGGCGCGGGCGGCCATTCGATCGGCTATCACGACCAGATCGTGCTGCCCCTGCGCATCATCGCCAAGGCGGCCGACAAGCCGGTGACGTTGCGCGCCGAGATCAATTATGCGGTGTGCGAAAAGCTTTGCATTCCGGTCGAGGCCCGCGCCGAGCTTGGCTTCAACAGCGTCGCCTCGACCGAGGACGCCAATTTGCGTGCAGCGCTCGACACCGTGCCCAAGCCTGCCACGATCGGCGATCCCAATCCGCTCACCATCCGGGACGTCAAGCGCGACGGGCCCAAGAATGTGGTGGTGGACGTCGTCGTGCCGGATGCGCGCACCGTCAATCTCTATGTGGAAGGTCCGACGCCCGATTGGGCGTTGCCGATCCCGGCGCCGGTCGAGCCCAGCCCACCGGGCGTGAAGCGATTTTCTTTCGAACTCGACGGACTGCCGCCGGGCGCCAAGCCCGACGGCGCAGCGCTGAAGTTCACGCTGGTCGGACCGGAGAAGTCGTACGAGTTCAATACCAATTTGGACTGAGACGTCGTCCTGGCGAAAGCCAGGACCCATTACCCAGGGATTAGTTTGGCGAAGATTCCTTTTTTGGAACTGCTACCCAATTCCTCCTGACAGATCACGCGGTATGGGTCCTGGCATTCGCCAGGACGACATCCTTGATCCAACCGAATCTTAACGAATGGTTGCTAATCCCCAGGGCTCCTGCGGCAAGTCTGCCGCAGCACTCGTGCGCGCCTCGGGGACCCTTCGATTTGGCCGTGATGGATGCAGAACCCGCAACGACCGGACCTGCCGGCCTGATCGCGCGGCTGCGCGAAAAATTGACGGGCGGGTCGAGCGAGGCATCGCTGACGCGACGGCTGGCCGGCACCATCTTCGTTATCCGCGTGATCAGCGCGGGCCTTGCGTATTTCTCGCAAGTGCTGCTCGCACGCTGGATGGGGACGTCGGACTACGGCGTCTATGTCTATGTCTGGACCTGGGTGCTGCTGCTCGGCAGCATGATGGACTTCGGCATCTCGGCCTCCGCGCAAAAGATCATTCCGGAATACCGCGCCCGTGGCGAGCATGCGCTGCTGCGCGGCTTTCTCTCGGGCAGCCGTTGGCTGACCTTTGCCGTTTCCGCGCTGGTCTCGCTCGGCCTCGCCGGTCTCGTCAAATTGCTGTCACCCTGGATCGAGCCGGCCGAAGAGCTGCCGCTCTATATCGGCTGCATGACGCTGCCCGCTTTCGTCGTCGCCAACACCCAGGACGGCATCGCGCGCTCGCATGACTGGATGCAGCTCGGCCTGATGCCGCAATTCATCATCCGCCAGGCGCTGATCATCGGCATCACGGCCTGCGCCTTCCTGCTCGGCTATCATCTCGGCGCGGTCGCCGCGATGATCGCGAGTGCCGGCGCGGTGTGGATCGCGATGACCGGGCAGATGGTGGTGCTGAACCGCAAGCTCGCTGGTCACATCGAGCCCGGTCCCAAGGCCTACGACGTCAGCGGCTGGCTCGCCGTCTCGCTGCCGATCCTGCTGGTCGAAAGCTTCTATTTGCTGCTGTCCTACACCGACGTGCTGGTGCTTCAGCAGTTCCGCCCCTCCGACGAGGTCGGCGTCTATTTCGCCGTGGTGAAGACGCTCGCGCTGGTCTCCTTCATCCACTACGCGATGTCGGCAACGACCGCGCATCGCTTCGCCGAATACAATGCAAGCGGCGACAAGGCGCGGCTGTCGGCTTACGTGGCGCATGCCATCAACTGGACGTTCTGGCCGTCGCTGGCGGCGACCATCGTGCTGCTCGCGCTCGGCAAGCCGCTGCTCTGGCTGTTCGGGCCGCAATTCGTGGTCGGCTACGACATCATGTTCGTCGCCGCCATTGGCCTGGTGGTCCGATCCGCGATCGGCCCGGTCGAACGGCTGCTCAACATGCTCGGCCAGCAGAAGATCTGCGCGCTGGCCTATGCGCTGGCCTTTGCGATGAACCTGGTGCTCTGCATCGCGCTGGTGCCGCACTTCGGCGGCCATGGTGCTGCGGCCGCGACCTCGATCTCGCTCAGTTTCGAGACGGTGCTGCTGTTCTGGATCGTGCGACAGCGGCTCGGGCTGCACGTGCTGGCGTTCGGGAAATAGACTTCCGCCTGCCTCGCGTGCTGCCCTCGGGGAACGGCTGCTTCGAAGCGCGCCCGGGAACAACGCGAATGCCTACCTATCGCCAGGAGCGCAGCACGATTTTTCTTATTACCCCCAATCGGTTGCGCTGCAGGGAAAGTTTATTCTACGTCATATTGCCCAACTGACGAGATAAACCTAAGATTCCCTGGACATGATCGATCCACTCTACGTCGCCTCCGGGTTCGGCGTCGGCCTGCTGGTCGGGATGACCGGCGTCGGCGGCGGTTCGTTGATGACGCCGCTGCTGATCCTGCTGTTCGGGATTCATCCATCGACCGCGGTCGGCACCGACCTGCTCTATGCCGCCGCCACCAAGACCGGCGGCAGCTTGGTGCATGGCTGGTCGCGCAGCGTGCACTGGCCGGCGGTGCTGCGGCTCGCCTGCGGCAGCCTTCCGGCGAGCGCGCTGACGCTGCTCGTGCTGTGGAAGCTCGACCTCAAGAGCGATTCCGAGCGCAATCTCGTCAACCTCGTGCTCTGCTTCGCGCTGCTGCTGACCGCGACCTCGCTGATCTTCCGCAGATCGATCATGGAGCGCTATCGCCGGCGCCTGGAGCAGGTCGATGACCGCACCACCGCGATCGCAACCGTCGTCACCGGAATCGTGCTCGGCGTGCTGGTCTCGATTTCATCGGTCGGCGCCGGCGCGGTCGGCGTCACCGTTCTGCTACTGCTCTATCCGCGCCTGCCGGTGGCGACCATCGTCGGCTCCGACATCGCCCATGCCGTCCCGCTGACGCTGATCGCCGGAATGGGGCATTGGGCTCTTGGCGACGTGGATTGGGCGCTGATGGGCGTGCTGCTGTTGGGCTCGCTGCCCGGCATCATCGTCGGCAGCTTCAGCGCGACGCGCGTCCCCGAGACGGTGCTGCGCCTGACCCTTGCCTGCGTGCTGTTCGTGGTCGCCGGCAAGATCATGTTCGCGGAGCTGCACCTGTCCTCGGCATTCGAGACGGCGCTGGCCTGGACGCACTGAACGAAAACGGCGGAGCTCGGCTCCGCCATTTGCCAGCCGTCGCGCTCTACTCCGCGGTCCAGCCGCCGTCGATCGACAGGTTGCTGCCGGTGATCTGCGCGGCATCGTCGCCGCACAGGAACAGCGCGAGGGCTGCGACCTGCTCGGAGGTGACGAACTCCTTGGTCGGCTGCGCATCGAGCAGCACGTCGTTGATGACCTGGTCGCGCGTGAGATTGCGGGCCTTCATGGTGTCGGGGATCTGCTTCTCCACCAGCGGCGTCCAGACATAGCCGGGGCTGATGCAGTTGCAGGTGATCTTGCTGGTCGCGACCTCGAGCGCCACGGTCTTGGTCAGGCCGGCGATGCCGTGCTTGGCCGACACATAGGCCGACTTGAAGGGCGAAGCGACCAGCGAGTGCGCGGAAGCGGTATTGATGATGCGGCCCCAGCCCTTCTTCTTCATGCCGGGGACGGCTGCGCGAATGGCATGGAACGCCGAGGACAGGTTGATCGCGATGATCTGATCCCATTTCTCCGGCGGGAATTCCTCGATGGGCGAGACGAACTGGATGCCGGCATTGTTGACGAGGATGTCGACCGAACCAAAGCTCTTCTCGCCGAGCGCGATCATCCCGGCGATCTCGGTCGGCTTGGTCATGTCGGCCGGCGAATAGACCGCCTTCACGCCGAAATCGGACTCGATCTTGGCGCGCTCCTTCTCGATGTCCTCCGGCGAGCCGAACCCGTTGATGACGACATTGGCGCCGGCGGCGGCGAAGGCGCGCGCATAGGCAAGCCCGATGCCGCTGGTCGAACCGGTCACGACGGCATTCTTGCCTGACAGACTTCCCATATTACTCGCTCCTTTTTGGCGGGGGCGCAGTGACGTCCCCCGTGAGATCGTAGGTCACCATGGTCTCGCCGGATTGCGGCCGCTCGAGCCAGTCCTTGTGGCGCATCGACAGATGCACGTCACGCACGCCGGCTTCCCAATGCTCGACCATCGCGACATGCGAGAAATCGTAATCCTTGGACGAGGATTCGTAATTCTTGCTGCGGTAGATCAGGTGCACCACAGTCACAGTGCTTTCGCGCGATACCTTGGCAAGGAATTCCACGGAAGGGTCGTTCTTGAGATAATCGGGCAATTTGGAAATCAGGTCGCGCACGGCCCTGCGGGCGTTGTGCACCTGCTTGTTCTTGTCAGTGTTCATCCGCGTGCGGCTGGAGAAGCGGATGTCCTTCTCGCGCTCGGTCGCCTCGAGCAGCGAGGTCGGCAGATCGCCGCGCGCGCTGAACAGGTCGATCTGGAAGATCAGGAGATCGCGGTCGGTCTCGGCGTCCAGCACGTAGTCGAGCGGCGTATTGGAGGCGATGCCGCCGTCCCAATAATGCTCGCCCTCGATGACGATGGACGGAAACCCGGGCGGTAGCGCGCCGGAGGCCATGATGTGCTCGGGGCCGATTTTCTTGCCGAGCTTCCTGAACTCGAAATTGTCGAAATATTTGAAGTTGCCCGAGGTGACGCCGACCGCGCCGACCGACAGCCGCGTCTTCAGATCGTTGATGCGGTCGAAATCGACCAGTCGCTCCAGCGTCTTCTTCAGCGGTGCGGTGTCGTAATAGCTCTCGGCCTGCGGGCTGCCGGGCGGCCAGAGCGGCGCGGGCGGGATGCGCGGCGTGAAGAAGCCTGGCACGCCGAAGGTCGCGATCAATGCGGCGCTGGTCGAGTTGAACAGTTCGCGGCTGTGATCGCTCTTGCCGATCGGCTTCCACGGCACCGGCGCGGAGACCATCTCCCAGAATTCCTTGAGCCGCTTGACGCGCGTCTGCCCTTCGTTGCCGGCGATGATCGCGGCGTTGACCGCGCCGATCGAGATGCCGGCGACCCAGTCCGGCTCGAAGCCGGCATGGCAGAGCGACTGATAGGCGCCGGCCTGATAGGAGCCGAGCGCGCCGCCGCCCTGGAGGACCAGGACACGTTGCGCGTTCGCGGGGATTGTTGCGACTTCTGGACTATGATCGGTCATGCGGGAACAGTAGCAGATGGCGAGCGACCGTGGCGACAGTCTGCCGCGGCGTCAATGCATCCCGGGATCAAGTCTGGCTTATCGGGCGTCCGTCGAGGCCAGGATCATGGTCCAGAACACCTTGTATTTGGTGCCGGGAGCATAGCCCGCCGCGATGCCTAATTTTGTGACACCGCTCTTGAGCATGTTGGCGCGGTGGGGGGGCGAGTCGCGCCAACCCGAAAACGCTTCCGCCAGCGTGTGATAGCCAGCCGAGACGTTCTCTACTGCAACGGTCGCCGGATAGCCGCCGGCGCTGAGGCGCTTGGCCAGCGGCGCGCGGACGTCATGGTCCATCTTGTTGGCCGCTGCCATGGCTTGGGACTGGGATTCGGCGAGCCGCATCAATTCGGGGTCGATCACGACGGTCCCGAGCCCGTTGTTCTGGCGGTATTGCGAAATCATGATCGCTGCCGCCTGCGCATCGAGCTTTGCGCCCGGGACAGCCATATCGGCATACATCGAGGGTTGCTGGACCGGTGCTTCGTTGCCGGCGCAGCCGGCGAGCAGCAAAGTGATGAGTATTGCGGCCGCGGCGCGCATGAACAGGAGCCCCCAAATCAGGGGGCCGTTGTTGCATACCAACCGTGGCTGAAAGGTGAATATTGAGGAAAAATTGACCCTTTGATCCCGCTCAGGTGCCCGCAAATATCCGGTAGCGGCGGGGCTCCAGGCCGATCGTGTCGCCGGCGCGCAGTTCCCTGTCGCGGGGAGCGTCGATCTCGATGGTCTCGCCGCCAGCGAGTGCCACCTCGGCCCGCTGTACGGGACCGAAATTCCGGACATGCCGCACGGCGCCCTCGAAGGCCCCGCTGCCGGGCGGGCCGACCAGCATGTCGTGTCGCCGCACGAACAGTCTTGACGCGCCAGGCGCAAGCCCATCTGCCGCGAGCTGAAGCGGCCGGTCGCCGAGCGTGATGAGACCGTCGGCGATCAGCACCGGAAGCTCGATGGATTCGCCGATGAAGCTGTGGACGAAGGCGGTCGCGGGGCTCTCATAGACGTCATCGGGCGAGCCGATCTGCTCGATCTTGCCCTTGTCCATCACCACCACGCGGTTGGCGACTTCGAGTGCCTCCTCCTGGTCATGGGTGACGAAGATTGAGGTGACGTTGATCTCATGGTGCAGCGAACGCAACCATTTGCGCAGCTCCTTGCGCACCTTGGCGTCGAGCGCGCCGAAGGGTTCGTCGAGCAGCAGGATGCGCGGCTCGATCGCGAGCGCGCGGGCCAGCGCGATGCGCTGGCGCTGGCCGCCGGAGAGCTGGCTCGGATAACGGTCGGCGAGCCAGTCGAGCTGCACGAGATCGAGCAGCTCCTTGACGCGCGCGCGGATGGTCGCTTCGTCCTTGCGGATCGCGCGCGGCTGCACGCGCAGCCCGAAGGCGACGTTCTCGAACACCGTCATGTGGCGGAACAGCGCGTAGTGCTGGAACACGAATCCGACGTGCCGCTCGCGCGCCCCCTGCGCCAGCGCATCCTCGCCGTTGAAAGACACCTCACCGGAATCGGGCCAGTCGAGGCCGGCGATGATGCGCAGCAGCGTTGTTTTGCCCGAGCCGGACGGACCGAGCAGCGCCAGCAGCTCGCCGTCATTGACCTTGAGGTCGACGCCGTCGAGGGCTTTGAAGCTGCCGAACTTCTTGACGAGATTCCTGACTTCAATGCTCACTTGCGTCGTGTCCTTCGTCGAGGTGATTTTCCAGAACGGTTTTCGCGATCAGCGTGATCAGCGCCAGCATCGCCAGCAGCGAGGCGATCGCGAACGCCGCGACGAACTGGTATTCGTTGTAGAGAATCTCGACCAGCAGCGGCATCGTGTTGGTCTCGCCGCGGATATGGCCGGAGACCACAGAGACCGCGCCAAACTCGCCCATCGCGCGCGCGTTGCAGAGCAGGACACCGTAGAGCACGCCCCATTTGATGTTGGGCAGCGTGACGCGGAAGAAGGTCTGCAGGCCCGAGGCGCCGAGCGAGATCGCGGCCTCCTCCTCTTGCGTGCCCTGCTCCTGCATCAGCGGGATCAACGCACGCGCCACGAAGGGGAAGGTCACGAAGGTGGTCGCAAGCGCGATGCCGGGCACCGCGAACAGGATCTGGATATCATGATCGCGCAGCCAGCCGCCGAAATAGCCCTGCGCGCCGAACAGCAGCACGAAGACGAGGCCCGAGATGACGGGGCTGACCGAGAATGGCAAATCGATCAGCGTGATCAGGAAGGTCTTGCCCGAGAATTCGAATTTTGCAATCGCCCAGGCCGCGACCAGGCCGAAGACAAGATTGAGGCCGACGGAAATTGCCGCAACCAACAGCGTCAACTTGATTGCGGACAGCGCTTCCGGGTCGGCCAGCGCGGCGAAATAGGCGAGGACTCCCTTCGAGAAAGCCTGCGCGAACACCACGACCAGCGGCAGCACGACGAAGACAGAGAGAAAGGTCATCGCCAGCGCGATGATGACGATGCGGACCGCGCGCGGTTCGGTGCGCAGGTTGTTCCGCGCGGCCGCCGCATGCGCGCGTGCCTTGGCGTCGGGAGCCGAGAGCGAAACCGAATCTGCGATCTGCATCGTCATGATCCGCCCTCAGCGTGCCGGGATCCGGCTCTGCGCCCAGCGCTGGAGCCGGTTGACGGCGAAGATGATGACGAAAGACACGACCAGCATGACCACCGCGATGGCGGTCGCGTCGGCATAGCGGAATTCGGAGAGCCGGATCACGATCAGCAGCGGCGCGATCTCGGAGACGTTGGGCAGATTGCCGGCGATGAAGATCACCGACCCGTATTCGCCGACGGCGCGTGCGAAGGCGAGCGCCAGCCCCGTGAGCAGCGCCGGGCCGAGCGAGGGCAGGATCACGCGGATGATGGTCTGCCAGCGGCTCGCGCCAAGACTTCCGGCGGCCTCCTCGATCTCAGGGTCGAGGTCCTGGAGCACCGGCTGCACGGTGCGCACCACGAAGGGGATGCCGATGAAGATCATGGCGACGAAGATGCCGACCGGTGTGAACGCCACCTTGATGCCGGCCGCCGCAAGCGGCGCGCCGAGCCAGCCCTTCTCGGCGAACAACGCGGTCAGCGCGACGCCGGCGACCGCCGTCGGCAGCGCAAAGGGCACGTCGACGATGGCGTCGAACAGCCGCCTTCCCGGGAAGCGGTAACGCACCAGCGCCCAGACGATGATGCTGCCCATCACGAGATTGACGCAGGCGGCCGCAAAGGCGAGTCCAAAGGACACGCGCAACGCATTCAGGGTGCGGCGGCTGGAGAGGATGTTCCAGAACTGCTCGGGGCTCAGCTCAAGCGATTTCAGAAACAGGCCCGCGAGCGGAATCAGGATGATGATCGACAGCCAGGACAGCGTCAGCCCCATGGTGAGACCGAAGCCCGGCAATGTCCGGCGTCGTGCTGCGATTGCGCTCACCAGGCCCCCTGTTTAAGCCCCGCCGACAGCGCCCGATCAGTTCTTGTAGATCTGATCGAAGACGCCGCCGTCGGCAAAATGTTCCTTCTGCGCCTTGGTCCAGCCGCCGAAAAGTTCGTCGATCGTGAACAGCTCGACCCTCGCGAAGGAGTTTTCGTGTTTTTTGGCGATCTCGGGATCACGCGGACGATAGAAGTTGCGCGCCGCGATTTCCTGACCTTCCTTGGTATACCAATATTGCAGGTAGGCGTCGGCGGCGTTACGGGTGCCTTTTTTATCGGCAACCTTGTCGACGATCGTCACGGGCGGTTCCGCCAGGATCGAGAGCGGCGGCGCCACGATCTCGAATTTTTCCGGACCGAATTCCTTGAGCGCCAGGTACGCCTCGTTCTCCCAGGCGAGCAGCACGTCGCCGACGCCGCGCTCGACGAAGGTCACGGTCGCGCCGCGCGCGCCGGTGTCGAGCACCGGCACCTGCTGATAGAGCTTTCCGATGAAATCCTTGGCTTTGTCCGCCGAGCCGTATTTCTTCTGCGCAAAGCCCCAGGCCGCCAGATAATTCCAGCGCGCGCCGCCTGATGTCTTCGGGTTCGGCGTGATCACGGCGACGCCCGGCTTGAGCAGATCGTCCCAGTCCTTGATGCCCTTCGGATTGCCCTTGCGGACCAGAAACACAATGGTCGAGGTGTAGGGTGACGAATTCTGCGGCAACCGCTTCTGCCAGTCAGCCGTCGTGAGGCCTTTGCCCGCGATGGCATCGATGTCGTAGGCGAGCGCAAGCGTCACCACGTCGGCCTGCAATCCGTCGATCACGGCGCGCGCCTGCGAACCGCTGCCGCCATGCGACTGCTTGATCTCGACGCTCTTGCCGGTTTCCTTCTGATACGCATTCGCGAACGCCTTGTTGAACTCGACATAGAGCTCACGCGTCGGATCGTACGACACATTCAGCAGATTGATGTCAGCGGCGAGAGCCGAGCTTGCCAACAAGCCTGTCACGAGCAGTCCTGCAGCGAGCGGAACGATACGGCGCATCATGTCCATCTCCATTCACATCAATGACGTCGGCGTCATCGATGGCAGGCATAACTCGGGTCGAAACGCGCTTAAGTCAACGGAACCGGATTTTCTTGTTCGTAGCAGGGCAGCGTGACCATGCTACGAAGTCTTCATCGTGTGGATGCCGCATTCCGTCTTGGCCCGGCCGCGCCAGCGACCGGCACGCTCATCCTCGCCTTCGGCCGTTCTGCTCGTGCAAGGCATACACCCAACCGACAGGAATCCGGACGCAACCAGAGGATGACGCGGCAATTTGGCACGGGCGAAGATCGCTTCGAGTTCCTCGCGCGAAACATTGGCGAAGGGATTGAACTTCAACCGTGCACCGTCGTCCTCGACCACTGGAATGCCGGCGCGCGCGCTGCCTTGGAAGCGCTTGCGGCCGTTGAGCCACGCATCGAACGGCTTCAGCGCCCGCGCCAACGGCTCGACCTTGCGAATACGGCAGCAGGCGTCGGGATCGGAGAACCAGAGGTCGCGGTCGGGATCCTCGCGCGACAGCATCTCCTCGGCGGGCTTGATCGAGCGGACGTCCGTCAGGCCCAGCGTCGCGATCAGCGTGTCGCGATAGGTCAGCGTCTCCTCGAACAGCCAGCCGGTGTCGAGGAAGATCACCGGGATCGCCGGATCGACGTCGGCCATGACCTTCAGCAGCGTCGCCGATTCCGTGCCGAAGGACGACACCAGGGCAAGCTTGTCGCGCCCGACCGTCTTCAACGCAGCGGCGATGATTTCGGCGGGCGAGGCATCGCGCAAGGCGCGATCGAGCTCCTCCGCCGAGGGCAGCGCAGAGACGGAGACTGACGAAACTGAAGGCGCGATTGCGTTCACGTGCCGACACCTTCGGAGTGACGCAGTTGCATGCGCCGGTGCAGCGCCGTGATGCGGCCGTCGCCGGTGGGCTGGTAGAACACCGAGTAGCGCTTCGCGGTCTGCATAAAGGCTTCCGCGTCGGCCTGCTTCTTGACGTCGAAGGAATCGAAGCCCGCGCGCAGCATGAACACGAACTGGTCCCGCAGGATCTGGCCCGTCGCACGCAATTCGCCGCGGTAATTGTAGCGCTCGCGCAGCAGCCGCGCCTGGCTGTAGGCGCGTCCGTCGCGGAAGGTCGGGAACACCAGCGCGACGACGGCGATCTTGCCGAGATAGGGCACTAGCTCGGCGATGTCGCGACTGTTCGGCCAGATCACGCCGACCTTGCCGGTCCGCTTAAGCAACGCATCCGCCTCGCCGACGAAGCGTTCGGCCGGCACCAGGATGTCGCCGCCCTTGGGCAGCGGCGTGTCGACGGCGAGCTTGACGAAGCTGTCGTCGGCGATCTTTCCGCCGTTAACGAGTGGCATAAACGCGCTCCTTGAAGGGTTCGACGCCGAGGCGCTTTACGGTGTCCATGAACAGCTCTTCGGGCCGCTCGCGCAGCGCTAGATAGGCTTCCACGATGTCCTCGACCACGTCGGCGACCTCGTCGAACTTGACGCCGGGGCCGATCAGATTGCCGAGCGCTGCGCTCTCGTCGGCGCGCCCGCCGATGGTGATCTGGTAGACCTCCTCGCCGTTCTTCTCGACGCCGAGAATGCCGATGTGACCGACATGGTGATGGCCGCAGGCGTTGATGCAGCCGGAGACGTTGATGTGCAACCGGCCGATCAAATTGGCCAGCTCGTGATTGGCGAAGCGCCGCGTCAGTTCCTGCGCGATCGGGATCGAGCGCGCATTGGCCAGCGAGCAATAGTCGAGACCCGGGCAGGCGATGATGTCGGTGATCAGATTGACGTTCGGCGTCGCCAAGCCGAGCTTGTCGAGCGCCTTCCACAGCGCCGGCAGGTCGCGCTTGGCAACGTGCGGCAAAGCGAGGTTCTGCTCGTGGCCGACGCGGATCTCACCGAAGGAATATCTGTCGGCGAGATCGGCGAGCGCATCCATCTGCTCGGCGGTGGCATCGCCCGGAGGCGCTCCGATCGGCTTCAGCGAGACCGTGACGATGGAATAGCCCTGGACTTTGTGCGGAGCCACCGAGTTCTTGCGCCACGCCTCGAAATCCGGATCGGCCGCGGCCTGGCGCAGCTCATCTGGCATGTGCGGCAGCTTCTCGTAGGCGGGATAAGTAAAGCGCGAGCGGATGTCCTCGACCACCTCGTCGTCGATCTGGAGCGAGGAGTTGCGGATGTGCTGCCATTCCTGCTCGACCTCGCGCGAGAACTTCTCGATGCCCAGTTCGTGCACCAGGATCTTGATGCGCGCCTTGTAGATATTGTCGCGGCGGCCGTACTGGTTGTAGACGCGCAGGATCGCTTCGATATAGCTGAGAATGTCGCGGCCATGCACGAAGTGCTTGATGGTCTTGCCGATGAACGGCGTACGCCCAAGCCCGCCGCCGACCAGAACCTCGAAGCCGGTCTCGCCCTTCTCGTTCTTGATCAGCTTCAGCCCGATATCGTGGATCTTGATCGCGGCGCGGTCGTGGTCCGACGCGGTGATCGCGATCTTGAACTTGCGCGGCAGGAACGAGAATTCCGGATGCAGCGTGGTGTGCTGGCGGATCAGCTCCGACCAGATGCGGGGATCCTCGATCTCGCCGGGCGCGACGCCGGCCCACTGGTCCGAGGTGACGTTGCGCATGTTGTTGCCGGAGGTCTGCATCGCATGGATGCCGACCTCGGCGAGATCGGCCAGCGCATCCGGCAGCTCGGCGAGCTTGATCCAGTTGAACTGGATGTTCTGCCGCGTCGTGAAATGCCCGTAGCCGCGGTCGTATTTGCGCGCGACGTGGGCGAGCGCCCGCAACTGGTTGGACGCCAGCGTCCCGTAGGGGATCGCGACGCGGAACATGTAGGCGTGCAGTTGCAGATAGACGCCGTTCTGCAGCCGCAGGATCTTGAACTCGTCCTCGGTGAGCTCGCCGGACAGGCGGCGCTTAACCTGGTCGCGGAATTCCGAGACGCGCTCGTTGACGAGCGTGCGGTCGATTTCGTCGTAAGCGTACATGAGAGAATGCCTTAAACCTGGACCGGCTGTCCGATGGTCACGCCGGTGCGGCGGATCTGTTCGCGCAGATTGCCGGGTTCGACCTTGCCGTCGGCGCCGACCTCTACCGGCGCGATATAGGGACCGATCGCGCCCACGTCATCGGCCACGGACTCGGCAAGCAATGCTTTCGCCTCGTCGGAGTTGCGCACGATCGCGGCTTCCGAGAGGTCGGCAGACCAGCCGTTGGTGGCGGTACGGTACACCACGATGCCGTCCCAGGTGCGATTGGCGGTCACGACCGAGGGGCCGGCGATTTTGATCTTTTTCTGTTCAAGCGGGGAGGTCATTCGGCTGCATCCAATAGGTCAGAGATGATTTGCTTTGGGGTTTGACGGCGAAGCGATCCGGCATGCCGGACCACATCGCCGATGATGAGAATGGCAGGCCCGCCATTGGTCCGTCGCACCAGCTCAGGCAGGTCGCGCAGCGTGCCGATCGCGCCTTGCGCATCGGGGCGCGTGACGCGGGCGAACACGCCGACCGGCGTCTCCGGCGAACGGCCGGCGGCAAACAGGCCAGCGCGTATAGCGGGCGCAGCCGTCATGCCCATGTAGACCACGACGGTCATCCTGGCGTCGGTCAGCGTCGACCAGTCCACGACTTCCGCGTCGCGCGCCTTGTGCGCGGTGAGGAAGGTGATGCGGGTTGCTTCGTGACGGTAGGTGAGCGGCACCTCGAAATCGGCGGCGCCACCAAGGCCTGCGGTAATGCCGGGAATGATCGAATAAGCAACGCCGGCAGCACGCAGCGCTTCGACTTCTTCGCCGCCACGGCCGAACACGAAGGGATCGCCGCCCTTCAGCCGCACCACACGCTGGCCGGATTGCGCGGCCTCGATCATGCGCTTGTTGATGGCGTCCTGCCCGATGCCGGGCTTGCCGACGCGGCGGCCGACGGGCACACGCGTCGTGTCACGGCGGATGCGATCGAGAATTTCAGGCGAGACCAGTTCGTCGTGGAAGACGATATCGGCATCCTGGAGCGCGCGCAGCGCCTTGATGGTGAGCAAATCCGGATCACCTGGACCGGCGCCGACCAGAGCGACCGAGCCTTCCGGCTTGTCGGCCCGCGCAAACGCGGATGGATCGGAAATCGCCTTGAGCGCTGCGTCCGCCTCGCCTTTGCGGCCGGCCAGAATGGCAGCGCCAATCGGGCCATCGATGACGCGCTCCCAGAAGCGGCGGCGCAGCGGAAACTCGGCAATACGTTCGTTGACGGATTTGCGGAAGCCGCCGATGAACTCGGCGAGCTCGCCGATGCGCGCCGGCAGCAGCGCCTCGATCTTCTCGCGCACGCGCCGCGCCACGACCGGCGACGTGCCGCCAGTGCCGACGGCGACCACGACATCGCCGCGATCGACGATCGCCGGAAAGATGAAGCTGGAATGCTCGAGATCGTCCATGACGTTGACGGGCAGCCCGAGCGCCTTGGCGCGGGCCGACATCGCCACGCCGACATCGCCTGCGCCGGCGCAAACGACGGCGATGATTCCCGAGAGATCGGCGGTCAGCGGATCGGCCGCCGCAATGTCGATACGCGCGGCGTCCTCGGAGCTCAGACCCAGGTCCTGATTGCCGTCGATCGCATGCACGCGAATGCGCGCACCGGCCGCAGTGAGCACGCGCAGCTTGGCGCGCAAAAGCTCACCCGCACCGATGAGGACCACCGGACCGGCCTTGAGATCGAGGAACACGGGCAAGAACCGCATACGATACTCGCTTCCCCCACATCCGGGGTTGACTGGAATTATTTTCTATATATGTGTCGTTTCGAGCGCGCAAAGAGAAAATTTTTTCTTCTCCCTTGCACCGCAACTATAGAATTTTCGCCTCCAAACGCAAAGTGGCAGAGATGCATCTTCTCAAGGACAATTCCACTGCTGGCGGGCTGAGCAGCCCCGCTCTCGCCGAGCGCGTGCCCGCGCAAGAATTTTCTGCCGACCTGGCACCGAGCATGGACCATCTCGACCAGCTCGAGGCCCAGAGCATCTACATCTTCCGCGAGGCTTTTGCCCGTTTGAAGAAGATCGCCCTGCTGTGGTCGCTCGGCAAGGACTCCAACGTCATGATCTGGCTGGCGCGCAAGGCGTTCTTCGGCCGTCTGCCGTTCCCGGCCCTCCATGTCGACACCGGCAAGAAGTTTCCGGAGATGTATCGCTTTCGCGATCACTACGGCAAGGAATGGGATCTCGATCTGCGCGTCGAGCCCTGCCCGCCGATTGATGCCGTCGACCCAACGCTGCCGCCCGCCGCCCGTTCCGCCGCGCGCAAGACCGAGGGGCTCAAGATGGCGCTCGGCAAATACGGTTTTGACGGCCTGATCGCCGGCATTCGCCGCGACGAGGAGGCGACGCGCGCCAAGGAGCGCGTGTTCTCTCCGCGCGGCCTGGAAGGCAATTGGGACGTGCGCGACCAGCCGCCGGAGTTCTGGGATCATTTCAATGCGTCGCCGCCGCAAGGCGCGCATTTGCGCATCCATCCGATCCTGCATTGGACCGAGTCCGATATCTGGGCCTACACCAAGCGCGAGAACATCCCGATCATCCCGTTGTATCTGTCGCAAAACGGCAAGCGCTATCGCTCGCTGGGCGATCAGGACATCACCAATCCGGTCGCCTCAAACGCGTCGAACATCGACGAGATCCTGATCGAGCTCGAGCAGACCAAGGTGCCGGAACGTTCCGGCCGTGCGCTCGACCACGAGACCGAGGACGCTTTCGAGCGCCTGCGCGTCGCCGGCTATCTCTGATCAAGGACGCGAGCGTCGTATGAACATGATCGTCACCCCCGCATCGCCTGCGACCCCGAACGGCACCACGCGTCCGCAGGTCCGCATCGTCATCGTCGGCCATGTCGACCACGGCAAGTCGACGCTGGTCGGCCGCCTCTTGCACGAGACCGGCAGCCTGCCCGACGGCAAGCTCGACATGCTCAAGGCCGTCAGCGCGCGACGCGGCATGCCGTTCGAATGGTCGTTCCTGCTCGACGCGCTGCAGACCGAGCGCGACCAGGGCATCACCATCGACACGACGCAGATCCGCTTCCGCACCAATTCGCGCGACATCGTGCTGATCGACGCACCCGGCCACGCCGAATTCCTGCGCAACATGATCACCGGCGCCTCGCAGGCCGACGGCGCGGTGCTGATCATCGACGCGCTCGAAGGCGTGCGCGACCAGACCCGGCGGCACGGCTATCTTCTGCATCTGCTCGGCGTGAAGCAGGTCGCGGTCGTCGTCAACAAGATGGACCGCGTCGACTTCTCCGCCGAGCGCTTCAAGGACATCAGCGACGAGATCTCGGCGCATCTGCAAGGCCTCGGTGTGAAGCCCACGGCCGTGATCCCGATTTCCGCCCGCGACGGCGACGGCGTCGCCGAGCGCACCGACCGCATCGGCTGGTACAAGGGTCCGACCGTGGTCGAAGCGCTTGACAGGCTCGAGCCGGCGCGGCCGCTGGAAGCGCTGGCGCTGCGCCTGCCGGTGCAGGCGATCTACAAGTTCGACGATCGCCGCATCGTTGCGGGCCGGATCGAATCCGGCAGCCTCATCGCCGGCGACGAAATCGTGATCATGCCCGCCGGCAAGATCGCCAGGATCAAGACTGTCGAGAGCTGGCCGGTGACGCCGATCGCGGGCCGCCAGGGTGCAGGCCGCTCGGTCGGCATCACGCTCGACCGCGAGCTGTTCCTCGAGCGCGGCGATATCATCGCGCATACGAACAGCGCGCCGCGCGAGACGCGGCGGCTGCGCGCGCGGATCTTCTGGCTGCACGACAAGCCGCTGGCCAAGGGCGACCAGCTCCTGGTTCGCTGCGGACCGAAGGAAAGCCGCGCCACCGTTGTCGCAATCGAGAAGGCCGTCGATCCGGGCGAGCTGTCGAGCGTCGAGAACAAGGCGATCGGGCGCAACCATGTCGGCGAGATCGACATTTCCCTTTCGAATCCGATTGCCACCGATCCCTACACGGAAAATCCCCGCACCGGCCGTCTCGTGATCGAGGTGTCCGGGCGCATCGCCGGCGGCGGTCTCGTGCTGTCGGTCGATGCCGGCCAGCGCGCCGTGCCCGTCGACATCGTGCCGGTGGAATCCGCGCTGCGGCCCGACGAACGCTCCGCGCGCTATCGTCACAACGGCGCCGTGATCTGGCTCACCGGCTTGCCCGCCTCCGGCAAGTCGACTCTCGCAAAAGCGCTGGAGCGGCGGCTGTTCAGCAATGGCGGCTCGCCGATCCTGCTCGACGGCGATACGCTACGCGCCGGGCTCAACAGCGATCTCGGCTTCTCGACCGCCGATCGCAGCGAGAACATCCGGCGTCTCGCTGAAGTCGCGACGCATCTCGCTCGCAACGGCCACATCGCCATTGTCGCCGCCGTTTCGCCCGCCCGCGAGGACCGCGCCACCGCGCGCCGCATCGCCGACACTTCGTTCCGCGAGATCCACGTCGCGACGCCTGCGGAAATTTGCGAGGAGCGCGACCCCAAGGGCCACTACAAGAAGGCCCGCGCCGGCACGCTCGCGTCGTTCACCGGCATCCTCAACGACTACGAGACGCCGCAAGCCGCTGAGCTCGTGATCGACACGTCGACGCGGACGGTCGCCGAGGCGGCGGACGAGATCGAACAGATGCTCAAGACGACCGGCGTGCTGTTCGACGAACTCGTGGACCTCGCCGCGAATATTTGAAGCCGGGCTGCTGCCCCGCTGTCGTCGCCCGGCTTGACCGGGCGACCCAGTATTCCACCGACTGCAGTGATTCAGCCCAGAGGCCTCGGCGACTGGATTCCCCGCCTTCGCGGGGAATGACACCGTGCGTCCCCCACCTCGCCTTGACATTTTGACAACTTTTGGGGGCCTTCTCACGGCCCCGATTTTGGGGCTAATAAGACCCCGAAAGCCGCTCCTTGGAGCGCATTTTGCTGCTGTCGGGTCAAAAGCAGCCAAAAACAGCCATTTCCAACGAGAAAGCCCATCATGAAACGCGTCGACGCCCACGGATTGAAGATTGCTCCCGTCCTGTTCGATTTCATCGCCAAGGAAGCGGCCCCGAAGACGGGAACCGCGCCGGATGCGTTCTGGGCCGGGCTTGCCGCCATCATCAAGGAGCTGGGCCCGAAGAACCGCGCGCTGCTGGCGGTGCGCGACACGCTGCAGGCCAAGATCGACGACTGGCACCGCGCCAACAAGGGCAAGGCGTTCGACCTCAACGCCTATACCGCCTTCCTGAAGGAGATCGGCTATCTCGTCCCGGAGCCGGCGACGCAGAAGGTCGAGACCACCAATGTGGACGAGGAGATCGGCAAGATCTGCGGCCCGCAGCTGGTCGTGCCCCTGACCAACGCACGCTACGCGCTGAATGCGGCGAATGCGCGCTGGGGCTCGCTCTATGACGCCTTCTACGGCACCGACGCGATCCCGCACGATCCGTCCGAGAACGGCAAGGGCTACAACAAGGCGCGCGGCGACAAGGTGATCGCAAAAGCGAAAGCCTTCCTCGATGCCGCCGTGCCGTTGGCGACCGGCAGTCACACCGACGTCACCGCCTATAGCGTTGTCGCAGGCCAGCTCGCGGTGAAGCTGAAGAGCGGCAACGCCACCGCGCTGAAGAACGCCGCGCAATTCGCGGGCTTCCAGGGCGACGCAGCCGCACCGAGCGCGGTGCTGCTCGCCAACAACGGCCTGCATGTCGAGGTGAAGATCGACCGCAGCAGCGCGATCGGCAAGGACGATCCGGCCGGCGTTGCGGACATGGTCATGGAGTCCGCGGTCTCCACGATTCTCGACATGGAAGACTCGGTCGCGGCCGTCGATGCCGAGGACAAGGTGCTGGTCTATCGCAACACGCTCGGCCTGATGGACGGCACGCTGTCGGCCGATTTCGAGAAGGGCGGCAAGACGCTGACGCGCTCGCTCAATGCCGACCGCAGCTACACGACGCCTGACGGCAAGGGCGAGATCAAGCTGCACGGCCGCAGCCTGCTGCTGATGCGCAATTGCGGTCACCACATGTTCACCGACGCGGTGCTGGACGACAAGGGCGAGGAAATTCCGGAAGGCCTGCTCGACGCCGCCGTCTCCGGGCTTCTTGCCGTGCATGATCTGAAAGGCAACTCCAAGGTCAAGAACAGCCGCACGGGATCTGCCTATATCGTCAAGCCGAAGATGCACGGCCCCGACGAGGTGTCGCTGACCTGCGAGATCTTCGATCGCGTCGAGAAAATGCTGTCGCTGCCCGAGAACACGCTCAAGATCGGCATCATGGACGAGGAGCGGCGCACCACCGTCAACCTCAAGGCCTGCATCCAGCGCGCCTCCAAGCGCATCATGTTCATCAACACCGGCTTCCTCGACCGTACCGGCGACGAGATCCACACCTCGATGGAGGCGGGTCCGATGATCCGCAAGAACGAGATGAAGGCGCAGCCCTGGATCAAGTCCTATGAGGATTGGAACGTCGACATGGGCCTGACCTGTGGCCTGCCCGGCCATGCCCAGATCGGCAAGGGCATGTGGGCCGCGCCCGACAAGATGGCGGACATGCTGGCCCAGAAGCTCGCCCATCCGCAGGCCGGCGCCACCACCGCCTGGGTGCCCTCGCCGACGGCCGCGACGCTGCACGCGCTGCACTACCACCAGGTCAACGTCACCGCGCGCCAGCAGGAGCTCGCCAAGGGCGGCCCACGCGCGAAGCTCGAAGACATCCTCACCATCCCGGTGTCGAAATCGAACTGGGCACCCGACGACGTCAAGCAGGAGATCGACAACAACTGCCAGGGCATTCTGGGCTATGTCGTGCGCTGGATCGACCAGGGAGTCGGCTGCTCCAAGGTGCCTGACATCCACGACGTCGGCCTGATGGAAGACCGTGCCACCTTGCGCATTTCCAGCCAGCACCTCGCCAACTGGCTGCACCAGGGCGTCATCACCGAGGCGCAGGTGATGGAATCGCTCAAGCGCATGGCGGTCGTCGTCGACAAGCAGAATGCGGACGATCCCATCTACAAGCCGATGGCGCCCGCCTTCGACGGCACGGCCTTCAAGGCGGCTAGCGACCTCATCTTCAAGGGGCGCGAGCAGCCGAACGGCTACACCGAATACATCCTCACCGCCCGCCGCCGCGAGGCCAAAGCGGCGGGGTAGGCCCGAATAACCGAGCACCAAAGCCCCGGCTCACGCCGGGGCTTTTTTGTTGGAGCCGTAGCCCGGATGGAGCGAAGTGTAATCCGGGGCCGCTATGGTTTGGGGCAAGACCCGGATTGCGCTGCGATCCGTCGGGCTACGAAAGCCCGGCTAGAACACGGCCAGATATTTCAGCAGCGACACGATGCCGATGATGATGACGACGACGCGCGCGATCTGCTTGGCGCGGCCGTCCATCGGCAGCATGTTGATGAGGTAAAGTACGAGAATGACGACGAGAAAGGTGACGAGTACGCCGACCAGCATCGCTAGGACCCCCCTTTAGGCAAAATTGCTGACAGTCTCCTAACGCGCAACTCCCGGCTTGGTTCCATCGACGCAACCCTCTGCAACTTCTAGTAAATACGTACTTCTACCGTCAGCCGGCCTGCCTAAAACTTTACCCTTTTCCTTTCAGATGCAGTCACCGTTTGGGCCCTGAGCCACAAACGGCATGCGATTGCCTGGTCTTGCGTGCGCCCACTTTTGCGATGTTGCCGGGGCGACTTCACGCACTTTGTAATGGGAATTGGGGGACTTCGATGCTGAATCGTCTGACCGTATCCGCGCTGCTGAAGGCGGTGATCGCGATCACGTCGGTCTGCGTGGTGATCGCACTCTCGCTCACCGCCTACGAGTCCTGGGATCGCCTGAAGACCGCCAACCGCATCTCCCAGATCGCCGACACGTCCGCCGATCTGTTCAAGGCGATGCACAATCTGCGCACCGATCGCTCGACCACGGTCCGCCTCCTGAACGCGACCGAGCCGATGGACGGCGAGATCGAGAAATATCTGCGCGCCCTGCGCGATGCCCAAATGCCCGCGATGGCGCGCGCGATCGAGCTGCTGCCGACCATCGACTTTCCGCAATCGGGTACGCTGGTACCGGAGCTCGCACGCCTCTACAAGCTGCTGATCGAGGAGCAGAAGCAGTTCTGGGAGGATGTGGCCAAGCCGAAGGACCAGCGCCGCGCCGGCCTGCCCAAGGAATACATGGAGACGACGCAGGGCCTGCTCGACACGCTCGACAAGCTTTCGAACACGTTGGCCGCCACCGTCAATCACCTGGACGCCGCGATCGACCAGCTCCTGTCGATCAAGCAGAACGCCTGGCTGCTCCGCAACACCGCGGGTGAGGCGTCGCTGATCGTCTCGACCGGGCTGGCCGCCGGCAAGATCACCCCGGAAGGCCGCTACGCCTATACCCAACATGTCGGCGGCACGAGCGCGATGTGGAAGGCGCTCGAGTTGTCGACGTCCGGCATGCAGTTGCCGGCGGGGCTCGCCTCCGCGATGGCCTCCGCAAAGTCCTCTTATTTCGAGCCGCAATATCTGGCCTTGCGCGACCGTCTCGCGGACGCGCTGGTCAAGGGTGAGAAGCCCGAGATGACGGCGAACCAATGGAGCCCGCTCACGGTCGGTCGCATGGCGAGCGCGGTCGCAGTGGCAGAAGGTGCACTCGATGCTGCCAAGATCCACACGCAGGAGCAGCGCGGCGCCGCGCAGCGCGCACTCATCGTGCAGCTTACGCTGCTGGCGCTCGCCGTGGGGCTTGCCGTCGGCGCGATCATGCTGGTCAGCCGCCGCGTCATCACTCCGCTCAACACCATTCGCGACGCCATGCTCAAGGTCGCCGGCGGCGACCTTGCCGTCGACAGCGGCTATCTCGACCGCAACGACGAGATCGGCGCGCTTGCCGGCGCGCTGGAGACCTTCAAGCAGCAGGCCAACGAGAAGCTCACGATCGAGGCGCAGGAGCGCGAACGCAACGCGGGCGCCTCGGCGCGCCAGCGCGCGGTCGAGACCTATGTCGGCGAGTTCGAGGGCGCGGTGCGCAAAACGCTCGGCGAATTGAGCGAAGCCTCCGGTGAAATGCGCAAGACCTCGGGCGATCTCTCCGCGGTATCGCGGCAGACCAACGACCGCGTGCAGGTCGCGGGCAAGGCCTCCAATGACGCGTCCATGAGCGTCGACAGCGTCGCCGCCGCCGCGGAGGAGCTCAGCGCCTCGATCAACGACATCAGCCAGCAGGCCGCGCATGCCGCAGGCATCGCCAGCCGCGCCGTGACCCAGGCGCGCGACACCGACGGCACGGTCCAGGGACTTCAGAAGTCGGCCGGCCGCATCGGCGAGGTTGTCGGCCTGATCAACACCATTGCGCAGCAGACCAATTTGCTCGCGCTCAACGCCACGATCGAGGCGGCCCGCGCAGGCGAAGCGGGGCGCGGCTTTGCCGTGGTCGCCTCCGAGGTGAAGTCGCTGGCGAGCCAGACGGCCAAGGCAACCGAGGAGATTTCCGAGCAGATCGCCGACATCCAGAAGGTCGCGGGCGATGCCATCAGCGCGATCCAGACCATCGGCGGCATCATCGGCGAAGTGAACGAGGTTGCGACCGCGATCGCCGCCGCCGTGCAGGAGCAGGGAGCGGCCACGCAAGAGATCACCCGCAGCACCCAGTTTGCGGCGCAGGGCACCAAGAACGTCTCGGACAACATCACGGGCGTCAAATCCGATGCGGACGCTGCGGCCGCTGCCGCCGACAACGTGAAGCACGCCTCCGAGATGCTGGAGAGCCAGAGCCGCCAGCTCGGCCATGAGGTCAGCGACTTCCTCGGCAAGATCCGCGCGGCGTAGCGTAGGCCGTTAAAGAGAGAGCCGCGCCCCACACCCTCAACGTCGTCCTGGCTTTCGCCAGGACGACGTTGAGGGCTACTCCTTCGCCACTACCGGCACTTGGCGGAATCTTGCGCGCACCGAATCCGGCAACGGGGAGAAATTCATCGCGACACCGCGGCGGTCGTTCGCATTGCGGCTGGCGACCACCAGACCGTCGGCGCCCGCGACGATGTCGCCCTTGCGCAACGTGGGATCGTCGTCGACCTTGACCTGAGCGAGCCCGACCGGATCTTTGCCGTTGCAGGTGCAGCCTGCGACAATCTCATTGCGATAGCGGAACGCGTTGGGCAGGTCGGAATAGGATTTCCCCTTGTCCGTCGTCGCGTCCTCGATGTTGCCGCCATAGACCAGCGAGGTCTCCGAGGCCGGACAGAAGCTCTTGCAGGATTGCGCCTTGCTCTCGGAATCATTTCCCTGCGCCGGGAAATAACGTCCGTCGCAGCCGCGCACGCAATAGGCGGTGCCGCCGCCATAGGAGGCCCGCTGACGCGGCGCGTCGTAGCGTGGCGTGTCATCGGTCTGGAACGGCATGCGAATATCAGGCGCCGCCCGCCCGCGGAAGCCGCCGAACAGGGCCGAGAAAAAGTCCTCCGCATGGGCCGATGGGGTCAGCGCGAGGCCGAAGGAGGCAACGGCGACGAATGCCGCCGCGCCACCGGCGAGTTTGCCGATCGAACGTCTCTTCATGTGACCTCACGCGCCCCTTAGTTTACGGCCGAATTCGAAATGTTCAGCGCCTGACGGCCCGAGGGCAGCGCCGTCACGGCCGGACGCTTGCGCACGGAATCCCCGCCTTTGGCCATCAGCGGCGCGTTCTTGGGCAGAACAACGACCTTGGCACCGACATTGACGCGGCCGAACAGGTCGGTGACGTCCTCATTGGTCATGCGGATGCAGCCGGACGAGACGAACTTGCCGATCGTGGTAGGATCGTTGGTGCCATGGATGCGGTATTCGCTCGACCCGAGATACATCGCACGCGCGCCGAGCGGATTGCCGGGGCCGCCAGCGACGAAGCGGGGCAGATAGGGTTGGCGCGCGATCATCTCGGCCGGCGGATGCCAATCAGGCCACTCCGCCTTGCGGCTGACGCTCTGCACGCCCGACCAGGTAAAACCCTCGCGCCCGACACCGACGCCATAACGGATGGCGCGGCCCTGGCCGAGCACATAGTAAAGATAAGTATTGTTGGTATCGATGACGATGGTACCGGCCGGCTCGCTGCGGTCGAAGCTGACAATCTGCTTGCGCAGGCGATCGGGCAGCGCGGCATCCTCGTCGGAGGCCTGCGCGTTCGGGCTTGCATAGCCTTGGTTCGCATAGCCTTGGTTTGCATAACCCTGCGAATAGCCCTGGTCCTGCGGGTAGACCTGATCCTGCGGATAGGTGTAGCCCAGTGTCTGTGCGCTTGCGGCGCCGAACGGCACTGCCAGCAAAGCGGTTGCGAACGCGAAAGCGGTGATGCGGCGCGGCGATAAGCGGCGTCGGACTGCAGAGAACTTCGTCATGTGCTGCCCCGTTGGATACCTGCATCAGGGTGATGCTCTGGTCCGACCAACGCGGTCGAGCCGATACAAGTTCCCCTGCCCGATGCAGCAGCGACGTCACAGTCAAGCGAGCATTTCTTCACGAAGCCGCGATGGAACTCCCAGGGCGCTTGGACGTTCTCTCCTGGTCGTTGGGCGCGCGGACCGAACAGACTCCGTGCCGGAGAGGTATTGTGCGCGTCCTTCCCAGTGAACGTATGACTTCCGGCAACGGCGAAGGCACCCCGCTTCCCGAGAGCCACGGCGAGCTCCCCCCGGTGATCCGCCGCACCGAGCTCGTCGCCTTCTCGCTCGCCGGACTGCTCCTCATTGCAATCGTCGCGGTGCTCTATGTCGGAAAGGCGTTCTTTCTGCCTGTCGTGATGGCGTTCGTCACCGGCACGATGCTCTCACCGGCAGCGACCTTCCTGGAGAAACGGAAAGTGCCGCGGAGCCTCGCCGCCGCGCTGATCGTGTTCGCGGTGACCGCCGTGGTCGGCTTCATCGTTGCGCTGATCGCCTCGCCAGCGATGGAATGGAGCTCGCGCCTGCCCGAACTCGGCGCGCAGTTGAAAGACAAGGTCCACGTGTTCGACCGGCCACTGGCGCTGTGGCGGGAGCTGCAGATGATGCTCGGCGGCTCGGAGGGATTGCCAAGTTTCCAGATGCCGAAATTCGACTGGGTGCAGCCGACGATCGAATTCCTGTCACCGACCTTTACCGAATTCCTGCTGTTCTTCGTCACCCTGATCCTGTTCATCGCCAGCTGGCGGGACCTGCGACGGGCGATGATCATGACCTTCAGCGATCATGAGGCACGGCTGCGCACGCTTCGCATCCTCAACGAGATCGAGGTCCATCTCGGCAACTACCTCTTGACCGTGACCCTCATCAATGTCGGCGTCGGCGTCGCCGCCGGCATTGTCTGCGCGCTCACCGGAATGCCCAATCCGGCTGGCCTCGGCGCGCTCGCGGCCACCCTCAATTTCATTCCGATCATCGGACCGGTGGCCATGTTCGCCATTCTGGTCGTGGTGGGACTGGTCACTTTCCCGACCGTCAGCGGCGGCCTGATGGCGGCGCTCGCCTTTGGCGGCATCACCTTCCTGGAGGGACATTTCGTCACGCCGACCATCATCGGCCGGCGGCTGGCGCTCAATGCGCTCGCGGTGCTGCTGGCGCTGGCGTTCTGGACCTGGCTGTGGGGCCCGATGGGCGCGTTCCTGTCGTCGCCGCTGCTGATCGTCGCCCTGATCCTGAAGGAGCATCTGTTGCCGCAGGATTCGCCGCAGCTCCCGCAGGACTGACCGGTTTCCGTGGACGGAACTTACGCGACGACGAAACGTTTCCCGGCTGTCTCAACCGTCAACAGCTCGGAGCCCCCGATGTCCGCCACCAATGCCGAAGCCGGGATGAGAGACTGGACCGACAAAGCCACCCGAGAACGCCTCGAGAAGGATGTAGCAGCCGTGAAAAGCGATATCGCCGCCCTCACCGATCAGATCACCGACGCGCTCAATACTTTTGCCAACTCCTCCAGCAAGCAAGCCCGCCGCGGCTATAGCCAGGCGCGCGAAAACGTGGATTCCGCGATCGACGATATGTCGGAACGCGGCAGCGCGATGATGGGCGCGGCACAGGAGGCCTATGGCTCGATCGAGGAGACGCTGGAGGACGCGATCACGCAGCGGCCGCTCGCGACCGTTGGGCTCGCGCTCGGCATCGGCTTCCTGATCGGCGCAGTCTGGCGTCGCTGAGATCGCGAACGGGTATTAAGACGGTGGCGCAGCGGCGCCGCCGGTGCCGGCTTGTGGGGATCTGAGGAGCAAGGCCATGTTTCAGCGCATCATCGACGGGATCAGCGCATCCACCGGTACTACTGTGCGGCTGACGTCGCTGGCAGCAGGCGCGGCGCTCGCACTCTTCATCACCACGTGTTTCCTGTGCGCGGCAGCGTTCATTTCTGTGCTCAACAAATATGGTCCGGTGCAGGCCTGCCTCGCCGGTGCAGGCATTTTCTTTCTGCTGACCCTGACCGCGGCGGTGAGCTATTGGGTCTACAAGCGGCAGCTGCGCAAGCAAGCTCATATCGCAGCCGAGCGCGCCACGAGGTCGGCGGCCTCGAGCATGCTCGCGGACCCCATGCTGCTCGCCACCGGACTCCAGATCGTTCGCGCCATCGGGATCAAGCGGCTGTTGCCGATCCTGGCGATCGGCGGCGTCGCGCTCGGAATCATGGCGAGCCGCGCCGGCGTACCCGACGATGCTTCGGCCGAACCTGCCGAGTAGCGGCTAGCGCGCGTTAGAAAATTTCGTCATAGGTCCCGCAAGCGCATCTTTCGGAATTCGACACCCGCGGGCGCCCCGCCAAATTTGCGTCGCCCGACGCGAATGTCCCTACTCACGCAAACGCTACTCGGATAGGCAGGCGGTTGCCGCTAAAAGCAGCGCCCCTGATTCCAAAAGTCATTTTTCGATGAAACCGTCTGTCCAGGCGAACCTCGCCGCATTCCATCACGACCCCCGGCTCTATTTGACGCTCGGCATCGCCAACTGGTCGGTTTTCGTCGACCACATCCCGAACAACGTGGTCAATTTGCTGACGCTGCGCAACTTCGGCTTCAGCGGCGCCGCAGACTTGTTCGTGTTCGTGGTGGGCTATGGCGTCGCGATCATTCACGGCAGGATAGCGCTTGAGCGCGGCTACGTTGTCGCGGCGACGCGCATCTTTCGCCGCGTCTGGCGGCTGTATGCCGCCTATGTCGTGCTGTTCGTGATCTATATCGACACCATCGCCTATGTCGCCTCTCAATCGATGGCGCCCGAAATCATCCACGAATACAACATATCGGGAATTCTCGAACACCCGCTGCGCATCCTGGTGCGTGGCCTCGTGCTCCAGGAGGAGCCGCTGAATCTCGATCTGTTACAGCTGATGATCCCGCTGATGGCCTTCTTTCCGTTCGCGCTGTGGGGGCTGTTGCGGCGGCCGAACCTGACGCTTGTGGCATCGGTCGCGCTGTACGTTGCGGCGCGCTGGTTCGACTGGAATTTCCGGGTCTATCCGGACCAGGAGTGGACCTTCAACCCGTTCTGCTGGCAGATGCTGATGGTGCTGGGCGGCTGGTTCGCCGTGACCGGTGCGTCGGGCCGCGCGCTACACGGCCTGTCCTGGCTGCGCGTGCTTGCAGGCGCCTATCTCGTATTCGCAATGGCGATCACGCTGATGCGCCACTCGCCGGCGCTTGCCGCCTACCTGCCGGACATCGTGCTCGACAACATCACGCCGACCGACAAGGAAAACCTCGCACCCTATCGCGTAGTCCACTTCCTCGCACTCGCTTTCATCGCGACACATCTCGTGCCGCCCGATCATCCCGGCCTGCAATGGAGATCGCTGCGGGCAGTCATCCGATGCGGCGAGGAATGGCTCGCGGTGTTCTGCGTCGGCGTATTCCTGTCCTTAGCCGGCCATCTCATCCTGATCACCGGTGCCAATCTGATGGTGATGCAGATCGCCGTGAGTCTGGCCGGCTTCGCGGCGATGGCCGCGGTCGCATATTACATCGCCTGGTCGAAGCGGCAGGACCTGCCGGCGGCCTTGCGGCAGCAGGCCTAGCCCGGCACCTTCCGATTCCGCTAGGCCGGCCATCGCGGCTAGGCTAAGCGGAGCGGCAGCGGATTGCGCGAGGAGGCGGGGCGTGGCGATGGCGAATGGCGGGGGTGAGGGAGCCGACAGCGCGCCCCGGCGCGGCCGGCCGAGGTCGATCGAGACCACCAACGCCATTCTCCAAAGCGCCTATGCGCTGATGGCCACCACCGGCCTTGCCGCCACCACCATCGACGCGATCGCGCGCCACTCCAGCGTCTCCAAGATGACGATCTACAAATGGTGGCCGTCCCGCGAAGCCTTGCTGATCGATGCCTTCCTTCATCAAGCCGCGCAGATGCTGCCGCTGCCGCCTGCAAGCTCGGGCAGCCCCGCCGCGCGCGCACGCCGCCATGCCGCCGCCTATGCCGAAGCGCTCCAGGGCGAGTTCGGCAAGGTCCAGCTCGCCGTCATCTCCGAATGCATCTCCAAGACCGGCTCGGCGGAGCTGTTCTACGCCCGCTACCTGCAATTCCGCCGCGACGCGCTGGTCGAGATGATCGCCGCCGGCCAAAACGACGGCAGCATTCTGGCGGAAGCACCGCCGGAGGATCTCTACGACGCGATCTATGGCAGCCTGTTCTACCGCTACGTCTTCGGCATCGCGCCGATCACACCGGCCTACGCGCGCAATCTGGTTGACCTCGTGCTGCGGCCGAAGAGCTAACCTGGAATCACCGCGCGGGCCGGATCGGTGCCGACAGCTTGTCGGTGCGGTCGCGCTCGGTCATGTCCTCGACCGTCTCCATCGGCGCGGTCAGCTCGTAGACATAGGAGACGTCGGTGAAATAGCGCTTGGCGGTGCCGCCGAGCGCCTCCGGCGCGACGCGGTCGAGCAGGATCAGGCCGAAATCGGAATCGGGGCGGCGCGTCGCTTCGCTGGTGTTGAACTCCTCCCAGCGGAAATAGAAGACCTCGCCGGCCCCCTCGTTCGTCACCGTCCAATTGGCAGTGATGTGCGGATGCTTGCCGACCAGCGACAGGCCCTCGTCGGAGTGCGAGGCGAGCTCGAAGAACAGCAGCGACAGGCTCTGCGCCGCGCGCGCGCTGACTGCGATATCAGGGCCGGTGACGGCGATGCGATCGGCATGCGGAATCGCGCGCGCCTCGAACAGGCCCTTCAGCTTGACACCCTGCCACTGGCTCTCGCTGAGCAGCGAGACGACGTTGGACATGGCGTGGATGCGGCCGATCAGGAGCTCGCGCGCGACATCGATGTCGGAGCCATGGCGCAGCGTGCGGGTCACGATCGACTGGATCACCGCCAGGATGTTTTTGACCCGGTGGTTGAGCTCGTCGATGACAGCGGTCAGCCGGCGTTCGAAGCCGATTCTGACCTGGATTTCCCGGCTGAGCCGCAAATTGTTGTAGGCGACGTAGCCGAACAGGCCGCACACCATCGCGGTGATCGCAAAGCCGATCGCCGCCACGATGATCGCAGTCTGTTCGGCGCGGCGCGCCGAATTGGTCTTGGCGTAATAGCCGAGCTGCCAGTCGCGGCCACCGAAGCTCACCGTGCGCGTCGCCGACGGCGCGGGCCCATCGGCCGCCGTCGTTCGGCCAGAGACGACGCCTTGATCGTTGGCGACCAGCTCGCCACCCTCCAGGCGCGGATCCTTCAGCGCGACCGCGAACAACGACATGTCGTCGTTGGTCAGCATCAGGGAAGAGAGCTCGTAGGAAAATGTGATGAAGCCCGCCGGCTCCGTTGCGCCCTCGGGGATGACGGGAGCGGCCACAATGATGCCGATGGGCCCGTCGCCGCGCAGGAGGGCAACCGGTTCTGAGGCAACCGATCTCTTCTCCACTCTGGCGCGCGTCAGCATGGCGCTGCGCACCTGGTCCTGGTCGTAACTGCGGCCAGGCAGCCCCTTGGTCTCGTTGCTGCGCGGCTCGAGATCCAGCAGCACGTCGATCGGCTGGGTGACACCTGCCGGATCGATCGGCTTGTCGTCATAGGTGCGGATTCGCGGATTGGGGAAGCCGGCGCTCGCGATGGCGGCCTGCGCTGCGGCAAGCTCGTTCGGCTTCAGGCGGGCCACCCAGCCCGCCACCACGAAATCGGTCTTGAAGGCGTAGATGGCCGAGCGCAGCGGCTCGAGCATGTTTGGCTTGAGCACCGACGGTGCCCGGAACAGGCCGGAGGCAACCCGCGCGAGCAGTTCACGCTCGGTGAGCCGGTCCTGGACCAGGCTCGCATGGACGTCGATCGCGCGCGCAAGCGCGATCCGGTCCAGCGCCAACTCCTGGTCGTGGACGCGATAAGCCGCAAGCCCAGAGAGCAGGGCTCCGAGAAGAGCAATGAAGCCGATGATGAAACCCAGCCTGACCACGCGACTACTCAGGCGAAAGCAGGAGGTCGGCAATAAACACGGAGCATATGGACGCCGCTCGAACGGGCACGTGCCGAAACAGGGTGAACCCCAATGGCCGAGATAATGGAGGAGGAGGCATCGATACGCAACTTGGGTCGCCTGAGAAGCTTAAAGCCGCCCGGCCGATGGTCGGGCCGGGATGGATTTGCTCCGGGCACCGGAGGTAATCAATTGCCGTGACCGAAATTTGTTCCGCGAACACGGCTCTGCCCACGCCGTTATCGGGGGAAAACGCCTGCGCCAGGTGGTCGCGCCGGTCAGCTGGCCCGTTTCAAGCCTCCTTTGGCCTCGATGAAGCCGATGATGCGGTCCAGCCCCTGGCTCTTCTTCAGGTTGGTCATGACGAACGGTCGCTCGCCGCGCATGCGCCTGGCGTCCGTCTCCATCTTTTCCAAGGAGGCGCCGACATAGGGCGCCAGGTCGATCTTGTTGATCACAAGGAGGTCGGACCGGGTGATGCCGGGGCCGCCCTTGGACGGGATCTTGTCGCCGGCCGCCACGTCGATGACGTAAATGGTGAGATCGGCGAGCTCAGGGGAAAAAGTGGCAGCGAGGTTATCACCGCCGGATTCGATCAGCACGAGATCGAGCCCGGGAAACTTGGCGCGCATATCCGCCACCGCGGCGAGATTCATCGAGGCGTCCTCGCGGATCGCGGTGTGCGGGCAGCCGCCGGTCTCGACCCCGGCAATGCGATCCGGCGTCAGCGAGCCCGAGCGCACGAGGAATTCCGCATCCCATTTGGTATAGATGTCGTTGGTGATCGCGGCGATGTCGTAGCGCTCGCGCATGGTCTTGCAGAGCAGGTCCATCAGCGCGGTCTTGCCCGATCCGACCGGACCGCCGATGCCGACACGCAAGGGACCGTGAGATGTAGCCATTGCTTCTTTCCTATCGTCGTCCTGGCGGCTGCGGAGTGTACTGGCCGCAATCAAGATCTGAACAGCCGCGTATATTGTGTCTCGTGCCGCAGGCTGGCGAGGTCGGCGCGAAACGTCGTGCCGCCGACATCGTCCAACGTCGCATTCAGCGCACGATTCGCAGTCGCGGCAACCGCGGCTTCCAGCTTCACCAGCACGCGCTGGCTGTCGGTCTGGCCGAGCGGAATGAGCCGACTGGCCGCGGAAACCCAGTTCGAGACCAGCGCATGCAGGAAGGCGTGCAGCGTCGGCGCCAGCGGCACGCCGTGCATCGCGGCGACCACGCCAACGGCAACGGGATAGACCAGTGGCGTCCGGCATGCCGCAACCATGCCATCCAGCCCGTCGGCATCCCACGCGGCGCGGGCGATATCGATGAAGGCACGGCCCTGCGATGTCGTTTCCAGCTGCCGCTCGCGCGAGGACACGAACGCCGCGGCGAGCTCGGCGATATCGCTCAAGGTGTCGCCCTCGCCCGCTTCAGTGGCGCGATAGGCGTGGACCAGAAACGTCGCATCGCAGAAGCCCGAGCCATCGCGAAGCATCGAATCGAGCCAGTCCGCCAGCGTCGCGGTGTCGGTGATGTCGCCGGCCTCGACCGCCCATTCGATGCCGCTGGAGTAGGAAAAGCCCCCCACTGGAAACGCGGGCGACAGCCAGGTCATCAACCGGTACAGCGCCGCCGCCTCGCGCTCCGCGAGGTCGCGGGCCGCGACCGGCTCATTTGTGGTCATGAGCATGCTTCTGGCCGTGGTGATGATCGGGGTGATCGCAATGCTCGTCGTGGTGATGGTGATCGTGACCGTCGCCATGTGCGGCATGATCATGGTGGTGGCCATGATGATCATCGTGGCCATGATCGTGATGCGCGTGGTCGTCATGTCCATGCGCATGACCGGCATCGGCATAGGCGCCGCCCTCGGGATCGAACGGCGCCTCGATCTCGATCACGCGGGCACCGAGGCCCTTCACCATGGCTTCGATGACGTGGTCGCGGCGGATGCGCAGGCCCTTGGCCATGATCTGCGTCGGCAGATGGCGATTGCCGAGATGCCAGCCGACGCGAATAAGGTGGTGCGGATCGTGGCCGCGGATCTCGAGCAGCGGCTCGGGCGCGGCGACCACCTCGACCAGCCGGCCGTCCTCCAACACCAGCGCATCGCCGCCGCGCAGCGCGACGGCATTCTCCAGGTCGAGCAGGAACTCGAGCCCCCGCGTCCCCGTCATCGCCATGCGGCGGCGGTGTCGATCGTCGAAATCGAGCACGACCGTATCCGCCGGCGCTTCCGCGAAGCGGTGTTGTCCCCTGACCTGCGTCGCCCGGATCATGCGCTTTTACCCCGTTACCGTGTCTCGACCTTCTCGGGCGTGATCACTTCGATCTTCGGCGGCGCCGTAAAACACTTCACCGCGACGCGGCCGAAGGTCTTCATGTGCTCCATGGCGCGATGCGGCACCAGCGCCTCGGCATTCTCCCACTGCTCGACGAACACCATCTTGGCGGGATCGGTGACGCTCTCATGCAGATCATAGGCGATATTGCCGGGCTCTTTCCGGGTCTCCTTGATGCAGGCGGTGGCGGCTGCAATGAATTCGGCGCGCGTTTCAGGCTTGATGGTCAAGGTGGCGACGACATAGATCACGAGAAATCCTCCCGGCTTTTCTTCTGGGCTTCAGATACCGGGCGGGACCTTAGACCAGGCGGGATCGAACGCAAAACCGGAAAAGCTGTCTCCGATACGACCAAGACATATTCTTGGGACATGCGTTGAGGCGCTATTTCAGTACATGAAATATCGCTGCGCCATCGGCAGCACCTCGGCGGGGGCGCAGGTCAAAAGCTCGCCGTCGGCACGGACCTCATAGGTCTCCGGATCGACCTCGATATTGGGCGTGGCGTCGTTGTGAATCATGCTCTTCTTCGAGATCCTGCCGCGGGTGTTCTGGACTGCATAGAGCTTCTTGTCGATGCCGAGCTTGCGCGCGAGGCCACCGGCGATCGCGGCCTTCGAGGTGAACACCACAGAAGACGCAGTGCGCGCCTTGCCGAAGGCGCCGAACATCGGCTGGTAATGCACCGGCTGCGGGGTCGGGATCGAGGCGTTGGGATCGCCCATGGGAGCCGCGACGATCATGCCGCCCTTGACGACGCAATCCGGCTTGACGCCGAAGAAGGCCGGCGACCACAGCACGAGATCGGCGAGCTTGCCCTTCTCCACCGAGCCGATCAGCTTCGAAACGCCGTGGGCGATCGCGGGATTGATCGTATATTTGGCGATGTAGCGCTTGACCCGGAAATTGTCGTTGTCCTTGCCCTTGTCCTGCGGCAGCGAGCCGCGCTGCTTCTTCATCTTGTCGGCGGTCTGCCAGGTCCGGATGATGACCTCGCCGAGGCGGCCCATGGCCTGGGAGTCCGAGGAGATCATGGAGAGCGCGCCGAGATCATGCAGGATGTCCTCGGCCGCGATGGTCTCCTTGCGGATGCGGCTTTCAGCAAACGCCAGATCTTCCGCGATCGAGGGGTCGAGGTGGTGGCACACCATCAGCATGTCGAGATGCTCGTCGATGGTGTTGCGCGTGAAGGGCCGCGTCGGGTTGGTCGAGGACGGTAGCACGTTCTTCAGCCCCGCGACCTTGATGATATCAGGGGCGTGACCGCCGCCGGCGCCCTCGGTGTGGAAGGCGTGGATGGTGCGGCCTTTGAACGCCTTGATGGTATCCTCGACGAAGCCGGATTCGTTCAACGTATCGGTGTGGATCATCACCTGGATGTCGTAGTCGTCGGCGACCGACAGGCAGGTGTCGATCGCGGCCGGCGTCGTGCCCCAGTCCTCGTGCAGCTTCAGCGCACAGGCGCCGGCCTTGATCATCTCGACCAGCGCCGCGGGCCGCGAGGCGTTGCCCTTGCCGGAGACGCCGAGATTGACCGGGAAGGCGTCGAACGACTGGATCATCCGGCCCATGTGCCACGGCCCCGGCGTGCAGGTGGTGGCGAACGTGCCGTGCGACGGACCGGTGCCGCCCCCTAGCATCGAGGTGACGCCCGACATCAGCGCGTGCTCGATCTGCTGCGGACAGATGAAATGGATGTGGCTGTCGAAGCCGCCGGCGGTGAGGATCTTGCCTTCACCTGCGATCACGTCGGTGCCGGGGCCGATGATGATGGTGACACCGGGCTGGATGTCGGGATTGCCGGCCTTGCCGATGCCAGCGATCATGCCGTCCTTGATCGCGACGTCGGCCTTCACGATGCCCCAGTGATCGACGATCAGCGCATTGGTGATGACGGTGTCCGCCGCGCCCTGCTTGTTGGTGACCTGCGACTGGCCCATGCCGTCGCGGATCACCTTGCCGCCGCCGAACTTCACTTCCTCGCCGTAGGTGGTGAAATCCTTCTCGACCTCGATGATGAGGTCGGTGTCGGCCAGCCGCACCTTGTCGCCGGTGGTCGGGCCGAACATGTCGGCATAGACGGAACGCTTTATTTTGACGGACATCACAAGCCCCGTTTGCGTTTGAATTTTGGATCGGTGCTCACAGCGAGGTCCTCGCTGTGAGCACCGTGTCGTCGAATGTCGTATCCAGCCAGGAGTTACCGCCGCGGCAACCGGCGACAACCTGCTCGGCCCAGTCGGTGTAATCGACGAGGTCGTCACGTTCCGCGGCCGTCGGATCCGAATGCACGCGCGCGCCGATATTGCTGATCTTGTCCGCGATCTTGATCAGCCTGGCGCCAGCCGATTTTTTCGGTGCGTCGAGCGCCTGACGCCGCCGCCGCTCCGGCTTCGGCAGGCTCATATCGTCGGTGCATTCCTCGACAAGCGACGCGACACGGTCGGAGAATTTTTGCGCGAGCTCCTCGCGCGTGGTGTCGGTGTCCTCGATCGCATCATGCAGCCAGCCGGCGGCAACGAGTTCGGCGTCGGTGCCGTCGGTCGCGGTCGCAAGCAGGTTCGCGACCTCGGCGAGGTGGTTGATGTAAGGCTCATGACCGCGGCCCTTGCGCGCCATGCCGTTGTGGCGGCGCGCGGCGAGTTCGGCGGCTTCGGAGATGAGGCGGACAGGTGACAGCATGGCAAAGTCCTCCGTTTTCGCCTCAACCGTGGCGCGCCACGCTCGTTCCTGTGGATTTCACAGCTTCCCCATCACGTCGCCGCGGAAGCCGTAGATGGTCTTCTTACCGGCCACCGCGACGAGCTGAACGTCGCGGGTCTGGCCCGGCTCGAAGCGAACGGCGGTGCCGGCGGCGATGTCGAGGCGCATGCCGCGGGCTTTCTTGCGATCGAACTTCAGCGCCGGGTTGGTCTCGAAGAAATGATAGTGCGAGCCGACCTGGATCGGGCGGTCGCCGGTGTTGGCGACCGTCAGCGTCACGGTCTTGCGGCCGGCATTGAGCTCGATCTCGCCGTCCTGGATGAAGAGTTCGCCGGGAATCATGCTTCTCTCCTACCTGATCGGTTCGTGCACGGTGACGAGCTTGGTGCCGTCCGGAAAGGTCGCCTCGACCTGGATGTCGTGGATCATCTCAGGGATTCCCGGCATCACCTGCTCGCGGGTGAGGACCTGCGCGCCCGCCTGCATCAGCTCGGCGACGGTGCGGCCATCGCGCGCGCCCTCGAGGATGAAATCGGAGATGAGCGCGATCGCCTCCGGATGGTTGAGCTTGACGCCGCGATCCAGCCGGCGGCGGGCCACGATCGCCGCCATCGAGATCAGAAGCTTGTCCTTTTCGCGGGGAGACAGGTTCATGCGAAATCTCTTCCGTTCAACACTTTCAGCCGATCAATTGAGCCAGAGCCGCGGCAACGCCGCACCGGTGCGCGCCAATACGGCCATCATGTCCGCGCGCAGCCGCGCCGCATCTTGGGCACAGAACCGTGCCATTGCAAAGCCATTCCAGGCGGATATCCCGACCTCGCCGGCGAAGGATTCCGAGGCCTCGCGGAGACGCTCGATCAGGGGCTCGTCGCCGGGCACGATCAGCGCCGTGCCGATCGCAGCGCCGCCCTTGGCCACCGCCGATCGCGCAAGCTTTGCGCCGATATTGCCGTCGAGCCTGACGGTCTCGGCAAACACTAGCTTGCCGCCGCGACGCAGCCGCCAGTGGTCGACGAACTCGCCTTGCTCCATTCGTTCGCCCATGGCGGTACGGCCGAACACCACGATCTCGCACAGCAGAAGCGAGGCAGTCGCATCGAGGTCAATGTCGAAGCGGCGCCGCACGCGCGCCCGGTCGAACAGGATCGTCTCCTGCGGCAGCCAGCCGAGATGGGCGCCCGCGGCAACCTTCAGCGCTATATTGAGCTCCGCCGCCCGCCCTGGCGCGCGGTAGACCTTTTCCGCGGCTGCCGTCGTCAGCGTCAGCTTCGAGCCATCTGCGGCCGCGATCTCGATGTCGAAGCGATCGCCGCCCGCAACGCCGCCGGCCGTGTTGACGAACACGCCGGAGAGACCCTCGTCCTCCGGCGAAGGGAAGCGCACGCGCAGCGAGCCGGACTCATGCAAGATCCCGCGACGTGTCACACCGTCGCGCACGTGGACGTCGAAGCGCACCGCGCCGCGGGCACGGTTGGCGTCGAACACCGAAGATGTCGCTAAAACGTCGCTGCGCATCCGCCTCCCCAGCCGGTCGCGGCAGAATGGCCTACAGCGCCATCTGGCGGCTGATTTCGCTCGCGTCGAGATTGGAGCGGTCGCAGGTGAACTTCACCGCGCCGCGATCCATCACCGCAAAACTGTCGCCGAGTTCGCAGGCAAAGTCGAGATATTGTTCGACCAGCACGATGGCGATGTTGCCGAGATTGCGCAGATACGAGATGGCTCGGCCGATGTCCTTGATGATCGAGGGCTGGATGCCCTCGGTCGGCTCGTCGAGCAGCAGCAGCTTTGGCCGCATCACCAGCGCGCGCCCGATCGCGAGCTGTTGCTGCTGGCCGCCGGAGAGATCGCCGCCGCGCCGGCCGAGCATGGATTGCAGCACCGGGAACAGCGAGTACACGTCGTCCGGAATGTGCTTGTCCTCGCGCCTGAGCGGGCCGAAGCCGGTCTTGAGATTTTCCTCGACCGTCAGAAGCGGAAATATCTCGCGCCCCTGCGGCACGAAGCCGATGCCCTTGCGCGCGCGCTCATAGGGCTTCAGGCCCGTGATATCGTTGCCGTCGAGCACGATCGCGCCCGAGGAAATCGGGTACTGCCCGACCATGGCGCGCAGGAGCGAGGTCTTGCCGACGCCGTTGCGCCCGAGCACGCAAGTGACCTTGCCGGGCTCGGCCGCGATCGAGACACCGCGCAGCGCCTGCGCCGCGCCGTAGAACAGGTTGATGTCCTTGACCTCAAGCATCGCTCACCGCCCCAGATAGACTTCGATGACCCGCTCGTTGGACGAGACCTGGTCGATGGTGCCTTCCGCGAGCACGGTCCCCTCGTGCAGGCAAGTGACCTTGACGCCCAGCTCGCGCACGAACGTCATGTCGTGCTCGACCACCATCACGGTGTGGGTCTTGTTGATTTCCTTGAGCAGCTCGGCGGTGAGATGCGTCTCGACGTCGGTCATGCCAGCGACGGGCTCGTCGACGAGAAGCAGTTTCGGATCCTGTGCGAGCAGCATGCCGATCTCGAGCCACTGCTTCTGGCCGTGGCTGAGGCTGCCGGCGAGACGGTTGCGGGCATCGGTGAGGCGGATCGTCTCCAGCACCTTGTCAATCTGCTCGGACTCCGCCCGGCTGCCGCGCCAGAACAGCGTACCCTTGACGCTGTGGTCGACATTGAGCGCGAGCAACAGATTGTCCTGCACGGTCTGGCTCTCGAACACGGTCGGCTTCTGGAATTTGCGGCCGATGCCGAGCTCGGCGATGCGGGTTTCGTCCAGCCGCGTCAGGTCGGTGACGCCGTCGAACAGCACGGTGCCTTCGTCAGGTTTGGTCTTGCCGGTGATGATGTCCATCATCGTGGTCTTGCCGGCGCCGTTCGGGCCGATGATGGCGCGCATCTCGCCGGGCTCGAGCGTCAGCGAGAGGTTGTTGATGGCGTGGAAGCCGTCGAACGAGACGTGCACGCCGTCGAGATAAAGCATTGCGGAGGTGGCGCGGGTGTCCATGACGTTCATTGAGCTTCCTCCGCCATTTTAGGTTCGGTGACGCCGTCTTCGGCCGCGGCGCTCGCAATGATCGCGGCGTCGCGCCTTTCCTTCGACGAGTCCCACCAGGCGTTGAAAGTGCCCACGATGCCCTTGGGCAGCAGCAGCGTCACCAGGATGAACATGGCGCCCAGCATGAACAGCCAGTAAGGCGCGAGCATGCCGGAGGTGAAGAACGTCTTTGCGTAGTTGACGACGACGGCGCCAAGCGCAGCGCCGACCAGCGTACCGCGGCCGCCGACGGCGACCCAGATCACTGCCTCGATCGAATTGCCCGGCGCGAATTCGCTTGGGTTGATGATGCCGACCTGCGGCACATAGAGCGCGCCGGCGACGCCGGCCATGCAGGCCGACACCGTGAACACGAACAGCTTGTAGGATTCGACGCGATAGCCGAGGAAGCGCGTGCGCGATTCCGCATCGCGCACGGCGATCAGTACTTTGCCGAGCTTGGACGAGACGATGGCGCGGCAGATCAGGAAGCCGGCGATCAGCGCCAGGCAGCTCAGCGCGAACAGCGCAGCACGCGTGCCCTCGGCCTGCACGTTGAAGCCCAAAATGTCCTTGAAGTCGGTCATGCCGTTGTTGCCGCCGAAGCCGAAATCGTTGCGGAAGAAGGCGAGCAGCAGTGCATAGGTCATCGCCTGCGTGATGATCGACAGATACACGCCCGTGACGCGGGAGCGGAAGGCGAGCCAGCCGAAGCAAAAGGCGAGCAGCCCCGGCACGATCAGCACCATCAGCGCGGCAAACCAGAACATGTCGAAGCCGTGCCAGTACCAGGGCAGCTTCGAATAGTTCAGGAACACCATGAAGTCCGGCAGGATAGGGTTGCCGTAGACGCCGCGGCTGCCGATCTGCCGCATCAGGTACATGCCCATCGCGTAGCCGCCGAGCGCGAAGAAGGCGCCGTGGCCGAGCGAGAGGATGCCGCAATAGCCCCAGATCAGGTCGATCGAGAGCGCCAGGATGGCGTAGCAGACATATTTGCCCCAGAGCGCGACCAGATAGGTCGGCACTTGCAGGAACGAGCCCGCGGGCAGCAGCAGGTTGGAGAGCGGGATGAGGATGCCGCAGGCCACGACGACGGCAAGGAAGATCGTCGCGCCGCGGTCCAGCGATCGCGTCAGCATGTGAGGGGTCATGCTTCCACCGCACGGCCCTTGAGCGCGAACAGGCCGCGCGGCCGCTTTTGAATGAATAGGATGATGAGAACGAGGATGGCGATCTTGCCGAGCACGGCGCCGGCGACCGGCTCCAGGAATTTATTGGCGATGCCGAGCGTGAAGGCGCCGACCAGCGTGCCCCAGAGATTGCCGACGCCGCCGAACACCACGACCATGAAGCTGTCGATGATGTAGCTCTGGCCGAGATTGGGGCTGACATTGTCGATCTGAGACAGCGCCACGCCGGCGATGCCGGCAATGCCCGAGCCGAGGCCGAAGGTCAGCGCATCGACACGCGAGGTCGCGATGCCCATCGAAGCCGCCATGCGGCGGTTCTGCGTGACCGCGCGCATCTCGAGCCCGAGTGCGGTGTAGCGCAGCATCGCGAGCAGAATGACGAACACCGCGAGCGTGAAGACAAGGATCCAGAGCCGGTTATAGGTAATCGTGATCTGGCCGAGCTCGAACGCGCCGCTCATCCAGGAGGGGTTGCCGACCTCGCGGTTGGTCGGGCCGAACATGGTGCGCACGGCCTGCTGCAGCACCAGCGACAGGCCCCACGTCGCCAGCAGCGTCTCCAGCGGACGGCCATAGAGAAAGCGGATGATGCTGCGCTCGATCACGACGCCGAGCGCGCCCGCCACCAGGAAGGCGAGCGGTACCGCGATCAGCAGCGAATAGTCGAACAGGCCGGGATAGCGGGTGCGGATCACCTCCTGCACCACGAAGGTGGTGTAGGCTCCGATCATCACCATCTCGCCATGGGCCATGTTGATGACGCCCATCACGCCGAACGTGATGGCAAGCCCGATCGCGGCAAGCAGCAGCACCGAACCGAGCGAGAGGCCGTACCAGGCATTCTGCACCATCGACCAGACCGCGAGCGAACTCTGGATCGAGCCGATTGCGCTCGCGGCAGCCTTGGTCACCGAGGCCGGCTGGTCGCCCATGCCGGTGAGCAGCGCCATCGCCTCCTGGTCGCCGCGCGCCTTGATGGTGGCAACGGCTTCGAGCTTCTCGACCTCGGTGGCATCAGGCTTGAACAACAGGATCGCCGCGCGGGCGTCGCCCAGCGCGGCCTTGACGGATCGGTTGGTTTCCTTGGCGAGCGCGCCGTCGACGGCTTCGAGCGACGTCTCCTCATGCGACTTGAAGACGGATTGCGCCGCCTGGAGCCGCGCTCCGATGTCGGGTGACTGCAGCGTCAGACTACCGATCGCGGCATCGACGCTGCGGCGCAGGCGGTTGTTGAGGCGGACCGCGCTTGCACTGTCGGGCACACTGGCCACGGCCTGACCGGTCGCAGCATCGATCGACTTGCCGTCGGCGCCGGTAACGTAAACTTTCTTGCTGTCCGGATCGGCCATCAGCCGGCCGTCCTGGAGCGCGCTGATGATCGGAAAGGCCAGCGTATTGCCGCTGCTCGCGACCACGCCGATCGCCTCTTCCGTGTCGGAATAATCGTCGTTGGCGAATTTGGCGACCGCATCTTCGAACGGACCAGCCAAGGCCGGCAGTGCGAACGCGATCAGGAACAACGAGAGCAGGAGCGAACAGAGGCGGGCGGACAAATTGGCTGGCACTGTGAAAGACCCCGGCAGAAAAGGGTGGAGAAGGCGGCCGGATCGCCGCCTTCTCCGATCATGCAATGAAGTGTCAGATTCGGATCAGGAACCCGAACCGAGGCACTTGTTGCTCTTGGTGTTGAAGTTGCCGCACTTCTTGCCGACCCAGTCGCCGACCAGGTCCTTGGAGCCGTCGAGCTCCTTCGACCAGGCGTCGCCCGCGACAAGACCCGGGGTCTTCCACACCACGTCGAACTGGCCGTTGGCTTTGATTTCGCCAATGAACACCGGCTTGGTGATGTGATGGTTCGGAAGCATCTTTGAGGTGCCGCCGGTCAGGTTCTTGGCTTCGATGCCCGGGAGCGCGTCGATCACCTTGTCCGGATCGGTCGACTTCACCTTCTCGACCGCCTTGACCCACATGTCGAAGCCGATCACGTGCGCTTCCATCGGATCGTTGGTCACGCGCTTCGGATTCTTGGTGTAGGTCTGCCACGCCTTGATGAACTTCTCGTTCTCCGGCGACTTGATCGACTGGAAGTAGTTCCAGGCCGCGAGATGGCCGAGCAGCGGCTTGGTGTCGATGCCGGCGAGTTCTTCCTCACCCACCGAGAACGCGACGACCGGGATGTCCTTCGCCTTGATGCCCTGGTTGCCGAGCTCCTTGTAGAAAGGAACGTTGGCGTCGCCGTTGATGGTCGAGACCACGGCGGTCTTCTTGCCGGCCGAGCCAAACTTCTTGATGTCGGCCACGATCGTCTGCCAGTCGGAATGACCGAACGGCGTGTAGTTGATCATGATGTCTTCCTGGGCGACACCCTTGGACTTCAGATAGGCTTCCAGGATCTTGTTGGTGGTGCGCGGATAGACGTAGTCGGTGCCCGCGAGCACCCAGCGCTTCACCTTCTCGTCCTTCATCAGATAGTCGACGGCGGGGATCGCCTGCTGGTTCGGCGCGGCACCGGTGTAGAACACGTTGCGCTCGCTCTCCTCGCCCTCGTACTGCACGGGGTAGAACAGGATGCTGTTCAGCTCCTTGAACACCGGGAGCACCGACTTGCGCGACACCGAGGTCCAGCAGCCGAACACGACCGAGACCTTGTCCTTGGTGATCAACTCGCGCGCCTTCTCGGCGAACAGCGGCCAGTTCGAAGCGGGATCGACGACGACGGCTTCGAGCTTCTTGCCGTTGACGCCGCCCTTCTTGTTCTGCTCGTCGATCAGGAAGAGGATGGTGTCCTTCAGCGTGGTCTCGCTGATGGCCATGGTGCCGGAGAGAGAATGAAGCACGCCGACCTTGATGGTGTCGTCCGCGGCTTTCGCACCGGAAATGGAAGCCAGACCAAGCATCAGTCCGGCGGTCGCGGCGAGAACGCCACGGCGGCTAAATGGCGCCGCTATATCGTGAGTGGATTTGCTATGCATGAGTGTCTCATCTCCCTGACGCAGACGTGAAAAACGCTGCGAAACGGCCCCAACGGCCGCCTGCGATTAACGGATTCGCAAGAACCGTGCCATGGATTAGACACATATTATGCCGTTGATTTTGCTGGCGAAATCGACAGAAAAGCAAGCATCGCCATAGCCGCGTCGCCTAAACATTGAGCAATTCAAATGTATGCGAATGCGGCAGGCAGGCTATTTTCTAAGCAAATTTCCCGCTCTGGCTAAATTTCCGGCATAACTATTTCTGCACCGCGATCGCCATTTGTGGTGCGCCTGCCTTGAAAGCGCCGCCTCAATGTTCCATATGGGGGGCGAGGTCTCTTGCGAATCAGAGACCGTTGCGAGCCGCGTGTTCTTAAGCCCTTACGGGCGTCTGGCTTGCCCCATCCCATCAAGCCATCCGACACCCCAAACACGCAGGTGTCCCTCTCGACACCCTTTTGCGCGCGCCGCGCCGAATGCGCCGGGCGCCCGCTTTTGACATGGAAAGAACCCACCTTTTGACTTCGTTTCAGGATTTCGGCCTCGCCGAACCCATCGCTCGTGCTCTCACCGAAGAGAACTACGTCACCCCCACCCCCATCCAGACCCAGACGATTCCGACCGCGCTGACCGGCCGCGACGTCGTCGGCATCGCCCAGACCGGAACCGGCAAGACCGCGTCCTTCGCGCTGCCGATCCTGCACCGCCTGCTCGAGAATCGCATCAAGCCGCAGCCGAAGACGACCCGCGTCCTGGTGCTGTCGCCGACCCGCGAACTGTCCGGCCAGATCCTCGACAGCTTCAACGCCTATGGCCGCCACATCCGCCTGTCCTCGACCCTCGCCATCGGCGGCGTGCCGATGGGCCGTCAGGTCCGCTCGCTGATGCAGGGCGTCGAGGTGCTGGTCGCCACCCCCGGCCGTTTGCTCGACCTCGTGCAGAGCAACGGACTGAAGCTTGGAAGCGTCGAATTCCTCGTGCTCGACGAAGCCGACCGCATGCTCGACATGGGCTTCATCAACGACATCCGCAAAATCGTCGCCAAGCTGCCGATCAAGCGGCAGACGCTGTTCTTCTCGGCCACCATGCCGAAGGACATCGCCGAGCTGGCCGACGCCATGCTGCGCGACCCTGCCCGCGTCGCGGTGACCCCGGTCTCCTCGACCGTGGAGCGCATCCAGCAGCGCATCATCCAGGTCGACTTCTCCGCCAAGCCGGCGTTCCTCGCCCAGCTGTTGAAGCAGGAGCAGGTCAACCGAGCCCTGGTCTTCACGCGCACCAAGCACGGCGCCGACAAGGTCGTTAAGACACTCGAGAAGGCGGGGATCCCCGCCAGCGCCATCCACGGTAACAAGTCGCAGAACCATCGCGAACGGACGCTTGCCCAGTTCCGCACCGGTGAAATCCGCACGCTGGTCGCCACCGATATCGCCGCCCGCGGCATCGATGTCGACGGCATCACCCACGTCATCAATTTCGACCTGCCCAACGTGCCGGAGACCTATGTGCATCGCATCGGTCGCACCGCGCGCGCGGGTGCCGAGGGTACCGCGATCTCACTGGTCGCAGGCGGCGAGGAGCTGAGCTATCTCCGCGATATCGAGCGGCTGATCAAAGTGGCGCTGCCGCGTGAGGATCGCCGCACCGACGCCGGCCGCCGGGATGCGGGCCCTCCCCCGCAGCAGCAACGACAGGGTCGGCCGGGCCGCCCGGGCCAGCGTCCGCAAGGCGCAAGGTCTGGTGAGGGACGCCACGGTGACGGTCGCCGTGCCGACGAAAGGCATGCGGACGGGCGCCACCACAGTGCCGCCAAGCAGGGCGACGGAAGACCCGGCGAGGGACGGCATGGCGACGCCAGGCGTGCTGACGCACGGCCCGGCAGTGGCCCGAAGGCTTCGAAGGCTCCTCGTCGCGACCACACCGGCGGCAAGGTGCATTCTTCGCCAAACGGCCGTCCGGAACAGCGTTCCGCGCATAGCGCCGGGGCGTCTGATGGGATACAAGGCGTTGCCTTTTTGCGCCGCGAGAGTCGGCCGAACGGCCAACCGAACCGCAAACCCCATTCGCACTAGCCGTCCACGACCTGGAGAAATTCATGGCTAAGGAAGAGCTGATCCAGTTCGAAGGACTGGTCACAGAAATCCTCCCCGACGCGCGCTACCGCGTGCAGCTCGACGCCGGACACGAGATCGTCGCCTACACTGCCGGCAAGATGAAGAAGAACCGCATCAAGACTCTGGCGGGCGACCGCGTGACGGTTGAGATGTCGCCCTATGACCTCGAAAAGGGCCGGCTGATTTTCCGCCACAAGGACGAACGTCCGAGCGGGATGGGCGGACCTCCGCGCCCCGGGCAGCGCGGCGGCCAGTTCCGCCGCCGCTAGTCGGGGTCTCAGCGCGCGAGCGCGGACCTGAAGTTCCGACCTGTATGCTGATCCGCCGTGAACATCACGGCGGATCAAAAAATCGTGCACGTCAGCATTGTTTTGAGGTTCTGTTTCCAATAAAATGAGTTAATCGATTTTCGGCCGGACGACATTAGCATCCACCGGTACAGCCGGTTCAGACACGCTGACGACCCTTCCAAAAATTCGATCTAACCTGTCCGCGCGAGCGGGCTCTGACATTGTGTTATCTGAGAAGGGACTACCCCCATGAGCATGGGAACCGTGAAGTGGTTTAACGCGACCAAAGGCTTCGGCTTCATCCAGCCCGACGATGGCGGCCAGGACGTGTTTGTCCACATCAGCGCTGTGGAGCGTGCAGGCTTGGGCACGCTGCGCGAAGGTCAGAAGATCTCCTACGAGATCGTGGCCGACCGCCGTTCCGGCAAGTCGGCAGCGGACAACCTCCGTTCCGCCGGTTGAGCCTACCGCTTACGGCCCCGATCGGCTCGAGCGAACAAGTTAAAAGAAAAGGCCGGGCACAATGCCCGGCCTTTTTTCTAGTTCAGGGGGCACGGCAGCGACGGTACGCCGTTGTAAGGAACGCAGGTGACCTGGCGCGGCCGCGTGTAGGAGACATCGCTCAGCGTGATGCCCGACTTCAGAACAAATTTGACAGAAGGCGTGTAGAGGTAACTCGCCTCGCTGTAAATGAGGTAGGTCTTCGGGATCAAGAGCGTCGACGGAATCATCGAGGTGACCGTGGTACCAGCAACCAGAGCCGAGGGCGGTGCCGTCAGCGTGGCCTGCGTCGCACCGTTGGCAATGGTGGCGGACTGACTCCATTTAATTTTGGCGACGCTGCTCGAGTCGATATAGATCTGAAGAACCGTGCCGTTCACGAGCGTAGCGTCGTAAGGCATGATCATCGAAATGCTTGCCGTGAACGTGTCCTGCAAGTCGCCAGGGTCGAGCGACGTTGACTGCGACGTCAAATCGGACAGTGTCCGTGCAATCATTGTGACTTTGCGATCAATCGCCACGGCCGATGAAAATTCGACGGTACCGAAGAACATCACCAGCATCAGCGGCACGATGACCGCGAATTCGGTCGCCGCGAGCGCGCGCTTGTCGGCGACGAAGTCACGCACGAATTGACCGGTATTCCTCCAGATATGCGCAATCGGCTGCATCGGCTTGCTCGAATCCATCTGTCTCAAAAAGGTTCGTTCTTGAAGGCCGCGGTCGCGACCAGCAGCCGTTTGTTGCTGCAGCCCATGTTGAAGCCAAGGCCGGTGACGATGAGCGGCCACTGATAGAACAGGCGCACCACGACGACCTGGCCGGCGGCCCCGGCATTGTACTGCACGCCGGCCGGGTTGAAGCTGCAGGAATTGCCGTAGCTGGTGAGGCTTAGTGCTCCGAACGAGTTCGTACTCACAACGTCGATGTAGAGCTTGGTGCAATCAAAGAGCGCTGGGATCTGGCTGCAGACGTAAGCCTTGAACGTCGTTTGCGAGCAGGGCGTGCTCACGCCGGACACCGCGCAGGCCGCCACCGAACCGGATTGCGCCTGCCCCGTCAGCAACACCCGCGCGGAATTCTGGCTGGCGCTCTCGAGCACCTGGGTCGCCAAGAACATCAGCGCCGTCTCGATGATGGCGAACAGCAGCGCGAAGAACATCGGTGCGACCAGCGCGAACTCGACGGCTGCGGAGCCGCGGCGACTGCCGCGAAACCGGCGCAGCATGGCGAGGAGCGTGAACCTCGTAGGTGCAGGCGAAGGCATCAAATTCCCCAGCAGCAGCAGCAATCATCTGCCATGTTCAATAGCGGAAACTGATTGTTTAAGTGTTTCAGGCGATCCGCACCCGGCGACCCGGGCCATTAGGGGCGCGTTAACCGTGAACGACCCAGGCCAAGGAGACGAGAGCATTGAGACGAGCATACGGAGAGAGAAACTCATGCGCCCGCATCGGCCCGGGGCGATCCTTGCCCCGGCAAACCCGCCAATCAAACTCGCTGGTTGGTCTTACTTAGTTGGTCTTACTCAGTTCGTCTTGGCGCCCGCACCAGCATTGCCGCTGGCCGTGCTGCTCAACGAACCGGCCTGACTCATCGTGTTGTTGAAATAGGTGTCGCTGTCGCCGAGCGTCACGCGACGCTGGCAAACCGGCATGCAGCTGTAGGACTCGCGCTCGATCCCGCGATAGACGGTGACGAGCCGATCGCTCGGACCTTCAACCTGGATCTGGCGATCGACCAGGATCTCGCCGCCTCGGTCGAGCGCGATGAAATTGGTGGCGCCATAGCCCTTGCCGGTCACGACGATCATGCCACCGGGCTGGAGCGTGACGTCGGCAATCATGGGATTGCCGACCACGATGGTCGCCACCTTGCCAGGCAACCGCACCAGCTTGGCCTGATCGACATTCACGGCTATGGCATCTGCGGTCGGCTCAGCAAGGCCAGCAGCCGGCGATGCCAGCACCGCGGCCGCAACCAGAAGACAGACGCGCGCATGACGGCGCAGCAGTTGTTTACGCATACTCTTACCCCCGGGACGTCACAAACCGGCAGAAGCAATCAGATAACAGCCGAGCCGGTGCCCGACCCGGCTAACCTGCCCTCAATTCGTGAACGTTCCGCAAATTCGCCGACTATTGTTTGAACGGACTGGCATTTCGCGGCCCCGAGAACCTAGCGGCGGAACGGATAGGCAAGCTGCCCTCCGATCTCCTTCGGCATGGTGGCTTCATCCTTGCCGTAATCCTGCGGCAATTGCCCCTCGGGCATCCGGAAAGTGCCGAACAGCACATCCCAGATCGGGAACGTGCCGGCAAAATTGGTGTCGCCGCCCTCTGCGAGCGAGGTGTGGTGCCAGCGATGGAACACCGGCGTCGCCAGCACATATTTGAACGGCCCGAAGGTCCAGTTGAGGTTGGCGTGCACGAAGGCCGAATGGAAGGTCGTGAACGGGGCGAGCCAGACCATGGCATTCGGCGAAATGCCGGCCATCAGCAGCACGACGTCGACCGCGATCGTACCGAGCACGAGATTGACGGGATGGAAGCGGGCCGCGGAAATCCAGCTGATCTCCTCCGAGGAGTGATGGATCGCGTGGTACTTCCAGAACCCGCCGCCGTGGAACAGCCGGTGCAGCCAGTACAGCATGAAATCGGACAGGACCAGGAACAGCACGGCCTGGACCCAGAGCGGCAATAGCGACAGCGGGCCGTGGCCATTGTCGTAGAAGGCGATGAGTTCGTCGGCATCATGGATGTTGAAGACGAAGCTCGCACCGACGATCAGAAGGCTGATCCGCATGACGCGTGCGAACACCGGAACGACAAACCAGTAGCAGATGTCCGTGACGATCTCCCGCTTGCGCCACCAGGGCACGCCGGGATTGCAGGCCCAGACGTGCTCGAGCACGGTGAAGACCACCGCGAGCGCGAAAGTCGTGGGGATCACCTTCGCGATGGTCTCGCCGAGCATCAGGGCGATTTCCATGGGCAGGCTCGACATTGTCGCCTCTCTTGCGAATTGCTGGTCCCGCCTACGCGTACTCCCTCAAATTTAAGGGACGGTGAAGCCGGAACTGCGCTTGCTGCACATCCGGAACTGGAACGATTGCAGCTGGCTGCCTTAAGGCGAAATTCACTCTGGCCAGCGGCAGGCGGGTTTGCCCGATCGAATTAACTCTCCCGAAAGAGCTCGGATCTCATGGTCATTGGGTCAAGCACAACGCCGAACGAGGCGATCCCACCCCAGATGGAGTTTTGTTCATGAAGAACCTGATTGCGCGTTTCGCGAAAGATGAATCCGGCGCCACCGCCATCGAATACGGCCTGATCGCCGCCGGCATCGCGCTGGCCATCATCACCGTCGTCAACAATCTCGGCACCACGCTGAACGCCAAGTTCACCTCGATCAGCAGCTCGCTGAAGTAAGCGATCGACGAACGACGGCAAAAGCCCCGGGCCTCCGGGGCCTTTGTTTTTCAGACGGCGAGTTCCAGTGGCGTTGAGCAAGTACAGAACCGATGCCGCGGTCGCGGCAAACGCGGCGGAGGCCGCGCAGACCGGCTCGCCGGCTTACTGGGTCTGCCTGGCCCTGCTGCTTGCGACCGTCGCGCTCGCCGCACGCATCGCCTCCCTCTGGTGAGCACGCCTTCGGCTGGCTCCGCCCATCGAAACGGCTGCCGCCGTTTTCGGTTTGTTTAGCACTGCCGGCTAGAATCCGGCGACGCCAGCTCCGCGGCAAACCCAGGCCTCAAGACGCAACCCATGATCCTCGACCTTGCGCGCCTTCTGCTCTTCCCTGCCCTGATGGCGTTTGCCGCCGCGAGCGATCTCTTCACGATGACGATCTCTAACCGCGTATCGCTGGCGCTGGTCGCCGGCTTTTTCGCGCTCGCTCTCGCCGGTGGCATGGCACCTTACGAGATGCTGAGCCATGTCGGCTCAGGTGCGCTCGTCCTGGTCGTGGCTTTCACCTGTTTTGCGATGGGCTGGGTCGGCGGTGGCGATGCCAAGGTCGCGGCCTCCGTCGCACTCTGGTTCGGGTTCGCACAGCTGATGAACTTCCTGCTCTACGCCTCGCTGTTCGGCGGGGCGCTGACGCTGCTCCTGCTCCAGTTCCGGCAGTGGCCGCTGCCTTATGGGCTGGCGGGCCAGGCCTGGCTCGCGCGGCTGCACGCCAAGGAGAGCGGCATTCCCTACGGCATCGCGCTCGCAATGAGTGCGCTGATGGTCTACCCGGAGACCGAATGGGTGAAGGCGATCGACCTCGCTCACCTCGCATTGCGCTGAACGCATCGGGTCAACCCGGCGTTAAGGCGATTTAGATACGCCTCATTAACCATGCTTTGACGAATAGCTGGTCAACTGCCGATTACGGCGGCGTCAGCGTCGCGGCGTTTGTTGGAAAGTGAAGCGTATGAATAGGGCACGCATTGTCGTCCTGACGGTCGCCATCTGCGCCGGCGGTGTCGCCGCGTATCTGGCGAGCGGCTCGGACAATTCTGCGCCGCCTCCGGCTCCGGTCGCGCAGCTTCCCACCGTCGACGTCCTGGTCGCCAAGAACGACATCGGCCTCGGCCAGACCGTCAAGCCGGAAGACGTGCAATGGCAGACCTGGCCGTCCGCGACCGCCAGCACCACCTTCATCCGCCGCAACGAGCGCCCCGAGGGGGTAACCCAGGTCACCGGCTCGATCGCACGATCTCCCTTCATCCAGGGTGAGCCGATCCGCGACCAGAAGCTGGTCAAGGCCGAAGGCTCCGGCTTCATGGCGGCAATCCTGCCCACCGGCATGCGGGCGATTTCGACCGAGATCTCGCCGGAAACCGGCGCAGGCGGCTTCATCCTCCCCAACGACCGCGTTGACGTGCTTCTGACGCGCCGTCTCAAGAATCCGGACCAGAGCAGCGGCGCCCCTGATGTGATCACGTCCGAGATCATCCTGGCCAATATCCGCGTCCTGGCCATCGACCAGGCGCCGAAGGAGAAGGACGGGCAGAACGCGGTGGTCGGCAAGACCGTCACCCTCGAGCTCAATCCTGCGCAGACTGCGACGCTCTCCTCCGCACGCCAGAGCGGCACGCTGTCGCTGGCGTTGCGCAGCATCGTCGACGTCAAGCTCAGCGAGATCACGCTCGATGATTCCGCGCAGAAGCGCGATGGCATTTCGATCATTCGGTACGGTATCCCAAGCTCGACGGCGAAGGCACGATGAGGACTGTCGATATGAAATGCAGGGCGAACTTGGCGACGATGCGAACCTCTGTGGTCCGCGCCCTGTCGTTTTCGGCCACCGTCGCGCTCGCGCTCAACCCGGTGCTGACCCCTGTGGTTGCCGCCGACTATCGCCCTGTGGCGCAGGCTGCGGCCGACGGTCAGATGAACGCGCGATTCCTCTCGCTCGGCATCGGCAAGTCGATCGTGATCGACCTTCCGCGTGACATCAAGGACGTGCTCGTCGCCGATCCCAAGATCGCCAATGCGGTCGTCCGCTCGGCGCAGCGCGCCTACATCATCGGCGCCGCGATCGGCCAGACCAACATCGTGTTCTTCGATTCCGCCGGCCAGCAGATTGCGGCCTATGACATCGCCGTCAAGCGCGACCTCAACGGCGTGCGGGCCGCGCTGAAGCAGGTCCTGCCGAACTCAGACATCCAGATCGACGGGCTAGGCGACGGCATCATCCTGACCGGCTCGGCCGCGAATCCCGCCGAAGCCCAGCAGGCCAACGACCTCGCCGTGCGCCTCGCGGGCGGCCCCGAGAAGGTCGTGAACTCGATCGTGGTCCGCGGCCGCGACCAGGTCATGCTCAAGGTGACCGTCGCCGAAGTGCAGCGCAGCATCATCAAGCAGCTCGGAATCGACCTCACCGCCAACCTCAGCTACGGCACCTCGGTCGTCAGCTTCAGCAACTCCAATCCGTTCACGGCTCTCGGCAAGAACCTCGTCGACGGCAACAACCTGACCACCAAGTTCGGCGGGGCCCCGTCGGTGCAGGCCACCCTGCGTGCGATGGAAACCGCGGGTGTGATCCGAACGCTGGCCGAACCGAATCTGACCGCGATCTCCGGTGAATCGGCAACATTCATCGCCGGCGGTGAATTCCCGGTGCCTGCCGGCTACGCGTGCGACCCTACCACGCACGTTTGTACTACCCAGATCAGCTTCAAAAAGTTCGGCATCTCGCTCAACTTCACCCCCGTCGTTCTCACCGAGGGAAAGATCAGCCTGCGGGTGATGACCGAGGTCTCTGAGCTCTCCAACGAAAACGCGATCACGCTGTCCCAGGCCGTGACCTCGACCTCGGTCAACTCGCTCACGGTGCCCTCGATCAAGACCCGCCGCGCAGAAACCTCCCTGGAAATTCCCTCCGGAGGTGCGATGGCTATGGCCGGCCTGATCCAGCAGCAGACCAAGCAGGCCGTCAGCGGACTGCCGGGCCTGATGCAGCTCCCGGTCCTCGGCACGCTGTTCCGCAGCCGCGACTTCGTCAACAACGCGACCGAGCTGGTCGTGATCGTGACGCCCTATATCGTTCGCGCAGTTGCGCAAAAGGATCTGTCGCGGCCGGATGATGGCTTCTCCGCGCCTGCGGATCCGCAGGCCGAACTGCTCGGCAACATCAACCGCATCTACGGCGTGCCCGGCCGGACCGAACCGGCCAAGAACTACCGCGGCACCTACGGCTTCATCACCGATTGAGGCGGAACGGGGACTTCATGAAGATCACTAGACCACCCCAGATTCGCAGGCGCGCCATCCACCTCGGCGGCGCGCTCGTCGGCATGGCGCTCGCCCTTGGCGGCTGCCAGCATGACGAAGCGGTCACCGCCTCCATTCCCGACAACTACAAGCAGCGCCATCCGATCGCCATCGAGGAGCAGAATCGCTCCATCGTCGTCTTCGTCGGCCATGCCCGCGGCGGCTTGACCGCCGCCCAGCGCGCCGACGTGATGGGCGTCGCGTCGGCCTGGATGCACGAAGGCACCGGCGCGATCCAGATCGACGTGCCGTCCGGCACGCCCAACGCGCGTCCGGTCGCGGACACCATGCGTGAAATCCAGGCGATCCTGTCAGCGGCAGGCGTTCCGCCGCGCGGCGTCAGCGCCCGTTCTTACCAGCCGGAAGACAAGCGCTTCCTGCCGCCGATCCGGCTCACCTATTCCAAGATCGCCGCGGTCGCGGGTCCCTGCGGCCTGTGGCCGGAAGACATCGGCCCTTCGATGAAGAACAAGAGCTGGTTCGAGAACAAGGAATATTACAATTACGGCTGCGCTTATCAGCGCAACCTCGCGGCGATGGTCGACAATCCGTCAGATCTCGAGCAGCCGCGGCCCGAAACGCCGTCCTACACGCCGCGGCGCACCGCCGCGTTCGAGAAGTATCGCAAGGGAATGCCGACGGCGGTCGCCTATCCTGAGGCCGACAAGGCCAAACTCAGCGACACCGGCAAATGATCAGCTACGCTCGCCAGCCCCAAGAAGAGCAGTCCGAGGCATCGCTCCCGCCGGCCGAGGAGCATATTGCGCCTGCGCCCCGCGTTTCCGTCCAGGCTTTCTGCGAGACCGTGGAAACGGCCGCTGCCGTGCAGTCGGCCGGCGAAGATCGCCGTCTCGGCAAGGCCCATCTGAAGATCCAGATGGGCGGTATGGCGGCTGCGGTCGAAGCCTACCGCTCGGCACCCACGCCGAACGTGATCGTGCTCGAAAGCGACGGCCGCAACGACCTCCTGGGCGGGCTCGATCATCTCGCAACCGTCTGTGACGCCGGCACCCGCGTGGTCGTGATCGGCCGCATCAACGACGTCATGCTCTACCGCGAGCTGGTGCGCCGCGGCGTCAGCGACTACGTGCTCGCGCCGGTCGGCGCGATCGACGTCGTGCGCTCGATCTGCAACCTGTTCTCGGCGCCGGAAGCCAAGGCCGTCGGCCGTATCATCGCCGTGGTCGGCGCCAAGGGCGGCGTCGGCGCGTCAACCATCTCCCACAACGTCGCCTGGGCGATCGCCCGCGATCTCGCGATGGATGCGGTCGTCGCCGACCTCGACCTCGCCTTCGGCACTGCTGGGCTCGACTATAACCAGGATCCGCCGCAGGGTATTGCCGACGCCGTGTTCTCGCCCGATCGCGTCGATACCGCCTTCATCGACCGCCTGCTGTCGAAATGCACCGACCACCTCAGCCTGCTGGCGGCGCCGGCGACGCTCGACCGGGTCTATGATTTCGGCGCCGACGCCTTCGATGCCGTGTTCGACACGCTGCGCTCCACCATGCCCTGCATCGTGCTCGACGTTCCGCACCAATGGTCGGGCTGGACAAAACGCGCCCTGATCGGAGCGGACGACATCCTGATCGTGGCGGCACCCGACCTCGCCAATTTGCGCAACACCAAGAACCTGTTCGATCTCCTGAAGGCCGCGCGCCCGAACGACCGTCCGCCGCTCTATTGCCTGAACCAGGTCGGCGTGCCGAAACGGCCCGAAATCGCCGCGGCGGAGTTCGCCAAGGCGATCGAGAGCCAGCCAGTCGTCTCGATCCCGTTCGAGCCGCAGATCTTCGGCTCGGCGGCCAATAACGGCCAGATGATCGCGGAGATCTCGGCCAATCACAAATCAATCGAGATGTTCCTTCAGATCGCCCAGCGCCTGACCGGCCGCAGCGAAACGAAAAAGCAAAAGTCGTCCCTGCTTTCACCCCTGATTGAGAAGTTGCGGGGAAAATAGGTCGCCGCATGGAGTTTTTAAGTGTTCGGTAAGCGTAGCGGAACAGACACCGACCCTCGGGCCTCGAAGCCCGGTGCCGTGTCGTCAGAGCCTGCCCAGGCTTCGGCGCCCGCTGTGTCGCGCGTGCCGCCGCCGCCGGCCGTCACCTCTCCGCCGCTTGCCCCGGCGAAGCCTGCGCCGACCATGGAAGCCCGCCGCTCGGACAATTATTACGAGGTCAAGGCGACCATTTTCGGCGCGTTGATCGAGGCCATCGACCTCGCCCAGCTCGCCAAGCTCGATTCGGAGTCCGCGCGCGAGGAAATCCGGGACATCGTCAACGAGATCATCGCGATCAAGAACATCGTGATGTCGATCGCCGAGCAGGAAGAGCTGCTCGACGACATCTGCAATGACGTCCTCGGCTACGGTCCGCTGGAGCCGCTGTTGTCGCGCGACGACATTGCCGACATCATGGTCAACGGCGCCGACACTGTCTACATCGAGGTCGCCGGCAAGATCCAACGCACCGGTATCCGCTTCCGCGACAACCAGCAGCTCCTCAACATCTGCCAGCGTATCGTCAGCCAGGTCGGCCGGCGCGTCGATGAATCCTCGCCGATCTGCGACGCGCGCCTGGCCGATGGCTCCCGCGTCAACGCCATCGTGCCCCCGCTGTCGATCGACGGCCCCACGCTCACCATCCGCAAGTTCAAGAAGGACAAGCTGACGCTCGATCAGCTCGTCAAGTTCGGCGCAATCTCGCCGGAGGGCGCGGAAATCCTCCAGATCATCGGCCGCGTCCGCTGCAACGTGCTGATCTCCGGCGGTACCGGCTCGGGCAAAACCACGTTGCTCAACTGCCTGACCAACTACATCGAGCACGACGAGCGTGTCATCACCTGCGAAGACGCCGCCGAACTCCAGCTCCAGCAACCGCACGTGGTCCGACTGGAAACCCGCCCGCCCAACATCGAGGGCGAGGGCCAGGTCACCATGCGCGAGCTGGTACGCAACTGCCTGCGTATGCGTCCCGAGCGGATCATCGTCGGCGAAGTCCGCGGACCCGAAGCGTTCGACCTGCTCCAGGCCATGAACACCGGCCATGACGGCTCGATGGGCACGCTGCACGCCAACAATCCTCGCGAGGCGCTATCGCGCTGCGAATCGATGATCACGATGGGCGGCTTCTCCCTGCCTTCACGCACCATCCGCGAGATGATCTGCGCCTCGATCGACGTCATCGTCCAGGCCGCGCGCCTGCGCGACGGTTCGCGCCGCATCACCCACATCACCGAGGTGATGGGCATGGAAGGCGACACCATCATCACCCAGGACGTCTTCCTCTACGACATGGTCGGCGAGGACGCCAACGGCAAGATCATCGGCCGGCATCGGTCGACCGGAATCGGCCGTCCGAAGTTCTGGGAACGCGCCCGCTATTACGGCGAAGAGAAGCGCCTTGCCGCGGCGCTCGACGCCGCAGAAGTGGCGCCCACGACGTGAGCAGGTCAGCGCAGCCATGAACATGCAAGTCCTTGCCCTCGCCTTCCTTGCCACCGCCGCCGTCGGCGGCCTCGCCTGGGTCTTCCTTTATCCTATGCTCTCCGGAGAACGGAAGGCCGAGAGCCGCCGCGCCTCGATCTCGCGGGCAGAGGCGCCCACGGCCCGCGCGGCCGAGAAGACGCAGCGCTCGCGCCGCGAGCAGGTCGAAACTTCGCTCAAGGATCTCGAGGCGCGGCGCCAGCAGGAGAAGAGCGTACCGCTCAGTGTTCGCCTGTCGCAGGCCGGCCTCGACTGGGCGCCGCAGAAATTCTGGATCGTGTCCGCCGTCGTGGCGGGCGTGCTGTTCGCACTCGCCTTGTTCATCGGCGGCGGCCTGCTCGGTGCCGCCGGACTCGCTTTTGCCGGCGGCTTCGGTCTGCCACGCTGGGCGCTGGGCTTCCTGAAGAGGCGCCGCGAAGCCAAATTCCTGAAGGCGCTGCCCGACGCGGTCGACGTGATCGTCCGCGGCATCAAGGCGGGCCTGCCGCTGTTCGAATCGATCAAGGTCGTCGCCGCCGACGCGCCAGAGCCGCTACGCTCGGAGTTTCTGTCCATCATCGAAACGCAGGCGATCGGCATGCCGCTCGGCGAGGCCTGCACGCGACTTTACGATCGGATGCCGCTGCCCGAGGCCAATTTCTTCGGCATCGTCATCTCGATCCAGCAGAAATCGGGCGGCAACCTCTCCGAAGCACTCGGCAACCTCTCCAAGGTGCTGCGCGACCGCAAGAAGATGAAAGAGAAGATCCAGGCGATGTCGATGGAAGCCAAGGCCTCGGCCGGCATCATCGGCTCGCTGCCGCCGATCGTGATGTTCCTCGTCTATCTCACAACGCCGGGATACATCTCGATGCTTTGGACTCATCCCACCGGCCAGCTCATGCTGGTCGGCTGCGTCGTCTGGATGTCGATTGGCATCATGGTGATGAAGAAGATGATCAATTTCGACTTCTGATGGTGCCTTATGGTAGAGTTCCTCGTTGCGAAACTTCACGACGTCCACTTCATGACGATGCTGCTGGCCGCCGTTGCCGCCAGCGCCACAGTCTATACGCTGGTGATGCCGCTGTTCGCTGGCGAAGGCCTTTCCAAGCGCATGAAGGCGGTAGCGAACGAACGTGAGCGCATCCGGCAGCGCGAGCGCGAGCGCCTCCACAAGAGCGAAAAAGTCTCGCTGCGCCAGACGCCGAAGCAGCTCGTCTCGAAGGTCGTCGATGACTTCAACCTGACCAAATGGCTCGCGCAGGAAGCTGCGCGGGACAAGCTCATCATGGCGGGCTATCGGGGCCAGGCGCCCTACATCACCTTCCTGTTTGCCCGCCTGGTTGCCCCGATCGTGCTGTTCGTCGGTTCGGTCGTCTACGTGTTCCTGATCGCGCATATGCAGCAGTCGATGCCGATCAAGATCGGCATCTGCGTCGGCGCGGCCTATCTCGGACTCCAAGCGCCGATGCTGTTCCTCAGGAACGCGATCTCCAAGCGCCAACTCTCGATCAAGCGCGCCTTTCCCGACGCGCTCGACTTGCTCCTGATTTGCATCGAATCCGGCATGTCGATCGAGATGGCGTTCCGGAAGGTCGCGGTCGAAATCGTGGGCCAATCGATCGCGCTGTCGGAGGAGTTCACCCTGACCACGGCCGAGCTGTCCTATTTGCAGGATCGCAAGGTCGCCTACGAGAACCTCGCGCGGCGCACCGGGCTCGAGGGCGTCAAGTCGGTATGTCTCGCGCTCCAGCAGGCGGAGCGTTACGGCACCCCGCTCGGCCAATCCTTGCGGGTGATGGCGCAGGAAAACCGCGACATGCGCATGAACGAGGCCGAGAAAAAGGCCGCGGCACTGCCGCCGAAGCTGACGGTACCAATGATCCTGTTCTTCCTGCCGGTGCTGTTCGTCGTCATTCTCGGACCGACGGGCATCAAGGTCACCGAGATGCAATGACGTTAGACGCGGACCGCGCAAGGTCCGCGGCTGCCTTCAAGATTGGACGATCACGTCTGATCAGTCGGGCTGGCCGAGCGAGGCGACCGGAGTCCGCTTCGGCGCCCCCCGCTTGACGTCGCTGCGGGTCAGCATTTCCTTGAGATAGGCGACATTGGCCGCAGCCTGGTCCGGCGGCAGGTCCGCCTTCACGATGGTCTCCGCTTCGGCGAAGCGGCCCTGGAGACCGACGACCAGACCGAGATTTTGCCGCACCCGCGCGTTTGCGCGCGGCGAGGCATAGGCTTGCCGCAGCGCGTCTTCGGCCTTCGGCAGATCTCGCGACAACATGTAGGACAGGCCGAGATTGGAGAGCACGCCGGGATCGCCAGGCGCAATCTTGAGCGCGCTCGCGTAATAGGAACGCGCTTCCTCGTGACGGCCCATCTGATCGAGCGCGGTCCCCTGCACCGAGAGCAGCCGCCAATCCGGGTTGTCGGGCGAATGCGCCTTCGTCAGCACGTCGAAGGCTTGCTGGAAATTGCCGTTGTCGGAGAGCGCGCGGCCGTATTGGGCCATCAGCGCCCTGTTGCCGGGATTGGCGATGGTCGCCTGCTCGAGCACGGCGGCGGCCTGGGCGTGCTGGCCGTTGGCGCGCAGGGCCTGGCCGTAGGCGAGCGCCGCGTCGGCGTCCTTGGGATTGGCACGATAGCGCTCGCCATAGACTTCGGCAGCGCGCGCGGGATCGGTGGGAGCGGCTTCCGCCCGCGACCCGACCGAGCCCGTGACGTCGGAGAGTTTCGACATTGCCGTGCAGCCGCCGAGGCCCATGGCCACCGCCGCGACCAGCGAGGTGGACGCAAGAAGCCGGGCAAGACTGAGCCGTCCAAGATTGAGCCGTCCAAGACTGAACCGTTCAAGACCGAACCGTTGACGCATGACGCTTTGACTCTCGAGCCGATTGATCGAGCCGAACACGCCAGCAATAGACTGTTAACCCTAACGGCCGGTTAATTCCCTGCCGCGTCCCTCACCGCGGCGCCTGCGGCGGCACCTCGCCGCCGAGGCCCAGATCGAGGCCCAGCGCCTTCACCTGCTCGTTCAGGTCTCGCAGCAATTGCAGTCGTTGCCGCGTTTCGATCTCGACATCGATGCCCGGCCGCGCCACCCTCGGCAATTCGCGCCGAAGATCGTCACGATTGACCAGACGCCTCGCGCGGAGCTCGTCGAGCTGAACGTCGTCGATGCCGAGCACATTTGCAGATTGCTCGACCAACCGACGCAGCAGCGATGTCACCACGGCCACTGCGTCGAGGTCATGCTTGCGTGCGGATCTCGAGAACTTGCTGTCGAGATCGGCCCAGGCGTGAGAGGTCACGAGATAGACGTGGAGCAAATCAGCCCAATCCACCTCGCCGTCGGCATAGAAGGCGCGGCGCAACAGGAGCCGGCGGGCGAATGCCGCGACCCGATCCCGTTTCAGCGTCGTGCATGCGTCGATCTCGATGCCCGACTGGACGGCCGGATCTCGGGAAAACTCGCGCCCGGCCGGCAGCCTGACGACGCCGTGCGGCAGGTTGGAATCGAGCGGCCTGAAGACACCATCCTTGCGCGGACGTGAGTAGCGGGCGATCGCGAAGCGATACTCGGTGCGGTCGCCATGGGACATCGGGCCGAAATGGATGACGTTGAAGCCGGCATCGTCACCGGCCTGCCCGGTCGATGATGGACAGGACAGGACGTAGATCGTGCGCCAGAATGCTTCATCGCTCTCACTCGACGTAGCGCGCGGATCGGGAATCGAATAGCGCGTCAAGCCTTCGACATGCCGGTGTCCGTGCAGAACCAGATCGACGTTGAGCGATGTCGCCGCTTCGAGGAAGGTCGCGGGCGCGGCGAGATACATCAGCGGCTCGTCGGGCACGCCGAGAAACCGCTTTCCTTCTCCGGTCGCCTGCGGCAGTGGATGATGGTGCAGCGCCAGCACGCGCACCAGGTTTTCAACCGGCTCGGCATAATCGGCGCGGCCGCCCGACCCGAGGCTGCCCGCGAGTTCGACGCTCAGCCGCGAGGAATCCGAGACCAGGGCGTGATAGGCGCTCTGGTCGACGTTGCCGCTCGCGAGCGTCGTGAGGCTCGCGCGGTTCGAATCCAGCAGCAGCAGATCGAGACCGGCCTGACGGTAGTAGACGCTCTTCGAGGTCCGCGGCAAATGCAGGTAATCATAGACGTCGTGGCGGCCTGCACGCTGGCTCGGGCGCTTGACGTCGTGATTGCCGGCAATTGCCTGAATGTCGGTGAACAGCCCGGTCTGCCGGAAGGACGTAATGACGGCGAGCGCTTCGTCGAGCGCAGGCGGCGTCGGGTCGTCGACGATATCGCCGGTGATCAACAGGATGCGATCGGGAACATCCGCGAAGTCCGCCATCCTCTCGCGAATTGCGGCATTGAGCGTCTCGATCGTCGCAAGCAGCCGACCAGACCCGTCCAGATGCAGGTCGGAAATCTGTACGATGACGAACGATCTATCCATTTTGCGTCGCTTATTTGCGAATGCCGCGCCGCGCAAACGATAAGAGAAATGCCTTCGACGATCAGGTTCCGTTCGGTATCAGCCCGAGCCATGATGAGCCGGGGTAAGTAGCGACCGCATGCCTCGTTGTTGCGCTCGCCACGTGCAGAACCGCACGACACAATCTAAAATATTGGCCAATAATGCCACAACCGCAGCGCTAGTAAAGCCCTGCGGCCGCTCGCGTGAACGGCGGTCCTCGGCATGAGATACGGGGCCCGCCCGATGGTGGTTTCGTTCACCAGATCAATATTCGATGGCGAGCCGCTTGCGGATTTCGTCAATGCGCTTGTCCAGTGCATCGAACCGCGCGTGAACGGAGCGGTCGTGGAGATAGAAGACGTAACCACCGGCGAGGAACGCGAATATCCAATGATGATGCTCGACATAGCCAAAAATCGCCTCGACCGCCTGGCCGATGAATGTGACCACGCTCCACACAAATTCCATTGCATTTCCTCCCGGCCGGCTTTGTCGTCGGCCGCCGGAGATCTCCGCACCTGACGGCCCGTTGCCGGAACCTAGCATGGCCCCCTTGCTGCGAGTAGCGGATCGCTCAACGATGGCAGCAAAGCTGATTGCAGCGGCGGCGAAACTCTGCGAAATCTCGTCCGTTCGTATGACCCGCTCGATCTGACGATCCGGACCCGCCAATGCCTTCTGTCTTCGAGACGTCGCCTACCGCCATTCCGATCACCTTCGTCACCAAGTCGAGCTGGGATCAGGTCGCCGAGCGGCTACCGGCGGCGCAACGCCAGTTCGCCACTGCGAGCGCCTTTACCGCAAAGCCGGGCGGCTATCTCGCGCTGCCCGCGCCCGATGGCGCGATCGCGCAAGTGCTGTTCGGGCTCGAGGACGAAGGTGCAACATCGCTCGACCTGTTCCGACCGGGCGCCCTGCCCGGCCTGCTGCCGCCGGGCGTCTATCGCTTCGCCAATGCACCGCACGATGCACGGCTCGCCGCACTCGCCTTCGCACTCGGCAGCTACCGCTTTGCCCGGTACCGCAAGGCGGATCGCCCCGACGTCCGTCTCGTGCCACCCGACGGCGTCGACGCGACCGAGATCAACCGCATGGCGGACGCCGCAATGCTGGCGCGCGACCTCATCAACACGCCGGCCAACGACATGGGGCCGGAGGAGCTTGCCGCAGCCGCGCAGGATCTCGCCGCCGAATTCGGTGCAAGCTTTGCCTGCACCATCGGTGATGAGCTGAAGACGAATTTTCCGCTGATCCACGCCGTCGGCATGGCCTCAGACCGCGCGCCGCGGCTGATCGACATCGGCTGGGGCGACCCGGCGCATCCCAAGGTGACGCTGGTCGGCAAGGGCGTCTGCTTCGACACCGGCGGGCTCGACCTGAAGCCTTCGAGCGGCATGCTGATCATGAAGAAGGACATGGGGGGCGCCGCCAACGTGCTGGCGCTGGCGCGCATGGTGATGGATGCGAAGCTGAAGGTGCGGCTGCGCGTACTGATTCCGGCCGTGGAGAACGCGGTGGCGGGCAATGCCTTCCGCCCGCTCGACATCTTCACCTCGCGCAAGGGCATCACGGTCGAGATCGGCAATACGGACGCGGAGGGACGGCTGGTGCTCGCCGACGCGCTGGCGCTGGCGGACGAGGAAAAGCCGGACCTGCTGATCGATCTCGGCACGCTGACGGGAGCGGCACGCGTCGCGCTGGGGCCGGATTTGCCGCCGTTTTACACCAACGATGAGATGCTTGCCGCCGACGTCGCACGATGCGCGGTGAAGGAGAACGATCCGCTGTGGCGCATGCCGCTGTGGCCGCCTTACGATGCGTGGCTGGACTCCAAGACCGCCACCATCACCAACGCACCATCAGGCGGCTTTGCCGGCTCGATCATCTGCGCACTGTTCCTGCAACGCTTCGTCGAACACGCCAGGAGCTGGCTGCATGTCGACATCTATGGCTGGACACCGTCGGCGAAGCCCGCACGCCCCGAGGGCGGCGAATGCCAGGCCGCGCGCGCGATCTACACATTGTTGAGCGAGCGTTATGCGTGATCCTGGGCGAGATCCAAGGCTGACACCCGCGCGCGGCGACCTCGCCGCAAAATACCTCGAAGGCAAGGTGCAGGCGGATCGTTTCGTCACGGGCGAGGAATTCGAGACAGTCGAGGCGATCGCGCCCGTGCGCGAACAGCCGTCGTCGAACGCAATGCTGATGACACAAGCGTTGCGCGGCGAGCGCGTCACGGTCTACGACCGCAACGGCGAAGGCTGGGCGTGGGGTCAGCTCTCCAGTGACGGCTATGTCGGATGGCTGCCGGATGCAGCGCTGATGAAGCCCTCGGCCGCCCCGACCCATATGGTCAGCGCGCTACGAACCTTTGCCTTCCCCGGTCCCGCGATCAAGCTGCCGCCCGTAGACACCCTGGTGATGGGATCGAAGATCGCGGTTGCACGCGAGGACGGCAGCTTCGCCGTGACGCACGACGGACACTATCTGCCCAAGACCCATCTCGTCCCGCTCGGTCATCGCGAGCCGGATTTCGTCGCCGTCGCCGAGCGTTTCGTCGGCACGCCCTATCTCTGGGGTGGCAAGAGCAGCCTTGGCGTCGATTGCTCCGGCCTCGTCCAGATCTCGCTGACATCGGCGGGCATCGGCTGCCCACGCGACAGCGACATGCAGCAGGCCGGCCTCGGCCGCGCGCTGGAGCCGCATGAGCAGAGCAAGCCACAACGCGGCGATCTCATCTTCTGGAAGGGGCATGTCGCGATCGTCCGCGATGGCGGCACCATGGTTCACGCCAATGCGCATCACATGGCAACGGTGATCGAGCCGATCGAGCCGGCCATCGCACGGATCAAGCAAGCCGGCAGCGAGGTCACCGCGATCAAGCGGCTCTGACGGACGCTACGTCGCCGCCGAACCGTTCCCGGCCGTCTCCAGCCGGAACGCCGCCGCAAACAGCGCGCGCGTGTAATCCGTCTTCGGATTCTTGAAGAGCTCGGCGGCCTGGCCTTCCTCGACCACCTTGCCGCCACGCATCACGATCAGATGGCTCGCGAGCGAGGCGACGACGCGTAGGTCGTGCGAGATGAACATGTAAGTGAGATCGCGACGGCGCTGCAATTCACGTAGCAGATCGACCATCTGCGCCTGAATCAGCATATCGAGCGCACTGGTCGGCTCGTCCAGCACGACGAAATCCGGCTCCAGCACCACCGCCCGCGCGATGCTGATGCGCTGGCGCTGGCCGCCGGAGAATTCGTGCGGATAACGGTTGCGGGTATCCGGCTTCAATCCGACGTCCTCGAGCGCCTTGACGACGCGCTCCTCACGCTCGCCGCGCGAGAGCTGCGGCTGATGCACGGTGAGGCCTTCCGCGACGATGTCGGCGACCGACATGCGCGGGCTGAGCGAGCCGAACGGATCCTGAAACACGATCTGCATGTCGCGCCGGAACGGCCGCATCTCCTTGAAGCGGAGACCCTGGATATCTTTTCCCAGGAACACGATACGTCCGTTCGAGGAGATCAGCCGCAGCAATGCGAGCCCCAGCGTGGTCTTGCCCGAGCCGGACTCGCCGACGACGCCGAGCGTCTCGCCTTTGCGCACGGCGATGCTGACGCCGTCCACCGCCTTGATGTGGCCGACCGTCTTGCGCATCAACCCGCGCTTGATCGGAAACCAGACTTTCAGATCGTCGGCCGACATCACCACCGGCGCATCTGGCTGCGGCGGCGCGGGATCCGGCTTCGGCTCCGCGGCGAGCAGGTCGCGCGTATAGGGATGCTTCGGGCTCTTGAAGACCTGCCCGACCGGCCCCTGCTCCACGATCTCGCCGCCCTTCATGACGCAGACCTGGTCGGCGATGCGGCGCACGATGCCGAGATCGTGGGTGATGAAGAGCAGGCTCATGCCGAGCCGGCCGCGGATCTCTGCGAGCAGCGTCAGGATTTGCGCCTGCACGGTGACGTCGAGCGCCGTGGTCGGCTCGTCCGCGATCAGCAGGTCCGGCTCGTTGGCGAGCGCCATCGCGATCATCACGCGCTGGCGCTGGCCGCCGGAGAGCTGGTGCGGATAGCTCTTCAGCCGCGTTTCTGGCTCGGGAATGCCAACCTGCGTCAGCAATTCCAGCGTCCGCCTGCGCGCCTCGGCATTGCTGGTCGGATTGTGCAGCTGGATGATCTCGCCGATCTGCGCCTCGATCGTGTGCAGTGGGTTGAGCGAGGTCATCGGCTCCTGGAAGATGATCGAGATGTCGCTGCCGCGAATCTCCCGCATCTCCTGCTCCGACCGGTCGATCAGTTCCTGGCCCTTGAAGTGGATGCTGCCCGAAGGATGCGAGGCGTTCGGATATGGCAACAGCTTGAGAATCGAGAGCGCGCTGACCGACTTGCCGGAGCCGGACTCGCCGACCAGCGCCAGGCACTCGCCGCGCCTGATCTGGAACGAGACCTTGTCGACCGCGAGCGTGGTGGCGCCGCCCTGGTGGAAAGCCACCGAGAGGTCGCGCACGCTGAGCAGAGGCTGGTTGATCGCGTCCATTGGCTTACCTGAACGTCTTGCGCGGATCGAACGCGTCGCGCACGGCCTCGCCGATGAAAATCAAGAGCGACAGCATGATCGCGACCGAGAAGAAGCCGGAGAAACCGAGCCAGGGCGCCTGCACGTTGGACTTGCCCTGCGACAGCAGCTCGCCGAGCGACGGCGAGCCGGGCGGCAGTCCGAACCCCAGGAAGTCGAGCGCCGTCAGCGTCATCACCGAACTCGACACGATGAACGGCAGGAATGTCATGGTCGCGACCATCGCATTCGGCAACAGATGCCTGAACATGATGACCTTGTTCGACACGCCGAGCGCCCGCGCCGCCTGGATGTACTCGAAATTGCGCCCGCGCAGGAATTCCGCGCGCACAAGCCCGACCAGCGATACCCAGGAAAACAACAGCAGGATGCCGAGAAGCACGAAGAAACCGGGCACCAGCACCGACGACAGGATCAGCAGCAGATAGAGCGAAGGGATCGCGGTCCATATCTCGATGAACCGCTGGAACAACAGGTCGATCCAGCCGCCGAAATAGCCCTGCACCGCGCCGGCCGCGATGCCGACGACGGAGGAGACGATGGTCAGGCAGAGGCCGAACAGCACCGAGATGCGGAAGCCGTAGATCAGCCGCGCCACCACGTCGCGGCCCTGGTCGTCGGTGCCGAGCCAGTTGTATTCGAGATCGCGGCAGCTCTTGAGGCCCTTCTTCTCGACGACGGGCTTGCACTGCGCTTCCGTCAACATCCAGGTCGGCCGCGACGGCGCCGGCGTCGGCAGATCGAGATTGTGGGTGTCGTAGGAATAGCGGATCAGCGGCCAGACGATGCTGCCGCCCTTCTCCCTAATCAGCTTCTGCAAGTAGGGATCGCGATAGTCGGCCGCCGTTTCGAAGTCGCCGCCGAAAGTGGTTTCCGAATAGGTGACGACGGACGGCCAATAGAGGTGGCCATCATATTTGATCAGGAACGGCCGATCATTGGCGATCAGCTCGGCGAATAGCGACACCACAAACAGGATCAGGAAGATCCAGAAGGACCAATAGCCGCGCCGGTTCGCCTTGAAATTCTGCCACCGGCGCCTGTTGAGCGGCGATGGCACGAACGGTTTGCGCGTGATCGGCACGGCACTGCCGAGCGGCGACTTCGCAGTGGTTTCGATCGGCGTGGTGGGGGCGGCCAGTGTCATCAGACCTCCCGCGCCTCGAAATCGATCCGCGGATCAATCCACATATAGGTCAGGTCAGAGATCAGGTTAATCACGAGGCCGACAAGCGAGAAGATGAAGAGCGTGCCGAACACCACGGGGTAGTCGCGGTTGAGAACGCTTTCGAAACTGAGTAGTCCCAGTCCGTCCAGCGAGAAGATGGTCTCGATCAGAAGCGAGCCCGAGAAGAAGGCGTGGATAAAGGTGCTGGGAAAGCCGGCGATGACGATCAGCATCGCGTTGCGGAAGACGTGACCGTAAAGCACCCGGTTCTCGCTGCAGCCCTTCGCGCGCGCGGTCATCACATACTGCTTGCGGATCTCGTCCAGAAAGGAGTTCTTGGTCAGGAACGTCATGGTGGTGAACGCACCGAGCCCCATGGCGATCAGCGGCAGTGTCAAATGCCAGAAGTAGTCGATGATCTTCCAGTACCACGGAAACTGCGACCAACCGTCCGACGTCAGTCCGCGCAGCGGGAACCAGTTGAAGAACGAACCGCCGGCAAACAGGATGATCAGGAGGATCGCAAACAGGAAGCCGGGTATGGCATAGCCGAGCACGAGCACGCTCGATGTCCAGGTGTCGAAGCGCGTCCCATCCCTGACCGCCTTGCGGATGCCGAGCGGAATCGAGATCAGGTAAGTGAGCAACGTCAGCCAAATGCCGAGCGAGATCGAGACCGGCAACTTCTCCTTGACGAGCTGGAGCACGCTGACATCGCGAAAATAGCTCTTGCCGAAATCGAAGCGGGCGAAATTCCAGACCATCAGCGCGAAGCGCTCAGGGGCCGGCTTGTCGAAGCCGAACTGCACTTCCAGCTTTTTGATGAAGTCGGGATCGAGGCCTTGCGCGCCGCGATATTTCGAATTGATGGCGTCGCCGCCGGCCCCCAACTGCCCCGGGGCGCGCTGCGCAAAGTCGCTGCCGCCCGAAATGCGCGAGGTCCCGCCGGTGTCGGCGCCCGAGAGCTGCGCGATCACGCGCTCGACCGGCCCGCCCGGCGCGAACTGTACGACAATGAAGGAGACGAAGAGGATCCCGAGCAAGGTCGGGATCATCAGCAGGATGCGGCGGGCGATATAGGCGCTCATGGCTGTTTCGCCTGCTCGAGCTTGGCAGCCTTGCCGCCGTCGTGCCACCAAATATCGGGGGCGCCAACGCCGTTGGCATAACGCGGCGGCTTCTGCGGATGGCCGAATTGGTCCCAATAAGCAAGCCGGTGCGTCTTGTTATACCATTGCGGCACCCAATAACGGCCGGCGCGAAACAGGCGATCGAAGGCGCGGCAAGCTATGGTCAAGTCCTCGCGGCTGTCGGCCGCCATGATCTTCTCGATCATGGCATCGATGGCCGGGCTGGCGACGCCCGCGAGATTGTACGAGCCCTTCGTTGCCGCGACCTGCGACGAGAAGAACGCGCGCATGGCGTCGCCCGGCGTTGCGGACATGCTGAAGCGTTGGATCGTCATATCGAAGTCGAAATCTTCCTGGCGCGCCTTATGTTGTACGGCATCGACGAGGCGCACGCTCGCTTCGATGCCGAGCGTCGCGAGATTCTTGATGTAGGGCCCATGGTGCGGCTGGAACGAAGCCTCGTCCAACAGGAATTCGATCCTGAAGACCTCACCGTTCGGCAGCATCCGCTTGCCGTCCTTGATCGGCAAGCCGGCATCGCTGAGCAGTTGCTGCGCCTTTCGCAAGAGGCTGCGATCCTGCCCGGAGCCGTCCGAGACTGGCGGCGTGAACGGTGCGGCGAACACCTCGTCGGGAACCTGGCCGCGAAACGGCTCCAGCAGCTTCAGCTCTTCCGGCGGCGGAGGCCCATCGCTCGCCATGAGGTCCGAGTTCTGAAATGGCGATACCGTGCGGGTATAAGCACCGTACATGATGGTCTTGTTGGTCCACTCGAAGTCGAAGGCGTCGATCAGTGCCTCACGCACGCGAGGATCCCTGAATTTTTCGCGCCGCGTGTTGATGAACCATCCTTGCGCGCCGGACGGCGTGTCGTCGGGCACGACCTCCATCTTGACCCGACCGTCCTTGACCGCGGGGAAGTCATAGCGGGTCGCCCAGATACGAGCAGTGAACTCTTCGCGGTAGAGATAGTTCTTGCCGGTGAAACCTTCAAAAGCGACATCGCGGTCGCGGTAGAATTCGTAGCGCACGACGTCAAAATTGTAGCTGCCGCGACAGGGGGGCAGATCGGCAGCCCACCAATCCTTGACGCGCTCGTATTCGATGTAGCGGTTGACCTCGAACTTGCCGACCTTGTACGGCCCCGAACCCAACGGGATCTCCAGAGACGTTTCGTCGAACGGACGGGAGGCATAGTAGGCTTTCGAGAAGATCGGCAGACTCGCCACATAGAGCGGCACGTCACGCGCGCGTCCCTTGGCGAAGGTCACGACCAGCGTCACCTCGTCGATCGCTTCCGCGCTGACCATGTCGCGCATCTGCACGATGATGAGCGGATGGCCCTTGGCCTTCAGCGACGTCAGCGAAAACGCCGCGTCGTGCGCGGTCAGCTTGGTGCCGTCGTGGAATTTCGCCTCGGGCCGCATCGTGAAGCGATAGACCAGCTTGTCTGCCGATATATTTACAGACTTGGCGGCAAGCCCGTACATCCCGTCCGGTTCGTCATTGGCGCGCAGCATCAGCGGCGCAAAGGTCATGTCCATGCCCTGCGCGCCATCGCCTTTGAGGATGAAGGCATTGAGCGAGTTGAAGGTCTGGTAGGACTGGTTGTAGGCGCGCACCGACGGGATCAGCGAGAAGGTGCCGCCCTTGGGCGCGTCGACATTGACGTAGTCGAAGTGATGGAAGTCGGCGGGATATTTGAGGTCGCCGAAGGCCGACATGCCGTGGGCCTCTGCAGGCATCTCGGACGCTGTCGCGCCCCGGAGCCAAGCGGCGCTGAACGCGCCACCGGCACCCAAGGCCAGCACATGCCGGCGTGAAAGCTGCGCCATGCGAGAAATGCCCTTCACGACTTCTTTGCGATCCGCGCCGCTTTGTCTGCGTCGTACCACCAGACGAACGGGAAGCCGGACAGACCGTATTTGGGCAATTCCGCCGGCCGGCCGAAGCGGTCCCAGCGCGCGGTGCGCACCTTTGGATAATTCCACTGGGGCACGACGTAGTGATTCCACAGCAGCACCCGATCCAGCGCCTTGGTCGCCGCAACCAGATCGTCGCGACCCTTGGCGTAGATCACGCGCTCGATCAGCTTGTCGACCGCCGGGTTCTTGATGCCGGTAATATTGCGCGAACCCGCAATGTCGGCCGTCTTCGATGACCAGAACTCGCGCTGCTCGTTGCCCGGCGACTGCGACTCGGGCCAGGGGTTGGTGACGATGTCGAAATCCCACTCCCGCGTCCTGTTCTCGTACTGGGTGGGATCCACCGTCCGCACGCTGACGGCAATGCCGAGCCGTTCCAGCGACGGCTTGTAGAACAGCGTGATCCGCTCGAAGCTTGGATCTGAGTTCAGCAATTCCAGGGAGAACTGGGCGCCGGTCTTGATGTCGATCAGCTTGCGCTCGCGCACCTCGTAGCCGGCTTCCTTGAACAGGCGCAGCGCCTCGCGCAGATTGTCGCGAACGGCTTCCGGACTGCCGCCGACCGGGTTGGTGTAGGCCGTCGTGAAGACTTCGGGCGGGACCTCGGCGCGGACTGTCTCGAGTATCTCGAGCTCCTTGCCCTGCGGCAGCCCGGTCGCCATCAGCTCATCAATGCCATCGAAATAACTGCTGATGCGCTTGTACTGGCCGTAGAAGATCTGCTTGTTCATCTCCTCGAAGTCGAAGGCGTAATTGAGCGCGCGTCGCACGCGCGGATCCTTAAACTTGGCGCGGCGCAGGTTCGGCACGAAGGCCTGCATGACGCCCGAGCTGCGATTGGCGAACTCCTCGAGGATCACGCGCTTTTCGGTGACGGCCGGGAAGTCGTAGGCTGTCGCCCAATTCTTTGCGCTGTTCTCGGTGCGCCAATCCACCTGATCGGCCTTGAAAGCCTCGATCGCCACGGTGGCGTCGCGGAAATACTCATAGCGCAGCTCGTCGAAATTATTTCGGCCCACATTGGCGGCGAGATCGCGCCCCCAATAATCCTTGACGCGCTCCAGCGCGATCGACCGCCCGGCAACGAATTCCTTGACCCGGTAGGGGCCCGAACCCAGCGGCACTTCGAGCGTGGTGGCGGAGACATCGCGCTTGCGGCCCTGCGCGTCGGTGCCCTCCCACCAATGCTTCGGCAGGACCGTGAGCTGCCCAACGATCTGCGGCAATTCGCGGTTGCCCGGCGCGTCGAACACGAACTTTACCTCACGCTCGCCGACCTTCTCGGCTTTCACCACATGGCTGTAATAGGCCGAGTACTGCGGGTGGTGCTTCTTGAAGGAATCGAGCGAGAAGATCACGTCGTCCGCGGTAACCGGCTTGCCGTCGTGCCATTTGGCTTGCGGCCGCAAGCGGTAAGTCACGAAGGAGAAATCATCCGGATGGCTGACGGCCTCGGCCAGCGCGCCGTATTCGGTCGAGACTTCGTCGAGCGAGGCCGTCGTGAGGGATTCGTAGATGAATGCCACGGCACCGGCGACTTGCCCCTTCACACCGGAGACGACGATATTGAAATTGTCGAATGTCCCGACGGCGATCTGGCGCGCGACGCCGCCTTTTGGCGCTTCCGGATTGACGTAGTCGAAGCGCTTGAAGTCCGCAGGGTATTTGACCTGTCCGAACAGCGACAGCGCGTGCCGCCAAGTCGGCTCGCTGGCGGATTGCGCGTGTGCCACGCCGACGCCGGAAAGGCCCCCTACGGAACCAAGGGCGGGGAGCGTTGCGGCAGCGGTGCCAGTGAGCAGGAGATCGCGTCGGGTAATGGCCAAATCAACATTCCTGTCTTGAAGGAGGCTACTCCTTTAAGGTCCCAATATAGGCGAGGTTTCGACGGAATATGTTGCTTTTTCCTCATCTTGGAAGCCCGGCTGGCCGATCGCTGCGGCCAAACGCCCCGATAACAACGCCGCGAGGCCCGGATAAGCAAACGGCCGGGCTTTGAGCCCGGCCGCGTACCAAGATCGAAATCGACAGGCCTTACTTCGCCGCGGTCGGCAGCGGCTTCGGGCTGTCGGAGAGACTGTTCAGGTAAGCGATCACGTCGGCGCGCTCGCTATCCTTCGGGATGCCGGCAAAGCCCATCGCGGTGCCCGGGACAGCCGCCTTGGGATTGGCGATGAACTTGTTGAGCGCATCGAAGTCCCAGGTGCCGCCCTTGGCCTTCATCGCAGCCGAGAAGTTGAAGCCGCCGCGGCCTTCGCCAACATGGTCGCCGACGACGCCGTAGAGGTTCGGACCGACACGGTTCGGGCCGCCCTTCTCGAACGTGTGGCAGGCGCCGCACTTCTTGGCGGCGGAGGCGCCCTTCTCGACCGAGGCGGTCTGGAGCAGCTTTTCGATCGGTTCGGCGGCCGCGGGGGCAGCGCCGCCTTCCTTGCCGTGACCGGCGTCTTCCTTCACCGCGATCTCGAAGCCCGGCTTTTCCGGCATCTTAGGCGAGAACAGCGCACTCGCGGTGAAGCTCGTCACCAGCAGAAGGAGACAGGTGCCGAGCACGGCACCGAGAATCTTGTTCAGTTCGAAAGAGTCCATTGCCGGCCAGGCCCCACACCGCAAGAAGGATCGAGCGGCCCAATGCGGCCGCCAGGACGAGCCTCGGAGAATCAACGTTCCTTTATTGTTTCCCCGAGTTTTGCCATTGAGATATCGGTTTGCCCGGGGTCTGGCAACCCGTATAAGCGAGCGGGCTTCACGCCCGTCCCCACCCCATTTCTCGGCGCGGAAAACGCCCCGTTTCCAGGCCCTTGAACCATGATCGATCCCCGCATCCTGGTGCTGATTCCAGCCCGCATGGCCGCCACCCGCCTGCCCGGCAAGCCGCTCGCCGATATCGCGGGGCAGCCGATGATCGTGCACGTGATGCGCCGCGCCGAGGCCGCCGGGATAGGCCGGGTCGCGGTCGCAACCGACACCGCGGAGATCGCGTCCGTCGTGACCGCCCATGGCGGCGAGGCCGTGATGACCCGCCCGGAGCACCCGTCCGGCTCCGACCGCATCCACGAGGCCATGCAGAAGCTCGATCCGGACGGCAAAGCCGAGATCGTGGTCAATCTCCAGGGCGATTTCCCGACCATCACGATCGACAACATCCGCGAGGTGCTGCCGCCGCTGCAAGACCCTGTCGTGGACATCGCAACGCTGGCTTCGCAGATCCACACCGAGGAGGAGGACCTCGCGCCCAGCGTCGTGAAGGCGATCGGGACCTCGCTCGGCGGCAGACGCATGCGCGCACTTTATTTCACCCGCGCCACCGCGCCGACCGGCGACGGGCCGCGCTACCACCATATCGGCCTCTACGCCTATCGCCGCGCCGCGCTGGAGCGCTACGTCTCACTGCCGCCTTCGCCGCTGGAATTGCAGGAGAAGCTCGAGCAGCTCCGGGCGCTTGAGGCCGGAATGCGCATCGACTTCACCATTGTCGATACCGTGCCCCGCGGGGTCGACACGCCGGCGGACCTGGAAACCGCCCGCAGCATCCTTTCCAAATCCTGAGCCGCTGTTACAAGGCCGAGCATGAGCAAGCTGAAAATCGCATTCCAGGGCGAGCCTGGCGCCAATTCCCACATCGCCATCGTCGAGGCCTATCCCGATGCCGAGCCGATGCCCTGCGCCACCTTCGAGGACGCCTTGTCGGCGATCGCGTCGGGCGAAGCCGATCTCGGCATGATCCCGATCGAGAATTCGGTCGCAGGCCGCGTCGCCGACATCCATCATTTGCTGCCGGCCTCCGGCCTCTTCATCATCGGCGAATGGTTTCTGCCGGTCCGGCATCAGCTGATGGCGGTGAAGGGGACCAGGCTCGAGGACATCAAGAGCGTCGAGAGCCACGTGCACGCGCTCGGCCAATGCCGGCGCATCATTCGCAAGCTTGGCATCAAGCCGATCGTGCACGCCGATACCGCCGGCAGCGCCCGCGACATTTCCGAGCGCAACGACAAGACCGTCGCCGCGATCGCCTCGCGCCTGGCCGCAAAGATTTACGGCCTCGACATTTTGGCCGAGGACATCGAGGACGAGGCCCACAACACCACGCGCTTCGTGGTGCTCGCGCGCGAACCGAAATGGGCCGCACAGGGCTCCGGTCCGCTGGTCACGACTTTTGTGTTCCGGGTGCGCAATTTGCCGGCCGCGCTCTACAAGGCGCTCGGTGGCTTTGCCACCAACGGCGTCAACATGACCAAGCTCGAGAGCTACATGGTCGACGGCAATTTCTTCGCCACCCAGTTTTACGCCGACGTCGACGGCCACCCTGATGACAAGGGCCTCGCTTTCGCGATCGAGGAGCTGAAATTCTTCTCGCGCGAATTCCGCATCGTCGGCGTGTATCCAGGCCACCCGTTCCGCGCGACGATGGAATAGTCTCGTGTCCCGGACGCGCGAAGCGCGAGCCGGAGCACGAGAGCCTTATCCGACCGCCTTAAGCCCGAACGCCTCCGCCAGCAGCGAATACGATTTCTTTCGCGCCTCGTGATCATAGACGGCGGTGATCACCATCAACTCGTCCGGCTTGCTTGCATCGATCAGTGGCTGAAGCGTCCTCTGCACCGTCGCCGGGTTACCGACGAACAGGCGCGAGCGGTTGCGCCGGATCGAGGTGCGCTCCGAGTCGGTATAGGGATAGGCCAGCGCCTCTTCGACGCTCGGCAACGGAAGATACTGGCCGCGGTCGCGGCGCAGGCGGTTGAGGTCGAAAGATGCGGCGAGCTTTTCGGCTTCGTCATCCGTGTCGGCTGTGATGACGGCGACCGCGAGGATCGCGCGCGGGCTCGAACTCCAGGCCGAGGGCTGAAAACGATTGCGATAATGCACCATCGCATCGATCGCATCGTGGGATGCAAAATGATGGGCGAATGCGAAGCCCATGCCGACCTGCGCGGCGAGCTCGGACGAATAATCGCTGGAGCCGAGCAGCCAGATCGGCGGCAACGGCGTATCGTCGGGCATCGCGACAACGTCGTGGTAGGGATGGCCCGAGGGGAATTCCCGGGTCTGCCACAGGATCAATTCGTGCAGCCGCTCGAGGAAATCGTCGCCTTCGCGGCGATCGAGCCGACTGCGCAGCGCATAGGCTGTGGCACCGTCGGTGCCGGGGGCGCGGCCGAGGCCGAGATCGATGCGACCCGGAAACAGCGCCTCCAGCATCTTGAAGCGCTCGGCCACGACCAGCGGCGCGTGATTGGGCAGCATCACGCCACCCGAGCCGACACGGATGTGCTTCGTCACCGCCGCGATCTGCCCGATCATCACGTCGGGCGCCGGGCTCGCGACGGAGGCGAGGTTGTGATGCTCGGCAAGCCAGTAGCGGACATAGCCGAGCCCGTCGGCATGGCGCGCCAGGTCGATGCTGTTGCGCAGTGCCGCGGCCGGCTTTGTGCCTGTTGTGACGACGGAGAGGTCGAGAACTGAGAGCGGGATCATGGCGCGTTAACGTAATGGAGAGCGGCGCAGCGGCAATGGGCAGGGCGCGCAGGTCTGACGTGCAGGCCGCGGGCTCGCGCGCCGGACCGCGCCACAGTGTTGGGACGAACACTAGTCTGATAACATGTCCTTCACACTGCCCACTTCAGAAATTTGCGCCAAATGGCCACTGATTCTGATTATATAACTGATATTACTATCGTTATAGCTGAATACCATCGTCCCACCTCGACTTCAAAGGCATCACACCAGCTACAATATTAACAAAAGTGGGCTACTTCCCATCTGCGATGGGCTGTCGTGCGCGGCCGCTTTGGCTTATCTTGACCTCTCCCAATGTAGACCTGACCGCCGGCCGCCAACGACCCGGCGCGCCCTTGGAGTGAGTGGTGCCCATGACTGACGCGACGATGCCTGCCCACACCGACGGGCAAGACGGGTACCTGAAGCGGCCTGCGATTTCCTTCGAGTTCTTTCCGCCCAAGACGGAAGATATGGAGCGCAATCTCTGGGACACCATCAACCGGCTGGCCCCGCTCGACCCGAAATTCGTCTCGGTGACCTATGGCGCCGGCGGCTCGACCCGTGAGCGCACCCACGCGACCATCTCGCGCATCCTGAAAGAAACCGCGCTGCTGCCGGCCGCGCATCTGACCTGCGTCGGCGCCTCGCGGGGCGAGATCGATGAGATCGTCGACCGCTACCACGAGGTCGGCGTCCGCCACATCGTGGCCTTGCGCGGCGATCCCGCGGGCGGCATCGGCACGGCCTATTCCAGCCATCCCGACGGCTACCAGAGCTCCGCCGACCTCGTCGCCGGCATCAAGAAGCGGCACGGCGATATCGAGGTATCGGTCTCGGCGTACCCCGAGAAGCACCCGGAGGCGCGCGACTTCGACGATGACATCGACACGCTGCAGGCCAAGGTGGATGCGGGTGCGACCCGCGCGATCACGCAGGTGTTCTTCGATAACGACCTCTATTTCCGCTATCTCGACCGCGTGCAAGCGCGCGGGATCAACATCCCGATCGTGCCGGGCATCATGCCCATGCATAATTTCAAGCAGGCTCGCAATTTCGTCACCCGCAACGGCACCTCCGTGCCGGACTGGATCGCCGCGAAGTTCGAGGGCCTCGATGAAGACGCCGAGACCCGCAAGCTGGTGGCGGCCACCGTCGCCGCCGGCCAGGTGCAGAAGCTGGCGAAGCACGGCGTCGACACCTTCCATTTCTACACCATGAACCGCGCCGATCTCGTGTTCGCGATCAGCCATTTGCTCGGCATCCGCGCCAAGAGCGCGCAGAAGGCGGCTTAAGACAGCATGACCGTATCCACCTCTCCCAAGCGAACCGCCCTGCTCAACGCCGCGCGCGAGCGCATTCTCGTGCTCGATGGCGCCATGGGCACGATGATCCAGAACCTCCAGTTCGACGAAGCCGCCTTCCGCGGCGAGCGCTTCAAGACCTTCCATCGCGATTTGCGCGGGAACAACGATCTCCTGATCCTGACCCAGCCGCAGGCGATCGAGGACATCCACGCCGCCTATTTGCGTGCCGGTGCCGACATCGTCGCCACCAACACCTTCTCCACGACCTCGATCGCGCAGGCCGATTACGATCTCGCCGACATCGTCTACGAGATGGCGCGCGAAGGCGCCCGCCTCGCCGGCAACGCCGCACGCCGCGTCGAGGCCGAGGACGGCAAGCCGCGCTTCGTCGCCGGCGCCATCGGACCGACCAACCGCACCGCCTCGATCTCGCCCGACGTGTCCAATCCCGGCTACCGCGCCGTCACGTTCGACGATCTGCGCAAATCCTATGGCGAGCAGATCAACGGCATGCTCGACGGCGGCGTCGATCTGCTGCTGGTCGAGACGATCTTCGACACGCTCAACGCAAAGGCGGCGCTGTACGCGATCGCCGAGATCACGGAAGAACGCGGCATGGACATGCCGGTGATGGTGTCGGGCACCATCACCGACAAGTCCGGCCGTCTGCTGTCCGGCCAGTTGCCGGAAGCGTTCTGGCATTCGGTGCAACACGCCAAGCCCATCACCATCGGCTTCAACTGCGCGCTCGGCGCGGAAGATCTGCGCGCGCATATCGCCGATATCGGCCGCGTCGCCGACACGCTCGTTTGTGCCTATCCCAATGCAGGCCTGCCCAACGAGTTCGGCCAGTATGACGAGACCCCGGAATACATGGCGCGCCTGGTCGGCGAGTTCGCGCGTGACGGCCTCGTCAATATCGTCGGCGGCTGCTGCGGCACCACGCCGGACCATATCGCTGCGATTGCGGCTGCGGTCGCGCCGCACAAGCCGCGCATCGTGCCGGAGATCGAACCTCGCTTGCGGCTCTCCGGCCTCGAGCCGTTCATCCTGACCGACGCCATTCCTTTCGTGAACGTCGGCGAGCGCACCAACGTCACCGGCTCCGCCCGCTTCCGCAAGCTGGTCACCGCCGGCGACTACACCGCCGCGCTGCAGGTGGCGCGCGACCAGGTAGAGAACGGCGCGCAGATCATCGACGTCAACATGGACGAGGGCCTTCTGGACTCGGAAGCCGCGATGGTGACCTTCCTCAACCTCGTCGCCGCCGAGCCCGACATTGCCCGCGTCCCCGTGATGGTCGACAGCTCGAAGTTCTCGGTGATCGAGGCCGGCCTGAAATGCGTGCAGGGCAAGCCGGTCGTCAACTCGATCTCGATGAAGGAAGGCGAGGACAAGTTCATTCACGAGGCCAAGATCGCCCGCCGCCACGGCGCGGCCGTCGTGGTGATGGCGTTCGACGAGGTCGGCCAGGCCGATACGTTCGCCCGCAAGACCGAGATCTGCAAGCGCGCCTACGACATTCTCGTGAACCGCGTCGGCTTCCCGCCGGAAGACATCATCTTCGATCCGAATATTTTCGCGATCGCAACCGGCATCGAGGAACACAACAATTACGGCGTCGACTTCATCGAGGCGACGCGCTGGATCCGCAAGAATCTGCCGGGCGCGCATATCTCGGGCGGCGTGTCCAATTTGTCGTTCTCGTTCCGCGGCAACGAACCGGTGCGCGAGGCCATGCACTCGGTGTTCCTGTATCACGCCATCAAGGCCGGCATGGACATGGGCATCGTCAATGCCGGGCAGATGATCGTCTATGACGACATCGATCCCGAATTGCGCCAGGTGTGCGAGGACGTCATCCTCAACCGCGACCCCGGTGCGTCCGAGCGTCTGCTGGCGCTCGCGGAAAGATTCCGCGGCAACAAGACCCAGACCAAGGAAGCCGATCTCGCCTGGCGCGAATGGCCGGTGGCGAAGCGGCTGTCGCATTCGCTGGTCCACGGGATCACCGAGTTCATCGAGCAGGATACCGAGGAGGCCCGCAAGGCCTCGAAGCGCCCGCTCGACGTGATCGAGGGTCCGCTGATGGCGGGCATGAACGTGGTCGGCGATCTCTTCGGCGACGGCAAGATGTTCCTGCCGCAGGTGGTGAAGTCGGCCCGCGTGATGAAGCAGGCTGTCGCCTGGCTGATGCCGTTCATGGAAGAAGAGAAGGCACGCAATCTCGCCAACGGCATCGGTACGGAAGGCTCCTCGTCCGCCGGCAAGATCGTGCTCGCGACCGTCAAGGGCGACGTCCACGATATCGGCAAGAACATCGTCGGCATCGTGCTCCAGTGCAACAATTACGAGGTCATCGACCTCGGCGTGATGGTGCCCGCGGCCAAGATCGTCGAGACGGTGAAGGCGGAGAAGGCCGACATCGTCGGGCTGTCCGGCCTGATCACGCCCTCGCTCGACGAGATGGCGTTCTTCGCCGCCGAATTGCAGCGCGAAGGCCTCAAGCTGCCGCTCTTGATCGGCGGCGCCACCACGAGCCGCGTGCATACGGCGGTGAAGATCGACCCGAGCTATCGCGCCGGCCCCGTGGTGCATGTCAACGACGCCAGCCGCGCGGTTGGTGTTGCGTCTGCTCTGCTGTCGCCCGAGAGGCGCGAGGCCTATGCCGCCGAAGTCCGCGCTGAATACGCAAAAATCTCGGACGCGCATATGCGCGCCCAGGCCGACAAGAAGCGGCTGAAGCTGGCGACCGCCCGCGCCAACCGCGTGCCGGTCGACTTTGCCGCGAACAAGCCGGTGAAGCCGACCTTCCTCGGCACCAGGAGCTTCGACGACTACGATCTCGCCGAGCTGGTGCCCTATATCGACTGGACGCCGTTCTTCCAGACCTGGGAGCTCGCCGGGCGCTTCCCCGCCATCCTCGACGATGCCAAGGTCGGCGAGGTCGCGCGCTCGCTCTACGACGATGCGCGCAAGATGCTCGACCTGATCGTCAAGGAGAAATGGTTCCGCGCGCGCGCCACCGTCGGCTTCTGGCCGGCCAATGCGCAGGGCGACGACATCGTGCTCTATGCCGACGAGAGCCGAACCAGGACGATCGCGACGCTGCACACGCTGCGCCAGCAGCTCGAGAAGCGCGAGGGCCGTTTCAACGCGGCGCTGTCCGACTTCGTCGCGCCCGCCATCACCGGCGTGCCCGATTATGTCGGCGGCTTCGTCGTCACCGCCGGCATCGGCGAGGATGTGGTCGCCGACCGCTTCAAGATGGCCAATGACGACTACTCGTCGATCCTGTGCAAGGCGCTGGCCGATCGCCTCGCCGAAGCCTTCGCGGAGCGCATGCATGCCCGCGTCCGCCGCGAGTTCTGGGCCTATGCGCCGGACGAGACGCTCTCGACTGACGAGTTGATCCTCGAAAAGTACCAGGGCATCCGTCCCGCTCCCGGCTATCCCGCGCAGCCCGATCACACCGAGAAGGCCACGCTGTTCGAGCTGCTCGACGCCGAAAACACCGCCGGCGTGAAGCTGACCGAGAGCTTTGCGATGTGGCCGGGCTCCTCCGTGTCGGGGCTCTATCTCGCCAATCCCGAGAGCTACTATTTCGGCGTCGGCAAGATCGAGCGCGATCAGGTCGAGGATTATGCTGCGCGCAAGGGCATGAGCGTCGCCGAGACCGAGCGCTGGCTCGCGCCGATCCTGAACTACATCCCGGCGCGAGAGGGCACGGCCGACAAGGCGGCATTCGCGGCAACACCGGCCAACGACGAAACGTCGAAGGAGCTTGCCTCGCATCCGCCGGGCTGCACCTGCGCGGTGCACCTGGTCTGGCAGAAGAAGCGCGCGGGCGCGGGCTAGGCGCCCTCCAAACAAAAAACGAGAAATCAACCCCATGCACAGTAGGCATGGGGTTGAAAAAGCTCGACAAATTTCGCCCTTCCCGAAATGGCTTGCGGCGTCGGGCAAAACACCTGTATGAATGCATGATCGCCGACCGCGCCCATTTGATACTCGCTGCCTCGTCCGCCGCGATCATGAGCGCGCGCCACACGTTCGGTGTCGAACGTTCGGTGTCGTCATGGCGGAAGCCAGGACTCATGCCGAGTGACCCATCGGTGACGATCGCGGGCACTACCGAACGACGAATCTTCGCCAAATGACCAACTGGGGTGATGGGTCCTGGCTTTCCCAGAACAATATCGGTGAAGCAAATGCTCAGCCTGTACCGGAACGACGCAGCACATCGAACAGCTGCGGATGCGCCCTCGCAAGAATCGGCCGCTTGTGAACTCGTTCACTTGTCCGCTCAACCTTGGTTCGCTACTGTCTCGGCCTACTACCTTTAACCGACGATTTGCTTGGGATCGAACATATGAAGCAGTTCATTGCACCGTTCGTCGCCGCGATCGCTCTCGTCGTGCTACCCACGATTGCCGCGGCGGACTGTCCGAAAGGCTATGTGCCATGCGGCGAGAAAAATCAGTTGTGCTGCCCGGGAAAGTAACAAGCCGCAAATGGCTTTGGCTTGGTAGCGGAGTTTTTGTCGCGATAGCCCTCGTGATGGTCTCGGTCTACGCGGGATTCCCGCGCAAGAAGCAGACCATCACGGCCATCCTCTCCGAGACCGGATATTTCGAGGTGGTGCCGCCAAGCACGTTCGGCGGCCCCGGCACGATCAACACGATCGAGTATCTGAGCAATGGCCGGGTGGAGCTGCATCCGACTTGCGAGGTCGATCCGACGCTGCTCACCGGCAAGATTCAAAAATCGCGGACCGTCGACCGCGACCTGAAGCAGTCGCTCGAGAAAAAGCTCGACGTGTCGGCCCAGGTCAGGGACAAGCTGTCGGCCGTCGCCGGAATGCAGCAGGTCGAGACCGTCAACCTCAAGCTCGAGAACGCCAACATTCTGCTGATATCCGACGAGTCGCTGATCTCGGCCCGCAACGCCTTGCTGAAAGCCGAGTGTGAAGACGCGGTCACCCAGAACGTTTCGAGCGGCGGCGTCGTGTGCCAGACGCGGTCCGTGCTGGAGGCCGACGTCGTCTACGAGATCAAATATCACAACACTATTTCGATGGAGGAGCGGGCCAAACTGACATCCGAGATCGCGACGAAGCTCGATCTTGACGTCCATGAGGGGGCGAACGACAAGGTCTCCGGCTCTCAATTGTTTTTCGGCATCAGACTGTCGCCAAATCCGATCGTGATGCACTCTGCTTCGGGCGAGATCAAGCCCTGCACGAGGAGATAGGATCGGCGCCGCACCCCTGACGTGAACGCAAAGCGCGTTCGCCGCGACCAATGGCGGTCGCCGCCGAAGCGCAGGGGAATCGGATGCTGAACGCCCAACAATTGATGTGGACCCAGATTGCCGCCGGCATCGCGGTGCTGCTGTTTGGATTGACGCTGTTCAACCTGATCCGCATGCGAGGCCGGATGGTCGCGGCGCGGAGCTGGGACAAGGTGGAGGGCATCATCACGGTCTCCCGGGTCGACCAGCCAACGGCACACACCTCGGACGATCGGAACGACGCCAAGCCCATCATCCGCTACCGCTATCAGGCCGGCGGCCAGGAGCTGGAAGGCGACAAGGTCTTTGTCGGCGGCACCGTCATCACGACGAGGGTCCTGGCCGCAAAACTGACCGGACGTTATCCGGTCGGCGCCCATGTCGACGTCCACGTCGATCCGAAGCAACCGACCGAGGCGCTGCTGGAGCCCGCCGCCGCGCAGAACGTCGCGGCACTGGTGGCGTTCACGATGGTGTTCGGCATCATCGCCGCCACGCTGACCGCGCATTCGTTCGCAGGCCACGTGCTCTACGCCGACAAGGGCGTGCCGCTGTTCGCGTTCGCGGTGCCGATCATCGTGCTCGTGGGCGGGGTGTTCCTCGCCGCCGATTATGTCCGGACGCGCCGGCTGGCGAGCGCCAGCCTGCGCTGGCCGACCGCTGCCGGCAGGGTCACCCATTGCGACGTGATCGAGGAAATCGTCGAGGAGAAGACCGAGCACGACAATCGACCGACGACTTCAAAGCTCGTCCACCGCTATCAGGTCGACCTGCGCTACGCCTACAGGGTCGGCAAGCGCGACTTCATCGGCACCGAAGTCGATTGGAACGGCACCATGATCTCCGGGTTGCGCGAGGTCGCCGCAGAGGGCGCTGCGAAATACAGGCCCGGGAAGAGCGTCCAGGTCTATTACGATCCGGACCAGCCGGGGCAGGCCGTGCTGGAGCCCGCAAGCCGGAAAGGCGCGCTGGGTCCGCTGATCGGCGCCGCGGTCTGCGCGGTTGTCGGCGGCCTCTTCCTGACAATCCTGATCAAGGTCGGGTTCGCATAGCGGCGCCGCGACGCGTCGTCTGTCGATCGAGCGTAAAGGCGGCGCCACACTCTCCGTCATTGCGAGCGAAGCGAAGCAATCCAGACTCTTTCGGCCGGCGACAGACTGGATTGCTTCGTCGCTTCGCTCCTCGCAATGACGAGCTTGGGGCGCGAGCTTTCTATTCGGTCGGCGCCGCCGCCCGCACGCAAGCGGATTCACCCCTTCGGCGGTGACAGTGGCTGCACGATCTCCCGGAACGGCGCCAACGCTTCGCAAGCGTCGGCGTGAGCCGACAGCGCCCGATAGCGCGCGACGTCGAACAATTGCGGGTGCGCCTCGCGGGTGAAGCGGACGACGCAGGCGACCACAACGTCGGCATGGCCGATGCTTTCGCCCTGCCAATACGGCGTGGTCACCTTGGCGCGCTCGGCCTCCAGCGCTTTCAGCACGTCCGCGATCTGCGCTTCGCAACGCTGCACCCACAGCGCAAGCTGCTCCTTCCGCAACACGCGCTCGTAGAGCAGGCTGACCGCCTTGTCGCCGAGACCGGAGGCGAGCGCGCAGATGCGCAAATGATGCCGGCGCTCGGCGCCGGAGCGCGGCAGCATCGCCTTCTCCGGCCCTACCAATTCGTCGAGATAATCGAGGATGACCGTGCTCTCGATCAGCGCCTCGCCGTCGTCGAGCACCAGCGTCGGCACGCGGCGCAGCGGATTATAGGGCGCGATCTTGTCGGCGTCGCCGAAGGTCGACCACGGCCTGTGCTCGAAGGCGAGGCCGTACAGCCGCAGCGCAATCGCGACGCGGCGGACAAAGGGGGAATCGTATTGGCCGATCAGGAACATGGTTTTGCGCTCTTCTCTGGCTTTTAGACGAGGCAGGGCCGATCAGTTTCCATGGCAAGGCCGCAGTAGCGCAAGCAAAATCATGGAAGTGGAGCATTGCGCCGGATGCAACGGCGCCGCGACAGCGTCTGCCGGATGCGCTATCAAGGACGGCATCATGACAGCAACAATGGACATCAATCGGGAGCGGATCGCGGCGACCGAGGCCGTCATCCGTCCGCACATACGGCGCACGCCGCTCGTTGAGGCCGATCTCACCGATTTTGGCCTGCCGGCTTCGCCCGTCATTTTCAAGCTCGAGCTGTTGCAGCATTCCGGATCGTTCAAGGCGCGGGGTGCCTTTGCCAATTTGCTGTTGCGCCGGCTGCCGGAGGCCGGTGTCGTCGCCGCATCGGGCGGCAATCACGGCGCGGCGGTGGCTTATGCGGCGCAGCGGCTCGGCGTTCCCGCCACGATTTTCGTGCCCGACATCACCTCGCCGGCCAAGGCCGAGCGGATCAGAGGATATGGCGCGCAGCTCGTGGTCGCGGGCAGCCGCTATGCCGACGCGCTCGCCGCGAGCGAAACCCATGTCGCGCAGACCGGCGCCATGGCCGTGCATGCTTACGACCAGCTCGAGACCTTGCTCGGTCAGGGCAGCGTCGGCATGGAGCTGGAGCAGGATGCACCGGGCATCGACACGGTGCTGGTTGCAGTCGGCGGCGGCGGCCTGATTGGTGGTATGGCGGCCTGGAGTGCCGGCAGGACGCGCATCGTCGCGGTCGAGCCGGAGCAATCGCCAACGCTTCACGCCGCCTTCGCGGCAGGCGCGCCGATCGATGCGCCCGCGGGCGGCATCGCCGCCGACAGTCTCGCCCCGCGACGTGTCGGACAATTGATGTTTCCGATTGCGCGGGCCCATGTCGAGCGAGTCGTCCTCGTCGCCGACGACGCGATCAGGCAGGCGCAGGCGGCCTTGTGGTCGAGCCTGCGCCTGGTGGCCGAGCCTGGTGGCGCGGCCGCCTTTGCCGCCTTGCTCTCCGGCCGCTATCGTCCCTCACCCGGCGAGCGGGTTGCGGTCCTGGTTTGCGGCGCCAACACCACGGCAGTCAATTTCAACGGCTAGCGAGCTTCGCATGATCGGGTATCGCGGACTCATTTTGACGTCGATCCTGCTGACGTCGATCCTGCTTGCCCTGGCCGGCCACGGCGCCCGCGCGCAGGACCGCCCGATCGGCTTCCAGACGCCGTCGAAAAACATCGCCTGCCAGTTTTTCACCGACAACGGACAAAGCGTGCTCCGCTGCGACATCATGAACCTGGAGACGCGGCCGCGCCGTCCGGCGGATTGCGAGCTGGAATGGGGCAACGCCTTCGAGATGAGCGCGAAAGGAGCCGCAGGCCGCATCTGCGCCGGAGACACCATCATTGACCCGTCACTGCCCATGCTCGCCTATGGCGAGGTGTGGCAGCGCGCTGGGTTCACGTGTCGGTCGGAGCCGACGGGGCTGACGTGCTTCAACGCGATGCAGCGGGGGTTTTCGCTGGCACGGGTGAAGCAGGAGGTGTTTTGATCATGTAGCCCCCCATGGAGCGCAGCCGAATGCGGGGATACCGCCCCGGATTGCGCTGCGCTCCATCCGCTACGCTTCTGAGGCTGGATTGCTACGTCGCAAGGGCTCCTCGCAACGACGGTGGGGAGACAGCTGCGCACTATTCGATGATCGGCACATACCTCGCCGCCGTCCGCGGCACCGTTCCATCGAGGCGCGGGTCGTCGGCGATCTCGACCTGGCGGCGGAACGGGCGAAATCCTGACCGCTGGTAGAACGAAACGGCGGACGGATGGTCGAAGGTGCAGGTGTGCACCCAAACGCGGGACAGGTCGCGTGACCACGCGAGCTCAAGCGCGCGGTTCATCATAAAGCGGGCGGCACCACTGCCGATCAGTTTTGCGGTGACGCCGAAATACACGAGCTCGCACTGGCGGGCCTCGCGAAAGTCCAGCTCCAGCAGGCCTTCATCGTTGCCGTCCACGACAAGCGCATAGACCTCGACGCCCGGTGCATGGATGATTGCGGCGAGCTCGGCGTCGTTCATGCGCGCCCGCGAAAACCACAACCACTCCTCGCCGACGCGGCGATGGAGATCGCGATACCAATGAACCGCGGGGGTATCGAACTTGCGCAGGGTCCATGCGCCAAGGGGATCGCCACGCAGCGGCGGACGCGCGGTCATCTCGAGATGCGTGACGACGGCAGCGAGCTTGCCGGCGGGAATGTCGGAATAGCCGTCGGGGAGGACCATGGGATGCGTCCCTTTGAAGCTGAACGCCGGCCACACATTCCGGGTCGTCCTGGCGAAAGCCAGGACCCATTACCACAGCTGGTCGCTGTTGCGGCAGGCTAGGGCGACCAGAGGTCCAAGACAACTTAGCTCGGTGGTTATGGGTCCTGGCTTTCGCCAGGACGACGGCGGAGTTTGTGGATACGCCTCATTCACCGCGGGGTCAGCGTGATCGCTTCCGCCGTCGCCGCCTCCACCGCAGCGCGGCTATAGAGCAGCGGCACATACTGGCCCGTCGCCCACAGCGGCGCGAGGTCGCGATAATGGCCGCTAAAGGGATCGCCCGACTGGCCCGGCGTGTTGATGGTGCGGCTCGCATCCCAATTGCCGACGTCGAGCACCATGCGGAACGACGCGCCGGCGAACAGCTGATAATCGGTGCGGCGATAGGTGGCCGCGCGCGGCACGTTGGCGGCGCCGCCGTAGGCCAGCGGACCGACCGAGAGCTGAGCGGCCGTCGCCTTGTCGGCAAGCGGCATCAGCGCGTGGTCGAATTTCGCGACGTGCAGGCGGCCCCAGCGCCAGGTTGAGGAATCGGCCCCGAGCTTGGCCGCCACATCGGCCACCGCGGCGCCAAGGCTGTCGCGCAGGATCTGGTCGCGGGCGGCGGCGGGATCGGAGCCAAACGACGCGTCTGGAGATTCCAGGAACGCGACAAACGCCGAAATGCTGGACGCCTCGGGCGCGATCAGGTCGGCGGCCTTGGGCGCCGTGGTCTTCAACAGTACCGGTCCAAGATGATTGGCGATCCAGACCTCGAACAATGCGGCAGCGGCGCTGTCGGCGGCATCACGCGCATCCCACGGTTTGAGCAGTTCGAGGCCCTTTTTCACGTTAGCATCGTCCGAGGTGAGCGGCTGCAACAGCTTGACCAGCCGCCGCCCCAGCATCGTGGTGTCGTCGTTCTGCAGATCCATGGCGTCGGCCAGCGTCACCTTGCTGTTGGCCTGCAGCACCTCGGTGATGCGCTGCCAGCGCGCACTGTCCGCCCATTCGAAACCGACCTTGCGCTCGCTGACGGGATAATCCGCCGGCAGGTTCATCTGGTTGGCGGTGGCGAGAAAGCCCTGCTTGGGCTGATAGGCCTTGGGCAGTTCGTCGAGCGAGAGAAACCCCTGCCATTCGTAGCGGCCGTCGCCCGGCACCGGCATCAGGCCATCATAATTGGCGCGCCGCGGCGTCTTGCCGGCGGCAACCCAGCCAATATTGCCCTTGGTGTCCGCATAGACCTGGTTCTCCGATGGCGCGCCCCAGCGCCGCATGGCGCCGAGGAAACCGTTCCAATCCTTCGCGGTCATGTAGTCGGAGGAGCCGAAATAGGCCGAGGTGCCGGGCTCGAACCAGATCGAGCGGACGGCGAAGGCGCGCTTGTTGGCGTCGTCGACATAGATCACCGGACCATGCCGGGTGAATTTCAGCTCGAGATCGCGATCGCCTTCGCCTTTCACCTGCTCCTTCTCGTGCACGATGCGCATGTCCTCCCAGCCGCTGCCATAGCGGTACTGGTTGGGATTCTGCGGATTGAGCTCGTAGACGTAGAGGTCTTCCTGGTCGACGTTGAAGATGGTGAGACCGAAGGCGATGGTGCCGTTGTGACCGATCGAGATGCCGGGCAGCGCCGGCTCGCCCGCACCGATCACGGAGAGGCCGGGCGCATTGAGGCCGACGATATAGCGCAGCGACGGCACGCTGTGCTCGCGATGCGGATCGTTGGCGAGGATCGGCCGTCCCGTCGCGGTCCGCGACGCCGCGATCACCCAATTGTTGGAGCCGATGGTGTCGCGTTGCTGGTCGGCCTCGGTGAGGTACTTGTCCGGATCGTGCGCAAGCGCGGCCTGGCGATCTTTCGGCGCGGCAAAGGCGACCGGGCGCGTCGCCAGATCGTAAGGCGCCAGCACGGCCTTCGGCACGCTGCAGGGATCGAGACCATCCGGAACTTTCGTCGTCCACGCCGGCTCGAGCTTGACGCGAAAGCGATCGGCATCGAGGCCAGCCGCACAGGCGACCAACGAGCGCTTGACCTCGGAGGCGACATTGCGCGTTAAGCCGTGGCTGCGGATGCGGACGATGTCGTCCGCCGTCCATGGATCCGGCCTGGTGCCGGCGATCCTGAACTCGATCGGCAGCGGGCGCTTGCCCGCGCGCACATCGGCGACATAGGCGTTGACCCCGGCGACGAATGCCTCCGCATAGGTCTTCCCCTTCGGGCCGTAGGCCGCCCATTCCGCATTCATATCACCGCGATAAAGAAAGAGCCGCAGCGCCTTGTCCTGTTCGGCATAGGCCGCGCCGAAATCCTTTGCCAGCAGACCGAGCCCGCGCTTGCGCCAGAGATCGATCTGCCAGAGCCGGTCGCGCGCGGCGTTGAAGCCCTGCAAGAAAAACAGGTCATGCTCATTGCCGGCATAGATGTGGGGGATGCCCCAGACATCGACCAGGATCTGCGCGGGAGCGTTGAGACCGGCGACGTCGGTCTTGACCTGCCGCGCGCTTCCGAGCGGGTCCGGCTTCTCACGCGCAATGGCGGTCGAGGTGAGCAGCGCGGCGCAGATCGCTGCGCCATAAAGCTTCTGGATGACCCGGTTGAAATCCGTGTTCATTGTTGGTGCTCCCTTTGTTGCTGTTTCTTGTAGCCTGGATGGAGCGCAGCGTAATCCGGGAATCGTGCCATGGAGAACCCCGGATTTCGCTGCGCTCCATCCAGGCTACGAGATCCTCCTACCCGTCGCCCTCGTCGCTCGCGAGCACGCCCTTCACCGCCCTCGCCCAGCCCGCCAGCTTCCGCTCCCTTGTCGCCTGGCTCATGTTCGGCTTGAAGCGGTGCTCGAGGCGCCAGTTGTCGGCGAATTTGGTCGGCTCGGGATAGACGCCGGCCTGGAGGCCCGCGAGATAGGCGGCGCCCAGCGCCGTCGTCTCCTGGATCACCGGGCGATCGACCGGCGCATCGAGCAGGTCGGCGAGGCGCTGCATGGTCCAGTCGGACGCGGTCATGCCGCCGTCGACGCGGAGCACGACGCTTGCGGTTTCCGAGCTCGGCCAGTCCGCGCGCATTGCGGCCCAAAGGTCGAACGTCTGGTAGCAGACACTTTCGAGCGCGGCGTGGGCGAGCTCGGCCGGGCCGGTGTTGCGGGTGAGGCCGAACAGGGCGCCGCGGACGCGCGGATTCCAGTACGGCGCGCCCATGCCAACGAAGGCCGGCACCAGATAGACGCTCTGCATGGAGTCCGACTGATCGGCGAGCGGTCCGGTCTCGGCGGCGTGCTTGATGATGCCGAGGCCGTCGCGCAGCCATTGCACCGCCGAGCCCGCGACGAAGATCGAGCCTTCGAGCGCGTAGGTGCGTTTGCCACCGAGCTGGTAGGCGATGGTGGTGAGCAGCTTGTTCTTCGAGGCCACGGGCGTGGTGCCGGTGTTGAGCAGGGCGAAGCAGCCGGTGCCGTAGGTCGACTTCATCATGCCCGGACGGAAGCAGGCCTGGCCGATGGTGGCGGCCTGCTGGTCGCCGGCAATGCCGGAGATCGCAATCGCGCCGCCGAACAGGTCCGGCGTGCTCTCGCCGAAACGGGCGGAGGAATCCTTCACCTCGGGCAGCATTGAGCGCGGCACGCCGATGATCTCGAGCAGCTCGTCGTCCCACTCGCCGGTGTGGATGTTGAACAGCAGCGTGCGCGAGGCGTTGGTGGCATCGGTGGCATGCACCTTGCCGCCGGTGAGGCGCCACAGCAGATAGCAATCGACGGTGCCGAACATCAATTCGCCGCGCGCGGCGCGCGCCCGCGCGCCGGGGACGTGGTCGAGAATCCAGGCGACCTTGGTGCCGGAGAAATAGGGATCAATGATCAGGCCGGTCTTTTGCGAGATCACGGGCTCGCGGCCGTCGGCTTTCAGTCTCGCGCAGATGTCGGCGGTGCGGCGGTCCTGCCAGACGATGGCGCGGTGCACGGCCTGCCCGGTGGCGCGGTCCCACACCACGGTGGTCTCGCGCTGGTTGGTGATCCCGATCGCGGCGATGTCCTTTGCGCTGATGCCGGCCTGCGCGATCGCGTCGCGGCAGACCGTCACGGTCGAGGTCCAGATGTCCTCGGGCTCGTGCTCGACCCAGCCCGAGGCGGGGAAATGCTGCGGAAACTCGGCCTGCGCCTTCGCCGCAATGGAAATGTCGCCGCGAAACACGATCGCGCGCGAGGAGGTGGTTCCCTGGTCGATGGCAAGGACGAAAGACATGGAAGCACCCTTGGGGTTTGCTGGTCGTTTTCTTGGCGTTGTCCCGGGAGGGATCATTGTGTCGCGCCAAAGGGAGCGGATTAGGGCGGGAAGGTCAAGAAGGGCTCAGCTGTCGTCCCAGCGAAGGCCGGGACCCATACCGCGTGATCCATTGATTGCGCACGATGCCGATCCGGCACGACCAGACTTCGTCAAACCACTCCCTGTGGTTATAGGTCCCGGCCTTCGCCGGGACGACGAGCTGAGAGACCTACGCCGCCGCCGTGGTCACGCCGCCGTCGATGACGATGGTCTGTCCGGTCATGAAGCTCGACGCGTCGGAGGCGAGGTAGGCGACTGCGCCCGCGATTTCGTCGGGTTCGCCGATGCGGCGAAGAGGTGTGGTGGCGGTGCGGCGTTTCAGATTCGCTTCGTCTTCCCACAGCGCGCGGGCGAAGTCGGTCTTGATCAGGCCGGGCGCGATGCAGTTGACGCGGACGCCTTTCGGGCCCCATTCGCCGGCGAGCGAACGACACAGCGCGAAGTCGGCGGCCTTGGAGATGCCGTAGGCGCCGATCACGGTCGAACCGCGCAAGCCCCCGATCGAGGAGATGATGACGACGGAGCCGTTGCCACGCTCGGCCATCTGCGGTATCGCCAGCGCGGAGAGCCAGATGTTGCTCTTGACGTTGCTGCCCATGATCTTGTCGAAGGCCTCGTCGGTGATGTCGAGCAGCGGGCCGTAATACGGGTTGACCGCGGCATTGCAGACGAGGATGTCGATCTTGCCGTAGTGCTTGGTCGCACCCGCGATCAGCGCCTCGACCTCTTGCTTGCGCGCGATGTTGCAGGGGATGACGGTGGCGTCACCACCGGCCGCCTTGATGCCGTCGGCGACCTCCTGGCAGGCATCCGCCTTGCGCGAGGAGACCACCACTTTGGCGCCGAGCTTTGCGAGCAGTTCGGCAGAGGAGCGGCCGATGCCGCGGCTGGAGCCGGTGACCACGGCGACCTTGCCGGTGAGATCGAACGGGGTGTTTTTCATTATTGTTGCCTCGCTGGTTCAACGACCTCCGTCATTGCGAGGAGCGAAGCGACGAAGCAATCCAGAGATGCCGCCGAGGAGATCGTCTGGATTGCTTCGCTTCGCTCGCAATGACGGTGGTGGCGACTAGATCAGCCCGCCACCGTCCGCCACGCGGCGCTGGTGGTAGTCGGTGTCGCCGAACGAGTTCTCGATCATGGTCAGGCGCTTGAAGTAGTGGCCGATCTTCGCCTCCATGGTCATGCCGATGCCGCCGTGGAGCTGGATCGCCTGCTGTCCGACGAACTTCAGCGACTTGCCGATCTGCACCTTGGCCGCGGCGACGGCGTTGCTGCGCTCCTTGGCGTCCTCGAAATCAGCAGCCATGGTCGCGAACATCGACATCGATCGCGCCTGCTCGGCGGCGACGAACATGTCGGAGGCGCGGTGCTGGAGGCTCTGGAACGAACCGATCGCGACACCGAACTGCTTGCGCGTCTTGATGTACTCGACTGTTGTCTTCAGAGACTCGTCCATCAGGCCGACCGCTTCGGCGCAGAGCGCGATGCGGGCTTCGTCGACCACACGCTCGATCAGCGCGAGCGAATCGTCGGGATTGCCGAGCACGGCATCGGCACCGATCTCGACGCCGGTGAAGGTGATGTCGGCGGCGTGCAGACCGTCCTGGGTCGGGTACGATTTCCTGGCGACGCCCTTGGCGTTGGCCGGCACCAGGAACACGCCGATGCCGCTCTTGTCGCGGCGCTCGCCCCTGGTGCGCGCGGTCACGATCAGAGTATCTGCGTTCTCGCCGTTGAGCACGACGAACTTCTCGCCGTCGATGACCCAACCCTCGCCCTTCTTCTTCGCCGTCGTGGAGACGTCGAAGAGATCGTAGCGCGAGTTCTTCTCGAGCTGGGCAAAGGCGAGCGTCTTGCTGCCGTCGACGATGCCGGGCACATGCGCGGCCTTTTGCGCATCGCTGCCCGCATGGCGCAGGAAGCCGCCGCCGATCACGACGGTTGCGAGATAAGGCTCGAGCACCAGCGCCTTGCCGAGCGCTTCCATCACAATCATGGTCTCGACGCCGCCGCCGCCGAAGCCGCCATCGGCCTCCGCGAAGGGCAGACCGAGCAGGCCCTGCTCGGCGAGCTTGCCCCAGACGGTCCGGCTCCAGCCGCCCTTCTCCTTCATGTACTTCTTGCGGCTCTCGAAATCGTAGGAATCGGTCAAGAGGCCGTCGATGCTTTCCTTGAGAAGCCGCTGCTCCTCGTTCAGATCAAAATCCATATTCTTTGCTCTCCGGTATCGATGTCGTCATGCCCAGTCTTGTGCCGGGCATCCACGTTCTTTCGTGGCGCTAGGCGTAGATGGCCGGGTCAAGCCCGGCCATGACGGTGAGTGCGCGTTAATAGTGTACGATCACAGCCCCAGCACCGCCTTGGCGATGATGTTGCGCTGTATTTCGTTGGAGCCGCCGTAGATCGAGACCTTGCGGTTGTTGAAGTAGCTCGGCGCGATCTGGGCGGTCCAGTCCATGGCTTCGTTCGAGCCGTCGTCGCCGTGCACGTCGTAGGGCGCGGCGAACGGGCCGATCACTTCCATCAGCAGTTCGGTGGTGGTCTGCTGGATCTCGGAGCCCTTGATCTTCAGCACCGAGGAAGCCGGATTGGGCTTGCCCTTGCCGTGCTTGCCTTCGTCGGCGACGACGCGGAGCTGCGTCAGCTCGAGCGCCTTGAGTTCGATCTCGCAGGCCGCGAGCTTGTCGCGGAAGGCCGCGTCCTGGATGATCGGCTTGCCGCCGGATTCGACCTTACCGGCGAGATCGCGGATGCGGCGGAGCCGCTCCTTGGAGACGCCGACCCGCGCGATGCCGGTGCGCTCATTGCCGAGCAGGAATTTCGCGTAATCCCAGCCCTTGTTCTCCTCGCCGATCAGGTTCTCGTAGGGCACTTCGACGTCGTCGAAGAACACCTCGTTGACCTCAGCGCCGCCGTCGATGGTCTGGATCGGGCGCACGGTGACGCCCTTCGACTTCATCGAGAACACGATGAAGGAGATGCCCATCTGCTTCTTGGCGGACGGGTCGGTGCGGCACAGGCAGAAGATCATGTCGGCGTGCTGGGCGAGCGTGGTCCAGGTCTTCTGGCCATTGATGATCCACTTGTCGCCCTTGCGCTCGGCCTTGGTCTTCAGCGAGGCGAGGTCGGAGCCGGAGCCGGGCTCGGAGAAGCCCTGGCACCACCAATCGTCGACATTGGCGATGCGGGGCAGATACTGCTTCTTCTGCTCTTCATTGCCGAAGGTGTAGATCACGGGACCGACCATGCTGACGCCGAAGGCGAGCGGCTGCGGCGCCGGATAGGACTGCAGCTCTTCGTTGAAGATGTAGTGCTGCACGGAGGTCCAGCCGGTGCCGCCATATTGCTTGGGCCAGTGGCTGACGCCCCAGCCCTTCTTGTTGAGGATGCGCCACCACGTCACCATCTCGTCCTTCGAGAGGTGGCGGCCCTCGACCAGCTTGCGCCGCGTATCCGGCGGCACGTTGTCGCGGAAGAATGACCGCACTTCCTCGCGAAACGCCTGCTCTTCTTTCGTGAATGCGAGATCCATCGGATCCTCCTGTGAATGTGTCGTCCCGGCGAAGGCCGGGACCCATAACCACCGGCCTTCGTTGTCCTGCGAAGGCCATTGTTGTTCGTGCGCCAAACTCCTGCTGCGGAGTATGGGTCCCGGCTTTCGCCGGGACGACGGCTACTGGACCAGAACTACTGCAACACCTCAAAAAGCCCCGCCGCGCCCATGCCGCCGCCGACGCACATGGTGACGACCGCATATTTCGCCTTGCGGCGGCGGCCTTCGATCAGAGCGTGGCCGGTGAGGCGCGCGCCCGACATGCCGTAGGGATGCCCCACCGCGATCGCGCCGCCGTCGACGTTGATCTTGTCGGGGTCGATGCCGAGCTTGTCGCGGCAATACAGCACCTGCACCGCGAAGGCTTCGTTCAGCTCCCACAGGCCGATGTCGTCGACGGTGAGGCCATGACGCTTGAGCAGGCGCGGCACCGCGAACACGGGGCCGATGCCCATCTCGTCCGGCTCGCAGCCGGCGGAGACGAAGCCGCGGAAGATGCCGAGCGGGTTCAGCCCGCGCTTCGCCGCTTCCTTGTCGCTCATGATCACGCTCGCGCTGGCGCCGTCAGAGAGCTGGCTGGCATTGCCGGCGGTGACCGAAAAGCCTTCACCGCGCACGGCCTTGAGGCCGGCGAGGCCTTCTGCGGTGGTCTCGGGGCGCGGGCCCTCGTCCTGCGAGAGCGTGACGTCCTTGAACGAGACTGCACCGGTCGCCTTGTCGGTCACCGCCATCCTTGTGGTGATCGGCGCGAGCTCATCCTTGAACTTGCCGCCTTGCTGGGCCGCGGCCGTTCGGCGCTGGCTCTCCAGCGAATATTCGTCCTGCTTCTCGCGCGAGATGCCGTAGCGCTTGGCCACGATTTCGGCGGTGTCGATCATGGGCATGTAGACCTCGCCCTTGATCTCGAGCAGCGCCGGGTCTTGCGCATGGAAGCCGTTCATCTTGTCGTTCTGCACCAGCGAGATGGACTCGCCGCCGCCGCCGACCGCGATCTCCACACCGTCAAAAATCACCGAACGTGCGGCGAGCGCGATCGCCTGCAGTCCCGAGGCGCATTGCCGGTCGATGGTGGTGCCGGCGACCGTGACGGGGAGACCGGCACGGAGCAGCGCCTTGCGCGCGATGTTACCGCCGGTCGCGCCTTGCTGGAGCGCTGCGCCCATCACAACGTCCTCGATCTCCTTGGGGTCGACCTTGGCGCGCGCGACGGCCGCGCCGATGGCGTGGCCAAGCAGGGTCGCGCCCTCGGTAGCGTTGAGCGCGCCGCGATATGCCTTGCCGATCGGGGTGCGGGCGGTGGAAACGATGACGGCGTCGGTCAAGAGCGATCTCCTGATGCAAGTCGGGTGGCAAGTTGGGCGGATTGTGATGGTTTCTGCTGCTGGCGCAACTCATGGCGCGACAGCTTTCCGACCGGCGTGCGCGGCAGATCGTCGACGAATTCGACCTCCGCTGGCAATTCGTGCCTGCCGAGCTTGCCGGCGAGCTGCGCGCGCAGCTCGTCGAGCGAGAACGGCTTTGCGCCGGGCCTGAGCTTGATGAAGGCCTTTGCGGCCTCGCCGCGATACGAGTCGGGAATGCCGAGCACGATCACCTCGTGGACGCCTGACATGGTGTAGATCGCCTGCTCGATCATTTGCGGATAAACGTTGAAGCCGCCGGAGATGATCATGTCCTTCTTGCGGTCAACCAGGAAGAAATAGCCGTCGGTATCGACATAGCCGATGTCGCCGGTGAGGAAGCGACCGTCGACGAAGGCCTCCGCGGATCCTTCGGGCTTATTCCAGTAGCCTTTGGTGACGTTCGGGCCCTTGATGCGAATCTCGCCGACTTCGCCCGGCGGCAGCACCTTCGTGGGATCGCCCAGGGAAACGACGTCGAGCTCGATGCCGGGCAGCATCAGGCCGATCGAGCCGGGCTTATCGGGACCTGTAGGCGGATGGCCGGTGCCGGGCGAGCAGGTCTCGGTCATGCCCCAGCCGCTGCGGAGCTTCTTGCCGACCTTGCGTTCAAAGAAATTTGCGACCTCCACCGGCAGCGGCGCGCCGCCGGAGCCGATGGTGGCCAGCGAGGAGAAGTCGCGCTTGTCGAGATCGGGAAGGGCCGCGATCGCGATCCACATCGTCGGCACGCCGGGGAAATAAGTGGCGCGCCTGATTTCGATGTCGCGCATCACCGCTTCGACGTCAAAACGCTGATGCAGCGAGATCAGATTGCCGCGCCTGAGCGAGGACAGCAGCACGACTGTGAGCGCATAGATGTGGAACAGCGGCAGCACGCAGATCACGCGCTCGACGACGTCGCCACGCGTCGCGCGCGACGGCTTGCCCCAGACGTCGTAGATCGACACGGCCGAGGTGAGATTGCCGTGGGTCAGCATCGCGCCTTTGGGCAAGCCGGTGGTGCCACCGGTATATTGCAGCAGCGCGACGTCGTCGGCGCTCACTTGCGGCCACTCTGCCGGCGCGGTGGCGCCCTCGACAAAGGCCTTGAAGGTGACGATGCGGGGATCGCTGGGGATCGCAGCCTGCGGCGTGCCGACCTTACCCCAATTATTGTCCTCGCAGACCACCAGGCGGTCGATCAGGCCCTTCTCCAGGAATTTCAGCGCGGTCGGCAGCAGCGCCGCGAGGTTGGACGTGACGAGCAGGCGCGAACGGGAATCGGTGACCTTGTGCGTCAGCGCGATCTCGCCGTCGAGCGGTGAGAGATGCGCGACCCGGGCGCCGGCTTTCAGCGCGCCGAAGAAATTGACGGGATGGTCCGGCGTATTGCCGAGGAACAGCGCGACCGAACTGTTCTTGCCATAGCCGGCGCGCAGGAAGGCGGCGGCTGCGCGCTCGGCCATCGCGGCGAGCTCGGTGTAGCTGATCGGACGATCGCGAAACTCGAGCGCGGTGCGCGCACCGTAGTCAGCGGCGGCTTTCGACAGCAGGTCAGGGAGCGTGCCCTTGACGATGGCGTCGTCCCAACGCACGCCCTCGGGATAAAACTGTTCGCCGGGATGGGTCATTAACGGTTCTTACTCTGCAAACGTGAGGCCGGCACGGACAGACGGGCTCCCTTCCCCCTTGTGGGGAAGGGTTGGGGAAAGGGGGTGCCACGAACTCGGACGCCGCCCGGGGCTACCCCCCTCCCTGACCCTCCCCCACAAGGGGGGAGGGAACGGAGAGAGCCTTGCCCTGGCAAAGGTGTTCGCAGTCACCGAGCCCAATCCAATCACGCCGCTTTCGAGCCCGCCGCGAGCGAGGCGAAGGTCTTGCCTTCGGCCGCGAGCTTCTTCAGCAGTGGCGCGGGCTCGAGGCTCGGATCGTTGGTCGCCTTGGCATAGAAGGAGAGACGATCGGCGATGTGCTTGAGGCCGACGGTGTCGGCCCAGAACATCGGGCCGCCGCGGTAGATCGGCCAGCCATAGCCATAGAGCCAGACCACGTCGATATCGGACGGGCGCGCGGCGATACCTTCCTCCAGGATCTTTGCGCCCTCGTTGATCATCGGATACATCATGCGCTCGAGGATCTCGTCGTCACTGACGATGCGCTTCTTGCGGCCCATGCGCAGCAGCGTCTCATCGATCAGCTTCTCGACTTCGGGATCGGGCAGCGCCGAACGGGAGCCGGCTTCGTATTTGTAATAGCCCTTGCCGGTCTTCTGGCCGAAGCGCCCGGCTTCGCAGAGCGCGTCCGCGATCTCCGACTTGATGCCGCGGTCCTTGCGCGAGCGCCAGCCGATGTCGAGGCCGGCGAGATCACCCATCGCGAACGGCCCCATTGGCATGCCGAACTTCGTCACGACGGCGTCGACCTGCTGCGGAAGCGCGCCTTCGAACAGCAGCTTCTCGGACTGCTTGCCGCGCTGGGCCAGCATGCGGTTGCCGACAAAGCCGTCGCAGACGCCGACCACGGCCGGCACCTTTGCGATTTTGCGCGCGATCGAGACCGCGGTCACAAGGGCATCCGGCGCGGTCTTGTCGGCGCGCACGATCTCGCACAATTTCATGACGTTGGCGGGCGAGAAGAAGTGCATGCCGAGCACGTCCTGCGGACGCTTGGTCGACTTCGCGATCTCGTCGATGTTCAGGTACGAGGTGTTGGAGGCGAGCACAGCGCCCGGCTTGACGTACTGGTCGAGCTTGCCGAACACTTCTTTCTTGACCGCCATGGTCTCGAACACGGCCTCGATCACCAGGTCAGCATCACCGACGTTCTCGATGCCGACGACGCCGTTGATCAGCGCCATGCGCTTGGCGGGCGCATCCGCCGGGATGCCACCACGCGCAGCGGTCGCTTCCCAGTTCTTCTGCATGATGCCCATGCCGCGCTTGAGCTGCTCCTCGCCGGTCTCGATCAGGGTGACGGGAACGCCGGCATTGGCAAAGGACATCGCGATGCCGCCGCCCATTGTGCCGGCGCCGAGGATGGCGACGCGGTTCACGGGCCGTGGCTTGGTCCCCTCAGGAACGCCGGCGATCTTGCTGGCCTCGCGCTCGGCGAAGAAGGCATAGCGCTGCGCCTTGGACTGATCGCTGGCGACGAGCTTCAGGAAACCTTCGCGCTCCTTCTTGAGGCCTTCGTCGAACGGCAGGTCGATGGCGTAGCCGACGGCGTCAGCCGCCGCGAACGGAGCTTCCAGACCGCGCGACTTCTTGGTCATGGCGGCGACCGCGTTGGTGAAGATCGAGCGATCGACCTTGGCCGCCGCGATCTTGGAGTCGTCGTCACGCAGACGGCGCAGCGGACGCTTTTCAGCCAGCAGCTTTCGTACGAAGGCTTCACCTCCGGCGGCCGGGCCCTCGACGATCTCCTCGATCAGGCCGTTCTTCAGAGCTTCCGCCGCACCGATCGGATCACCGCCGACGATCATCTTGACCGCGAGCTCCGGTCCGACTGCGCGCGGCAGGCGCTGGGTGCCGCCGGCGCCCGGCAGCAGGCCGAGCTTCACCTCGGGCAGGCCGAGCTTGGCTTCCTTCACCGCGACGCGGAAATGACAGGCGAGCGCGACCTCGAGGCCGCCACCGAGCGCGGTGCCGTGGATCGCGGCCACGACCGGCTTCGGTGAATTCTCGATCTCGGAAAGCACGTCGTTAAGGGCGGGCGGCTTCGGCGGCTTGCCGAATTCGGTGATGTCAGCGCCCGCAATGAAGGTGCGGCCGGCGCAGGTCAGCACGATGCCCTTGATGGCGGGATCGGCGATTGCGGCCTTGATGCACTCCAGAATTCCGCCGCGAACCGCGGCGCTCAGCGCGTTGACCGGAGGGCTGTCGACCGTGACGATCCCGACTTCGTCATGACGCTCAAGCTTGACCACTTCGCTCACGGTGTCCCTCCTTGGTGGGGTAACTTTTGTTCAATTTCGCACTGCGGAATTTAATTCCGCATCTTGACGGCAGGGTTATTTTGAAGCACGTGGCTTGTCAACGACTCCGCGCAAGAAGCAGATCTGGGATGAAGCGTACAGGAAAGAAGACCGCGACCGATCGGAATTTCGTCGTCGCGCTTTCCCGCGGACTAGACGTATTGCGCGCATTCCAGCCCAGCGACGGACTTCTTGGCAATCAGGAAATCGCGGCCCGTACCAATTTGCCGAAGCCGACCGTTTCGCGGCTGACCTATACCTTGACCAAGCTCGGCTATTTGACGCCGGTTCCCCGCTTCGAGAAATATCAGCTTGCGCCGGCCGCGATGGCGCTCGGCTACGCCGCGTTGTCCAATCTCGGCGTTCGGCATTTGTCCGAACCGTTCCGCGAGGAAATGATGCGCGCGACCGGCGGAGCCGTTGCCGTCGGCGGCCGCGACCGTCACAGCATGATCTATTTCGGGCAAAGCCGCGGCAGCGAGACGGTCGGCGTTCAACTTGACGTCGGCTCCCGCGTGCCGATTGCAACCAGCGCGATGGGCCGCGCCTATTTCTGGGCGCTCGAGGAGAACGATCGGGCGGAACTGTCTCGTGTCTTGCGCGAACATTACGGCAGCCGCTGGCCAAAGATGCGCGACGGGCTGGAACGTTCCGGCGAGACGGTCGCGAAATACGGATTTGCGATTTCGGTCGGCGACTGGCACGACGACATCGGCGCCGCCGGCGTCGCACTCAGGCTCAACGACGGAACCGGCCCCTACGCATTCAATTGCGGCGCGCCGGCATTCCGCTTCACGGAAGAGCGTTTGATCAACGACATTGGACCGCGTCTGCTTGCGATGGTAAGGAACATCGAAGCGGCACTTGGGGGTCTGATGCCGCATTCCAAAAAAGACGTCAGCAAAAAGCTGAAATCAGGAGGGAAAGTTGCGCGTGTGGCCGAGGGGATCAGATAGCCTTTGTTGTCATCGAGAGCGGTTCACATCGCTCCTTCGCTCACCGAACAGAGTGGGCGAGACGAGATGACGCAGGCACAGCTCGCGCAGGGGACATCGCCCCTGCTCGCGGTTCGCGACGTCAGCGTCGTGTTCGGCGGCATCGTCGCGCTCAACGGTGTGTCCTTTGACATGCACAAGGGCCAGATCCTCGGTTTGATCGGCCCTAACGGCGCCGGCAAGACCACGCTCTTCAACTGCCTCTCGCGGCTGTACCAGCCGTCGTCCGGCGACATTCTGATGGAGGGCGCGAGCATCCTGACGCGCCCGCCGCACCGGATCGCGGAGATCGGCATCGGCCGCACCTTCCAGAACGTGGCGCTGTTTCCGAATTTGTCGGTGATGGACAATGTCCGCGTCGGCACCCATGCCCGCACCTCCAGCGACATCATCAGCGACTCGCTGCGGCTGGCCTGGGTTCGCCGCAGCGAGAGCGACGTCAACAAGAAGGTGCATGAGATCCTCGCCTATCTCGACCTCGAGGATGTCGCCCACACCGTCGTGTCGGGCTTGCCGTTCGGCACGCAGAAGCGCGTCGAGCTGGCGCGCGCGCTCGCTGCCGATCCGAAGATCCTGCTGCTCGACGAGCCCGCCGGCGGCCTCAACCACGAGGAAGTCTACGTGCTCGGCGACCTCATCCGCCGCATCCGCGACGAACGCCACATGACCGTGCTGCTGGTCGAGCATCACATGGGCCTCGTGATGTCGATCGCCGACCACGTCGTCGCGCTGAATTTCGGCAAGAAGCTCGCGGAAGGCACGCCGGCCCAGGTGCAGGCGGATCCCGACGTCATCAAGGCCTATCTCGGGAGCAAGGACCAATGACGACACTGCTCAACGTCAAGGACCTGCGCGCCTATTACGGCCAGGTCCAGGCGCTCCACGGCCTCTCCTTCTCGCTCAGCGAGGGATCGCTGACCACGCTGCTCGGGGCCAACGGCGCCGGCAAGACCACCACGCTGCGCGCGATCTGCAACATGGTGCGCTCGACCGGCGGCATCGAGTTCGACGGCAAGCCGCTGAACAACCGCTCCACCGAAAGCATCGTACGGTTCGGCATCGCCCATGTGCCGCAGGGCCGCGGCACCTTCACCACCATGACGGTGGAGGAAAACCTCCAGCTCGGCGCAATCACCCGCAAGGACAGCGCCGGCATCGTCTCCGACATCGAGCGCATGTATGCGCATTTCCCGGTGCTCAAGCAGCGGCATACCCAGCAGGCCGGCACGCTCTCGGGCGGCGAGCAGCAGATGCTCGCGGTCGCCCGCGCGCTGATGCTGCGGCCGCGGCTGATGCTGCTGGACGAGCCTTCGTTCGGCCTGGCGCCGCTGGTGGTGCGCGACCTGTTCGGCATCCTCGGCAAGATCAATCGCGAGGACAAGGTGTCGATCCTGGTGGTCGAGCAGAACGCCCAGCTCGCGCTCGAGCTCGCCGACCAGGCCTATGTGATCGAGACCGGACGCATCGTGATGTCGGGCAACGCCAAGGACATCGCGAACAACGAAGAAATCCGCAAATCCTATCTGGGTTACTGAGGAGCCGGCACGATGGAGCTGTTCACCAACCAAGTGCTGGCCGGCATCGCCACGGGCGCGATCTACGCCTGCATGGCGCTCGCCGTGGTCATGATCTACCAGGCGATCGACCATCTCAACTTCGCGCAGGGCGAGATGGCGATGTTCTCGACCTTCATCTCCTGGCAGCTGATGCAATGGGGCATTCCCTATTGGGCCGCCTTCGTGATCACGCTGGCATTGTCCTTCGTCGGCGGCATCGCGATCGAGCGCATCCTGTTCAAGCCGCTCGCCAAGGCGCCGGTGCTGACCAACGTCGCCGGCTTCATCGCGCTGTTCGCGATCATCAACTCCTCGGCCGGCCTGATCTGGGACTTCACCATCAAGCAGTATCCGACCCCGTTCGGCTCCTCGCCGTTCCTCGGCAGCCAGCTGATTTCGACCCACCAGGCCGGCATGATCGGCGTGACGGTGCTGCTGCTGCTCGGCCTCTACTTCTTCTTCCAGTACACCAAGATCGGCCTCGCCATGCGCGCGGCCGCCTCCGTACCTGAATCGGCCCGGCTGGTCGGCATCAACACGAGCTGGATGATCGCGCTGGGCTGGGGCATGGCGTCCGCGATCGGTGCGATCGCCGGCATGCTGATCGCACCGGTCGTGTTCCTTGAGCCCAACATGATGGGCGGCGTGCTGATCTACGGCTTCGCCGCGGCGGTGCTCGGCGGACTGACGAGCCCGTTCGGCGCCGTGGTCGGCGGCTTCCTGGTCGGTGTCTTCGAAAACCTCGCCGGCACCTACATTCCCGGCGTCGGCAACGAGTTGAAGCTCCCGATCGCGCTCGCGCTGATCATTTCCGTCCTGGTCGTCAAACCCGCTGGCCTGTTCGGCCGGCAAATCGTCAAGCGAGTTTGATCATGAGCGCTGCAGAAGACGTCGTCACGGAAGCCCCGGCCGTCGAGGCGGTTCCGAAACGGGCGATGACGCTGGGCACGGGCACCTCCCTGTTAGTGCTGGCGGTGCTGTTGATCGTGCCGGTGTTCGTCAAGAACTTCATCATCTTCCAGATGACGATGCTCCTGATCTACGGGCTCGCGGTGCTGGCCCTGAACATCCTGACGGGCGGCTCCGGCCAGTTCTCGCTCGGCCAGAGCGCCTTCTACGCCGTGGGCGCTTATACGTCGGCGGTGCTGATGGAGTACTTCAACGTCAACTATGCGCTGACAATTCCGATTTCCGCGGCGGTCTGCTTCGCATTCGGCTACCTGTTCGGCAAGCCGGCGCTGCGGCTATCGGGCGTCTATCTCGCGCTCGCGACCTTTGCGCTTGCCACCGCGATGCCGCAGCTGCTGAAGCTGAACTTCCTCGAGCACTGGACGGGCGGCGTGCAGGGCCTCGTCGTCACCAAGCCCGACGCGCCGTTCGGGCTGCCGATGTCGCAGGACACCTGGCTCTACTACTTCTCGCTCGCCGTCGTGCTCGCGATCTACATCTTCTCGGTAAACCTGCTGCGCTCCCGCTCGGGCCGTGCCTTCATGGCGATCCGCGACAACGAGATCGCGGCCTCCTCGATGGGCGTCAACGTCGCACTGTACAAGACGCTGGCCTTCGGCGTGTCCGCCGGCATCACCGGCGTTGCCGGCTCGCTTGGCGCCATCGCCGTGCAGTTCGTCGCGCCCGACAGCTACACGATCACGCTGGCGATCTCGCTGTTCCTCGGCATGGTCGTCGGTGGCGTCGGCTGGCTGCCCGGCTCGTTCGTCGGCGCAGCTTTCATCATCTTCGTGCCGAACATGGCGGAGGGCATCTCCAAGGGCCTCTCCGGCGCCGTATTCGGCGTACTCCTGTTCGCCGTCATCTACCTCGTGCCGCACGGCGCGAGGCAGATCGCGATCATGGGCCAGCAACTCGTCGGCCGGCTCAGAAAGAACTGACAACCCGTTGATTAAGCTAAGGAGACCCGAATTGTTTTTTGAAAGAACACTGCGAACCGCTGCGCTGGTGACGGCAACGGCGGTCATCACTCTCACCTCCGGCGCCGCATTTGCCCAGAAGAAATACGACACCGGCGCATCCGATACCGAGATCAAGATCGGCAACATCATGCCGTATAGCGGTCCGGCGTCGGCCTATGGCATCATCGGCAAGACCGAAGAAGCCTATTTCAAGATGATCAACGACAAGGGCGGCATCAATGGCCGCAAGATCAACTTCGTCACCTATGACGACGGCTATTCGCCGCCGAAGGCCGTCGAGCAGGTCCGCAAGCTGGTCGAGAGCGACGAAGTGATCGTCGTGTTCAACCCGCTCGGCACGCCTTCGAACAGCGCGATCCAGAAGTATTTGAACGCCAAGAAGATCCCGCAGCTGTTCGTCGCCACCGGCGCCACCAAGTGGAACGACCCGAAGAACTTCCCCTGGACCATGGGCTGGCAGCCCTCCTACCAGAGCGAAGCGCAGATCTACGCGAAATGGCTGTTGAAGGAGAAGCCGGACGCCAAGATCGCGATCCTTTATCAGAACGACGATTTCGGCAAAGACTACCTCAAGGGCACCAAGGACGGCCTGGGCGCCAAGGGCGCGTCCATGATCATCATGGAAGAGAGCTACGAGGTGTCGGAGCCCTCGATCGACGGTCACATCGTCAAGATCAAGGCGGCCAATCCCGACGTCCTGCTGATCTACGCGACACCGAAGTTCGCCGCCCAGACCATCAAGAAGACCGCCGAGCTGAGCTGGAAGCCGCTGCAGATCCTCACCAACGTGTCGATCTCGGTCGGCAGCGTGATGAAGCCGGCCGGCTTCGAGGCCTCGCAGGGCGTGTTGTCGGCAGCCTATGCCAAGGACTCCACGGACCCGCAGTGGGCCAACGACCCCGGCATGAAGAAGTGGAACGAGTTCGTCGACAAGTACATGCCGGGTGCCGACAAGTCCGACACCAGCATGGTCTATGGCTACGGCGCGGCGTCGACGCTGACCAAGGTCCTGGAAATGTGCGGCGACGATCTGACCCGGGCCAACATCATGAAGCAGGCGGCCTCGTTGAAGGATTTTGCACCGGACACCCTGCTGCCCGGCGTCAAGATCAACACCGGCCCCACCGACTTCGCCCCGATCGCACAGCTCCAGATGCAGCGCTTCAAGGGCGAGAAGTGGGAACTCTTCGGCGAGATCATCAGCGGCGACATCGCCACCGAGTGACACTCTGACGCTATAGTCCGACACGTCGAGAAGCCCCCGCGAACGATCGCGGGGGCTTTTTGTTGACGTCCCGCATCATTCTTGTTCAATGCGGCGGCGATCCGTTCCGGGTGGAGAAAGATGACTGCCGTTCGATTTCAGGTTGCGGGCGTTCTGGCCGCATTCGCGTTGTGCACTGCGATGGGCAACCCGGCCCTGGCGCAAAAGAAATACGACAGCGGCGCTTCCGATACCGAGATCAAGATCGGCAACATCATGCCCTATAGCGGCCCGGCCTCCGCCTATGCGGCGATCGGCAAGGCCGAGGAAGCCTATTTCAACAAGATCAATGCCGAGGGCGGCATCGGCGGCCGCAAGATCAAGTTTATCTCCTACGACGACGGCTATTCGCCGCCGAAGACGGTGGAGCAGGCCCGCAAGCTGGTCGAGAGCGACGGGGTGCTGCTGATCTTCGGCTCGCTCGGCACCTCCACCAACGGCGCCATCCGCAAATACATGAACGAGAAGAAGGTGCCGCAATTGTTCGTGGCGAGCGGCGCTTCGAAGTGGAACGATCCGAAGCAATATCCCTGGACCATGGGCTGGCAGCCGAGCTACGCCAGCGAGGCGCGCATCTACGCCAAGTACATCATGAAGGAGAAGCCGGACGGCAAGATCGGCGTGCTCTACCAGAACGACGATTTCGGCAAGGACTATCTGAAAGGACTGAAGGACGGCCTTGGGCCCAAGGCCTCGATGATCGTGCTGGAAGACAGCTACGACACGTCGGAGCCGGCAATCGACGAGCACGTCGTGAAATTGAAGGCCTCCGGCGCCGACATCTTCGTCAGCATCACCACGCCGAAATTTGCCGCACAGGCGATCAAGAAGGCGGCCGAGATCAACTGGCATCCGGTCCACATCATCTCCAACGTCTCGGCCTCGGTCGGCGGCGTGCTCGAGCCGGCGGGGCTCGAGATCTCGCAAGGGATCCTGTCGGCGAGCTACACCAAGGACGGCTCCGACCCGCAATGGAATGCCGACGGCGGCATGAAGAAGTTCTACAACTTCCTCGCCAAATACGATCCCAAGGCCAACAAGCTCGATGCCGGCGTGGTGTTCGGCTACGCCGCAGCCCAAACCATGGTGAAGGTGCTGCAGATGTGCGGCGACGATCTCACCCGCGACAACGTCATGAAGCAGGCGGCAAGCCTGAAGGATTTCGAGCCCGACACCCTGTTGCCCGGCATCAAGATCAACACCGCAGCGGATAATTTCGCCCCGATCGAGCAGCTCCAGATGATGCGGTTCAAGGGCCGGAAATGGGAGCTGTTCGGGGACGTCATCTCGAGCGAACTCGGCCACTGAAGCCGCGCAACTCAAACTCGCTCCTGATCGGCTCGTCAACTCAGACGGATGCACCTTCTCGCAGTCGCACACGCGCGCGCGCCCGTCCCTGACTACTAAAGAAGCAGCCCCTGCGACCCCGCCGCAGGGGCTTTCTGTTGTAGGCATCGGGTAAATCGTATTGAATTGCGGCTGCGTCACCAAGAACAGGCAACACAAGAAAAGGGACGCACACACACCAAGAGAATAGGGAGATAGGAATGCCCGCTGTCACCGGCAAACTTGCGGCCGCGTCACTGGCGCTCGCGCTCATTGCGGCCTCGGCCTCCACTGCATCGGCCCAGAAGAAATACGATACCGGCGCGACCGATACCGAGATCAAGGTCGGCAACATCATGCCCTACAGCGGACCGGCCTCCGCCTACGGCATCATCGGGCGGACGGAAGCCGCCTATTTCAAGAAGATCAACGACGAAGGCGGCATCAACGGCCGCAAGATCAACTACATCAGCTACGACGACGCCTATTCGCCGCCGAAGACGGTGGAGCAGGCGCGCAAGCTGGTCGAGAGCGACGAGGTGCTGTTCATCTTCAACTCGCTCGGCACGCCGCCGAACTCGGCGATCCACAAATACATGAACTCGAAGAAGGTGCCGCAGCTCCTGGTGGCCACCGGCGCCACCAAGTGGAACGATCCGCAGAACTTCCCTTGGACGATGGGGTGGCAGCCCAACTACCAGAGCGAAACGCAGATCTACGCGAAATGGCTGCTCAAGAACAAGCCGGACGCCAAGATCGCCGTGCTGTTCCAGAACGACGATTACGGCAAGGATTATCTCAAAGGTCTGAAGGACGGCCTCGGCGCCAAGGCCGCGTCGATGATCGTCATGGAGGAGAGCTACGAGACCTCCGAGCCGACCATCGACAACCACATCGTCAAGCTGAAGTCGACCGGCGCCGACGTCTTCATGAACATCACGACGCCGAAATTCGCGGCGCAGGCGATCAAGAAGGTGGCCGAGATCGGCTGGAAGCCGCTGCACTTCCTCAACAACGTCTCGGCCTCCGTCGGCAGCGTGCTCAAGCCCGCCGGGTTCGAGAACTCACAGGACATCATCTCCGCCGACTATCTGAAGGACATTTCGGATTCGACGTGGAACAGCGACCCCGGCATGAAGGACTTCGTCGCGTTCATGAACAAGTACTTTCCTGACGGCGACAAGCTCGATCACGGCACCATCGTCGGCTACGGCGTGGCGCAGACCCTGGTCCAGATCCTGAAGCAGTGCGGCGACGATCTCACCCGCGCGAACGTCATGAAACAGGCCGCCAGCCTGAAGGACTTCCGCACCGAAGTGCTGCTGCCGGGCGTGCAGATCAACACCTCGCCGACCGATTTCGCGCCGATCAGCCAGCTCCAGCTCGAGAAGTTCAAGGGCGAGAAGTGGGAACTGTTCGGCGACGTGATCAGCGCCGACGTCGGCGGCTAACCGGCTCGACCATACGACGACGAGAGCCCCCTGCGAGATGATCGCAGGGGGTTTTTGCTTGCGCGCCGATTATGATCACGCGATTGCACAATCGAATGATGACAAAGCCGGCTTACGCTTTGGCGCATGATGCGGTAGGCAGGTGAGCGGCGCGTTTGCCGCCAGTCTTTCCTGCCCGCTCAAGGCCCTTCGTCATGACCGACCGACGCCCCCTGCTCCGCGCGCTCTACGACGCCGCCGTTGCCGCCGCTCATCCGAGCACGATACTGGCGCCGCACCTGCGGCCCGCGCCAAGGGGACGCGTAATCTGTCTCGCCGCCGGCAAGGGCGCGGCCGCGATGGCCGCCGCCGCCGAGCGGCATTATCTCGACACGCTCGGGCTCGCACCGGAGCGCCTGGTCGGCATCGCCACCACGCGTCACGGCTACGGCGTGCCGACGCGCCGCATCCGCGTGGTCGAGGCCGGTCATCCCGTGCCTGACGAAGCCGGCCTGAAGGGCGCGGCCGATACGCTCGCGCTCGCGGCCGAGGCCGGGCCGGACGATTTGCTCCTGGTGCTGCTCACCGGCGGCGGCTCGGCGAACTGGATCGCGCCCGTCAACGGCATCAGCTTCGCGCAGAAGCAGGCGGTCAACAAGGCGCTGCTCCGCTCCGGCGCGCCGATCGGCGAGATGAATGTCGTGCGCAAGCATCTGTCGCGGATCAAGGGCGGGCGGCTGGCGCGCGCGGGCAAAAATGCCGCCGAGATCGTGACGCTTGCGATCTCCGACGTGCCGCATGACGATCCCTCCGCGATCGCCTCGGGTCCGACCGTGCCCGATCCGACCACGCTCAATGATGCGCGCGCCATCGTCGCCCGGTACAAGCTCGACATCGACGATGCCGTTCGCCGCGCGCTGGACGACCCCGCGAACGAAAGCTGCAAGCCGGGAGACGCCGCGTTTGCGCGCGCGCATTTCGAATTGATCGCACGTCCGAAGCAATCGCTCGACGCTGCGGTCAAACTCGCGCATGAGGCCGGTTACGAGACGATCGATCTCGGCGCCGACCTCGAAGGCGAGGCCCGCGATGTTGCCACCGATCACGCCAGGCTGGCGCTTCAGGCCCGCGCCCAGGGCAAGCGCGTCGCGATCCTCTCCGGCGGCGAGCTCACGGTCACCGTGCGGGGCAATGGCCGCGGCGGCCCGAACCAGGAATACGCGCTGGCGCTCGCCGCCCTCTTGAAGGACACGCCTGACATCTCCGCGCTCGCCGGCGACACCGACGGCGCCGATGGCGGTGCCGGCCATCCCACCGACCCCGCCGGCGCGCTGATCGACGCGGCGACATTCGCGAAGATGACGGCGCAGGGGCTGCAGCCGCAGGCCTATCTCGACAACAACGATGCGACGACGTTCTTCGAGGCGACGGGCGACCTGCTGCTGCCGGGTCCCACGCTGACCAATGTGAACGACATCAGGGTGATCCTGGTCGACTGACACGGCGGCATCGCCATCCCGCCGGCGCCGCGCGCGGTTCGGCGGGACGGCCTGGTTAACGATCTCTGAATTCTCGTCGGCGTCCTCTTTTCCAGGGGGCGGGCATCGCCGCCTTTAACCTCGCATTCGCCGCAGTTTCAGGAACATGTCCCGAAACTGGGCGTATTGTTGGGCTGATTCACCACCGCCTGCTCTAATCGCGTCGTCCCGGGGGCAACGCACATGGCGCAAAGTGATCAGGAGGTCGCAAGCATTGATCCGCTCGTGCTCGGCGAGCTGCTCAAGTGCGCCGCCAATAATCTGTGGCTTGGGATCATCCTCTTTGGCAGCGACCGCAGGGTCATTTTCTGCAATCCGCGCTACCGCGAGATGTACGCGCTCTCGCCCGAGCAGGTGCGCCCGGGAACGCCGATCAAGGACCTGATCCAGCATCGGCTCAAACTGGGCCTGAACATCGGCGGAGAAGCCGGCGCCTATGTCCGCGCCCGCACGGAAGGCTCGGTCGTCAGCGAGCAGACGGTCCAGCAGTTCGCCGACGGAAGAATCATCGCCTACACCATCCATCCCCTGCCCGACGGCGGCGGCATGGCGACGCACGAGGACATTACCGAGCGCGAAGAGCTCAGTGCGCGGCTGCAGGAGCGCAATTTTCAGTTCGACATTGCGATCAACAACATGTCGCAGGGACTTTGCTTCTTCAGCGCCGACCATCGGCTGCTCGTCTGCAACACGCACTATATCGAAATGTACGGCCTGCCGCCCGACCGCGTTCGTCCGGGCACGCCGCTCCAGGAGATCCTCGACCTGCGCTTCGAAGCCGGCAGCGTGCCGGCAATGACGCGGGAGGAATACGCCACATGGCGGACCGATGTCGCCACGTCGGCCGAGGCCATGGACAGCATCGTCGAGATGCGGAACGGGCGAACCTTCAAGATCAGGCACCGACCGATGCCCGATCTCGGATGGGTCGCGACGCACGAAGATATCACCGAGCAGCGCAAGGCGGAATTGCAGATCGCGCATATGGCGCACCACGACGCGCTGACGGACCTCGCCAATCGCGCCCTGCTCGGTCAGCGCCTCAAGCAGGCGCTCGAACAGGGCGGGATGTTCGCGATCCACCACATCGATCTCGACAAGTTCAAGGCCGTTAACGACACCCTGGGCCACCAGGCCGGCGACATCCTGCTGCAGGATGTCAGCCGCCGCCTCAAGCAGCTCGCGCGCGACAGCGATACGATCGCGCGCATGGGTGGCGATGAATTCGTCATCCTCCAGTCGCCGATTTCCGATTCGAACGAAGCGGACACGCTGGCGCGCGATGTTGTCAGCACCCTGAGTGCTCCGTTCGGGCTCGACGGACACCAGGCTATTGTGGGCGCGAGCATCGGGATCGCCATTGCGCCCGGCGACGGCTCGACGCCCGAGCAGCTCCTGCACAATGCCGATCTGGCCCTGTATCGCGCGAAAAGCGACGGCCGCGGCATGCACTGCTTCTTCGAGCCGGCCATGGGCGAAGAGGCGCAAAGCCGTCGCGCGCTGGAGCAGGACCTGCGCAACGGCCTTGCCGCCGGCGAGTTCGAACTGCACTACCAGCCGGTCGTGAAGACCGACGGCGGCGAGATCAGCGGCTTCGAAGCCTTGATCCGTTGGCGACATCCAGGGCGCGGACTGGTCGCGCCGAACAGCTTTATCGCGCTTGCGGAAGAGATCGGCCTGATCGTGCCGATCGGCGAATGGGTGATCCGGCAGGCCTGTGCCATTGCAAGCCGATGGCCGGACCATCTGCACGTCGCCGTCAACATCTCGGCGGTGCAATTCCGCCAGCCGGGCCTGACAGAGGTGATCGTCGGCGCGCTCGCGGCCTCCGGCCTCGATCCGCGGCGGCTGGAAATCGAAATCACGGAAAGCGTTCTGCTGCAGGACAGGCATGGGACGCTGACGACGCTGCACCAGCTCCGGGCGCTGGGCATCAAGGTCGCCATGGACGATTTCGGCACCGGCTATTCGTCACTGACCTATCTGCAATGCTTCCCCTTCGACAAGATCAAGATCGACCGGTCCTTCGTCAGCGGCGTGGAAAACAATGCGGCCTCCCTCAGCATCGTGCGAGCGGTGGCGGCGCTCGCGCGCGGGATGGGCATGACGACGACGGCGGAGGGCGTGGAGACCGAGGAGCAGCGGGACCGGATCGCAGCGGAAGGCTGCACGGAAATGCAGGGCTATTTGTTCAGCCCGCCCTTGCCCGCCATGGAAATCGAGCGCCGCTTCCTGTCCGCGGAAGCACCTGCCATGCCCGACCGGTTCGCTGCGGCATAACCGCCGCCAGTCCGCCCGCGATTCCGGGTTGATGCCCGGTCGCCGGGGCAGTCAACCGTCAAAACTCGTTGGCGATCTTCGAGAGCATCCCGAGCAGGGCTTCGCGGTTGGACGGCCCGAGCAGCTCGTTCAGCCGGGCCTCGTGCTTGGTGGCGACGAGCTTCTTGGCGCGGGCCAGTACGGCCTTGCCCTTGTCGGTCAGCACCAGGATGTGCGAGCGGCGGTCGTTGGTGGAGCGGATCCGCGCGCAAAGGTCGCGGCTCTCGAGATTGTCGAGCATGGCCACGAAATTCGGACGCAGGATACCGAGGGTGGAGGCGATCTCGGTCTGGTTACGGCCGGGGTTTTTCTCGACCAGCAACAGCACGGAAAACTGCGCCGGCGTGAGCTGGAGCGAGGCCATGCAGCGCAGGAAATTCTCGAACACCTTGAGCTGTGCCCGCTTCAGGACATAGCCGAGCTGCTCCGAGAGCTCGCCGAGCTGGAGGGCTTCGCCAGGCCCGTCGGCCGCATCCTTGCGGCCCTTGGCGGTCTCGGCGGGTTTTTCAGAGGACTTTTCAGCGCTTTTGGAAACGGTCATCGCCTCATGCTCGCAATCCCGTTAAGTTCGGGAGGATCGTTCGCCACCCTTGATGTTATATTTGATAATTGTTATGGACCATATCAAATATCGTCAGCGCTGTTCAATGGCTGTGAGCGGACCGTCCACCACAATCAGGGGACCGGTCCTGAATCTTTGAGGGGGAGCGTCCGGTCTTGAATACCACCATCATGCTGTTCCTGCTGCAGGACGGCATCACCAATGGCGCGATCTATGCGCTGCTCGGCCTGGCGCTGGTGCTGGTGTTCGCCGTCACCCGCGTCATCCTCATTCCCCAAGGCGAATTCGTCACCTATGGCGCGCTGACCTACGCCTCGCTGGCCGCGGGCCAGATGCCGGGCACGGCGAAACTCGCGCTCGCCCTCGGCGTTGGCGCCTTCGCGTTCGACCTGTTCGCCGCGCGCAAGGCGCTGCACGGACGCCTGGTGCTGCGCAGCGCCCTCACCAACATCGTCCTGCCGGCCATCGTGCTGGCGCTGACCGTCTACTACGCCGCCCAGAAGCCGCCGGTTGCGGTCTGCATCGCGCTGTCGCTGGTGATCGTGGCGATGATCGGCCTGTTTCTCTACCGCATCGCATTCCAGCCGCTGGCGCACACCTCGGTGCTGGTGCTGCTGATCGCCTCGGTGGGCGTCCACCTCGCGCTTCAGGGTTTGGGCCTCTTGTTCTTCGGCGCCGAAGGCCAGCGCGGACCTGCCGTGCTGTCCGGATCTTTCACCACCGGCGCGCTGCGCTTCACGGGCCAGAGCATCACGGTCTACGGCATCACCATCGCCTTCATCGTCGGGCTGTGGCTGTTCTTCGGGCTGACACTTTACGGCAAGGCGCTGCGCGCGACCGCCGTGAACCGGCTCGGTGCCCGGCTCGTCGGCATCCGCACCACGCTGTCCGGGCAGATCGCCTTCCTGCTGGCGTCCGTCATCGGCGCATTGTCGGGCATCATGATCGTGCCGATCACGACGCTCTATTACGACTCGGGCTTCCTGATCGGCCTGAAGGGCTTTGTCGCCGCCATCATCGGTGGGCTTGTCAGCTATCCCCTCACCGCGGTCGCGGCGCTGGTCGTCGGCATCGTCGAGGCGTTCTCGTCCTTCTATGCCTCCAACTACAAGGAGGTGATCGTTTTCATGCTCTTGATTCCCGTGCTGCTGCTGCGCTCGCTCGCGGCGCCTGCGGTCGAGGAAGAGAAGGACTGACGCCAAGATGCAGAGCCGGCTCCCCATCCTCATCTTCGCGCTGATCATGGCGGCGATCCCGTTCGTTCCTGGCATGCCCCCGTTCTGGATCGTGCTGCTGGACAATGTCGGCCTCACCGCCCTGGTCGCGATGGGCCTCGTGCTGCTGACCGGCGTCGGCGGCCTGACCTCGTTTGGACAAGCGGCCTTCGTCGGCTTCGGCGCCTACACCACCGCGGTGCTGTCGACGACCTACGGCATGTCGCCCTGGCTGACGCTGCCGCTGTCGCTGGTGGTCAGCGGATTGTTGGCGGTGCTGCTCGGCCTCGTCACGGTCCGTCTGTCCGGCCATTATCTGCCGCTCGGCACGTTGGCCTGGGGACTCGGCTTGTTCTATCTCTTCAGCAAGCTGGAGTTTTTGGGAAGAAACGACGGCATCTCGGCGATCCCACCGCTGTCGATCGGCTCGTTCAAAATGCTCTCGCCCGGTTCGATCTACTACGCGATCTGGGTTGCCGTAATCCTCTCGGCGCTGCTCACGATGAACCTGCTGGACTCCCGTACCGGCCGCGCCATCCGCGCGCTCCGGCGCGGCCATGTCGCGGCCGAGGCGTTCGGCGTGCACACGCCGCGGGCGAAAATGCTGGTGTTCATCCATGCCGCCGTGCTTGCCGGCCTCTCCGGCTGGCTCTACGCCCATCTTCAACGCGCGGTGAATCCGACGCCGTTCGGCGCGCAGGCGGGCATCGAATATCTCTTCATCGCCGTGGTCGGCGGCGCCGGCTATGTCTGGGGCGGCGTCCTCGGTGCGGCGCTCGTCGTGGTCCTGAAGGAAGTGCTGCAGAGCTACCTGCCGCTGATCCTGCCCGGCTCCGGCCAGGTCGAGACCATCGTGTTCGGCATCATGCTGGTGGCGCTGCTCCAGCTCGCACCCGGCGGCGTCTGGCCCTGGCTGATGTCGTTCCTGCCCCAGCGTACCAGTGGCAAGAAGCCGGACACTTCGCTGAAACTGGAGCAGCGCACCCGCTCGCCCGGCCAATCCAGCGTCCTGCTTCAGGTCGAGAAGGCGCGGAAGCAATTCGGCGGCGTGGTCGCGGTGAACAACGTCTCCTTCGACGTTCAGGCTCGCGAGATCGTCGCGCTGATCGGCCCCAACGGCGCAGGCAAGAGCACCACCTTCAACCTGATCACCGGCGTGCTGTCGGCCAGCTCGGGCTCGATCTCCGTGCTCGGCAACAAGGTGGACAGGGCGCCGCCGCAGGAGATCGTCAAGCTCGGCATCTCCCGCACCTTCCAGCACGTCAAGCTGGTGCCTGACATGACCGTGCTGGAAAACGTCGCAATCGGCGCGCATCTGCGCGGCCATTCGGGGCCGATTTCCTCAATGCTGCGGCTCGACCGCACTGATGAGGCAAAGCTGCTCGCCGAAGCCGCCCGCCAGATCGAGCGGGTCGGACTGGGCGAGCAGATGCATCAGCTCGCAGGCTCGCTGTCGCTGGGACAACAACGGATCGTCGAGATCGCCCGCGCGCTGTGCGTCGATCCGATGCTGCTGCTGCTCGACGAGCCGGCGGCCGGCCTGCGCCACATGGAGAAGCAGCAGCTCGCGACGTTGCTGCGGGAGCTGCGCGACGGCGGCATGAGCGTCTTGCTCGTCGAGCACGACATGGGCTTCGTCATGAACCTCGCCGACCGCATCGTGGTGCTCGATTTCGGCACCAAGATCGCGGAAGGAACGCCGGCCACGATCAAGACCAATCCCGAAGTGATCAAGGCCTATCTCGGAGTGGCGGCATGAGCGCGCTGTTGTCCGTCGCCGACGCCCATGTCGCCTATGGCAAGGTCGAGGCCGTGCGCTCTGTCTCGCTCGAAGTCGGCCAAAACCAGATCGTCACCATCGTCGGCGCCAACGGTGCCGGCAAGACCACGCTGCTGTCCGCCATCATCGGCATTTTGCCGCTGAAGGGGCGCGTTTCATTCGCAGGTCAGGATCTGTCGCGGCTCGACATCGAGGACCGCGTCGCCATGGGGCTTGGCCTCGTTCCCGAGCACCGCGAATTGTTCGTGACCATGAATGTCGAGGACAATCTCGAGTTAGGAGCCTTCCGCATCGAGAGAAGCAAGGCGAAAGCCTCGATGGAGCGGGTTTACACGCTGTTTCCGCGGCTCAAGGAGCGGCGCAAGCAGCTCGCCGGCACGCTCTCCGGCGGCGAGCAGCAGATGCTTGCGATGGGCCGCGCGCTGATGGGCGAGCCCAAGCTCCTGATGCTGGACGAGCCGAGCCTCGGCCTCGCCCCGATCATCGTCGCCGACATTTTCCGCATCGTCACCGAGTTGCGTGCCGCCGGCGTCTCCGTGCTGCTGGTCGAGCAGAACGCGCAGGCCGCGCTCAAGATCGCGGATCAAGCCTACGTCATGGAGCTCGGCGAGTTCGTGCTCAGCGGCAAGGCCAGCGACATCGCGGCGAATGAACGCGTCGCCGCCAGCTATCTCGGCTTCCAGCACGAAGGCGCGAGTGTGTTGTAAGTGCGCCGTGAACTCCTCTTCCCTTCTCCCCTTGCGGGAGAAGGTGGCGCGAAGCGCCGGATGAGGGGTATCCATCCAAACGGAAACCGCTTCATTCGCGGAGAGGCCCCCCTCATCCCGCGCAAGTCGCTCTAGCTTTCATTGGATGGTGAGTTCGCCTCCCCCTTCAGCGCCGCGACCTCCGCCTCCAGCTCCGCTATCTTCGTATCCCTCGCCGCCAGCGCCGCTGCCACATCGCCAGCGTCGAACTTCTGCGGGATGTGCTGCGGGCAGTTCGTATCCCACGCTTCGATCTTGAACAGGATCACCTGCTCCGGGCGCGCCCGATAGCCTTTCGGCATCAGCGATGTCGTCAGCGCCTCGTCGTCCTCGACCACGCGGGCCTCGCCCCAGATCTTCACTCGACGGCGATGGGTGTAGTCCATCACGAAGATGTAGGCCTTGGGATTTTCAGACAGGTTTCCCTGCGTGATGTATTGCCGATTGCCGGCGTAGTCCGCGAACGCGAGCGTCTGCTTGTCCAGCACCTTCAAAAAGCCCTTCGGGCCGCCGCGATGCTGAATGTAGGGCTGGCCGTCGGCAGAGGCCGTGGCGAGATAAAAGCTGTTGGCGTCGGCCAGGAACGCCGCGAGGTTCTCATCGACCTCGGTGCGCCAGCCGCGCTGCTCGGCATGCGCATAGCCTTCGCGTGATCCCTTTCGGGTCTGGATCGACTTCACCGCCGGCGTGAATGCCACGTCGCTGGCGTAGGTGTGAGTTGCCGTCATCGACCATCTCCTGAAATCCCGGCGCGTCCTTGCGTCTTCGCAAGCTAAAGTGGACTTTTCGCAGGCTAAAACAATCAGCCGGCTTGACACTTGATCATTGCGTTATATGCAATAATGCCATGGACCGCCTTGAAGCCATGCATGTTTTCGTCACCGTCGCCGATTTGCGCGGCTTCGCGCCGGCGGCACGAAAGCTGCGGCTGTCCCCCTCGGCGGTGACGCGGCTGATCGCGGCTCTGGAGGAGCATCTCGGGGCGCGGCTGTTGCAGCGGACCACCCGTCAAGTGACCCTGACCGACGTCGGCACGCGCTATCTCGAGCGCGCGCGTCGCATCCTCGCCGATGTCGAGGAGGCCGACGGCTCGGCACGGGAGGAGCGCAACCGGCCGAGCGGGCGGCTGGTGGTGTCGGCGCCGGTCGGCTTCGGCCGGCTCCATGTCGGGTCTGTCATGACCGCCTACCTCAAACGCTATCCCGAGGTCGCCTGCGAATTGCGGCTGTCGGACAACCTGGTCAATCTCGTGGAAGATGCCGTCGACGTCGCGGTGCGGATCGGCCATCTCGCCGACTCCTCGCTCGTCGCACGCCAGGTCGGCGAGATGCGGCGGATCGTGGTGGCGACGCCAGGCTATCTCAAGCGCCATGGCGAGCCGAAGACGCCGGAGGCACTGCTTACGCACCAGACCATCGCGTTCGGTCCATCCGCGAACTGGCGCTTCGTACAGAACGGCCACGACATCGAGGTGGCGCCGAATCCACGGTTCGCCAGCAACAGCGCCGACGCCGCCCTGCAATATGCCGAGGCCGGCGGCGGCGTGACCCGAGTGCTGGCCTATCAGGCCGCCGAAGGCTTGCGGCGCGGGCGGCTCAAGATCGTATTGGCGAACTACGAGCAGCCGGCGCTACCGATCCACATCGTCTACCCGACCTCGCGCCTGCTCTCCGCCAAGGTACGCGCCTTCGTCGATCTCGTGGTGGAGACTGCGGAGTGGAAATTCGGGTGACGCGCTCACCCCTTCTTCGGCACGACGCGAAAGGTGCCGCTGGCACGCGCGATCACGGCGCCGTCGGCCTTCGCGAGGCACTGCGCGAAACAGATCGTGCTGCCGGTCTTGATCGCCTCACCCTCGACTGCCAGCCATTGGCCGATCTCGCCGGCGCCGACATAGTCGACCGACAGCGAGATCGTGACCAACGAGGTGGTCCAGCCCGTCGCCTGCGCGCAGCTGTAGCCCATGGCGGCATCGGCCAGCGCCGCGATCAGGCCGCCATGGATCAGCCCGCGCGCGTTGGTGTGCGGTGTTGCCAGCCGCAATCCCACGGTGACGCCGTTGTCGGTCTTCCTGGAGTAAAGCGGCTCCCAGGGATCGGTGAGCGGGGCTTTGCGAAAGTGCGGCTCGAAGCCGGCGGGGATGTCGGTGCTGGTCATGTCCATCTCGCGTTGGTGGCTGCCGCCATTGAACGCGAGGGACGTGACGGTTGCATCACCTACAAAGTTTTAAACGACATTTGCGCGGGCGTTTGAAATGGACGGCGGCGTCGCCTCACCAGGACTGTCATCACCCGCGAAAGCGGGTGATCCAGTATTCCAGAGACGGCGACGTGATACGGAGAGGCCGCGGCGTACTGGATGCCCCGCCTTCGTGGGGGCATGACAGTGACCGTCCTAAAACGGCAGCCCCACGTAATTCTCCGACAGCGACGTCATCGCGGCCTGCGACTGCGTGACGTAGTCGAGCTCGGCGAGCTGGATGCGCGCGCCGATGGTGCCGGTGTCGGGGAATTTGTGCAGCATCGAGGTCATCCACCAGGAGAAGCGCACGGCCTTCCAGACCCGCGCCAGTGCCTTCGCCGAATAGGCATCAATGCCGGCGCTGGATTTTTCGTCGTAGAACTCGCGAAATGCGCTCGACAGATAATGCGCGTCGCTGGCCGCCAGGTTCAGCCCCTTGGCGCCGGTCGGCGGCACGATATGGGCGGCGTCACCGCACAGGAACATCCTGCCGAAGCGCATCGGCTCGGCGACGAAGCTGCGCAGCGGCGCAATGCTCTTCTCGATCGAGGGGCCCGTGACCAGGCTGTCGGCGGCGTCCTGGTCGAGCCGGCGCCTGAGCTCGTCCCAGAAGCGGTCGTCGGGCCATTGGTCGACATGGTCATCGAGCGCGCACTGCACATAGTAGCGGCTGCGTCTGGTCGAGCGCATGGTGCACAGCGCAAAGCCGCGGGCGTGGTTGGAATAGATCAGCTCGTGGCTGACCGGTGGCGTCTCGGAGAGGATGCCGAGCCAGCCGAACGGGTAGATGCGCTCGAACTCCTCGATCGCCGAAGCCGGAACGCTGGCGCGGCTGACGCCATGAAAGCCGTCGCAGCCGGCGATGAAATCGCAATCGATCGTGTGGGTGACGCCATCCTTCACGTAGGTTACGCGCGGGTGACTGCCGTCGAAATCGTGCGGCTGCACGTCCTTGGCCTCGTAGACTGAGGTGAGACCGGCGGCCGCGCGTGCATTCATCAGGTCGAGCGTGACCTCGGTCTGGCCGTAGATCATGACCGTCTTGCCGGTCGAAGCCTTCATGTCGATGCGGTGCCGGCGCCCCGAGAAGGCGAGTTCGATCCCTTCATGCACCAGACCTTCGGCATGCGCCCGCGCGCCGGCGCCGATCTGGTCGAGCAGCGCGACGGTCCCCTCTTCCAGGAGACCTGCACGGATGCGGCCGAGCACATAGTCCGGGCTCTGCCGCTCGAGAATGACATTGTCGATGCCGTAACCGTGCAGCAGTTGCCCAAGCAACAATCCCGCCGGCCCTGCCCCGATGATTGCGACTTTTGTCCGCAATACTTGCTCCTCCCGATCCTGTAGGCTTTCGGCGCGGCTCGCTTGTCGCAGCCGTCCGCGCACGATAATTATATCATATAACGGTTGGGCAAAAGGGAGTGCGCGGCGGCACGCCGCGCCAGTTCCGGCTTGAACGCGCCGGCCAATTAGATAACATGTTAATTAACGAGACCGGGCCATCGAAGCCCGCCGTCAAAAGAGGGAGAGACACGTGATGAGGAAAGCCTGTCTGGCGTTGCTGCTGGCAGCAAGCGTGAGCCCTGCGTTCGCGCAGGACAAGACCTTCGATTTGAAGATCTCGCACTGGGTGCCGGCCTCGCATCCGCTGCAGAAATCGCTGGAGGACTGGGCCGCCGCGGTCGAGAAGGATTCCGGCGGCACCATCAAGGGCAAGGTGTTTCCGGCCCAGCAGATGGGCAAGGCCTTCGACCATTACGACATGGCGCGCGACGGCATCGCCGACGTCACCTATGTCAATCCCGGCTACCAGCCGGGCCGTTTCCCGATCATCGGCGCCGGCGAATTGCCGTTCCTGATCTCGGATGCCAAGGGCGGCTCGATGGGGTTGGACGCCTGGTACCGCAAATACGCCGAGAAGGAGATGAAGGACGTCAAATACTGCCTCGCCTTCGTCCACTCGCCCTCCTCGTTCCATTCCAAGACCAAGAAGATCGTGATGCCGGAGGACGTGAAGGGCCTGAAGATCCGGCCCGCCCACGCCACCATGGCGAACTTCGTCACCTCGCTCGGCGGCACCAATGTGCAGTCCTCCGCGCCCGAAGTGCGCGACATCATCGAGCGCGGCGTCGCCGACGGCGTCACCTTCCCATGGGGCTCTCTCGTGCTGTTCGGCATCGACAAGGTAACAAAGTACGACATGGAGGCGCCGCTCTACACCACGACCTTCGTGTTCGTCATGAACAAGGACAAGTACAATGCGATGTCCGACAAGCAGAAGGCCGCGATCGACAAGAATTGCACGGTCGAGATGGCCGGTGTGGTCGGCGAGCACTGGGGCAAGTTCGAGGATGCCGGGATCGACAAGGTCAAGGCGGAGAGCGGTCACGAGGTCTACAAGCTGACGCCCGAGCAGACCGCCGCCTGGAAGAAAGCCGCCGAGCCCCTGGTGAAAACCTGGAGCGACGGCGCGAAGAAGGCCGGCGCCGATCCGGACGCGGCGCTTAGCGAGCTGAAAGCCTCGCTGAAGAAGTACAACGCGCTGGCGGAGTAGCTCTTCGTCGAAACACATGCGGCGGCGGGATGCATCTCGCCGCCGTTGTTCTGCAAGCGGGCCGAGACGCGAGGAGCGCGTCCTCTCCCTCTCCCGCCTGAGGATCACATCTCCTAGGAAGCTCACATGAAGCGCAGCTGGATGGATCGCGTTATCGATTCGATCGAATGGATCGCAGCGGCGTTCGTCGGCATCGTCGCGCTCGACATCTTCCTGTCGGTGCTGCTGCGCAACACGCTGAACTATGCGATCCCCGACAGCTTCGACATCGGTCGCATGCTGCTCGGCATCCTGATCTTCTGGGGTATCGCCGCCACCTCCTATCGCGGCACCCACATCACGGTCGATTTGGTCTGGGGCAATGTCGGGCCGCGCTACCAGCGCTGGATCGACGTGTTCGCGACCCTGGTGCTGCTGTTCGTCGTGACGGTGCAGACCTGGACGCTGTTCGACAAGGTCCGCGGCACCTACAACGACAACGTCCAGACCTTCGACATGCATATGCCGACCTGGCCGTTCTTCGCGATCGCCTGGATCGGCGACGTCTCGGCAGTGCTGTTGATCGCGATCCGCACCTACCGGTTGATCTTCCATCCCGAAGAAATGCACGACCCCAAGCTGAAGGCGACGGAGTAATCATGAGCACCGATGCCGTCGCCGTAATCGGCTTCGTTTCCCTGTTCGCCCTGATGCTGCTGCGCGTGCCGGTCGGCATGGCCATGGGCCTCGTCGGCGTCTCCGGCTTCTCCTATCTCGTCGGCGCCACGCCGGCGCTGAAGCTGGTCGGCCAGACCTCGATGCGCACGGTGACCGACTACACCTTCGGCGTCATTCCGATGTTCTTGCTGATGGGCTCCTTCGTCAGCAATTCCGGCATGAGCCGCGAGCTGTTCCGCGCCGCCAACGGCTTTGTCGGCCATTTGCGCGGCGGGCTCGGCATCGCTACCGTCGGCGCCTGCGGCGGCTTTGCCGCGATCTGCGGCTCCTCGGTCGCGACCGCAGCGACCTTCTCCGCGGTCGCTTATCCCGAGATGCGCCGCTTCGGCTATCCGCAATCGTTTGCCACCGGCGTGATCGCGGCCGGCGGCACGCTGGGCGCGATGCTGCCGCCCTCCACCGTGCTCGCCGTCTACGGCATCATCACCGAGCAAGACATCGGCAAGCTCTTCATCGCCGGCATCATCCCGGGCATCCTGGCGATGACCATGTACATGATCACGATCTTCCTGATCGGCTATTTCCGGCCGGACTTTCTGCCCAAGGGCAAGGTGCTGCCGTGGCGCGAGCGCTTCGCCGGCCTGAAGGACATCTGGGCGCCGGTGCTGCTGTTCGTGTTCGTGATCGGCGGCCTCTACGGCCTGCCCTATTTGCCGCGCTTCACGCCGACGGAAGCCGGCGGCGTCGGCGCTGCCGGCGCCTTCATCATCGGCGTGGCGACCGGCCGGCTCGACCGCGAGAAGATTCTGGCCTCGCTGCTGCAGGCGACGCGCACGGCGGCCGCCGTGTTCACCGTGCTGATCGGCGCCTTGATCTTCGGGTACTTCCTCACGGTGACGCAGACCCCCCAGAAGGTGACGGAATTTCTCACGGGCCTCGGCCTCGGCCCCTACGGCGTGCTGGCGCTGATCATGGTGATGTATCTCGTGCTCGGTTGCCTGATGGACGCCATGGCGATGATCATCCTCACCGTGCCGATCATCTTCCCCGTGATCATGCATCTCGGTTTCGACCCGATCTGGTTCGGCGTCATCATCGTCATGACGGTCGAGCTCGGCCTGATCCATCCGCCGGTGGGCATGAACGTCTTTGTCATCAAAAGCGTAGTGAAGGACGTGTCCTTCTCCACGATCTTCAGGGGCGTGATCCCGTTCGTTGCAACAGACCTCGTGCGCCTGGTGATCCTGATCGCCTTCCCGCTGCTGGCGACGTGGCTGCCGACGCGGATGATGGCCCATTGAGGGGTGAATCGATGACCACGCCGACGCTGGAAACCAAATACGTCTTCACCGTCACCGCACGCATCGGCGACGTCGTCACCGCCGGAGAGACCGGCATCGGAATTCGCCGCATCATTCCGATCATCGGCGGCGAGGTGACGGGCGCGATCACCGGCAAGGTGCTGCCGTTCGGCGCGGACTTCCAGACCATCCGCCCGAATGAGCTGATCGATCTCGAAGCGAAGTATGCGTTTGAAACCGACGACGGCGCCATCGTCTATGTCGAGAACAAGGGTATGCGCTTCGGCCCGGTCGAGCTGTTGCAAAAGCTCAAGCGCGGCGAGCCGGTCGACCCGAAGCAGATCTATTTCCGCACCGTGCCGAAGTTCGAGACCGGGCATGAGAAATACCGCTGGCTGATGGAGCACATTTTTGTCGGTTCAGCAGCGCGGCATGCGGATCGCGTGGTGATCGACGTGCATCAGGTGATGTGAACGCAGCGCGCCGCAAGCGCCGGCTAGTCCATTGACAATACGGCATCTGTAGCGTATACGCTACAGATGCCGACATCAAGAGAACCGACGATTCTCTGACTGGCTTAGAAACCTGCGAGACCGGAGAGCGAAGGCAAAAATCCTCGCCCGGATCGATCGGCTGGCGCTCGGCAATCCCGGAGACGTTGCTGCGGTCGGAGGCGGCATCAGCGAAATGAGAGTCCATGAGGGCGCCGGATACCGGATCTACTACGTTGCCCGAGGCGAGGAGATCATCGTTCTTCTTTGCGGAGGCGATAAAGGCTCAGCCAGGAGACATAGCGTTGGCAAAGAAGATCGCGAGCGAATTGGAGGTCTGAGCAATGGCAAAAGTGAAATCATTCGATGCTGCGGAGTACCTCGACAGCCCCCAGATGATTGCGGCCTATCTCACCGAAGCCTTTGAATCTGACGATCCGTCCGCAATAACGATGGCAATCGGTGCCGTAGCCCGTTCTCAGGGCATGGGCGCCATTGCCGAAAAGGCCGGTCTATCCCGTGAGAACTTGTATCGCTCGCTTGGCGGCGAGGCCAAACCCGAATTCGGCACTGTGATAAAAGTTCTCCACGCCATGGGTATCAATCTTGTGGCGCAACCTCAAAGTGGAACGAAGGCGGCGTAGCGACCGGATCGCATCGGCGTCCGTAATATCGATCCCAATCTTGCGCATCGGGCATTCGGGTACGGGCGCTGCACCCGGACTGTCGTCCCTTTTCCGGACTATGCATCGGCTTCTCCGCTGTCAGCCGTATTGACTCCCCCTGAATTCGTTATACAACATAACTATTCTGACAAGGACGCAAATGACACAGGGAAACGCCGAGACCGCTGACGCGGGCGCCTCCGGGCTTTTGAGGATCGAGCGGACGGACCGGGTTTTGACGGTCGGCCTGAATCGGCCGGCCAAGCGCAATGCGCTCAACGACGGCATCATCCTGGAAATCGGCGAGTGTTTTGCGTCCCTGCCCGAGGATATCGGCGCGGTCGTCATCCACGGCATCGGCGACCATTTTTCCAGCGGTCTCGATCTCTCTGAACTGACCGACCACGACGCCACCGGCGGCCTTCTCCATTCCCAGATGTGGCACCGGGTGTTCGACCGCATCCAGTACAGCCGGGTGCCCGTGATCGCGGCACTCAGGGGGGCCGTGATCGGCGGCGGGCTGGAGCTTGCCTGCGCGGCGCATATCCGTGTCGCCGAACCCTCGACCTATTTCGCGCTGCCGGAGGGGCAGCGCGGCATCTTCGTCGGTGGCGGCGGTTCGGTGCGCCTGCCGCGCCTGATCGGCGTCGCCAGGATGATGGACATGATGCTCACCGGCCGCGTCTATTCCGCGACCGAAGGCACCTCCTACGGCTTTGCGCAATATGTCACGGAAGCCGGCAACGGGCTCGGCAAGGCGATGGAGCTTGCGACCAAGGTCGCCTCCAACGCGCCGCTGACCAACTTCGCCGTGCTCCAGGCGCTACCGATGATCGCGGAGGCCAATCCGCAGACCGGCCTGTTGATGGAATCGCTGATGGCGACGGTGGCGCAGAGCGACAAGGAAGCCAAGCGCAGGATCCGCGAGTTCCTCGAACACAAGACCGCAAAGGTGAAGCCGAAATCATGAGCGCGCAGCCGTCGTCCTCTTCCAGCATGGAGCGCGGCGCGAGCACTTCCCCGCTGCGGCCCATTTCGTTCGGCGATCCCGTCGTGAATATCGAGCGCTGCGACGACGGCACGATTTACCTGCGGCCCAAACAGCCGCTCGGAGACTATCCGGCCCGCATCACCGACCGCCTGCATCACTGGGCGAGCGCGACCCCCGATCGCGTGTTCATGGCCGAGCGCGAAGGCGGCCGCGGCTGGCGCAAGATCAGCTACGCCGAGCTGCTCGCCGCGAGCCGGCACATTGCCTCAGGACTCATTGCGCGCGGGTTGTCGGCGGAGCGGCCGGTCGTCATCCTCTCCGGCAATTCGATCGACCATGCATTGCTGGCGTTCGGAGCGTTCTATGCCGGCATTCCGTTCTGCCCGGTGTCGCCGGCCTATTCACTGGTGTCGAAGGATTACGGCAAGCTCTCCTACTTGATGAAGCTGCTGACGCCCGGCCTCGTCTTCGCCGAGGACGCCGACAAGTTCGCCGACGCCCTCGCAGCCAACGTCTCGCTCGGCACCGAGATCGCCGCGTCCTACGGCCATGTGCCGGGCCGCGACGTCACCTTGCTCGCCGACCTCATGGCAACGCCGATCCGCGGCGATCTGGACGAGGTCCACGGCAGGATCGGCCCCGACACCATCGCGAAATTCCTGCTGACGTCGGGCTCGACCGGCAACCCCAAGGCAGTCGTCAACACCCAGCGCATGATCTGCGCCAACCAGGTGATGCTGCGCGAGACGCTCGCCTTCCTCAAGGACGAGCCGCCCGTCATCATCGACTGGCTGCCCTGGAATCACACTTTTGGTGGCAACCACAATATCGGGTTGACGCTCTACAATGGCGGCTCGATGTATCTCGACGCCGGCAAGCCGGTGCCTGGAGGCATCGAGGAGACCGTGCGCAATCTCCAGGAGATATCGCCGACGGTCTATTTCAACGTCCCCAAGGGCTACGAGTCGCTGCTGCCTTATCTGCGCGACGACCAGGGCCTGCGCGCAAAATTCTTCGACCGGCTGCACGCAATGTTCTTCTCGGGCGCGGCCCTGTCGCCGTTCGTCTGGAACAGCCTCGACGAGCTCGCGGTGAAGGAAAAAGGCTATCGCGTGCCGATGCTGACCGGCCTCGGTGCAACCGAGACCGCGCCGTTCTTCATGTCGGTCAACCCGCGCACCAGCCGTTCCGGCCATGTCGGGCTTCCCGTATCCGGCAACGACGCCAAGCTGGTGCCGAACAACGGCAAGATGGAAGTTCGTTGCAAGGGGCCGAACGTGATGCCCGGCTACTGGCGCCAGCCCGACATCACCGCAAGTTCGTTCGACGAAGAAGGCTTCTACAAGCTCGGCGATGCACTCAAGCCCGTCGATCCCGATGATCTCAATGCCGGCTTCGATTTCGACGGCCGCATCGGCGAGGATTTCAAGCTCGGCAGCGGCACCTGGGTCAGTGTCGGCCCGTTGCGCGCGCGCTTCGTCGCGGCCTGCGCACCGCTGGTGCGCGACGTCGTCATCGCCGGCATCAACCGTGACGAGGTCTCCGCGCTCGTCGTGCTCGATCTCGACGGCTGCCGGCTGATCAACCCGACGCTGCCGACCGACGATCTCGTCGTCGCGACCCGCGACCGGCTGGTGCGCGAGGCATTTCGCGAACGGCTGACCCGCTTTCTCGGCGCGGCCACGGGATCCTCGACGCGGATCACGCGCGCGATCCTCATGGACACGCCGCTCTCGATCGACAAGGGCGAGGTCACCGACAAGGGCTCGATCAACCAGCGCGCGGTGCTCGAGCATCGCAGCCTGCTGATCGAGGAGCTCTACGCTGCCAATCCATCGGACCGTGTGATATCGGTCGGCTAAGAAATATCGCACCAGGGAGAACGCCATGTTGTTGAAGGATCAGGCTGTCATCGTCACCGGCGGCGCGTCGGGACTTGGTGCGGCGACCGCGCGAAAGCTGGCTGGCCAGGGCGCCAAGGTCGCGGTGTTTGATCTCAATGCCAAGCTCGCCGAGACTGTCGCCGCCGAGATCAAGGGCGTGGCTGTGGCTTGCGACGTCTCCGATGCCGCGTCCGCGGAAGCTGCGATCGCCCAGGCGACCAAAGCCCATGGACCCGCGCGCGTGCTGGTCAATTGCGCTGGCATCGGCGTTGCCAAGCGCGTCGTCGGCCGCGACGGCCCGATGGCGCTCGCCGATTTCGACAAGGTGATCAAGGTCAACCTGATCGGCACCTTCAACATGCTGCGTCTCGCCGCAAACGAGATGTCCAAGCTCGAGCCGCAGGCCACCGGCGAGCGCGGCGTCATCATCAACACGGCGTCCGTTGCCGCTTATGACGGCCAGATCGGGCAATCGGCCTATTCGGCCTCGAAGGGCGGCATCGTCGGCATGACGCTACCGATCGCGCGCGAGCTGGCGCAGTTCGGCGTCCGCGTGCTGACGATTGCGCCCGGCCTGTTCCTCACGCCGCTGCTCGCCAACCTGCCGCAGGAAGCCCAGGACTCACTCGCCGCCGCGATCCCGTTCCCGCGCCGGCTCGGCCACGCCGACGAGTTCGCGGCGCTCGCCCTGCACATGGTCGAGAATTCGTACCTGAACGGCGAAGTGGTGCGCCTCGACGGCTCGCTGCGCATGGCGCCGAAATAGGACGCGGCTTATGTTCGTGAACCGGCGCGACGTCCAGATCCAGTGGGGTGACTGCGACCCCGCCAACATCGTCTATTACCCGCGCTATTTCGCGATGTTCGACGATTCGACGTCGACCCTGTTCGAAGTCGCCGGCTTCTCCAAGCAGGACCTGGTCAAGAAATACGGCTTGGTCGGCATTCCCATGGTCGAGACACGCGCCAAGTTCTACATCCCCTCGACTTACGGCGACTGGATCACCATCGAAACGAAGATCGAGAGCATCAAGCGCTCGAGTTTCGAGGTGAAGCACAGCGTCTTCAAGGGCGAGGCGCTGGCGATCGAGGGTTTCGAGACCCGTGTCCTGGTCGGGCGCGACCCCGTTAACCCCGACAAACTGAAATCGGCACCGTTTCCTGCGGAAATGGTAGCCAAATTCACCGGGAGCGAGGCCCGGAGCTAAATCGCCACATCACCAAAAGAGGGGGCTGAATTACCCCCCGATTTCTGCTTTCAAAGAAACACATAAAGGGAGGAATAGATGAAACGCTTTTACCTGACCGCCGCCGTCACCGCGGCCGCGCTTGCACTGCCGGCCGTGCCCGCGCTGGCTCAGACCGCCGAGGTCACCATCGGCATCACCACCACCACGACCGGCCCGGGCGCAGCGCTGGGCATTCCCGAGCGCAATGCGCTTGAGTTCGTGCCAAAGGAGATCGGCGGCGTGCCGCTGAAGGTGATCGTACTCGACGACGGTGGCGATCCCACCACCGCAACCACCAACGCCCGCCGCTTCGTGACCGAATCCAAGGCTGATATCATCATGGGCTCGGCGCTGACGCCGCCGACAATCGCGGTGTCGAACGTCGCCAACGAAGCCGGCATTCCACATTTCGGCCTGGCGCCGTTCCCGATCACGCCGGAGCGCATGAAGTGGTCGGTGGCGATGCCGCAGCCGATCCCGATCGTGGGCAAGGTGCTGTACGACCACATGAAGGCCAAGGGCGTGAAGACCGTCGGCTATATCGGCTATTCCGACTCCTATGGCGACCTCTGGTTCAACGATTTGAAGGCGCAGGCCGTGCCGATGGGCATAACCATCGCCGACGAGGAGCGCTTCGCTCGCCCCGACACGTCGGTGACCGGACAGGTGCTGAAGCTCGTGGCAGCGAATCCCGATGCCATTCTGGTCGGCGCTTCCGGCACCGCGGCCGCGCTACCGCAGACGGAGCTGCGCGAGCGTGGCTATCAGGGCCTGATCTACCAGACCCATGGCGCCGCCAGCATGGACTTCATCCGCATCGCCGGCAAAGCGGCGGAAGGCGTGCTGATGGCCTCTGGTCCCGTCATGGATCCCGAGGACCAGCCGGACGAAGCTGCCACCAAGAAGCCGGGCCTCGCGCTCAACTCGGCCTATGAAGCCAAGTACGGCCCGAACAGCCGCAGCCAGTTCGCCGGTCACTCTTACGATGCGTTCGAGATTCTCAAGCGCATCATCCCGGCGGCACTCAAGACGGCGAAGCCCGGCACGCCGGAATTCCGCGAAGCGATCCGCCAGGCGCTGCTGTCGGAGAAGGAGCTTGCGGCGAGCCAGGGTGTCTACAATTTCACCGAGAAGGACCGCTACGGCCTCGACGAGCGCTCGCGCATCCTGCTCACGGTGAAGAACGGCAAGTACTCGCTGGTGAAGTAGACGCGGCGAAAACTAGAGACGACAGAGCCGGCCCGATGGGCCGGCTCTTTTTGTTTTGGCTGTATGAGCGAGCCGCACCTCCGGTGTCGCCCCCTCTCCCGCTTGCGGGAGAGGGTTGGGGTGAGGGTGCCTCCGCATTGGGATTGTCTGACGTCTACCGGCAAAGCCCCCAGAGGAGATAGCCCTCACCCGCCACGCTCTGCGGACGCGCTGTCGTCAAGCTGCCTGCCGCAGCGGGGTCCAGGCGAACTCCGGATAGTAAGTGTCCATCATCCGGTCGACATAAGCGGTGAGGTTCGAAAATCCTTCGGCGCGACGGCGCAGGGCGGATTCGAAGAACGGCGTCAGGATCCCGGCGAGTGCACCGAAGGCGGTGGCATCGACGCCGCAGGGTTTGTTGCCCATCAGATAGGACTTGTCACCGAGCTGCACCGAGAGCGCAAACAGCGAGCGCACGGCGAGATCGACGTCGTCATCGGGCGCGTGCCGTCCGAGCCCGGAGAGCAAATAGTTCTCGGCGACACGGAATTGCGCGTCCTCGCGCAACTTCTCGCGGTTGTGCTCCGGCGCGCCGTCGAAGAAATGCGCAGGCCCCTTGGCGAAGTTGACGGGGTCGACCCAGCGCGCCCCGACCAGCGCAAAATAAACGTGATGCTCGATCATGCGCTCGAACGCCCAAGCCTGTGCGCGTTCGGCAAGAGACAGCCCGGCGTCGAAATCGAAGCCGTAGCGGCGCTCGATATGGGCGCGGATGAAGGTGGAATCGGCCACCGCCTCGCCGCCATCGTCGATGAAAGGCAGCTGCCCCTTGGGAGAGGCGGGCGGCATCGCCCGCTCCTTGCGGTAAGGCAATCCCGCCATCTTGAGCTGCACCTCCGTCTTGGTGACGAAGGGGCTGATTTCCGGCAGGCCGAAGCCGGTGCCAAAGCCGTAAAGCGTGATCATGAAGGCTCTCCTGAAACCACCGAAAGAGTTGAGGGAACTTAACCGCGGGCTGCTGCCACCATGGTGGCAGCAGCCGTGATATCTTCTGCGAAACGGGCCCCTCGCCAGGCGCGGCCCATGACATGACGGACCAGCGCGTCCGCGGCCTGGACCAGGAAGCGAGCCACCATGGTCGCGAGCGCAAGGCGGAGGTCGACGACCATGAGATCAAGGGATACGAGGCGGCCGAACGCCCATACGTACCAAGCCCGGAGTTGCAAACGCAGGACTTGCAAAGGCTGGACCTGTAGAGGCTGGGTCCGCCACAGCGCAGCGGCCGGGCCGAAATGAGTTGGAATGATCATGGACAAATCCTCTTCAGTCGACGTGTTGACCCGGTGTAGAACTCCCCTGCTGCCAACATCCTGTCAGCAGCCGCGCGCCACCATCTGAAAAACCACCGACAAGAGACCAGTCATGAGACGCGCCGACCGGCTGTTTCAAATCATCCAGGTGCTGAGGCGCACGCGTAAGCCGCTGACGGCGGACGCCATCGCGGCCGAGCTCGAGACCTCGAAGCGCACGATCTATCGCGACATCGCCACGCTGATCGGCCAGCGCGTGCCCATCCGCGGTGAAGCCGGCATGGGCTACATCCTGGAAAAGGGTTTTGACCTGCCGCCTTTGATGCTGACACCCGACGAGATCGAGGCGGCGGTGCTGGGCGCGCAATGGGTCGCCGGCCATGCCGATCCCGCGCTGGCGCGCGCGGCTGAAGATCTGATGGCCAAGATCGCCGACACTGTCCCGGAGCGCCTGCGTCCCTTCGTGCTGGAGCCGGCAAGCCGGGCCCGGCCGAGCTGGAACAGGGAGCCCGACCGCCTGGACATGGCGCGCACACGCACCCAGATCCACGAAGGCAAGAAGATCATGCTGCGCTATCGCGACGAGCAGGGCCGCGCCAGCGAGCGCATGATCTGGCCGATTTCGATCGGCTATCTCGAAGCCGTGCGCCTGCTCGCGGCCTGGTGCGAGCTGCGCGGAGACTTCCGCAGCTTCCGCACCGACCGCGTGGTCGACGCGACCTATCCCGATGAGAGATATCCTGAAAGGCGCGACGTGCTGCGCGCAAAATGGCGGCAGAGCCTGGTCTGGGGCCCGCCCAAGGATACGTGAAGGACACGTGACGATGGACGAGAACGCCCACATCGACCTGTCGAGCTGCTGCCAGAGTTGCGGCGCCTGCTGCGGCTATTCGGCGAACTGGCCGCGCTTCTCGATCGAGAGCGACGAGGAGCTCGCCGCGATTCCCGAAGCGCTCGTCAACGACCGTCAATCCGGCATGCGCTGCGAAGGCGGTCGCTGTTCGGCGTTGCAGGGAGAGATCGGACAAGCGACCGCGTGCGGCATCTACGCAGTGCGGCCGGACGTGTGCCGCACGTGCATGCCGGGCGACGCCGAATGCGCGATGGCGCGACGGAAATTCGGGCTGCCAATGATCGCGAGCGTTTAGGCCGGGACGGCTTCGCTAATCTCGTCGTCGATCTCGTCGTCCAGCGGCGCGAGCACCGAGAGCGGCTTGGTCGACAGCGTGATCGGCTTGCGCCCACCGGACAGCGACGGCGAGGATTTCGCCGCGCCTTCGCGCGCAAGCGCGTAGAGCGTCGAACCGACACGGCCGCCGTTCTCGATCAGGTCGCGCTCGTTGCAGCTGCCTGCGATCGCGACCGCCAGCGAATGCAGATGGCTTCGGCGATAGCAGAACAGCGCCAGCCTGGCGCGCGCGTCAGGGGAAACACTTTCAACCAGCCTCGGCAGGCCACTCTCGCTGGCGCGGTACATCTCGCCAAGGAGTTCGTCGCGGACCGGGCACGAATCGCCTTCAAAGGTATCGCGGCTTGAAAACATTGCAGTTCTCCCTCGTCTGGGAAGATGCAGTGCAATTCTCTAATGAAAGGTTAACCACGCTGCCCGGTAGTCACCCGGGGTCCTTGCGCGTGGGCCGCGAATCAATGGGCTGGAAAGGGTTTTCTCTGTGGCCATCCTTCGAGACACCCGCCTTCGGCGGGCCCTCAGGATGAGGTCTGCTTCTGCTGAAAGATTCTCAGCCCTCGTGGCGAGGAGGCGCGAAGCGCCGTCTCGAACCATGCAGGCCCGCCAGCCACTCCAGACGGCCGCCAGCGCTCAGTTCGCCGCCATGAAGATGGAGAGGCCGAAGCCGGTCAGATGGTGCAGGGCCTGGTCGACACCGATCAAGGTCCAGAACCAGGGATGCGCAAGATCGACACCGAAATTGGCCGAGACGAGCCCCTTGGCGCGGTCGATCGTGATGTGGATCACGAAGTCGATCAGCGCCACAAACCAGAATTTCGGCGCCACGATCAGGATGAGCGGCAGCGCAACCGCAAGGTGAACCAGGCAGTGCACCAGGAGCGGCAGGGCCCAGCCGTGCTTCTGGTCCTTGCCATGCGCCATCCAGGCGGTCTGGAGGACGAAATCGGCGATGATGTGCTTGAACGTCAGCAGCAACATCCAACCAATGAGGGCTTCGACCGCAACCGCCGATGACAGGGGTGGAAACGACAAGGCGCCCTCGTTGACGTGACAAGAAGAGTTGGAGCGTTCAGCGCAATCTCTTCCTGGACCGGTCAAATCGCCGGGACCTGCGATTTATGACACCTCCCGCGGCGGAATGCAGCCGGGGGGAACCGAAAATCGCCAACTGTGGCTAACTGGTGATAGGATGACCAATCGCCGCGGCCGGGTTGAGTAAGGTTACCTTCGGCTCGGAATTTGCATTCCGCGGCCTGCGCGCTATCATTGCCGGCAGAGAATATCGTTCTTTTTTCAGACGTTTACGAATTACAGGGCGACCGCAGCGATCGCATCCGCGATGCCGCCCGCCACCGGAAGCATAAGGCCAGAGTGCTGCCATGAGTACTGAGGGCCCGACCTCATCGCCGATCGAGCCACCGCCCCGGCGACCCAAGGTGATCAAGACCAATCAGCAGCAGGTCTTCCTCTACGTCGTGCTGACCCTGCTGTTGTCGCTTGCCACCGTCTGGGGCGGCCGCATGCTGGTGCACAGTTCGGAAACGCTGACCTTTGCCGTCGGCGCCCCTAACAGCGACGAGGCGCTGTTCGCAGCCAAGCTCGCCGCCGTCCTGAAGAACAACGCCTCGCGCTTCCGGATCAAGATCGTCAACAACGCCGACAACGCCAAGGCGATCGCCCAGTTCGATCGCAAGCAGGCTGACCTCGCGGTGCTGCGCACCGACGCCAAGGTGCCGCTGCGGGCGCGCACGCTCGCGATCCTCGAGCACGATCTCGTGCTGCTGCTCGGGCCGGGAAACAAGAAGATCAAGTCGCTCGCCGAGCTGAAGAAGAAGAAGGTCGCCGTCCTCGCCGACAACGAATCATCGCTCGCCTTCGTCCGCGGCATCCTCGACATTCCCGACGGCGCGGACGCGGCGAGGATCCAGATGGCGCCACCGGGCGCAACGCTCGACAAGCTGTTCGCGCCGGCAAGCGGCTTTGGCGCGGTCGTCGCCATCGTCCACGCCTCGAGGGCGGTGCGGGACAAGGCGTATGAGCAGGTCGCCAGGCGCGGCGGCTTCACGCTGAATGCGATTGACGAGGCGAAAGCGCTGGCGCGCAGGATCCCCGGCATTTCCAGCGAGACGCTGACGGCGGGCACGCTGTCTGCATCACCGGAAATTCCCGACGACGATCTCGACACGATCGGGCTCGAATGGTTGCTGGTCGCCCAATCCCGGATGTCGCCGACGGCGGCCGGGGAGCTCGCGCGCAGCGTCTACGAGAACAAGTCCGCGCTCGGGCTCGACAGTGGCTTTGCCAGCAGAATCGAACCCGCCTCCGTCGAGAAGGACGCCTTCGTGATGGCGCATCAAGGGGCGGCCGACTACATCAACGACGACACCAAGTCGTTCATGGATAAGTACAGCGACCTGATGTATCTGGCCGCTGCCGCGCTCAGCGTCATCGGCTCGATCTTCGCCGCGATCTACGCCAAGATCACCCGGATCGCGCCGGAGAAGGCCAGCGAGCTTTCCACCGCCATCCTCGACATCGGCGAGCGGATCGAACACGCGCATTCGCTCGACCAGCTCGAATGTCTCCAGGACGAGCTGGAAGGCATCTTGCGCGGCGCGGTCATCGGCTTGCGAGACGGCACGATCAGTACCGACGGGCTCGATACCTTCAAGCTCGGCTACGAATTCGTCCGCGACGAGATCGGCATGCGCCGCGACTACCTCAAGCGCCATGCGGGCGAGGGCGAGAAGGCCGCTCAGGATGCGGCCCCTCCCCACCACGACGAGAGCAATGTCGTGGTGGTGAAGACAGCTCAGAGTGCCTGACCTATCGATTTGAAGATCTGCGGTGACGCTTGCCGGCACGTCCGCGAAGGACCGGGGGACCCTCGTCCGGGAACCGTCCCTGTCCACAACCGTTTGTTCTCGGATCAACCGGAGACCGCGCCATGCGTGCACTCCTCATCATCTTCCTGCTGGGAATGTTGGCCGCGGTTGGCTATTTCGCTTACTCCGCGATGGCGGTCGAGGGCGAGCCGATTCCAACGGAAGGCTATGTGGCGCTGGCGCTGGGGGCCGGGTTTTCCGTTCTTGTCGGCATCGGCTTGATGGTGCTGCTGTTCTTCAGCAGCCGTCGCGGCTACGACGAACCGCCGCATTTCAAGTAGCGGCACGTGGCCCGCGGCCGCGCCCGTCGTTGACGGCCTCGACCCGGGCAGGCACTTTGGCACCGAGGTTCCAGCCGGGGACCGCAAAGACAAAACCGAGCCGCCTTCCCGCATGTCCAAGCCGCTGATCTCCGCTCTGGCCCAGTTCGCGGCCGCCACGGCCGGCCGCAACATGACCAGGGCGGCCTATGTGGCCGTCGGCGTCGGCGTGCTCGGCATGGTGCTGCTGACGGTCAACCCGGCCTATGAGGCGGCACATCGCTGGGTCGATGCCCTGCTTTGGACCTGCCTCGTCTACTTCGTGTTCGAATGGGTGGTCCGGCTGCGCCATATGGCGCGACAGGGGCGCCTCGCACTCTACATGTCCTCCTCCGCCGGGCTGGTCGACGCGGTCGGTGCGTTGGCCGTGCCGGCCGCGCTGATTCTCGGAATCGAGCCCAGGACGGCGTGGCTGCTCAGCGTGCTCTGGGTGCTGAAGGTGGTACCGGGCATTCCCGGCCTGCGGCAGCTCCGCCGCGTGCTGGTGCTCGAATCGGGGCCGCTGCTCAGCGTGCTCGTGATCTTCCTGATGGTGGTCTTCCTGGCCTCGGTCGCCGAATATTTCCTGGAGCGGGACGTGCAGCCGCAGACGTTCGGCAGCGTCCCCGCCGCGCTGTGGTGGGCCGTCGCAACCCTGACGACGACGGGTTATGGCGACGTCGTGCCGGTGACGCCGCTGGGCCGCATGGTGGCCGCGCTGGTGATGATCTCCGGCCTCGGTGTGTTCGGCCTCTGGACCGGTATTTTGGCGACCGGCTTTGCCGCGGAGACCCGGCGCGACAATTTCCTCAAGACCTGGGAATCCGTCAGCAAAGTGCCGTTCTTCGCGGCGCTCGGACCGGCGGCCATCGCCGACGTCACCCACATGCTGCGAACCATGGAGCTGCCGGCGCGCACCATGATCATCCGCAAGGGTGCACAGGGCGATTGCATGTATTTCATCGCCGCGGGCGAGGTCGAGGTCGACCTGCCCGGCAAGAAGGTGCAGCTCGGCGATGGCGCGTTCTTCGGCGAGATGGCCTTGCTCGGCAACAATTTGCGCGGCGCCAATGTCTCGACCACCAAGGTGTCGCGGCTGCTCGTGCTCGACCTCGTCGACTTCCGCGTGCTGATGGCGCGGCATCCCGATCTCGCCGAGACCATCGATGCCGAGGCGAAGCGGCGCACGCTCGAAAACAAATAAATGGCGACAAGCAAATAAATGGAGACAAGAATGTCGGACATCACCGACGCAGCCACTGGCCCGCTGCTCGACCTCGTTGGTGCACGCGCCACCATCCGCCTCAATCGTCCCAAACACCTCAACCGGCTCCAGGCCGAGGATCTCGGCGAGCTGGTCAAACTGTTCGATCGGGTCGAGGCCGATCCTGCTATCCGCGTGCTGGTGTTGACCGGCACCGGGCGCGCCTTCTCCGCGGGCTATGATCTCAACTCGGTTGCCGAGCGCGCGGTCAGTGCGAACGAGCAGCAGAGCGCGGGCTCCGCCTTTGAGGTAGTCGTCAACCGGCTGGAGGATCTCGGCGTCCCCACGATCTGCCGGCTCAACGGCGGCGTCTATGGCGGCGCGACCGATCTCGCGCTCGCCTGCGACTTCCGCATCGGCGTGGATACCGCCGAGATGTTCATGCCCGCGGCACGCCTCGGGCTGCATTACTACAGCAGCGGCATCAAGCGTTACGTGACACGGCTCGGCGTCGACAATGCAAAAAAGCTGTTCCTGACCGCGCAAAAGATCAGCGCGCCGGAGATGCTGCGGATCGGCTATCTCACCGATATGGTGGCGGTCGAGTTTCTGGACGAGGAGGTCGATAGGCTCGCCAACATCCTCGCCGGCAACGCGCCGCAGGCGATGCGCGGCATGAAGCGCGCGATCAACGAATTCGCCCGCGGCGAACTCGACGAGCAAGGCGCCGACCAGCGCCACCGTGACAGCATGCGCGGCGACGAGATCAAGGAAGGCATCAAGGCCTTCGCGGAGAAGCGGCCGCCAATTTTCTGATCACGCCCGCTTCGACCGCATCGCCCGCACCTGCGTGAGCTTCGGATCGCGGGCAAGCGCCTGGTAGCGTTTGCTCTCGATGGGATAGAGCGCGACCCGGCCCCTGCTATCGGCATGAACGCCCCAGCCGAAGCGCTTGCCCAGGCTCGACGCCCTCATGCACGCCTGCCCTCGGGAGAAGAACACTTCACGGGCCGCCCGCTTCTCCGTTTCCGTCGCCTTCACGGCGAGTTCGCGTCCTGGCGCGGACGTCGCGAAGATCACGTCGTCGGACGTGTATTTGTAAGGCGCCTTCGCGATCATCCCGTATTGCAGGCACGCCACCGTCGGCTTTCCCGCGCGCAGCGGCGGCTCTTCGCCTGTGCGCGCAGGACAATCTTCAGCAACCTGGATGAAGGTGTTGAAGCAGTTGGTCGTGTGCATCGGCTTCGTCATCTTCAACCTTGGATCACTCAGCCCTGAAGCGCCGCAGCATGCTGCGCCGCCATCTCGGCATCCGCCGCGTTGATGCGCTGGAACGCCGGCCGCGAGGTCATGCGTTCGGCATAGCGGACGAACACGTCCTTTTTCGGCACAATGCCGAACATCATGGTCCAGCTGAACGCGACGCCCCACAGCACATCCGCGGCCGTCATGCGCTCGCCGAGCAGATACGGTCCCTTCGACAGCTGCGCCTCGAGCGCGCCGAGCATGGTGTCATAGTCGGCATAAGGCGATTGCGTGATCGGTGCCGGCTCGCGCTGCATGAACTTGTCGATCAGGGCCGGCTCGAACGAGGCGCCGTAATAGGCGATCCAGCGCAGATAGGGGCCGCGCAGCGGATCGTTCAGCGCGGGTGTGAGCTCGGCCTGCGGAAACAAATCGGCGAGGTAGATGGTGATCGCGACCTGCTCGGTCACAAGCTGCCCGCTGTGGTGGATCGCCGGCACCTTGCCGAGCGGGTTGATGGCGAGGTAGGCCGGCTGGCGCTGCTCGCCGGCCTTCATGTTGAGGACATGAAGATCATAGGGTGCCCCCAATTCCTCCAGCAGCACCCGCGTGCCGGTGGCGCGGCTTTGCGGCGAATAATATAGCGTGATGCGGTTCGGATCGGTCATGGCGGTCTCCATCTGGCCGGCTGGCAAATGGCATTGTAGCGGACCATACCTGACATCCTGTGTCAGGTATGGTTTAAGGGACCATGCGCGCGAGCCGGATGCTGTCGATCCTCACTACCCTCCAGGCCAGGGGGCAGGTCACCGCGACTGAGCTCGCGGAGGCCTGCGAAGTCTCGGTGCGCACGATCTACCGCGACATCGACGCGCTCGCGGCGTCCGGCGTCCCTGTCTATGCCGACCGCGGCGCGGAGGGCGGCTATCGCCTGCTCGATGGCTATCGCGTGCGGCTGAACGGTCTGTCGCAAAGCGAAGCGGAAGCGCTGTTCCTGGCGGGATTGCCGGGCCCGGCGGCAGCGTTCGGGCTGGATGCGGCGATGATCGCCGCACAGAACAAGCTGATGGCCGCGCTGCCCGCCAATTTGCGCGAAGACGCCGGACGGATGCAGGACCGTTTTCACCTCGACGCGCCGGGCTGGTTCGGCGAGGCGGAAGAACCCAAGCATCTGCGCACCATCGCTGCCGCGACCCTGCGCGGGACACTGATCAAGATCCGCTACCAGAGCTGGCGCGCCGAGAAGCAGCGTCGCGTCGCGCCGCTCGGTCTCGTGCTGAAAGGTGGCAGCTGGTATCTGGCAGGTCTGGTCGACGGCAGCGTGCGGACCTATCGCGTCGCGCGCGTGCTCGACTGCACGGCGCTCGACGATCGCTGTGAGCGGCCCGCCGGTTTCGATCTCGCCAACTATTGGCGGGACGCAACGCTGCGTCTCGAGGCCGAGATGCATCCCAATGTCGCGATCGTTCGGCTGTCGCCCTTCGGCGTGAAACTGCTCGACGCGCTGACCCAGCCTTACGTCAGGGCGCGCACGCAGCTCGAAGAGACCGCGGATGCAGACGGCTGGCGCATTGCCAGAGTGCCGACCGGCAAGACGTCATGGCATGCCGCCGCCGAATTGTTGCGGCTCGGGCCCGAGGCCGAAGTACTGGAGCCGGCCGATCTGCGCGAGAAGATGGCCGAGCTGACAGAAGCGATGGCCGTGCGCTATCGCGCGGCGCGGAAAGCAGGACGGCGGCGCAACGCACCGCGACCGACGAAACACTCCTGAAACACGATTCTCCCCTGCCTGCATGAACGCATCCGCGTTTCGGCTCGACCGAGATGCAGGGACACAACAACGGCCCCTGCGCCACACTGGAGAATGAAGATGTTTCGTAAGCTTGCACTTGGTCTGATCGCCGCCGGCTCGCTCGGCGTTGCCGCTCTCGCCCCCACCGCCGCGTCGGCCCACGGCTTCCACCATCACTGGGGTCCCGGCTGGGGCTTTGGCGGGGTCTACGTCAACAGCGGCGTCAACAATTGCTATCAGGAGCGCGTCGTCCAGACCCGCCACGGCCTGCGCGTCCGCGTCGTGAACGTCTGCGCGTACGGGATCTACTGATATCCCGCATTCACGACAAAGCCCCGATCGCACCGCGATCGGGGCTTTTGCACGTCAATTTTTTTCTACTAGCCGGCCTATCGATGTCGGCGAAACCAGGCCCAGGTCTCGCGCGTCGTTCTGATGTAGCCGCGGCCGCGGTGGACGATCTCGCCGTCGACGATCCCGTTCAGCTTCGGCAGCGCGTGGAACGGGATCGTGGGATAAGCGTGGTGCTCGACATGGTAAGGCATATTCCACGCAACCCATTTGACGATTGCGCCGGTGTAGGTGGTGCGGGTGTTCTGGAATGCGCTGCGGGTGCGCTCGCAGCCGGTGTGCTCGGCGTAGAGATAGGGCCGCAGGAAGAACTGCCCAATGATCAGCGGCACGATCCAGACCCAGAGCAGCAGCGCCGACGAGAACCACAGCGAGAGCACGAGCAGCAGCGCATAAACTGCGACGTAAGCGCGCGCCTCGGTGACGATGATGGTGCGTCTGTTCTCGGGGATCCAGGGCACGACGACCTTGCCGGTGACGGCATGGTCGAGCATCAACCGCAAGCGTCCGGCGACCTGAAGCAGGCCGCTATAGGCGATCGCGAGCTGCGTGTCCGATGTGGGCTTCACGCCGACGATCAGTTCGGGGTCCTTGTCAGGATCCTGGGTGTAGCGATGATGGTCCCAGTGAAACAGGCAATAATATTCGTAGGGCAATCCGATGATGAAGCCTGAGAGATAGCCGACCACGAGGTTGAGACCGCGGCTTTTGAACGCGGTCTTGTGTGCGGTCTCGTGCACAGCCATGAACAGGAAGGCGACGAGATAGCCTTGCACCGCCATCAGCGGCAGCGCCCAGAGCACGCCATGGCGTGAGGCGACCATCCAGATCAGCCCGCCGATCAGCAGGATCACGCCGTAATGGCCGAGGCTCTGCACGGCACCCCTGAGGTTGGACCGCACCGACAGTTCACGCAGCATCGCCGGCGCCAGCGGCTTCAGCCGATGGCCGGACTCTGAAACGGTTGCGTCGCTCATGATCGGATGCCTGCCCTACTTGCCGAGAAGCTCTGCGATCTCGGCCTTGATGAAGGCCCGATCGCGCGCATTGTTGACGGGGTTGCCGGCGCGATGGCCGTGCAGCGACGGGATCGGATGCAGCACCGCAGAGCGCGCATTGACCAGCCGGCCGAGTTCGTCCTCGTTGTCGCGGACGTCGAAATAGCGGTCGGTCGCACCGGGCATCAGCAACATGTGCGCGTTGATCGCACCGAGCGCGCGATCGAAATCGCCATCGAAGGTCGTGCAACGGCTGACATCGCCGTTCTGCCAGATGCCGATCTGCGCCAGGAGATCGTTGGCATCGCGCCGGGCAAACGCCGCGTCCCAGGTGCGGACGAGATAGTCGTCCAGCGAGGTGAAGCCTGCATCGCGCCAGATCTCGTCGCGATAGAAGCCGTGCGACATCGCCCAACCTGCGTAGACGCGCCCCATGGCGCGATAGCCCGCGACAGGCTTCTCGACGAAGCGGCCGTCGCGGAAGGCGGGATCGGCGGTCAGCGCGGCCTTCACGCTTTCCAGGAAGACGTAATTATAGGGCGCGCAGCGGGCACTGCCGCAGACAACGGCCGCCCGCTCGACCATATCGGGATGCAGCGCCGCCCAGTGATAGGCCTGCATGCCGCCCATCGACCAGCCATAGACCAGGGCAAGCTTCGAGATGCCGAACCGCTCGGTGAGCAGCCGGTGCTGGACCGCGATGGCATCGTGATAGGTCAGGATCGGGAACGGCGCGGCGGTATTCGACGGCGAGGACGACAGCCCGTTACCGAACAGATTCGGGATCACGATGAAGTACCGCGCGGGGTCGAGCACCCCGTCGGGGCCAATCAGCCACTCGGTGTCGGCGTGCTGCGCGCTGAACGAGGTCGGATAGAGAACCACGTTGTCCTTGTCCGGACTGAGCGTGCCGTAGGTCTTGTAGGCGAGCTTGAGCGAAGGGACGACGGCCCCGGACCGGAGCGCGACGTCGCCGGCCTCGAAAATCTCGTAGTCGCGCCCTGCCGTCATCGACCGAACTCCCGCTCACGCGGCAAGCGCGCCGCGGAAACAGCGATGCATCGATCATGCCGTCCCGCAGACGCATCGTCGCGTCACGCTTAATAACTGTACTTATAGTCCATTTATTATGGACCAGCAAGATAAATCCGGTCGCGCGCCAGCTCAGGCGATGGCGGCCAGATAGCGCGCGACAGAGGCCGCGAATGCGGCCTTGGCGCTTGCGGCGATGTTGCGGCCCCACCAGGCGCCGTAGATGCGATCGAAGGCCAGCGGCTCGACGGCAGCCGCAATCCGTCGCACCGCGGCGGCATTGAGTGGCATGTAGTTCGGATAGGAGTACATGAAGCTGACGAAGCGGCGATCCATCGTGACCTGCGCGATATCGCCGGTGAGTAGCGCGCCCTTGCCGTCCGCACCGCTCGCGTGATGCAGCATGGCGGCGCCGGCGAAATGACCGCCGGTGCGCAGCAGCAGCACATCGTCGGAGATGCGATGGCTGTCGCCGGTCCAGTGCACGATCGCCGCATGCGGACGCGTCACCCATTGGCGATCATCGGCGTGCAAATAGACCGGCACCCCGCCAAACGCCTCGCTCCAATCGGCGAGCGCGCCATAGTAATGCGGATGCGAGATCGCGATCGCCTTCAGGCCGCCGAGTGACCGCACATGCGCGATCGCCTCCGGCGTCGCCAGCGGGACGCAGTCCCACATCAGCCAGCCGTCCGCGAGCGGCACCAGCAGCGCGCGCTGGCCGATGGCAAAGCTTGGCTCGAGCGCGAGGCCGGTCAGGCCGAGATCGTCGCGCCAGACCATGCGGTGACGTTCCGAGAGCGCCTCGCGCGTGAGGAAAGTCTGGCCCTTCCACCCGACGTATTGCCGTTCGTCCTCGCAAATTTCACAGGACGTTGGCGGATTTTCGCCCGGAAATTGCGCGCCGCAGGTTTCGCAGGTCCAGAGGGGCATGCCGTACTCCCGACAGAGACGATCCAACGTCAATAAGGAATTGCTGGCGGTGACCGCAAGCCCCACCGACCGGGCGAGACCTGGAACCAACCCGATCAGCGCTCGTTAAACTCTCGTCCGTGCCAGATCGATTGGCTGAAAGGATCATGTCCCACCCGCCGTATCCCGGCTGAGACCACGTTTTTGGTATCGATGACATCGCGGTCCCCCTCCTCGTCTCGTATCTGGCCCCTGTTCGCTCTCAACTTCTTCATGGCCGACATGCAGTCGGGCATTGGCCCGTTCGTCGGCGTCTTCCTCCAGGAGCGCGGCTGGGCCAGCGGATTGATCGGCACCGCGATGACGATCGGCAATGTCGCGGGCATGCTGATCACGACGCCGATCGGCGGCTTCATCGACGCCAGCCGCAACAAGCGCATGTGGGTTGTGATTCCCGGCATGTGCGTGGTGCTCGCCTCCGCGATCATCCTGATCTCGCAGAATTTCTGGGCGGTGACATTCTCGCAGGTCGCACAATCGCTGGCGAGCGCTGCGATCGTGCCGGCGGTAACCGGCATCACGCTCGGCATCGCCAAGCAGAAGGGCTTCAACGCGCTCAACGGCCGTAACCAGGCGTTCAACCACGCCGGCAACATGGTCGGCGCCGCGCTGTCGGGCTATCTCGGTTACAGGTTCGGCTATGTCTCCGTGTTCGTGCTGGCGGCAATCTTCGGCGCCATCGCGATCGCTTGCGTGATGATGATCCCGGCCAAGGCGATCGACGATCGCGCCGCGCGCGGCAGCAAGGAGGACGATCCCGACAGCGCGCCGGACGCGCTCACGATGCTGCTCAAGCACCGCGCGCTGCTCGTGCTGGCACTGGCGCTCGCGCTATTCCATCTCGGCAACGCCGCCATCGTGCCGCTCTATAGCCTGGCGGCGGTCGCCGAAGGCCAGGCCAACGGCCCGAGCTTCGTCGCGACCACCGTGGTGATCGCACAAGGCGTCATGGTCATCACCTCGCTGATCGCCATGAAGGCGGCGAGCAAGCGCAACTACTGGCCTATCATCCTCGTCTCCTTCATGTTCCTGCCCATCCGCGGCGTGCTCGCCTTCTTCGTCACGGGATGGTGGGGCGTCGTGCCGATGCAGGTGCTCGACGGCATCGGCACCGGGCTCCAGACGGTTGCCGTCCCGGGCATGGTCGCGCGCTCGCTCAACGGCACCGGCCGCATCAATCTCGGCCAGGGCGCCGTCATCACCGTGCAGGGCATCGGCGCGAGCCTCAGCCCCGCGCTGGGCGGCTGGATCGCGCAATGGATCGGCTACGGCCCGACCTTCCTGCTGCTCGGCGGTTTTGGCCTCGCGTCCATGGCACTGTGGTTCGCGTTCGGCGCGGCTGTAAAGAAGTATTGAGGCGAGCCTTCTCAGCCGTCATTGCGAGGAGGGAAGCGACGAAGCAATCCAGGCTGTCTCTGCGGAAAGATACTGGATTGCTTCGCTGCGCTCGCAATGACGATGTAGGACGAGTTGCGCGCTGCAGCTCTCGCCGAATTCCGCTCAACCAAACTCCACCACGATCTTGCCGAAATGGCTGCCTTGCTGCATCAACCGCAACGCGTCGGGCACGGCATCGAAGGCAAAACTGCGGTCGATCACCGGCTTCATGCCATTGCGGCTAATCGCTGCCGTCATACCCTCGAACATACGGCGGCTGCCGACAGAGAGGCCGATGACGTGCAAATTCTTGGAGAACAGGCTTGGAATCGCGATCTTCTGCGAGAAGCCGGAGAGCACGCCAATCACCAGAATGGTACCGCCGATCCGCGCCGCCTCGAGTGACTGCGAGAACGTATCCTTGCCGCCGACCTCGACGACGTGGTCGACGCCGCCGCCGGTCCACTCTGCCGCGGCCTTGCCCCACTCAGGAACCGAGCGATAGTTGATCGTGTGATCGGCGCCGAGCGCACGAGCGCGTTCGAGCTTCTCGTCACTCGATGACGTTACGATCACGCTCCCGCCTGCAAGTTTGGCAAATTGCAATGCGAAGATCGACACGCCGCCGGTACCCTGCACCAGAACGGTGTCGCCGGGCTTCACCTTGGCTTCCTCGAACAGTGCGCGCCAGGCGGTTAGCCCGGCGCAAGGCAGCGTCGCCGCTTCCTGGAAAGAGAGATGCGACGGAATGCGGCTGACACCCTCCGCGTCCAGCAACATGACTTCCTGCAACACACCCGGACGCGTGCCACCGAGCGCGTAGCGCCGGCTCGCGGCTGAAACCGCTCCGTCGATCCACGATTGGAAGAACATCGGGCAGACGCGGTCCCCGACTGCTACGCGGGAAACGCCGTCGCCGGCGGCGATCACCTCGCCGGCGCCATCGGAGAACGGGATCAGCGGCAATCTGGTGACGCCACCCTTGCCCTGCACCGTGAGCAGATCGCGATAATTCAGCGATGCCGCCCGCATGCGCACCGCGACCTGCCCCGGACCGGGCTTGGGCTCGGGTAGATCGGCGAGCTCCATTCCCTCGATCGACCAGTCCCGCGCGATTTGCCAGACTTTCATGGTCGGGCGCTCCGCGTCAGGTCCCAAAATTCTTCTGGATCGCCTTGTCGAGCGTTTCGCTGCCGACGAAGCGCTGGCGCAGCTCGCGCTTGAGCAGCTTGCCGCTCGGGTTCTTGGGCAGGGCATCGACGAAGATGACGCGCTTGGGCACCTTGAAATGCGCCATCTGGCCGGCGCAATGCCTGATGACGGACTCCTCGTCGAGCTTCTCGCCGCTCTTGACCACGACGATCGCAGTCACCGCCTCGATCCAGCGCGGATCGGGCAGGCCTACCACCGCAACCTCCGACACGGCAGGGATGCGGTAGACCATCTCCTCGACCTCGCGGCTGGCGACGTTTTCGCCGCCCGTCTTGATCATGTCCTTGACTCGATCGACCACGGTGATGTGGCCCTCGTCATCGACGGTGGCGAGATCGCCGGAGTGAAACCAGCCGCCGGAGAACGCCGCCGCCGTCTTGACCGGATCGTTGTAATAGCCGGAGAGCAGATGCGGCGAGCGGTGCACGATCTCGCCGACCTCGCCGACCTTCACATCCTCCATTGAAGTATTGACCACGCGGGTCTCGACATTGAGCACGGGCTTGCCGGCAGAGCCGGCCTTGGGCAGCTGGTCCGCGGGACCCAGCACGGTCGCGAGCGGCGCGATCTCGGTCTGGCCGTAGAAATTCCAGAATTTCACGCTGGGCAGGCGGCGCTGAAGCTCGAGCAACACCTCCACCGGCATGATCGAGGCGCCGTAATAACCCTTCTGCAAGGTCGACAGATCCGTGTTGTCGAAATTGGGCGAGCGCAGCATCGCGATCCAGATCGTCGGCGGCGCGAAGAACGACGTGATCCTGTGCGTCTGGATCAATGACAGAATGTTGTCGGCGGTCGGCTTGCCCGTGATCACGCCGGAGGCGCCGAGATAGATTTGCGGCCCCAGGAACACGTCGAGCTGCGCGCAATGATAGAGCGGAAGCGCGTGCAGGAATTTGTCGTCCACGCTCATGCCGCCGTCGATGATGCAGCTGACATACTGCCACATCACCGCTTCATGGGTCAGCATCGCGCCCTTGGGCAGCGACTCCGTGCCGCTGGTGTAGACGATCTGTGCGAGATCGCGGCTGTCGACCGACGCCTCGAGGTACGAGCCGTCTGGGCTGAGGAGATCGTCGAAGCTGGTGAGGCCCGCGGGCGCCGTGGCAGGATCCTCACCCGGCAGCCAGATCATCTTCTCGACCGCGCAATCCCTGGCGCTGGCCGCGCGCGCGGACTCGACGAAATCAGGGCCGGCCGCGAGCAGCTTTGCGCCGGAGCTCTTCAGGATGAAATTGATCTCGTCCGGATTGAGCATGAAGTTGATCGGCACCAGCACCGCGCCGATCCGGGCCAATGCGAACCGGAGCGCCGCAAAGGCGTACGAATTGCGCGAGAGCACGGCGAGGCGGTCACCCTTTTTCACGCCGAGGCCAAGCAGGCCGCGGCCGAGCCGATTGCAGATCGCGTCCATCTCGGCAAAGGTCCAGCTCACGTGGCCGCAGCTCACCGCGAGCTTGCCCGGATCGCGGCCCGCTGCGCGGCGCAGAAGGTCGCCGATGGAATGCTCGCGGGCCTTCGAGATGGTGGCTGCGATATCGCCGGTCATTTCCGTTCCCCTGGATTTTTTCTCGTCGTGAGGGCCGCCTGAGCACAGGTCAGGCCACCGCATTCACCCGCTTCTTGTTCTCTGCAAAAGCGTAGTCGGGGCAACCGGCCGCGTCAAATCATCCAGCGTGCGCGGCGCCGTTACGCAAGAGTTGACGCTTCAGGGGGGCAAATCTAGCCTCGTGCACCAACGATAGAGTTTGGGGAAATGCCATGTGCCGAATTATGCGTGCCGCCCTAGCGGCCGGATTGACTGCGTTTCTGATCAGCCCGTCTCTCGCCCAGCAGGCGCCGCTCAAGATCGGCGTGCTCTCCGACTTCTCCTCGGTCTATTCCGACATCGGAGGCCAGGGGAATGTCGAGGCCACCAAAATGGCGATCGAGGATTTCGGCGGGCAGATGTTCGGCAAGCCTATCGACATGGTCAGCGCCGATGTGCTGAACAAGCCCGATGTCGCCTCGACCATCGCGCGAAAGTGGTGGGAGACCGAAGGCGTCGATATGATCATCGACCTGCCGACATCCGCCACCGCGCTCGCGGTGATGGAGCTGTCGAAGCAGTACGAGAAGATCATGATCGTGACGGATGCGGCGAGCTCCGACATTACCGGAAAGTCCTGCTCGCCCTACACCGCGCACTGGACCTACGATACTTATTCCAACGCGCACACGGTTGGCAGCGCCATCGTCAAGAACGGCGGCGACAGCTGGTTTTTCCTCACCGCGGATTATGTGTTCGGCCATTCGATCGAACGCGACACCGGCGACGTCGTGAGGGCCGCGGGCGGCAAGGTGCTCGGCAGCGTCAAGCATCCGCTAAACACCGCGGACTTCTCCTCCTTCCTGCTCCAGGCCCAGGCCTCCAAGGCCAAGATCATCGGGCTTGCGAACGGCGGCGGCGACACCATCAACGCAATCAAGCAGGCCGGTGAGTTCGGCATCGTCGCCGGCGGCCAGAACCTGGCTGCGATCGTGATGTTCATCTCCGACGTGCACAGCTTAGGGCTGAAGCTCGCGCAGGGACTGATCATCACCGAGGCCTATTACTGGGACCTCGACGACAAGACCCGCGCTTTCGGCAAGCGTTTCATGGAGCGCGTCAAGCGCATGCCGACGATGAACCAGGCGGCGACCTACAGCGCGACGCTGCACTACCTGAAGGCGGTGCAGGCCGCCGGCACAAGGGACACCAAAACCGTCATGGCCAAGATGCGCGAGTTGCCGGTGAAGGATGCCTTCACCGACAACGGCAGCTTACGCGAAGACGGCCGCATGGTGCACAGCATGTACCTGTTCCAGGTGAAGAAGCCCGAGGAGTCCAAGGGCCCGTGGGACTACTACAAGCTGCTCGCCGAAGTCGCTGCCGACCAGGCCTTCCGGCCCCTGAAGGACGGCGGCTGCCCTCTTGTGAAGTGAGCCAGCAGGACGGACAAGGTATAGGGTCGCGAGCCCTGTCGGTATAAGCTCAGAGCTTGTGCCCCTTCTGGCGCAGCGCCTCGATCAGGCGCTGCTTCAACTCGTCGGCCGTCTTCTGGCCGACGTCCTGGCCGATCTGCGCGCTTGCCTGCGCCAGCGCATCCGACTTCTCCAGAAGCTTCTTCCCGGCCGGCTGGACATAGAAAGCCTCGATCTGACGCAGCTCGTCGATGCTGAAGCTCTGGGCATAGAGGGCTGAGACCTGATCGACCATCGACTTGAGGGCCGGGGTGTAGATCTCGGAACCGGGTGCCGTCACCGCGTCATAGTCGCGCTCGATCTCCGGCCTGTCCTGCGCGACCACGGGCCTCAGCTTGAGCAGGAGTTGCGGCAACAGCGCGCGATACTGGTCCGCGATCTTCAAGGTGACCACGAGCTTGCGCGCCGCGCTCATCGCCTCCGGCGACGGTGCTTGCGCCGACGCACCACAAATCAGGAGCAGGAGGGCGCCGGCGATCATCAACACAAGTCTGGACATGAACTTCTCCGTTGGATCTCTCCGCCAAAATACAGGCCGGCGAACCTCAATGACCCGCGGGCGCCACGGCAGACCTGTCCGCGGGCGCGCTTTCCAGGACGGTGTCGGCCTCCTCGATCTCCGTCACCTTCACGAACAGGTTCGGCACCCGTCCGGCCCGGTCGAGCAGCCAGGCGGCTGCGATCATGATGACGATGCCGACGACGGAGACCGCGAGCTGCTCCCAGACCCCCTTGGTGTATTGCGTCAGGATCCAGTGCGCCGAGAACGACAGGAAGACGCCGAGGCAGAAGATCGGCAGCGAATGCTGGCCGCAGAGGATCACAGGGCGCAGCCATGCCCCGTGCAGGGTCCGCCATTTACGCGAGATGAGATGCGTCACCCAGATCGCCAGCGCCAGGAAATGCGTGAAGCGCAGCATGTCGAGGTCGGTCTTGTCGATCGGGTAGATCGCCTTGATCATCCATTTCGGGATCAGGGCTTCGAGCACGGGGACGTGCCAGGTCATCACGATCAGCAGCGCGAAGGCGAGCCAGGTCGCGGCCAGCGCCATCGCCGCCTTGGACCACACCCATGTCGCGATCTTGTCGATCTGGCCGATGCCGCACCAGGCCGCGAACACGAACATCAGCTGCCAGCAGAACGGGTTGAAGTACCAGTGCGTGCCGGGCGGATAGGAGGCGACGTTCCAGTCGAACCAGCGCGCCAGCACGTAGAGCACCACGGACGCGGCGAGCGTCAGGTTCGGCCGCCGCACCAGGCACCACACGATGAAAGGCGAGGCGAACACCAGCGTGATGTAGAGCGGCAGCACGTCGAGATTGACCGGCTTGTACTTCAGGAGGATCGCCTGCCCGATCAGCTCGTCCGGATGCGACAGGAAATTGAACACGTTGAACTCGTGCTCGTACATCGGATTGTCGAAGCGGCGCGCAGTGCGGGCGATCTGCGCCGTGAACAGCAGGAACAGCATGATGTGGGCGACATACATCTCGATCGCGCGCCGCCACAGCCGCTTCAGCGCGGCGGCAAACCAGCCGCCCGCGACGATCGGGCCGTAGATCCAGCCGACCAGATAACCGGAGATGAAGACGAAGAATTCGGCGGCGTCGCTGAAGCCGTAATTGCGCAAGGTCAGCCAGGCCACGACGTCGTGCGGGATGTGGTCGAGGAAGATCATCCACAGACCGATGCCGCGGAAGAGATCGAGCCGCAGGTCGCGCTCGACCGGCGCGAGCAGCGCTGACTGGTCCCGTGTGATCATGGCCCCGCCTCGTTCGGTGGGCGTCGCGCCGTCGCGGCGCCGGAAAATCGAATGCTAAAAAATTGAAATCAAAAGTCGCCTGGCCGTGTGGCCAGGGCCGACGGTAGCCGACCTTGCTGCGCGTGCAAGGGCATAGTCATCGGAGCGGGCCGCACCAGCGTGCCGTCCTCTGCGCCGCGCCATGAAGGGCCCTTCAAGATAAAAGGGCGAAAACAATCCCATGCACAGTAGCTAACCCATTGCGACGCCTGCTGAATTTATTTGACGCGTCGGGCAGATTTCGGCCGCGATGGCAGCCCGGCCGCCGCTACCGTCAGCTGAGCTCGTCACCCGCCGCCTGCATCTCGTTGAGCATCGCCTCGGCTTTGTGCCGCAGCGGCAGCGCGCCGCTCTCGGCGGCGATCGCGATGGTCGCGCGCAGGGCGCCAAGGATCGCCGCCTTGGCCTCCGCATCCGACGGCGGCGTCACCACGGCCTCGCCGAACAGCGCCTCCGCCTCCAGGCCGGAGAACCCCTGTTGCCGCGCGGTGTTGCGCGCCTCGCGCAGCATGTTCTGCGCGGTCTGGACGTCGCCGAGCCGGTGGGTGGCGAGCGCCAGGTAGATCGAGCTGCGTAGCACCGCCGAGGTATAGCCGACGGCCTTGGCCTCCTCACGCGCCTCCGTCAGCATGCCGCGCGCCCGGTCGAACCGCCCCTGCTCCAGATAGGCCATGCCGAGATGGCAGGCGAGCACCGGCACGAACAGCCGAATGCCGTGCTTCTGCGCCAGGACAAAACCATCCTCGAGAATGGCCGCGGCCGCCGCCGGCTCGCCGCGGCCGAGCTTCAGCCAGCCGCCGCTGTAGGCGGCGGCGACGCGGTCATAGGGCCGGCCCGTCTCCTCCGCGATCGCGGCGGCTTGTTGCTGGAGTTGTTCGGCGGCATCGAGCTCGCCCATGACGGTGTGGGTAATGCTGCTCATCATGCAGCAGAGCAACAATGCGTATTTCGGTGTCGAGCCGAAAGGCGCGCTGGGCTCCGGCCCCATCAGCTGAGCGCAGCTCCGGGCGAAAAATCGATCAGCTTCACGGTAGCGCCCGGCAAGAAAATACACCTGTCCGAGCCCGTAGTGCGCGGCATTGAGCCATCCAGGATTACCCCACTCCTCCGCGAGGTGCGCGACTTGCTCACCGAGGGTGATCGCTTCGATGGGCGTGCCGTAGAAGTTTTGTGCAGCCGCCATGACCGTCATGGCCGCCACCTTCCGTCCGATGTCGTTGATCGCATCGGCGCGACGCTCAGCCTCCTTGCCGAGGTTGAGCCATTCGGCAATCTGGCCAGACGCAATGAATGCCGCACGCGCCTCGATACGAACATCCACGGCGCTCGCCTCCCTCAAGGGATTCGCCGGCATCATGTCCAAAGACCTCATGGCTACCTCGAAATAGTCAGCCGCATCGGCAAATGCCGACCGCGCCAGACATCTTCTCGCCGAAGCCCTGCCATAGCTGAACGACTTGTCCCAATCCTTCGCCCGCGTGGCGTGGTAGCAGAGCTTGTCGGGATCGTCGGCACTGCCTTCGCTGTCCTCCAGGGCCGAAAGAACGCGCGCATGGATGTCTTCGCGTACCTTTTCGACCATCGAGTCATAGGTGACCTGCCGGACCATCTCATGCCGGAATTCCAGGGAATTCTCCAATTCGCTATCGATCCTGACAAGCAACTCAGCGCGATCGAGCGCCGCGAGGCACCCCTGGAGAACGTCACGAGACAGGGCTGCGATTTTTTCAAGCAAGGCTTCGTTCGATCTCGGCCCCAAAGTGGCGGCGATCTGCAGAATGGACCGTTCTTGCTTCGATACCCGATCGAGGCGCGCTGCAATCACGCCCTGGATGCTGCTGGGAATGCCGAGTTCGTCGATCGGACGCACGAGCGCAAGATCGCCCCATTGGCCACGCAGCGTGCCGCTATCCTTCAACCCGCGGCAGACCTCCTCGATGAACAGGGGAACGTTGGCAGTATGAGAAATGATCCGGCTCTTCAAATCGGCGTTGGTCTCCGAGGAGCCAAGCATGTCTGCCAGCATGGCCAACCCCGAATCGTCGTCGAGGGGCCGCATCGCGACGATCTCGGCGTGACAGCGCGCGATCCAGACCGGCATGCCATTCGGCCGGGAGGTGAACAGCACGAGAAGACCGGGCGCCTGTAGCGACGCAACGGCGGCTACGACGATATCGCTCGCACGGTCAATCCAGTGCAGATCCTCGAGCAAGACTACCGTTGGCTGGCGATGGGCCAGGCTTCCAACGAGGGCACAGCTTGCGTCTGCGATCGCTTGTCCCCGTGCGTGAGGCTCCAGCTCGTCCCAGTACGGATTCGATATCGGTAGGTCGAGCACTGCGTCGAGGGCGCACTGTTGTATCGCCGGCAGATCGTCCCGAGGATCGCTTGGACTGCCGGGGTGTCTTGCTGTCCCCTCCAGGATCGAGAGCAAGAGCCGCTTGAGCGTGCTGAAGGGCGCGCCTTGGAGGTTCGGGCTACATTCCGCATCGATCAACCGCCAGCCATCCGCTCTCAGCTGCTGGGCAAACTCGTGCGCGAGCCGCGATTTTCCGATACCCGCATCGCCCAGCAGCAGGACGCTCTGCCGGGTTGTCCTGGCGTTTCCGGAGGTGCGCTCCAGCAGAGCCCGCTCAATCGTGCGATCGACGAAGCGAGAAACGCTACGCGCCCGCCGTACCCGCCAGCTCGACAGGTCGCTCGCGCCCACGATCCGGTAGACCGGCACGGGCTGATTGAAGCCGCGCAGAGACTTGTCGCCCAATGATTCGAACCGGACATGTCCCTCGGCGAGCTTTTGACAGGCCTCCGAGACGTAGATCTGATTCGCCTCTGCCGCCGCCTCCAACCGCGCGGCCAGATGCTGGGCGGCGCCCCCGATCTCGTAAACCTTGGAGAACTCGCTGGCGACCATGTAGGCCACGACATGGCCAGAGTGGAGACCGACCCGCACCTGAAGTCCGGGGTCACCCAGGCTTGCGACGCGGCGGACGAGCTCGATCGCGGCGTGGCAGGCCATCGGGGCATGATTGTCATCCGCGATCGGGGCGCCGAACACCGCGGCAAGCCCATCGCCCAGCTCCTTGCTGACGATGCCGCCGAACTGCCGAACCGCGCCTCTCATGGACGCCAGGGCCGGCTCCAGGCGCGAGACCGCCTCCTCCGGATCCAGTTCGGCAACAAGCCCGGTGGAATCAATCACATCGGCCCGTAAAATCGTGACAAACCGTCGTTCGCTGTCGGGATCGGAACGTTGCACGCCTGCACCGCAATTGGGACACCGGCTGTCGCCAGGGTCGATCGTCGACTGACATGCCGCGCAATGCATTCCCGTGCTTTCAAGGCCTTGCAGCGGCATCGTCGGTCGGCCTCTGCGAACGAAGCAATAAGATCGCTTATGGAAACCTGGTTAGCAACGGGGCATGCGGCTCATCTTGGGCAAACATCCTCGAACCGGTTGCTGATCTGGACGATTCACAGTCCCAGGTGGTAGCTTGCCGAAAGCTGCGCGAAAAACAGGCTGCGTATGACGAGCCGCCAGGCTCGCGTTGTGGTCGTCAAGCTTCGCGGAGCTGCACATTTCCCGGGGAAGCCAAGTACTCATTGAGGGGCAAAATACATGGGCATGAGAGTATATACGGGTAAGCCATTTAAGGACCTGATGAATGGTAACTACTACCCATTGGAGAACATGAAGAAGAGCGTAAAGAAGCTCAAGGCCTCGGAAAATATCCACCTCCCGACATTGGAATACGGCCAATATCACCTAGTTTTGACGCCGAAGAGCAAGTGGCCGCAGGGAAGCGCGAAGCACTGGCAGAAGGAGAAGGGCCGCGCTCGCGTCGATCTCACGTTCCAACCGAATACCACACCGCTGTCGAAGGACGAGCCGGACGTGATTCCCCTGACGCGATGCGCGTTGCTCGATGCCTGTGTCCGGAAGTGCTTCAACTCGGAGCCTCCGATTCCCATGAAGACCAACATCATCACGCATGCGCCGGCCGATCGCGACGCTGACCGGCATGAGATTCGGCTGGAGTGGGAGTACGAGGCAGACAGCAAGACGCCCACGCTGCTCAATCTGACGATGGTTTGTCCGCACAGACCCTGAGCTTCGGATAGTACGCACGAACGCATTACGCCTGCGCATTAGCGCGGGCTTAATGTTTGCTTCCGATTGCCGCCCGCCCCAAGGGGCAGCCCTCGCGCTCGCCAAGAGCTGTCGAAGGAAGCAGCACGGCCAAGCCGCTGGTCCTATCCGCCGCTTCCGAAAAACCGGTTCAGCTCGTACCCAGTCTGCTGCGGAAGCTCCTCCGGGAAGAAGTGCCCGCCATCAAGCGGCTTTCCGTCCAAATCATCGGCCCAGCTCCGCCAGAGCCCCAACGGGCCGCCCTCGCTCGCATACCACGCGTTCAGAGGGCCGCGACCGCTCCAGAGCACGAGCACAGGGCAGTCAATTCGGCGGCCGGAACGACGGTCCGCCAGATCGTGCGCGTGATCGAGTGTCGCGGCCGCACGATATTCCTCGCAGATCGCATGAACATGCGCCTCATCGCTCAACGCGTCGATATAGGCTGCCCGCACGGCCGGACTGAAGCTGCCAGCTGAAGACCCCCAGCCATGCAGCGCATTGTCGATGATGGCATCGGGGGCTGCCGACAACAGCCGCTCGGGAAGAGGTTCAGGCTGCGCAAGCAACGACCACGGCCAATAGCCGACCGTCAGGTTCTTGTCGGCGCGCTCCCAGGCATCGGCGATCGGAACGATGTCCAGGACGGCAAGCCGCTGCACGCGTTCGCGGTGATCAAGCGCGAGCCGATAGGCGACACGGCCACCGCGATCATGGCCCGCGACCGAAAAACGGTCGAAGCCGAGTTTCGTCATGACGGACACCATGTCCTTTGCCATTGCTCGTTTTGCATAGGGCGCATGGTCCGGACTGGAGGGAGGACAATCGCTTTGGCCGTATCCGCGAAGATCGGCGCAGACCACGGTGAAGTTTTGCGCGAGCACCGGCGCAACGTCGCGCCACATCAGATGCGTCTGCGGAAATCCGTGCAACAGGAGAACGGCCGGCCCCGAACCGGCGCGACGGGTGAAGATTCGTGTCTCATCCGCCCGAACATCGGCGGCCTCGAAATCTTCGAACTGCATTGGCCCTCTCCTTCCGAACGACGGCAAGCCAACAAGTGAGCACCGGACGCGCCGGTGACTCGTGTTGACGCCCGGCGCCATCCCGGGTTCCTTCCCGGACGGCATGCTCTGGACGGATCGCGCTTGCGCTCGGGACCTCCACCGACGGCGGCGGGACGTGCTTCGGCATGGTCCGAACGAACCAAGGCTCAGCCAAAGCAGGACATGCATGCTCGAGGACGCCCCAAAACAAAAATGGCCCGCGTTATGCGGGCCATTTTCGGATCGGGACCGGTAAGGTCCGAACTTGGTTGCGGGGATAGGATTTGAACCTATGACCTTCAGGTTATGAGCCTGACGAGCTACCGGGCTGCTCCACCCCGCGTTAACCGTTGCCTTGCCTTCGTGAAAGTGCCGGGGACGGTGAATGAAGGGCCGGCGCTGTTCGCGTGGCTTGCTTCGTCCGTCCCGAAGGCTTCCTTGGAAGGCAACCCCGGGCAAAGCCCGTTGGGTGCGGGCGGTATGTACCAACCCGGGCTGCCTTTGGAAAGGGCTGCGGGGACGTTTTTTTCGACTTTATGACAGCGCGGTGGACGAATTTGCCGCCTGTTTGGCCCGCCCTTGCCAGAAGTTCCACAAGGGGCCAGCTTGCGGCCACAAAACCAGGCGGAAACGCCACTTCAAGGGGAGAACGCCATGGACCACGCCTTGGAACGTCCCTCAGATCGCCCCTTGGACTGCCCCCCGACAAGCGCCCCGCTTCGAGCCCTCGAAGACACCTTCCATGCCATGGTCGCGCGGTCGCGGGCCGAGCCGGCGCCAGGCATTGCCGAGCGGCTCGACCGGCTGGCGCGGCTGCGCGCCGTGGTCGCGGACAACGAGGAGCGCTTCCGGCAGGCGATCTCGGCGGATTTCGGCCACCGCTGCGCGGTCGAGACCACCATCGCCGAGACCATGATGGTGTTCTCCGAGATCCGCCATGCCACGAAGCACCTCAAGAGCTGGATGGCGCCGCAGCGCGTTTCGACGGCGCTGCAATTCCTGCCCGCGCGCAATCGGCTGATGCCGCAGCCGCTCGGCGTCGTCGGCATCATCGCGCCCTGGAATTATCCGCTGCAGCTGACGCTCGCGCCCGCGATCGGCGCGCTCGCCGCCGGCAACCGCGTCATCATCAAGCCGAGCGAACTCGTGCCGCATTTCGCAGGCCTGCTGCGGGAGACGGTCGCCGCGCGGTTCGACGCTGCGGAGCTGCTCGTCGCCGGCGTCGAGTACGAGATCGCAAAAGCCTTCGCAAGCTTGCCGTTCGATCATCTGGTGTTCACCGGCTCGACCCGGGTCGGGCGGCTGGTGGCGGAGGCGGCTGCGCGTAACCTCACGCCCGTCACGCTGGAGCTCGGCGGCAAGTCGCCTGTTATCATCGACGCCTCGGCCGACCTCGAAGAAGCCGCAGAGCGCATCGCCTACGGCAAGCTGCTCAATGCCGGGCAGACCTGCATCGCGCCCGACTATGTGCTGGTGCCGGAGCGCTCGTTGCAGGCCTTCGCCGAAAAAATACGGGCGCAGATGCGGCGCATGTTCGGCACCGATCCCTCGAACAAGGACTACACCTCCGTGATCTCCGACCGGCATTATGCGCGGCTGGAAAATCTCGTCGCGGATGCGGCAAGCCGCGGCGCAAAGATCCTGCAGCCGGCGAAGCCGGACGATCCCAACTGGAAGGCGCACCGCAAATTCCCGCCGACGCTGATCGCGGGCGCGACCGCAGACATGGCGGTCATGCAGGAAGAGATTTTTGGACCCGTGCTCCCCGTGCTCGGCTATCGCGAACCGGCCGACGCCATCGCCTTCGTCAACGCCCGCGACCGGCCGCTGGCGCTGTACTGGTTCGGCAAGGACCACGTTGCGCGCGACGAGGTGCTGGCGCGCACCGTCTCCGGCGGCGTCACCATCAATGACTGCCTGTTCCACTTCGCGCAAATCAACCAGCCGATGGGCGGCGTCGGCGCATCCGGCACCGGCGCCTATCACGGCGAATGGGGCTTTCGCACGTTCAGCAAGCTGAAGCCGGTGTTCTATCGCTCGAAATTCAACCGCCTCGCCGACCTCTATCCGCCCTACGGCGGCAAGATCGCGCGGCTGGAGAAGATGATGCGGTTCATGTCGTAAGCACCCGTCATTGCGAGCGCAGCGAAGCAATCCAGAATCCCTCCGCGGTGACAGTCTGGATTGCTTCGCTGCGCTCGCAATGACGGCAAGAAAGAATGCAGGGGGGACCAACATTGACTGACACATTCGATTTCGTCGTCGTGGGCGCGGGCTCCGGCGGCTGCGCGGTGGCGGGGCGGCTGTCGGAGGATGCGGGGACATCCGTGGCGCTGCTCGATGCCGGCGGACGGAACGACAATTGGCGGATCACCACACCGTTCGGACTCGCCTTGCCATACAAGGTCGCGAACTGGGGCTTCGATACCGTGCCGCAGAAGGGATTGAACGGCCGTATCGGCTATCAACCGCGCGGCAAGGGGCTCGGCGGGTCCTCGGCGATCAATGCCATGGTCTACATCCGCGGCAATAAATGGGACTACGACCACTGGGCTTCGCTCGGCAATGCCGGCTGGTCGTACGCGGACGTGCTGCCCTATTTCAAGCGCTCGGAGAACAACGCCGATTTCGACGGCGCGTATCATGGCAAGGGCGGCCCGCTGCATGTCAACAGACTGCGCTCGGACAATCCGATCCACGAAATCTTCCATCAGGCCGCCCGCGAGGCGCAGTTCCGCATCCGCGAGGACTTCAATGCGGAGGACCACGAAGGGCTCGGCAGCTACCAGGTGACGCAGCATAATGGCGAGCGCTGGAGCGCGGCGCGAGCCTATGTGAATCCGCACATGGGCAAGCGCGCCAATCTGCGTGTCGAGACGCAGGCGCATGCCACGCGCATCCTGTTCGAAGGTGGGCGCGCGGTCGGCATCGAATATGTACAGGGCAAGCAGACAAAGCAGCTGCGCGCCCGCCGCGAGGTGATCCTCGCCTCCGGCGCCTTCCAGTCGCCGCAATTGCTGATGCTGTCGGGCATCGGCGATGGCGATGCGCTTGCCGCGCACGGTATCGACGTCGTGCGTCATTTGCCGGGCGTCGGACGCAATCTGCAGGATCATCCGGATTTCGTGTTCGTCTACGCCTCCGACTACCCGCACTTCGTCCACTCATCGCTCGGTCGGCTGCCATCCCTGCTCCGCGCCATCCAGCGATATCGCGGGGACCGGCGCGGACTGATGACCACCAATTTCGCCGAGTGTGGCGGCTTCCTGAAAACTCGAGCCGATCTCGATGTGCCCGACATCCAGCTGCACTTCATCATCGCGATGCTCGACGACCACGGCCGCAAGAAGCACAAGGAGGCGGGCTTCTCGTGCCACGTCTGCCTGTTGCGACCGAAGAGCCGTGGCAGCGTCTGGCTGAAAAGCGCCGATCCGCTGGCGGCGCCGATGATCGATCCGAATTTCTTGGGCGAGGCTGAGGATCTCGAGACGATGGTCGCGGGCTTCAAGACCACGCGACGGCTGATGGAGACGCCCGCGATGCGCGCTTTGCAGAAGAAGGACATGTTCACGTCCGATGTGAGAACGGACGACGACATCCGCGCCATCCTGCGCGCGCGTGTCGACACCGTCTATCACCCCGTCGGCACCTGCAAGATGGGCACCGACGCCATGGCCGTGGTCGATCCGGCGCTGAAGGTGCACGGCGTCGAAGGCCTGCGCGTCGTCGATGCCTCGATCATGCCGACATTGATCGGCGGCAACACCAATGCGCCGACCATCATGATCGGGGAGAAGGCGGCCGATATGATCAGGGCGGAGATGCGGTGACTCTACCTCGTCGTCCCGGCCTAGTGCGCAATTGCGCACTAGGCCGGGACGACAGCGATGCGCTCAATTCAACAAGAACCCGCCGTCCACCGTCACCACGCTGCCCGTCATGTACCGCGAGGCTTTCGAGGCCAGCAGCAGGATCGCGCCGTCGAGATCGGACTCTGCGCCGATGCGGCGCTGTGGGATGCGTTTGGTCAGGCGCTCGCCCGGCGGCGTCGACTAGAACGCGTGGTTCATCTCGGTGTCGACATAGCCGGGTGCCAGCGCGTTGATGCGGATGTTCTGTCCCGCGAGCTCCAGCGCCATCGCCTTGGTTGCCTGGATGATGCCGGCCTTGGAGATCGCGTAAGGCGACAGCGCCTTCAGCACGCCGGTGCCGAGCACGGAGGCGATATTGACGATGTTGCCTGCCTGCTTGCGCGCGATCATGCGGCGCGCGATCTCGGTCGCGAGGAAATAGGCGCCCTTGAGATTGGCGCCGATCACCGCGTCCCAATCGGCCTCGGTCTGCTCGGTCGCGAGCTTTTCGATGGCGATGCCGGCATTGTTGATCAGCACCGTGACCGGGCCGAGCGCGGCTTCCGTGGCATCGACGGCCCTGGCGATCGATGCGGTGTCGGTGACGTCGAGTGCGACGGCGGCGGCACGGCCGCCTTTGCCGCGGATATCGTTTTCTAGGCTTTTCAGCTTGTCGGTCTGCCGCGCCGCGAGCGCGACGGCCGCGCCATGTGCCGCCAACACCCGGGCAAATTGCCGCCCCAAGCCCTGGCTCGCACCTGTGACGAGGATGGTTTCCTGACTGACGTCGAATAGGTCTGACATGACGCTTTCCTTGACGCTTTCCTTGACGCTTTCCTTGGGGCTATCCCTGAGCTTTTGGCAATCAATACAGACGATTTTAACGATCTGAAACCGGAATGATCGGTTCTGCGTTCACTCGTTCCATGGCAGGCTCCCGCGCATGAACAGTTTCGATCTCGCCGTCTATGCGGCGTTCGCCATCGCGATCGGCTTCGGTTTCAGGACCGGCCTGCTCGGCAGCGCCATGACGATCCTGGCCTATCTCCTCGCCGCCCCCATCGCCGTCGCGCTGATGCCGCTGATCGTCCCGCAGGTCGCGAGCAATCCGAACGCGCCGCTGCTGCAGAACTGGATCTGGTTCTTCGGTATCTTCGTGGTGGTCGGCATGCTGTTTGGATATCTCGGCCGGCTGGCGCTGAGCGACACGATACGGCAGGCCGGCATCGGCGACCGGCTCGGCGGCGCAGCGCTCGGCGCCATCAGGGTCGGCCTCGTCGCCACCACCTTGGTGCTTGTGTTCGACCAGATCGTGCCGGCCAACCGCCAGCCGCCGTTTCTCGCCGGCTCGCACCTGCGGCCGCTGTTCTCGACGGCCGGCCGGATGGGCTTCAAGTCGCTGCCGCCGGAGGCGGCCTCCGCGATCGACCGCCTCAAGCAGGAGCGGCGCATCTGATGAGGCGCATTTGCATCGCCGGGCAAGCGCGCATGCATTTTGATGCGGGCCAATCCCTTATCAGCGGCGCCAAGGTTGGCTAGAATAGCGGCTCTAAAAACCTGCATGACATTACGGGAGTGAAACAGTGGATCTTGGGATCAAAGGTCGCCGCGCCATCGTCTGCGCATCCAGCAAAGGCCTCGGACGCGCCTGCGCCATCTCGCTGGCCGAGGCCGGCGTTCACGTCACGCTGACCGCGCGCGGCGCCGAGGCCCTGAAGAAGACGGCCGACGACATCCGCAAGGCCTATCCTGATGTGACCGTTACCGAGATTGTCGGCGACATCACGACCCCGGCGGGCCGCGAGGCCGTGCTGAAGGCCTGCCCCGAGCCGGACATCCTGATCAACAATGCCGGCGGACCGCCGCCCGGCGATTTCCGCAACTGGACCCGCGACGACTGGATCAAGGCGATCGACGCCAACATGCTGACCCCGATCGAGCTGATCAAATCGACCGTGGACGGCATGATGGCGCGCAAGTTCGGCCGCATTGTCAACATCACCTCGGCCGCGGTGAAGGCGCCGATCGACATTCTCGGTCTCTCCAACGGCGCGCGCGCCGGCCTCACCGGCTTCATCGCCGGCCTGTCGCGCAAGACCGTGATCAACAACGTCACCATCAACGGCCTGCTGCCGGGCCCGTTCGAGACCGATCGCCTGCGCAGCACCGCGAAGGGGGAATCCGAGAAGCGCGGCATCACGCCGGACCAGGTTCTGGCCGAGCGCGCCAAGCTCAATCCCGCGGGCCGCTTCGGCGATCCCGACGAGTTCGGCTACGCCTGCGCCTTCCTGTGCGGGAGCAGGGCCGGCTTCATCACCGGTCAGAACCTTCTGCTCGATGGCGGTGCCTTCCCGGGAACGCTGTGAGGGCGGTCTGGTACGAGGAGACAGGACCGGCGGCGGACGTCCTCACCTATGGTGAGATGGCGACGCCGGTCGCAGGTCCAGGCGAAGTTCGTATTCGCCTGGAAGCCTCCGGCGTCAATCCGGCCGATGTCGGCCGGCGCGGGGGCAGCTATCGCGCGAAGGAATTTTCGCGCGTCATTCCGAACAGCGATGGCGCGGGGTTTATCGACCAGACCGGCGATGGCGCGACGCGGTTCAAGATCGGCGACAGGGTCTGGCTGTTCAACGGCCAGCGCAACGGCCGCGCCTTTGGCACCGCGGCCGAACATATCGCGCTTGCCGAGCATCTGGTGACGCCGCTGCCGGACAACCTCTCTTTTGCGGAAGGCGCGACGCTGGGCATTCCCGCTATGACGGCGTGGTGCTCGCTATTTGCGGACGGACCGATCGTCGGCAAGACCGTGCTGGTCACCGGCGGCGCGGGTGCAGTCGGGCATTACGCCGTGCAACTCGCGAAATGGGGCGGCGCGCAGGTGATCGCGACCGTCAGCTCGGCGATGAAAGGCGAGCAGGCGCGACAAGCTGGTGCCGATCTCGTGGTCAATTACAGGGACGAAGACGTCGTTGCCAAGGCGATGGCCTTCACCGGCGGACGCGGGGTCGACCAATTGGTCGATGTCGATTTCGGCGGCAACATCGCGACGACCCTGAAGTTGATGGCAATGAATTCGACAATCGCGGTCTACGCCACCAACGGCAACCGCACGCCGACTGTGCCAATGCGCGAGCTGATGGAGAAGTGCATCACGCTCCGCTCGCTCGTCTTGTTCGCGCTGCCGCCGGCGCTGCTGGCGGCGGCGCAGGCCGACATCTCGAAATGGCTGGCAGCGGGGCCGCGAATCCACAATGTCGCGGCGCAGTTTGCGCTGTCGGAGACGGCGCAAGCCCATGTCGCCGTGGAGAAAGGCGACAAGCTCGGCACCGTGGTCGTTGACTGCGCGCGCTGATATCGGCCAGGATCACCGCTGTTGCTTGGTGGGCTCGTCTTCGTCCCGCTGGCTCGGACTGGATGAATCGGCGACTGGGTTTCCGTCGGTCCAGTCGACGCCGAATTCGTCGAGCCCGTCGGCGAGCAGATCGCCCAGCATCGGCTCACCGAGGAGATAATGCGCCGTCTCGCGCCGGGGACTGCGATACTCGGCGCGCGCCTCCACCGCGCGTGCGCGCAGATCGTCCCAGTCGTCGATCGTGCCGTCGCCGCGGCCGAGCCAGGTCAGCGCAACGAGATCGATCTGCTCGTCCTCGTTCATGGCCACGATGAAACTTCCGAGTTCGTTGACCACCGGATCGGAGCCGTCATCCTCGAGGACGTCGACCGCGTCATCATCCGTCGCATTCGAGCCGGAATCCGGATCGGAATCCGCCTGCTTGACGTCGAATTCACGCGCCTTTTCGATGATGAAGGCGACCTTCTCCGCGGAAATCGCAAGCTCTGGCATGGCTGGCCCTTTGTCTTTCCCTGGGTTCCCGCGATAACGCCGCACCGCGTCAGATGATCCATTGCGCCTGCCCGCGAAACTGCGCATGTTCCCCGCCAAAGCAAGAACATGAGGATGCGCCGGATGCAGTGGAAGGTCGGCAGGGTCAAAATCACCAAAGTCGTGGAATTGGAGACGGTCGGCTCGACCCGCTTCATTCTGCCCTTGGCGAGCAATGCAGAAATCCAGAAGCTGCCTTGGCTGATCCCGCATTTCGCCACGGAAGAAGGCCGGCTGAAGATGTCGATCCATTCGCTGGTGGTGGAGACGCCGACGCGCCGCATGGTGGTCGATACCGGGCTTGGCAACGACAAGCAGGGCCGCAACGTCCCGACCTGGAACAATCGCACCACGCCGTTCCTGGAGACGATGATTGCGGCGGGCTTTCCGCCCGAGAGTATCGATACCGTGCTGTGCACGCACCTTCACGTCGACCATGTCGGCTGGAACACGAAATGGGTCGACGGCAAATGGGTGCCGACCTTCCCCAACGCGCGCTATGTCTTCGGCAAGACCGAGTATGAGCATTGGCGCGACCATTCCACCGAGCCGGACAAGCAGGCCGTGTTTGGCGATTCCGTGGAGCCGATCGTCGATGCAGAGCGGGCGGAGTTGGTCGCGAGCGACCACCGGCTCAGCGACGAGATCAGCATGATCCCGACCCCCGGCCACAGCCCTGGACATATGAGCATTCTGATCCAGTCGGACGGCGAGCAGGGACTGCTGACGGGCGACGTCGCCCATCATCCCTGCCAGATGGCGCATCTCGGCTGGTCCTCGACCGCGGATTCCGATCAGAGCCAATCTGCCGCGACGCGGCGCGAATTGTTCGGCCGGTTTGCCGAGACCCCGACGGTGGTGATCGGCGGGCATTTTTCGGCCGGCCATATCAGGCGGGACGGGGACGCGTTCAGGTTCGAGGCGCTGGCCTAAGTCTCGTGCCCCGGACGAACCTCCCGAATCGAGAGGGCTGCAATGCGCCCCTCTTTGAGCGGTTGAATTTCCCGCCGCCCTGTTCCATGAAGCTGTTCAACCGATCGGTCCAGTCCAGGGAGAAACGAGAATGAAGCTTGTTCGTTATGGCGAGAAGGGTGCGGAAAAGCCCGGCCTGATCGACAAATCCGGCCAGTTGCGCGATCTGTCGGCGCATGTGAAGGACCTGACCGGCGAGGCCTATTCGCCCGAGAGCCTGAAGAAGCTGGCGGCGCTCGATCCCGCCTCGCTGCCCGCCGTCTCCGGCAAGCCGCGGTTCGGCGCCCCCGTCACCGGCATGTCGAAATTCGTGGCGATCGGCCTCAACTACAGCGACCACGCCAAGGAGACCGGCGCGGAGATCCCGAGCGAGCCGATCATTTTCATGAAGGCCAACACCTCGCTGTCCGGCCCGAACGATCCCGTCGAGAAGCCGCGCGGCTCGACCAAGCTCGACTGGGAAGTCGAGATCGCCGCGATCATCGGCACGCGCGCAAAATATGTCTCGGAAGCCGACGCGCTCAACCACGTCGCCGGTTATTGCGTCTGCAACGACGTCTCCGAGCGCGCCTTCCAGATCGAGCGCCTGGGTCAGTGGACCAAGGGCAAGTCGCACGACACGTTCGGCCCGCTCGGTCCCTGGCTCGCCACCAAGGACGAGATCAAGGACGTGCAGAACCTGCCGATGTGGCTCGACGTCAACGGTCAGCGCCGTCAGACCGGCTCGACCAAGACCATGATCTTCTCGATGGCCAAGTGCATCTCCTATGTCTCGCAGTTCATGACGCTGCTGCCGGGCGACATCATCACGACGGGCACCCCGCCCGGCGTCGGCCTCGGCATGAAGCCGCCGACCTTCCTCAATGTCGGCGACGTCATCACGCTCGGCATCGAGGGCCTCGGCGAGCAGCGCCAGGAGATCGTCGCGGCGTAAGCCGCGATCATCACTGCGGCCACACCGTCATTGCGAACGAAGCGAAGCAATCCAGTAATCCATCCGCGGAGACAGTCTGGATTGCTTCGTCGCAAGTGCTCCTCGCAATGACGAAGCAAAACTTTTATTTTTTGGATACTCGCCATGAAGCTCACCTTCTCCCCCGCCTCGCCCTTTGCCCGCAAGGTGCGCATCGCCGCGATCGAGCTCGGGCTGATCGACAAGATCGAGTTCACGCCGGCAGCGGTGGCACCGGGCACGGCCAACGAGGACTATTCGAAGATCACGCCGCTGAAGAAGCTGCCGGTGCTGATCACCAATGACGGCGATGTCATCCTGGACTCCTACGTCATCGTCGAATACCTCAACGAGATGGCCGGCGGCAGCCTGATCCCGGACTACGGTCCGCGGCGCTGGAAGGCCAAGACCAATCATGCCCTGATCAACGGCATGCTCGATTCCATGCTGCTGTGCCGCTACGAGAAGATGGTGCGGCCGCAGGGCCTGCAATGGCAGGCGTGGTCGGACGACCATTGGAACCGGGCCTGGACCGGCATGGCGCGCTTCGAGAACATGCCCGAAGTGCTGAACGGCCCGTTCGACATCTCGCAGATCGGCCTCGTCTGCGTGCTCGGCTATGCCGACTTCCGCTTCGCCGATTGCGGCTGGCGCAAGGCCTATCCGAAGCTCGACGCCTTCCACCAGAAGATGCTGGAGCGGCCCTCCGTGAAGATCTCGGTGCCGCCCGCGGCGTAGTATCGCGACGGCGGGGAGAAGGATGATGCGCGATCGCTTCCCCCGCCTCAGCATTCTCGGCGCGAGCCTTATGCTCGCGTTGACCGTCTCAACCACTTCCGTGCAAGCCGACGGCATGCCGCCTGGACAGCGAAACCTCGCCTGCGAACCGCCATCGTCAACCGACGACGGCTGGACGACTGCGTCGCCCGACAGCGTCGGCATGGACGGCGCGCAACTCTGCGGGATCGCGACACGACTCGGGCAACGCGCGACTTCGGTCCATTCGGTTGTCGTCGCGCGCCACGGCAAGCTCGTCTTCGAGCAATACTTCGCCGGCTACGACCAACCCTGGGGACAACCGGAAGGCCAGCGCGAATTCACCGCGACGACAAAGCACGACATGCGCTCGGCATCGAAGAGTGTCGTTTCGCTGCTCGTCGGCATCGCGCTCGATCGCAAGCTGATCGAAGGCGTCGACGAACCTGTGCTCAGATTCTTCCCCGACCATCAGGCTGTGAAGCAGGCGGGCTGGGAGGCTATTACGCTGCGCCATCTGCTGACGATGTCCTCGGGAATGAAATGGGACGAGGCGCGGGCCTGGACCGATCCGAACAACGACGAGCCGCATCTCGGCTTTGAGGTCGATCCGATCGGCTATGTGCTCGCAAGGCCCGTCGCTGCGCCGCCGGATGTGCTCTGGACCTATAATGGCGGCGGGACTGAACTGCTCGGCAACATCCTCGAACGCGTCTCCGGCAAGCCGCTGGAGTCGTTTGCGCGCGAGGTGCTGTTCCAGCCTCTCGGAATCGCCGATTTCGAGTGGAAGGCCTACCCGAAGAACGGCAAGATCGCTGCGGCCGCCGGCCTGCGCTTGCGTCCGCGAGATGCCGCCAAGCTTGGCCAGCTCGTGCTCGATCGCGGCCAGTGGAACGGCCAACAGATCGTCTCGGCCGATTGGATTGCACAATCGATCGCACCGCGCTTCCAGGCGGTCGGCTATTTCGGCGGCACGCTGTTCTATGGCTATCAATGGTGGATGGGCCGCTCGCTGGTCGGCGGGAGGGAAATCAAATGGGTTGGCGCCTACGGCTGGGGCGGACAACGCATTTTCATCGTGCCCGAGCTTGATCTCGTCATGATGACCACCGCTGCCCAATACGGCCAGCCGAAGGAAGGGCTGGCCGCGATCGACGTCCTCTCCAACATCGTCATTCCGTCCGTGCGCGACACACGCTGAGTGCAAGGAAGCGAGCATGAGCCTGAAATACGCGGTCGGCGATCTCACCATCCATCGCATCATCGAGCAGGAAACCTCGTTCGTTCCGGCACTGGAGATGTTGCCGGGGCTGACACCGGAGCTGCTGGCCGAGAACCGGGCCTGGATGAGGGAGGCGAAAGCCCTGGATGACAGCGACACATTGATGCTGTGCTTCCAGTCCTACGTGGTCAAGACGCCGCACCACACCATTCTGGTCGACAGCTGCATCGGCAACGACAAGCCGCGGCCGCAGCGGCCGAAATGGAACATGAAGACTGATGATGCCTATCTGCGCGGTCTCGCCGCCGCAGGTTTCTCGGTCGGCGACATCGACTTCGTGATGTGCACGCATCTGCACGTCGATCACGTCGGCTGGAACACGCGGCTGGAGAACGGCCGCTGGGTGCCGACCTTCCCGAAAGCGCGCTACGTCTTCGCCAAGCGGGAGTTCGATCACTGGACCGAGCAGAACGCGAAGGCGGAGGTGCCGCCCTTCGCCGACAGCGTGCTGCCGGTGGTCGAGGCCAAACGCCACGAGCTCGTCGGCAACGATCACCAGATCGGCGACCACGTCCGCATCCTGCCGACGCCGGGCCACACGCCGGGCCATATCGCCATCACGATGGGCCACCGCAAGGACGAGGCCGTGTTCTCCGGCGACATCATGCACTCGCCGTTGCAGACGCTCTATCCGGAGCTGTCGGTCAAGTTCGACCTCGATCAGGCCAGGGCGGCAACGACGCGCCGCAGCTTCCTGGAACGCTATTGCGACACCGACGCGCTGTGCTGCACCGCGCATTTCCCATCGCCGTCGGTGGGAAAGATCCGGCGCAAGGGCAGCGGGTTCGTCTGCGCGGCGGTGTGATCTAGCCGAGATGCCGTAGGGTAGGCAAAGCGAAGCGTGCCCACCATGCTAAACGCGTTGTAGAATGATGGTGGGCACGGAGCGCGAAGCACGCGTTTGCCCACCCTACGATTCCACCCGTGTGGAGAAAGCAATGACCGACCTCCCCGACATCCCGCTGCCCGCCGGCATCCGCTCACGCTATGTCGACGACATCAACGGCCTGCGCATGCACGTGCTGGAGGCCGGCTTCGAGACCAAGGGCCGGCCCTGCATCCTGCTGCTGCACGGCTTTCCGGAGCTCGCTTTCTCCTGGCGCAAGGTGATGCCGGCGCTTAGCTCGGCCGGCTATCACGTGATCGCGCCGGACCAGCGCGGCTATGGCCGGACGACGGGATGGAGCGCGGAGTACGACGGCGACCTCGCGCCGTTTTCGCTCTTCAACCTGGTGCGGGATGCGCTCGGGCTGGTGTCGGCGTTCGGATACAGGCAGGTCGATTTGGTCGGACATGATTTCGGCAGTCCGGTCGCGGCCTGGTGCGCGCTGATGCGGCCCGACGTATTTCGTTCGGTGGCGATGATGAGCGCGCCGTTCGGCGGAGCGCCGCCGCTGCCGTTCAACACGGTCGACACGCCGGCAAAGCCACCGGCCGAAGACCCCGTGCATCGCGAGCTCGCCGCCTTGCCGCGTCCGCGCAAGCATTATCAGTGGTACTATGCGACACGTCCGGCCAATGCCGACATCCACCGCGCGCCGCAGGGCGTGCATGATTTCCTGCGCGCCTACTATCATCACAAGAGCGCGGACTGGACCGACAACAAGCCGTATCCGCTGAAATCCTGGTCGGCGAACGAGCTTGCGAAGCTGCCGACCTATTATGTGATGGACCTGAACGAGACCATGGCCGAGACGGTCGCGAAGGAGATGCCTTCGCCGGCCGCAATCGCCGCCAATCAATGGCTGCCCGACCGCGAGCTCGCTTACTACAGCGCCGAATATGGCCGCACCGGATTCCAGGGCGGCCTGCAATGGTATCGCTGCGGCACATCGGGTGCATTCAACAGCCAGCTCCAATTGTTGGCCGGCCGCAACATCGACGTCCCCTCCTGCTTCATCTCGGGCAAGCAGGATTGGGGCACCTACCAGCGTCCCGGCGTGTTCGAGGCCATGCAGGTGCGTACCTGCACGAAGCTGCTCGGCTGCCACCTCGTCGACGGCGCCGGTCACTGGGTGCAGCAGGAGCAACCGGCCGAGGTGAGCCGTCTGCTGCTCGATTTCCTGGCGAAGAGCCGCGGCGTGGTTTGACCCGGGAACTTCGGCGTCCTATATAGTTTAGAACTATTCTAAACTATATAGACAGGGTGGCCGTGAAGAATTTTGCCGATCTGACCGAACGCGAAGTGCTTGCTGTCGCGATCTCCTCCGAGGAGGAGGACAGCCGCATCTATATGAGCTTCGCCGAGGACCTGAAGGAGCGCTATCCGGACTCGGCCAAGATCTTCGAGCAGATGGCCGAGGAAGAGCGCGGCCATCGTCACATGCTGCTGGAAATGTACGAGCAGCGCTTCGGTCCGCATTTGCCCCCGATCCGCCGCGAGGACGTCAAAGGCTTCCTGCGCCGTCGTCCGGTCTGGCTCACCAAAAACCTGCCGCTCGACACCGTCCGCAGGGAAGTCGAGACAATGGAATTGCAGGCCGAGCGCTTTTACGTGAAGGCCGCCGAACAGGCGCAGGATGTCGGCGTGCGCCGCCTGCTCGGCGATCTGGCCGAAGCCGAGAAAGGCCACGAAGAGGTGGCCGCCAAGCTGACGGACCAGATCCTGAGCTCAGACGTGCGCGCCGAAGAAGACCGCACCAACCGGCGCATGTTCGTGCTGCAATATGTGCAGCCAGGTCTCGCCGGCCTGATGGACGGCTCCGTCTCGACGCTGGCGCCGCTGTTCGCGGCTGCGTTCGCCACGCATCAGAACTGGCAGACATTTCTGGTCGGCCTCGCCGCCTCGATCGGCGCCGGCATCAGCATGGGTTTTGCGGAAGCGCTGTCCGACGACGGCTCGCTGACGGGTCGAGGTTCACCCTGGCTGCGAGGTCTCACCTGCGGCTTGATGACGACGCTCGGCGGGCTTGGGCACACCCTGCCCTATCTCGTGCCCGATACCTGGTCCAACGCATTCTGGATCGCGACCGGAATTGCCGGAATTGTCGTGTTCTTCGAATTGTGGGCGATCGCCTTCATCCGCGCGCGCTACATGGACACGCCGTTTCTCCAGGCCGTGTTCCAGATCGTGCTCGGCGGCGCGATCGTGCTGGCGGTGGGGATTTTGATCGGAGCGGCGTAGGACGTTGTCATGCCCCGGCTTGACCGGGGCATCCAGTACGCCGCGACCTCTCCGTATCCGATCTGCGCCGGTGGAATACTGTATCGCCCTGCCAAGCCGGGCGATGACTGCGAATGGTTGCTTGGCTCACCGCGTTCCGTCTTGCTCACATGTCAATCGCGATCAAACGGCGGTTGCGGTGCTGGGCCAAACTGCGCATCATCGTTCGACAATAAGAACAGGAGATGCGCCATGGCCAAATCCGAATGGAGCTTCAAGAGCGCGGTCGCGCTGTCGGCCGCGTTGACCGCGAAGAAGGTCTCGTCGGTCGAGCTCACCCGCGATGCGATCGACCGCATCGAACGGCACGACGGCAAGGTCAACGCGATCTGCGTGCGGGATTTCGACCGTGCGTTGGACGCCGCACGCGAGGCGGACGCCGCATTGGCCCGCGGCGAGCGCAAGCCGCTGCTCGGCCTGCCGATGACGATCAAGGAATCCTTCAACATCGCCGGCCTGCCCACGACCTGGGGCTGGACGCCGCAGAAAGATTTCAAGCCGGCGGAGGACGCGCTGTCGATCGCCAGGGTGAAGGGTGCCGGCGGCGTCATCCTCGGCAAGACCAACGTGCCCGTGGGATTGGCGGATTGGCAGAGCTACAACGAGATCTACGGCACGACGAACAATCCATTCGATCTCGGCCGCACGCCGGGTGGCTCGTCGGGCGGCTCGTCTGCGGCGCTGGCGGCAGGCTACGGACCACTCTCGCTCGGGTCCGACATCGGCGGCTCGCTGCGCGTGCCCGCCTTCCATTGCGGGGTTTATGCGCACAAGCCGACCTACAATCTCTGTCCAACGCGTGGCCACACGCCGCCGCCGTTTCCAGCCATCCCGATGGAGCGCGATATGGCGGTGATCGGTCCGATGGCGCGCAGCGCCGTCGACCTACCCCTGCTCCTGGATGTGATGGCAGGCCCCGATCCGTTGGACCTGGGCATCGGATACAAGCTCGCGCTGCCGGAGGCGCGACACCGTGCGTTGAACGATTTCCGTGTGCTGGTGATCGACAGCCACCCGCTGCTGCCTGCGAATGCCGACATTCGCACCGCGATCGAGAAGCTGACGAAACAATTGGCGGGCGCAGGTGCGAGCATCACACGTGAAAGCCCGCTGTTTCCCGACTTCACGGAAGCCTCCCGCCTCTACATGCGCATGCTGATGGGTTTTCTCGGCGCCTTCTTTCCGCCGGACATTCTCGCCGGCGCGCGTGCCGGGGCAGCGCAGCTCTCACCGGAAGACAAGAGCCTTGCTGCCGAGCGGCTGCGCGGCATGACCAGCACACATCAGGCCTGGGTGTTCGACGAGGGCGCTCGCGCCGGCCTGCGCGCGCAATGGCGGCAATTGTTCAGGACATTCGATGCGGTGATCTGCCCGATCATGCCGACCCCGGCCTATCCGCATGATCATTCTGCTGAGCAGGAAAAGCGCCGAATCAATATCGATGGCAAGGACCACGCCTATCCGGACCAGCTTGCGTGGCCCGGCATCGCCACGCTGACAGGACTGCCGGCAACGGCCGTTCCGCTCGGTCTGTCGAAGGATGGCCTGCCGGTCGGCGTGCAAATCATCGGGCCCTTCCTCGAGGACCGCACACCGCTGAAGCTCGCCGAGCTGATCGAACGCGAGTTCGGCGGGTTCGTGCCGCCGCCCTTGTTCAATGACTGAGAGAAATCTCATGAACAACGACCTCGAACAGCTCACCGCGCTCAACCGCGACTATGTCGCCTCGGTGCAGAATTGCGACGTCAAGCGCTTCGACGAAATATTGGCGCCGGAGTTCTACTGCTCCAATCCCGACAAGACGCTGGTCGATCGCGAGGCCTTCCTGAAGCAGACGGCGCGGCCGATTGCGATCCGTGACCTCAGGGCACACGAGGTCATCATCCGTATCATGGGCGATTTCGCCATCATCCATGCGGCAACGAGCTACACCAATGCGGACGGCCAGCAGGCCACCGGGCGATATACCGATTGCTGGGCGAAGAAGGACGAGACGTGGCTGGCTGTGTCGGCGCACGTGTCGCGGTAGGGAGCGCGTCAGACTGCACATTCTCCGGGACAGCCGGATCTCCGGGAGGTCGCGAGGTCACCGCCCCAGATTCTTCAGCAGCAATTTCAGCGCTGTCGCTGCAAATATCTGCATATTGGCGAAGCGGTCATTGTCGCCCGTCTCCAGCGTTGTCACCTCGACTGCGGGCCCGGCGACCGCCATGCAGCTGTGGCCCGCCGCATCGCCGTAGCGATTGCCGGTGGGACCGGACGCGCCGGTTTCGGACAGGCCCCAGTCGCAGTTGAAGCGGATGCGCATCCGCTCGGCCAGCAGTTGCGCGTAGGGCTCCGACGAGGAACGAAAGCCCTTCATTCCTTCGTCCGAAATATCCATCAGCACGCGCCGGGCATCGCGGGTATAGACCACGGCGCCGCCGAGGAAATAGGCGGACGCGCCGGGGACCGCGAGAAGGCTGGCCGAGATCAGTCCGCCGGTCGAGGATTCCGCCACGGCAATGGTCTGTTTGCGCGCGATCAGTTTTGCGGCGACCTGTTCCGCAATGCTAACGAGCTCTTTCATTCCCTGACCCCTTATGCCTTCGCAACCGAGCTCGGCCTTTCTAGCATATGACAGCGCCGTTGGCCGAGTTGCAGCCAACGGGCAGGCCTGCTTGAATGGCGGCCAAAGGCGGAGCGGCCAAGCGCCGCCCGCGAGACGACGCGACGAGGAAACGTGAAGGACACGTCATGGCGTCCCTGATCGCCGGCGGGGTGGATTGCGATGTGCATCCGGCCGTGCCGCATCTGACCAGCCTGCTGCCCTACCTGAACGACTATTGGCGCGATCAGGTGACGACGCGCGGCATGGTCGATCTCATCTCGCAATCCTACCCGCAAAACTCGCCGATCACGGCGCGGCCCGACTGGCGCCCCGAAAGCGGCAAGCCGGGCGAGAGCCTAGCGGACATGCAGCGCCATGTGCTCGATCCCTTCCGGCTCTCGCATGCTATCTGCAATCCGCTTTATGGCGTGCAGATGGTGTTTTCAGAGGATCTGCAGGCCGTCTTCTGCCGCGCACTGAACGACTGGCTCGCGAAGGAATGGCTCGATCGCGATCCGCGGCTGCGCGGCTCGATCGTGATTCCCACCCAAAGCGTCGAGAAGGCTGTCGCCGAGATCGAGCGCTGTGCGACGGATCGCCGCTTCGTGCAGGTGCTGATGCTGGTGATGGGCGACACGCCGCTCGGCAAGCGCGCGCTCTGGCCGATCTACGAGGCGGCAGAACGGCTGGAACTTCCGATCGGCATTCATGCCGGTTCCGCCTATCACAATCCGCCGACGGCCGTGGGCTGGGGGTCCTACCACATCGAGGATTATGCCGGTCAGGCCCAGGCGTTCCAGACCCAGCTCACCAGCCTGATCGTCGAGGGCGTGTTCGCCAAATATCCACGCCTGAAGATGGTGATGCTGGAATCGGGGGTGTCCTGGATCTCCCCATTTCTGTGGCGCCTGCACAAGTTCTGGCGTGGGGTGCGGATGGAGACGCCGTGGGTCGATCGCGCACCGCTGGACATTGTGCGCAGCAACATCCGCTTCTCGTTACAGCCATTCGATGCACCGCCGGATGAGGCGACATTAATTCGCCTGTTTGATCATATGCAGTCGGACGAATTGGTCGTATTCTCGACCGACTATCCGCACTGGCAGTTCGACGGCCAGGAGGCGCTGCCCGCAGGTCTCACCCCCGATCTCGTGCGCAAGATCATGATCGATAATCCGCATGCGACCTATCCCCGCCTGACTTAGCCGCTGCCAAAGGAGGCAAGGCGATGAATATTCAGTTCCGCGAAAGCTCCGAAGCCGCTTCCCCACTGGCCGTCAAAACCGCGATCGCGGACTGCGACATCCATCCGGCACGCGCGACCCGCGCCGAGCTCTATCCCTATCTGGCCAAACGCTGGCAGCATCATCTCGAAGTCTACGGCGTCCATGCCTATCAGGGCATGATGGAAGGTCCGCCCTATCCGAAGGCCCAGCCCAACGCCTCGCGCCGCGACGCCTATCCGCCGGAAGGCGGGCCACAGGGCTCCTCGCTGTCCTTCATGCAGAAGCAGCTGCTCGATCCCAACAACGTGCAGCTCGGCGTGCTCAATCCGCTCAACACCGGCCAGGGCATCCGCAATCACGAGCTCTCGGCCGCTTTGTGCTCGGCGATCAACGATTGGCAGATCGACAAATGGACCAGCAAGGACAAGCGGCTGAAGGCCTCCATCGTCGTCGGCAATGAGGACGGGCTGTCGGCCGCAGCCGAAATCCGCGAGCGCGCCGGCGACAAGAACTTCGTGCAGGTGCTGCTGCTCAGCCGCAACGTCGAGCCGCTCGGCCAGCGCCGCTACTGGCCGATCTATCAGGCTGCGGAAGAGGCCGGCCTTCCCGTCGGTGTCCACGCCTTCGGCTTCGGCGGCAACCCGATCACGCCGTCGGGCTGGCCTTCCTATTACATCGAGGAAATGGTCGGACATTCGCAGTGCCAGCAATCGGCGCTCGCGAGCCTGGTGCTGGAGGGCGTGTTCGAGCGTTTCCCGAAATTGAAGATGGTGATGATCGAGGCCGGCTTCGGCTGGGCGCCGTCGCTGGCGTGGCGACTCGACAAGGTCTGGCAGCGCCTGCGCAGCGAGGTGCCGCATGTCAAACGGCCGCCGTCCGAATATATCCGCGAGCAGGTGTGGTGGACGACGCAGCCGATGGAGGATCCGGAGCGGCGCGAGGATCTGTTCGACGTCATCAAGTGGATCGGCTGGGACCGGCTGCTGTTCGCCACCGACTATCCGCACTGGGATTACGACGAGCCCTCGCGCGTGCTGCCCGCAGGCGTCAACGACGATGATCGCGAGGCCTTCTATCTGGGCAATGCGAAGAAGCTGTACGGGATCGCTTGATGGCGCGGCATGTGATTGCCGCGGCCGATGAGCTTCCGCCCGGCACGCGAAAATTTTTGGAGATCGACGGACGGCCGATCGCAATCTTCAACATCAAGGGTGAATATTTCGGCCTGATGAACCGCTGCCCGCATCAGGGCGCGGCGCTGTGCGAGGGACCCTTGATCGGACTCGCGCAATCGACCGATCCGGGCGAGATCGAATACACCAAGCTCGGCGAGATCCTCCGCTGCCCCTGGCACGGCTGGGAGTTCGACATCCGCACCGGCCAGTCCTATTGCGACCCCCGCCGCTTCCGCGTCAAGGCGTACCCGGCCCATGTCGAGCCGGGTGCGAGCGTGGTGAAGGGGCCGTATGTCGCCGAGACGATACCGGTGAAAGTCGAGAGCGACTACGTCGTGGTGGACCTGTAGCGAAGCAGACGGCGCGGACATGCGCCAGCGATCTCAAGCTTTATTCTGCGTTGCAGCGATCATCCAGTCGCGGAATGCGGCGAGCTTCGGCGCCTCGCGGCGGCCCTCCGGCGCGACCAGGTAGAAGCCGGTATCGGCCGGCAGCGCGATCTTGAATGGGACCACTAGTCGCCCCTTGGCAATGTCGTCCTGAACGTAGGAGGTCCGCCCCATCGCCACGCCGATGCCGTCGATCGCGGCCTGAATGGTCATGAAGATCATGTCGAAGGTGATGCCGGGCTGCCTGGCGATGTCGGACGGCTGACCCGCCGCCGTCAACCACAGCCGCCAGTCGTCGCTGTTGGCATTGGAGGTGTGCAGCAGCATGTGGCTCTTGAGGTCCTCGGGACAGCGCAACGGCTTGTCACCGCGCAGCAGAGACGGGCTGCACACCGGAAACAGCTCGTCCGCCATCAGCCAGTCGGCGCGCAAGCCCGCCCACTGGCCGCGCCCGTAACGGATCGCGGCATCGACATTGTCGCGCTGGAAGTCGACGAGGCTGGTGGAGGTGGTGATGCGGACGTCGATGCCGGGATGGTGCTCCTGGAAATCGGTCAGCCGCGGCAGCAGCCATTTTGCGGCCAGCGAAGCCAGCGTCGAGACCGTCAGCACCTTGTCATCGTCCTTGCGCAGCAGCCGGTCGGTGGCGAGACGTAGGTCGTTGAAGGCGGCGCGGACGCCCGGCAGATAGTCGCGCGCCTCCGGCGTCAGCGTCAGCGCGCGGTTCTGCCGGACGAACAGGCGGATGCCGAGCTCCTCCTCGAGCCTGCGGATCTGATGGCTGATCGCGGTCTGGGTCACGTTCAGCTCGGACGCCGCCAGCGTGAAGCTGAGATGGCGCGCGGCGGCCTCAAAGGCCCGCAATCCGTTCAGGGAGGGCAATCTGGCAGTCATATGGCAGCAGGATACATGACGTTATTTCATGCGAAAGAGTACAAATTGTCGTTTGTCGCAGTGCACCCGCAAGCAGATATTGGCGGTCAACTTAGCTCCAGGAGCTGACAATGTCTACTTTGACCCAGAATTCGATGACAAATCATCATGCGCCAGGGCTGATCCACCAGATCGGCGAGACCATTCACATCTGGCACGAGCGCTACCGGACCCGGCGGGAGCTCACCAACTGGTCCGCGCGCGACCTTCAGGACGTCGGGCTGTCCTGGAGCGATGTGGCCTACGAGGCCGACAAACCCTTCTGGCGGGCCTGATTGGCCGCCAGGCCGGCGCCGCCTGACTGTGGGGGCGCCGGCGGTCCCTTTTCCCTTTGGTCCCCTTGGGGGCGCGTTTCATGAGCACCCTTCGCCTGGAAAATCTGAAGCAATATTCGGACACGCTGCGCACGCGACACGGGGAGGCGCTGCGCGTTCGCTTCGTCGAGCCGCGCGACACCGAGGAGCTCCAGCACTATTTTCGCTCGCTCTCGACGCGGTCCCGCTACAACCGCTTCTTCGGCGCGATCAGCGAACTGCCGCAGGGCCTGCTGCACGAATTCCTTCAAATCGGCGAACGCGAACGTTTCACCGTGGTGGCGACCATGATGGTCGACGGCTTCGAGACCATCGTCGCCGAAGCGCGCTATGCGCTGCATGCCGAAACCGCGACGCTTGAATTCGGCCTGTCGGTTGCCGACCGCTGGCAGGGCCACGGTATCGCCACCGTGCTGATGAAGAATCTTGAATGCCGCGCCGCCGCGCTTGGCGCCGACCACATGTTCGGCGACACGCTGCGCTCCAACGCCGCCATGATCTCGCTCGCGCGCAAATCGAGCTTCGCCTTCGTCAAACATCCTGACGACTGGAAGCTGGTGCGCTTCGACAAGAAGATCTCCGTCGCACCGAAAGACATTCCTTGCGCGAGCTGGCGTCTCGTCGCCCTTTCCCGTCAGGCCGATAGCCCCTCAGCCTCGGCCTGACTCCACTCGTGCCCGGCCTGGCGAAACCAGTGCCGGGCATTTTTTTCGCCCCTACTTCCCCGTGAACACCGCCTTGCGTTTGTCGATGAAGGCCTGCACCGCCTCCTTGTGGTCGGCGGTCGTGGTCAGGCGGACCAGACGCTCGGCTTCGTGGTCGCGCGCGGTCTCGAAGTCGAACAGCAGGGCCTCGTCGAGATTGTCCTTCATGTAGCGCAACGCGAGGCGCGGACCTCCGGCAAGGGATTTCGCCAACGCAAGGGCCTCTGCCTGCAATTTATCGTCGGGCACCACGCGGTTGACGAGACCGATGGCCTCGCACCTGACGGCATCGACCCGATCGCCGGTGAACAGCAGCTCGCGCGCCCGCGCGGTGCCGACGAGGCGCGTCAACAGCCACGCGATGCCATAGTCGCCGCTGAGCGCAATGCGCGCATAGCCGGTGGCCACGAAGGCCGATTGCGCGGCAATGCGGATGTCGCAGGCCATGGCGATGGCGAGCCCCGCGCCGACCGCCGGCCCCGGCAGCGCCGCGATCGTCGGCTTGCGCACCGACACCAGCGCGCCGGTGAGCAGGCGCTGCCGCTCCTGGAGATCGGCGACCTTATCGTCAAAGGACATTTCAAGCTTCTTCGGGTCGCGATGCGCGCCCATGCCCTTGACGTTGCCGCCCGCGCAGAACGCTTCGCCCGCGCCGGTGATCAGCAGCGCGCCGACATCGGGGTTCTCGCCGCAGGAGCGGATTATCGTGCGCAGCGCCGGGGTCAGCGCGTCCGACAGCGAGTTTCGCGCCTCGGGCCGGTTCAGCGTGATGACGGCGACGCGATCGCGGATCACGCAGAGGAGTTCATTGGTGCCGGTATCGATGGTGGTTTCCGTGGTCATGCCGCTCCCTCTCTTTCGTCATTGCGAGGAGCGAAGCGACCAAGCAATCCAACCTTTTTCAGTGGCGGCATTTCTGGATTGCTTCGCTTCGCTCGCAATGACGGTCGTTGTGAATTTATCGTCTCAAAACTTCTCCACCCACGGCCGCAGCTCCAGCTCCCAGCTCCAGGCGCTACGCGGCTGCTGCAACACGTTCCAGTAGCTCGCCGCGATGGCATCGGGATCGAGCATCGAATCCGGCTTCTCCGGCGCTTCCGCGCGCGCTGCGCTCCTGATGCCGCCATCGATCACGAAATGCGCGACATGGATGCCTTGCGGCGACAATTCGCGCGCCATGCTCTGCGCCAGCCCGCGCAGTGCGAATTTGCCCATCGCGAACGGTGCGGACTGCGCATAGCCCTTGACGCTGGCCGAAGCGCCGGTGAACAGGATCGCGCCGTGCTGGTTCGGCAGCATGCGCCTGGCCGCCTGCTGCGCCACCAGGAAGCCGCCATAGGCACTGACCGCAATGGCATTCGCCACGTCGGCCGGAACGAGATCGACGAACGGCCCGCGCGCGCGGCCGCTGGCGTTGTAGACGACCAAATCGGGCGTGCCGATCTCGCGTTCGACCAGGCCGAACAGGCGCTCGACCTCATCAGGGTCTGTGGCGTTGCAGGCATATGCCTTGGCACCAGTCTCGCTGCAGAGCGCGCCGAGCTTCTCGATTTTTCGAGCGGCCAGTGCGACGCGGATGCCCTGGGCGGACAGCAGCCGCGCCAGCGATGCGCTCAGGCCTTCGCCGGCGCCGACGATGAGGGCGATCTTGTATTTGGGGTGTTCCATGACGTGATCTCTCGAAGACGGGAAGCCGCTGATCTATGCACGGTCCGCGCGGACAACCAGCCAGGACGATCACAATTCCGCAGAGCGAATTGCTCCCACGCGGCGATCATGCCTCCCTGACAATTTGCGGCTTTATCCGCTTTCGCGACTGGAGCATGATCGACATCATCCCAAGCGGCAAGCGCCAAATCAGCGCAAAATGACCGCAAGGCGGAAACGAAGAGGACGATCATGCACAAGCCGGCTCCCGCGCAGGCAAAACAGGTCGCGGCCGCGCCATCCGGACTGCTGGCTCCCGATACCACCGGCATGAATTTCTACCGCGCCGATCAGGCGCTCACCGATCTCCTGCGCATTCATCTGCCGGACACGCTATTCCGTCACATCGAGCCGCATCTCGATCGCCTGGGTGAACTCGCCGGCGGCGTGCTCGATGAATGCGCGCGGCTCGCCGACCGGCACACGCCGGTGCTGCACCAGCGCGACAAGTTCGGCCGCGACGTGCAGTGGATCGAATACCACCCGGCCTATCGCGAGCTGGAGAAGGCAGCCTTCGGCGAGTTCGGCATCCACGCGCTCTCGATCCGCAAGGGCATCATGGGCTGGCCGGACAAATATCCCGTCGTCGCCAAGCACGCCTTCACCTTCCTGTTCAACCAGACCGAATTCGGTATGGGCTGCCCGATCAACGTCACCGACGGCTGCGCCAAGCTGCTCGCGAACTTCGGCAGCGACGCGCTGAAGGCGAAATATCTCGACGGTCTGACCCAGACCGACATGAGCAAGCTGACCCAGGGCGGCCAGTTCATGACCGAGAAGGAAGGCGGCTCCGACGTCGGCACGCTGACTACGACGGCGGTGCAGGAAGGCGACCATTGGCGCCTCACCGGCGAAAAATGGTTCTGCTCGAACGCCGACGCAAAAGTCGTGATGCTGCTGGCGCGCCCCGAAGGCGCCGGCCCCGGCACGCGCGGAGTCGGCCTGTTCCTGATGCCGCGCTTCCTGGACGACGGCTCGCAGAACCACTACCGGATCGTGCGTCTGAAGGACAAGCTCGGCACGCGCTCGATGGCCTCGGGTGAGATCAAGCTCGAGGGCGCGATCGCCTACGCGGTCGGCAAGCTCGACCGCGGCTTCGTGCAGATGGCCGAGATGGTGAACTCGTCGCGGCTTTCAAATGGCGTCAAATCCACCGCGCTGATGCGGCGGGCCTACCATGACGCGATGACGGTGGCGAAAAACCGAGTGGTGTTCGGCAATCGCATCATCGACCTGCCGCTGGGCCGGCGCCAGATGCTGAAGATCATGCTGCCGGTCGAGCAGGCGTTGTCGATGAGCTTTCTCACCGCGGACGCGCTCGACCGCGCCGAGGCCGGCAGCCAGGATGCAGCCGCACTGCTGCGCATCCTGACGCCGACCTTGAAATTCCGCGCGACCCGCGATGCGCGAAAGGTCTGTGGCGACGCGCTCGAGATGCGCGGCGGCATCGGCTATATCGAGGAATTCGCGACCGCCCGCCTGCTCCGCGACGCGCATCTCGGCTCGGTCTGGGAAGGCACCGGCAACATCGTCGCGATCGATGCGCTCCGGCGTGCGGTCGGCCGCCACGGCGCCGAATCCGCGCTCGCCGCCGATCTGCACGCCCGCCTTGATGACAGCCCCTCGGTGCCACAGGCCTGGCGCGACCGGCTCCGCGGCCTCACCGATCGCGCAGTCGGTTTTGCGCGCGAGGTCGCGGCCAAATCCGAAAACGAAGCCGATGCGCGCCGCGCCACCAGCCTGCTCTATCATGTCGCCAGCGCCGTTGCGCTCGCCTGGGAGGCGCATCGTATTCACGGCATGCGTGGCGATGCGCGAAGGCTGTTGTTGTCGCGGCTGGTGATCGATCACCGGGTGTCGCCGAGCGATCCGTTCCGGCTGACGGAAAATGCCGTGCAGCAGAAGATCGCCACGCTGCTGCTCGGCGACCGCGCAGCTGATATGAGCGAGGTTGGCGAACTGGTCTTGGCGGCGTAGGCTGCACCCACGTTCAAAGCAAAAAAGGCGATAGGGAGTGCTCGATGAAGGCCGCCGTCCTCCATGAAGTCAACAAGCCTCTGGTCATCGAGGATGTCAGCCTGCCGAAGCCCGGCCCGCGCGAGGTCCTGATCCGGACGTCGGTCGCAGGTCTCTGCCACTCCGATCTGCACTTCATGGAAGGCCTGTATCCGCATCCGCTGCCTGCGGTGCTCGGGCACGAGTCCGCCGGCGTCGTCGAGCAGGTCGGCTCCGATGTGACTTATGTGAAGCCCGGTGATCATGTCGTGACCTGCCTTTCGGTGTTCTGCGGCACGTGCGACAATTGCACCACGGGCCGCACCGTGCTCTGCACCGACACCACGGTGAAATTGCTGCCGGGGGCCTCTAATCGGATGCAGTGGGCCCGCTCGGAGAAGCTTCATCAGTTTCTCAACCTCTCTTCTTTCGCCGAGCAGATGCTGGTGCACGAGAACGCGATCGTCAAAATCCGCAAGGAGATGCCGCTCGATCTCGCCGCGCTGATCGGCTGCGGCGTCATTACCGGCTACGGCGCGGTCGTGAACACGGCGAAGGTGACGGCCGGCGAGACCGTGGCCGTGATCGGCTGCGGCGGTGTCGGCATGGCTGCGATCAACGGCGCGCAGATCGCAGGCGCCGGCCGCATCATCGCCATCGACACTAATCCGGCCAAGCTCCAGCTTGCGACCAAGCTTGGCGCCACCGACATCATCAACCCGGCAGACGGCGACGTCGTGAAGCAGGTGCGCGATCTCACCAATGGCGGCGTGCATCATTCCTTCGAGGTGCTCGGCCGCAAGGAGACCGCCGAGCAGGCCTTCGGCATGCTCGCTTCGGGCGGCACGGCCACCATCGTCGGCATGATTCCGTTCGGCCAGAAGATCGAGCTGCATGGCTTCGACTTCCTGCGCGAGCGCAGGATCCAGGGCTCCTCGATGGGCTCGAACCATTTTCGCGTCGACATGCCGCGGCTGGTGGATTTCTACCTGCGCGGTCGGCTGCACCTGGAAGACTGGATCTCGGCCAAGCTGAAGCTCTCCGAGATCAACGAAGGCTTTGCAAACATGAAAGCCGGCAAGACGCTGCGTAGCGTGATCATGTTCGACAGCTGATGGCTGGATGAGGCGGGACGCTCAGGATTGAGGCAACTGGTCCGCGCCGGCCAGGTCGCAACGCGACTCTTTCAGGAGCAGCAGCGCCGCAGCTGTGACGAGACCGGTGGTGAGCAGGTACACGGGCGATATGTTCAAACCGGGCCCCTCGAAGACCAGATAAGAGAACAGTCCCGCGGTCGACACGATGAAGCCGAGCCAGGCAAGGCTCGGAAAACGAAATCCACGTTCGCCGCGCCAAAGATCAAGCACGAGGTAGTACACGAGAATGGTGTTGCAGAGTGCCGCCGGCAGCACGCCCAGCACGATTCCGCTTTCGAACGCCAGATAGGATAATACGCCGTTGACCTGGGCAATCACCGCGAAGGGCACATAGCGCGGATTGAGGCAGGCCAGGGCGATCGACGCAAGCTCGAACGCGTAGAAATACCGCTCGTGCATCTTCGGGAGCAGATACGGCATGAGCATGAGCGATACACACGCGGCCAGCAGAATAAACTCCGGCCCCGTCCGTCGAGAGCGCGCGATGAAGATCGACAAGGCGAGCCCGCTCGCGGCCGCGAGCACCATGCCGACGGCGACTCCGATCGCGTACGGCATTCCGCCAGCCAGCACCCAGATGTTCGCTGCGTTCATGGTGAGGCGATCGAAGGTGTGAGCCTGGTCCAAATAGACCGCGAACACGGAGGCCAAGGATCTGCCCGCGACCAGAACCGGAATGGCGAGGACAACATAGATCCCGGGAACGGTGGCGAGCCATGCCAGGTGGATCCTGCGGCGCAGAATCATGCCGAGCACGAAGGGTCCCAGGAACACGCCCTGAGCCTTCACCGAGAAGGCCATCGCAAATGACGCAACGCCATTTCGGTCCCGCATGAACAGCGCCACGGAAACCAGCGTGAAGAAGGTCCAGATCGAATCACTCTCCGCCCACACTGCGCCATTGAAGATCACCGTCGGTGCAAGCCAAACCGCGCAGAAGGCCAGGGAAGCGCGTAATGGCAACTTTGTCGCTCGCCAGACGATCTGGGCCACAACGATCGCGCAGCCCAACTCGAATACTGCCGAGATCGCTTTCACATGGGAAAGTGGCTCGCCTAGCCAATCAAATCGGGCGGCAATCAGCAGGAGATAGCTGTAGAACGGCGTATAGTTGGTAAAGGCTTCGGCCAGTCCAGCGACACCGTGATCGCGAGCGAAGACATACCAGGGGATCAGATGCTGAATGGCGTCGTCGGTCGCGTGCTTCCGGGCGAAATAGCGGAGCGCAAGGCCCACGAGTCCGCATCCGATCGCTACGGCAATTGCAAGCGGCCAATGGTTTGGTGGCGTCTTGTCCGCCTTGACGTCATGACCAGACCCGCGGATCGCGTCGCTTCCAACAATGTCGTTTGTCACGCGATCACTCGTGAGGCTCCATTTTCGTGACCTAACCTCTACGGGCCATCAATTCACAGTTGCATAACGTCTGGTTTCACAGGTCTTAGGATTGCGGCGAACCGGTTGCTTGGTTAGCGAATACTTTATGAACTGCTCCGGGGCATGATGCGGAGGATCGAGCGGAACTACCGCTGCAAATGTCGCGTAAAGATCCGCACCACATGTCCCCTGACCCGCGGCGCCTCATCGTAGAGGTCTGAGGCGAGCCGCTCGATGGTCTCGCGCAGCGACAGGAACTGGGCCTGCCGCGCGCTGCTTTCGGTGCCCTGCATGCCCGCAAGCTCGTCCATCGCGGCGTCGCTGATCTGGCACTGCACGACCTCGTCGTCGTTCAGCATGGTGAAGCGAAAGGCGAGCCGTTCGAGATCATGGCCAATGATCCTGTCGCGCATGAGTGGCATCAAATCGTCCCGTCGACCCCCGCGCCGAAAATGCCGAAAATCCCGCTGCTTGTCAGCAGCAAAGGCAATCCATCGCCTACTGGAACGCAACTTCGGCGAAACTGCGGAGCTTTCGCGAATGCAGCCGCTCGGATTCCTGCTGCTTGAGCCGTTCCAGCGCCTTCAGGCCGATCTCGAGATGCTGGCCGACGCGGCGGCGGTAGAATTCGCTGGCCATGCCTGCGAGCTTGATCTCACCGTGCAGAGGCTTGTCGGAGACGCACAGCAGCGTGCCGTAGGGGACGCGAAAGCGGTAGCCGTTGGCCGCAATCGCGGCCGATTCCATGTCGAGCGCAACCGCGCGCGACTGCGACAAGCGGCGAATGACATCGGGCCCGCTGATCTCCCAATTGCGGTTGTCGACGCTCGCAACGGTGCCGGTGCGCATCAGGCGCTTGAGCTCGAATCCTTCGAGCCCGGTGACGTCCTCGACTGCCTCCTCGAGCGCCACCTGCATCTCCGCGAGAGCCGGGATCGGCACCCACAGCGGCAACTCACGATCGAGCACATGGTCCTCGCGGACATAGCCATGGGCGAGCACGTAGTCGCCGAGCCGCTGCGTGTTGCGCAGGCCCGCGCAATGGCCGAGCATCAGCCAGGCATGGGGCCGCAGCACGGCAACATGGTCGGTGACGTTGCGCGCGTTGGACGGACCGGTGCCGATGTTGATCAGGGTGATGCCGCGATAGCCGGGCACGACCAGGTGGAAGGCCGGCATCTGCGGCGCACGCGGGGGCGCAACGCCCGTCGTCGCGCCGCCGCTGCGCGTGATCACATTGCCTGGAGCGACGAAGGCATCGAGGCCGGCCTCGCCAGCCTGAAGCCGCTGCTGGCAGAGTTGCGCGAAGGCGTCGACGTAGAACTGATAGTTGGTGAAGATCACGAAGTTCTGGAAATATTCGGGGTCGGTGCCTGTGTAATGGTAGAGCCGGCGTAGCGAGTAGTCGACGCGGGCCGCCCGAAACAGGGACAGCGGCTCGGGCGCGCCAGGCTGGAGCTCGAAAGTGCCGTCGGCGATGGCATCGTCCATGGTCGCAAGATCAGGCACGTCGAACGCATCGCGCAGCGACCGCGTCACGGGCGAATTCTCGCTGGTGGTGATGGCGGCTTCGATGTTGATGTCGCGGCGGTAGGCAAAGTGAACGGGGATCGGTTCGTCGGACTCGCCGATTTCGACCGGAACGCCGTGGTTCTGGATCAACAATCCGATCTGCTCGGTCAGATAAGTCCGGAACAGATCCGGACGCGTGACGCTGGTCTCGTGCACGCCGGGCCGGGCGACGAAGCCGTAGGCGAGACGCGAATCCAGCCGCGCATGCGTCGCGGTGGTGACACGGACGAAGGGATAGAAGGCCCGCACCCGCGTCGTGATTGCCTCGCCGTTGACGTAAGCTTCGAACCGGTCTCGCAGGAACTTCGTGTTGCGCTCGTAGATCTGTTCGAGGCGGGCGACGGCGAGGCCGGCGTCGGAAAAGGATTCGGTGGAGACGGAGGGTGGAGATTGGATCGATTGCATTGTTCGACGCCGGGTTGCTGGGGCTGAATCGAACTATAGCAAGAAAACTAAAGCAAGAAAGAAGCCGCCCGTCATTGCGAGCGTAGCGAAGCAATCCAGAAATCTCGCCGCGGAGGCAACCTGGATTGCTTCGCTGCGCTCGCAATGACGAAAGGAGGCGATGACGCGCCTTCGCGCGTCACTTCTCCCGGAACGCGCGCATGAACTGGTCGTGCAGCGGCTTCATCAGATAGGACAGCATGGTGCGGTCGCCGGTCTGGACGAAGGCTTCCGCCGGCATGCCGGGGATCAGCCTGGAGTCACCGAGCTTGGCGACCTCTTCCGCGGACAGCGAGACGCGGATGGTGTAGTAGCTCTGGCCGGTGCGCTGATCGGTGGTGACGTCGGGCGAGACGCGGCTGACGATGCCGTTGAGCTCGGGCGTAGTGCGCTGGTTGAAGGCGGACAGGCGCAGCAGCGTCTTCTGGCCGATCTGGAGCTTGTCGATATCGACCGGATTGACCTTGGCTTCGACCTGGAGATCGTCGGCCTGCGGCACGATCAGCATGAGGGCGTCGCCGGCGGTGATGACGCCACCAACCGTATGCACGGTCGATTGCAGCACCATGCCGTCCTGCGGCGCGCGGATGTCGACGCGGCGAAGCTGGTCCTCGGCGGCGACCTTGCGCTCGATCATTTCTCCGATCTTGTCGTTGGTCTCGCGCAGATCCTTGGAGACCTCGCTGACCATGTCCTTGTCGACCTGGATGATCTGGAGCTCGGTCTCGGTGATCTTGCCTTTGGCCTGCGCGCGCGAGGCGATGTACTGCGCGCGCTCGCCGTTGAGGCGGGCGCTGTCGCGTTCGAGCGTGGTCAGGCGGGAGATCTGCACCAGGTGCTTGTCATAGAGATCCCGGACACCGACGAGCTCCTGCTGCACCAGCGAGATTTCCCTGTCCTTGGCCCGCTCCTGCGCGGAGAGGCCCTCGATCTCCTCGTTGAGCTGCTGGATGCGCTCGCGCAGCTGCGCCTTCTGGCCGGCGCGTCCGTTGACGCGAACGTCGAACAGCTTGGTTTCGGCGGAGAGCAGCGCCTTGACGTCGGGATCGTTGCCGCGATCGAGCAGCGCTTGCGGGTAGTCGATCCTGTCGATCCCGCGCTGCTCGGCCTGGAGCCGCGCGGCACGCGCCTGCGCTGCGTCGAGATTCTTGGTGACGATGGCGAGGTTGGCCTTGGTGACGGTGTCGTCCAGCCGCACCACGATGTCACCGGCCTTGACCACGTCGCCATCGCGAGCGCGCAGCTCGCCGACCACGCCGCCGGTCGGATGCTGCACCTTCTTGACGTTGGATTCGACCACGATCTGGCCGGGCGCGATCAGCGCGCCCGAGATCTGCACGGTCGATCCCCAGCCGCCGAGCCCGACCAGGAGCACCAGCACGATCCCAAGCCCGAGCATCAGGTGAAACCGGATCGACTGCCGTACGGTCCGCTTCGCGGCGGGCTTCGCCCCGCCGAGCGCCATCGTGCTCATGCCTTGGCTCCGCCTTCGCTGACGATCTTGATCGGCGCCGGCGGCGTCACACGCGGCTGGAGCACCTGGGCGAGCACCTGCTCCTTCGGCCCGAAGGCCTGCATGCGGCCGTCACGCAGCACCAGGATCTGGTCGACCGCTTCCACGCCGATCGGGCGATGTGCCACCACGATGACGATGGCGCCGCGCTCGCGCGCCGCACGGATGGCGCGGGTCAGCGCTTCGTCGCCTTCGGTATCGAGATTGGAATTGGGCTCGTCGAGCACGATCAGGAACGGGTTGCCATAGAGCGCGCGCGCCAGTGCCACGCGCTGCGCCTGGCCCGCGGAGAGCGCCGTGCCCTGCTCGCCGACCTGGGTGTTGTAGCCCTCGCGCATCTTGATGATCATCTCGTGCACGCCGGCTTCCTTGGCGGCGGCGATGATGCCGTCAGACGTGGCCTCGGGATCGAAGCGGCTGATGTTCTGCGCGATGGTGCCGCCGAACAATTCGACGTCCTGCGGCAGATAGCCGATATGGCGGCCAAGCATGTCCGACGACCATTGGTCGAGCGCCGCGCCGTCGAGCCGCACCTTGCCGCGGACCGGTTGCCAGACGCCGACCAGCGCGCGGATCAGCGACGACTTGCCGGAGCCGCTCGGTCCAATCACGCCGAGGCCATTGCCGGCTTCGAGCGCGAAGGTGATGTCCTGCACGATGAGGCGCTGGTCGCCCGGCGGCACCATGGCGATGCCTTCGACCGAGAGGCGGCTGGTGGGCGCCTGCAACTGGGTCGGCATCGTCTGCGCGGGCATCTGCTCCAGTAGGCGGGTCAGGCGATGCCAGCTCTGGCGTGCCGCGACAAAGGATTTCCAGTGCGCGATCGCGAGGTCGACCGGCGCGAGCGCACGGGCCGAGAGGATCGAGCCGGCGATGATGATGCCGGCGGTCGCCTCCTGATGGATGACGAGATAGGCGCCGACCGCGAGCACCGCCGATTGCAGCATCATGCGCAGCACTTTTGCGACCGCGCCGAGACCGCCGGCGACATCGCTAGCACGCTGGTTGCCGTCGAGATATTTTTCGTTGGCCTCGCTCCAGCGCGCGTTCATCCGGCCGGCCATACCCATCGACACCATGACTTCGGCATTGCGGCGGCTGGCCTGGGCGAGATCGTTGCGCTGGGCGGCAAGGCCCATCGCGTCCTTCGCCGGCTGGCGCGACATGAACTCGGTGACCAGCGTCAACCCGACCAGGATGACGGCGCCGACCAGCGCGGTAACGCCGATCATGACGTGGAAGGCGAAGCAGATGGCGAGATAGAGCGGCAGCCAGGGCAGGTCGAAGAACGCGCTCGGTCCCATGCCCCCGAGGAAGGAGCGGACGTTGTCGAGATCGCGCAGCGGCTGAAGCCCCTCGTTGCGGCTGCCGACCAGCAGCGGCAGGCGCACGATGGTGTCGAACACCCGCTTGTTCAGGGCTTCGTCCAGAGCGGTGCCGACCCGGCCCAGGATCCGGTTACGGATCATGTCCAGCACGCCCTGCGCCATGTAGAGGAAGCTGGCGAGGACGATCAGGCCGACCAGGGTCGGAATGCTGCGGCTCGGCAGCACCCGGTCGTAGACCTCCAGCATGAAGATCGACCCGGTCAGATAGAGCAGGTTGATCATGCAGCTCATCAAGCCGACGCCGACAAACGCCGTGCGACAGGCGCGCAGCGCATCACGGAGCTCTGAGCGGCGGACGCCGGGAACGGCTGCCATCAGTCTGATCTCTTTCGGGTAGGGGCCAAAGTCCCTGATTTCAAAGGCAATTCAGGAGTAATTGACCCGGATTAACATCGCGTTTGCGCTCATCGCCCAACGCAGTCGAATACCCGGGACCCCTATGGCCCACATCACCCCCGACCGGCCCTGCACGCAAGTCCGGAATCTCACGATCTTGCGGCTTTTTCTTGCAGACATGTCACCTCTCCCCGGGCGGGGAGAGGTCAAAAGTTCGATCAATTGAACTCGGGCACCATTAGAACCGGCCACCGCCGCGGACCAACCGCACCACCAGCAGCAGGATGACCGCGCCGATCGCGGAATAGATGATCTCCGATATCAGTCCGGTGCCGATGTGAATGCCGAGCTTCGGAAACAGGAAGCTTGCCACCAGCGCGCCGGCGATGCCGACCACGATATCGCCGATAATGCCGAATCCGGTTCCGCGCACCACCTTGCCGGCCAGCCAACCCGCCACCAGGCCGACGAACAGGATGACAAGCAGGCCTTCATTGGAAATGTACATAAGTGAGGTCCCTCTCCGTGAACGGTTCCATGGAAGCGGAACCGGGATGAACGAGGTGTGAATGCTGTTCCCCACTTCCCGGTCGGGGTCAAATGTCAGGACAGTGCGGTGACCGGCTCCGCCAGCACGCACCGTGCCGCCCGGCCCGGGCCGACCTCCACAGTCCCTGGCAGTTGTTCCAGGCAGCGCGGCTGGGCTACGGCGCAGCGGGGCGCAAAGGAGCAGTTGTGCGGCCTCTCGCCGAGCGACGGCGGGGTGCCGGGGATGGTCTCGAGCCGCTGTCCCCGCTTGGCCCCGTGGACGGTCGAGGCGAGCAGGCCCTTGGCGTAGGGATGCACCGGCGAGCGGACGATGTCGCGAAGCGTGCCCTGCTCCACGATCTGGCCGGCATACATCACCGCGACCCGGTCGCAGATCTCGATGGCGACCCCGATGTCATGGGTGACGAAGATGACGGACATGCCGAACTCGCGCTGCAATTCGCGCAACAGCAGCAGGATCTGGATCTGCACGGTGGCATCGAGCGCGGTGGTCGGCTCGTCGGCGAGCAATATCTTGGGACGACACGCGAGCGCCAGCGCGATCATCGCGCGCTGACGCATGCCGCCGGACATCTCGTGCGGATAGGCATCGAGCCGGCGCTTTGCGGAAGGAATGCGCACGACCTCGAGCATTTCAAGCGCCCTCGCCCTGCCCTCCGCGTAAGACTTTCCTTCGTGACGCACCACGCTTTCGGCGATCTGCGCGCCGATGGTGTAGACCGGGTCGAGCGCGAGCGCCGGCTCCTGAAAGATCATCGACACGGTCTGGCCGCGGAACGACGACAGCTGCTCGTCGTTCATGGCGAGCACGTCGCGGCCCATCACGTTGACCTTGCCCGTGATCTGCGTGCGCTTCTTCGGCAACAGCCGCATCAGTGCACGCAAGGTCACGCTCTTGCCCGAACCGGACTCTCCGAGCAGGCCCAGCACCTCGCCGTCGCCGAGCGAGAGACTGAGATCGTTCACGGCATAGACCGTGCGCTCACCGGTGAAGCGGATATTGAGGCCTGAGATCTCGACGAGCTTTGTCATGACGGAAGTTTCGGCAGCCTGTCGTGATAGTCGGTGGCGCGCTGGAATGCGGCGCCGATGGTGAGCAGCGTCGCTTCATCGAACGAGCGGCCGATCAATTGCATGCCGATCGGAAGACCGCTTTTGGTGAAGCCCGAGGGCACCGTGAGCGACGGCAGGCCGAGGTAATTCACCGGACGGGTGAACAGCGTCAGCCGCTGCAACAGCGCCGGCGCGTTCGGCCCGCCGCCGACGTCGCTCTCCTCGATGGTCGGCGCCGGCACCGGGGACGCGGGCGCGATGATCGCATCGACACCTGATGTCGCAGCGTTGTGCGCAGCGAGCGCCGGTCCGCGCCAGCGCATCGCCTCGAGATAGGTGATGGCGGGGACCGCAAGCCCGTTCTGAAGCCGCATCAACACCTGCGGACCATAATCCTGCGGCCGCTCGATCATCCAGCGCTTGTGGAAAGCGGCGGCTTCGGCTGCAAGCACGAGCTGGCTTGCCGAGGACAATTGCCGCTGGTCGGGCAGCTCAACCGTGACGATGTCGGCGCCCTCGCGCTTCAGCACCGCGATGGTTTCGTCCAGCACGCGCGCGACCTCGCCGTCGAGATCGTCGACATAGAAGGACGAGGGGACGCCGACTTTGAGGCCCTTCAGCGAGCCCTTGGTCGCGCCGACATAGTCAGACAGCGGCTCTTGACTGCAGGTCGAATCCTCGGGATCAGAGCCGGCCATCAGCGCCAGCAGCAGCGCGCAATCCTCGGCGGTGCGGGCGAGCGGGCCGACCGTGTCGAGCGACTGCGACAGCGGCATCGCACCGGCGCGGCTGACCCGGCCAACGGTGGTCTTCAGTCCCGTGACGCCGCAGAAATGCGCGGGCATGCGGATCGAGCCGCCGGTGTCGGAGCCGAGCGCGGCATAGGTCAATCGCGCCGCGACCGCAGAGCCCGAGCCTGACGACGAGCCGCCGGTGATGTGCGCGACATTCCAGGGGTTGCGAACCGGACCATAATGGGCGTTATGACCGGTCGGGCCATAGGCGAATTCGGCGAGATGCAGCGTGCCAAGCCGAACCTGGCCGGCGTCCTTCAGCCGCTGCAAGGCAGAGGAGGTGACGGTCGGAACGAAATCGCGGCGGATCAGCGAGCCGCAGGTCGCGACGTGACCGGCATCGTAATACATGTCCTTGTGCGCGAGCGGCACGCCATGCAGCGGACCGCGGACTTCGCCCTTGGCGAGTTCGGCGTCGGCGGCATCGGCGGCCTTCAGCGCCGCCTCCGATTCGATCGACATGAAGGCGTTGAGATGCGGCTGCCAGTGCGCGATACGATGCAGCAGCGCGCGCGTCACCTCGTGTGAGGACACTTGCTTCATCGCAATCGCGCGCGCGACCTCGGTAAGCGTCATCAATGCGGGCTCGGTGCTCATTTCGAGACCTTCGCAGTCTGCGCGATCGGATAGAGCGCGGGCTCGAGATCGAACGGCAGCGTGCCGGCAATGGCCGCAAAGCCCTCGAAGGCCGGTCCGATGGAATTGGAGATGCGCGTCGCAATCTCGTCGTCGACGGGAACGCCGGCGACCTGTGCCGTCGCCCTGATCTCTTTCGTCGTCGGTCTCGTCATACGGTTTCCTCCTTGGGCGCGCGGCTATGGCCTGAACCCGGGATCGCCATGTAGCACGCGGCCTCGTGGCCCATTCTATCGAGCGCGGTGAGTTTTGGTGTCGCATTTGCGCAGAGCGGCTCCGCAAACGGGCAACGGGTGTGGAAGCGGCAGCCCGAGGGCGGATCGATCGGATTGGGCGGATCGCCCGTGATCGGCGGCGTCTCGGTGCGGCGATCCGGATCCGAGGACGGCATCGCGGCAAGAAGTGCGCGCGTATAGGGATGCGCCGGCTGGTCCCAGACCTGGTCGACCGGGCCGAGCTCGACGACCTCGCCGAGATACATCACCAGCACGCGATCGCTGATGTAGCGCACGACGTTGAGATCGTGACTGATGAAGAGATAGGTCAGGCCGAACTCGCTCTTGAGATCGGCAAGCAAATTGAGCACTTGCGCCTCGACCGATTTGTCGAGCGCGGAAACCGCTTCGTCGAGAATCACCAGCCGCGGCGACAACGCCAGCGCACGTGCGATGTTGACGCGCTGGCGCTGGCCGCCGGAAATCTCGTGGGGGTAGCGGTTGGCAAAGTTTGCAGGAACCAGGCCCACCTTGCCCAGCAGCTCGCGCGCCAGCGCGCGCGCGGCGCCGTCGGCCATGCCGTGCACCTTGGGGCCGAAGGCGATCGATTCCTCGATGGTCAGGCGCGGATTGAGCGAGGCGTAGGAATCCTGGAACACCATCTGCATGCCGCGGCGCAGCTCTCGCAGGGAGAGCGACTGCCCGACGCTCATGCCATCATAAATGATATCGCCGGTGTCACGCGGCATCAGATGCATCAGCAGCCGCGCGGTGGTCGACTTGCCGCAACCGGACTCCCCGACGATGCCGACGGTCTCGCCCTTGGCGACGGAGAAGGAAACATTGTCGACGGCACGCACGGTGCGCTTTGCGGCGAACAGGCCGCCTCGCACCGGAAAATGCTTAGTCAGGCCGTTGACCTGAAGCAGCGGTTGGGCGACGCCGCCGAGGTCTTCGATCGGCTCCAGCATTACGACTGACGTGCTGATTTCGCTCATGGCTAGTTCCTGATGTCCATGGCACTGCGCAAGCCGTCCGAGAGCAGGTTGAAGCAGATCGAGACCGCGAAGATCATTGCGCCGGGGAGTGCAGCGACCCAAGGGTTGACATAGATCGCGGTGCGCAAGGTATTCAACATCAGGCCCCATTCCGGCTCCGGCGGTTTGGTGCCGAGGCCAAGGAAGGACAGGCCTGCCGCGAGGATCATCGAGACCGAGATCAGGCTGGTCGCGTAGACGAAGATCGAACCGAGCACATTGCCGAGGATATGAACGCGCATGATGGTGAACGGTCCCGCGCCCGAGGCGCGCGCGGCATCGACGAAGTCCATGTTGCGCACGCCGGTGGTGACGCTTTCGGCGACGCGGGTGATCTGTGGCACGAACACGACGGTCAACGACACGATGGAATTGAGGATGCCCGCGCCCAGCGCGCCCGAGATCGCGATCGCCAGCAGCACGGACGGAAACGCGTAGAACACGTCGATCGTGCGCATGATCGCGGTGTTGAGCTTGCCGCCGACATAGCCGGCAACGAGGCCGAGCGAGGTGCCGATGCAGAAGGCGAGGATCACAGGCAAAATGCCGATGAGAAGCGACAGCCGGCCGCCATAGATCAGGCGCGCCAGCATGTCGCGGCCGAGCTCGTCGGTGCCGAGCGGGTAGCCTGATGTGCCGATGTGGCGCAGGCGGCGGATCATCGAGCCCTTGTACGGATCTTCCAGACCGAGCCACGGCGCAACGATCGCGGACAGGAAGATCAGCAGCAGCACCAGCGCGCAAACCATGCTGACCTTGTCGCGCCGGATACGACGGCCGACGGTCGCCCAATAGCCGCGCGCCTTGGTCGCGGGCGCGGACTGAAGTGCCGCATCGCTGGTGACGGACAACGGAAGCTCGCTCATTGCTAGCCCCGCTTGATGCGCGGGTCGATCGCGGCTTGCGCGATGTCGACCAGCAGATTGAGGAAGACGAAGAACAGCGCCAGGATCAGGATCGTGCCCTGGAGCAGCGGCAGGTCGCGCTGGAAGATCGCCGAGTTGAGCAGGAAGCCCGAGCCCGGCCAGGAGAACACCGTCTCGATCAGGATCGAGCCGCCGAGCATGTAACCGAGCTGAAGTCCCATCACCGCGAGCGCGGTGGGCGCGGCGTTCTTGATGACGTGGCGGAACACGCCGCGCTCATGCAGGCCTTTTGCACGCAGCGCCTCGACGAAATCCTGGCTGAGAATGTCGCCGGTCAGCGCGCGCACCGTGCGGGTGACGATGCCCATCGGGATCACCGAGGTCGTGATCGCCGGCAGCACGAGATATTGCAAATGCGCCCAGTCCCAGGCCCAGGCGGCCGAGCCGCCGGGTCCGGCGCCGACGGCGGGCAGCCAGTTCAGCTGGACCGAGAAGATGATGACGAGCACCATGCCGAGCCAATAATGCGGCACCGAAACGCCGGCGATGGCAAACGACGTCGCCAGCTTGTCGATCCAGGTCTCGCGGAAATAGCCGGCGACCAGTCCGAGCAGGATGCCCATGGTGAAGCCGATGATCGCCGCCGCGATCGCCAGCGTGACGGTGTTGCTGACCGCGCGCATGACCTCGGCGAGCACCGGGCGGCCCGTGGCGATGGAATTGCCGAGATCGCCATGAAGCGCGCGGAGCAGCCAAAGCCCGAACTGCACCGGCAGCGGGCGGTCGAAACCGTAAGCGGTGCGGAGCTGCGCGGCGAGCTCCTGCGAGGCGTCGGCCGGCAGCACGGCGACGAGCGGATCGCCCGGCGTGATGTGCACGAGCAGAAAACACACCAGCGCGACGCTGATGACGATCGGGACGACGTAGATGATGCGTCTGGCGATATAGGCGAGCACGTTGTTTCTTTTCTTCCCTTCTCCCCTTGTGGGAGAAGGTGGCGCGAAGCGCCGGATGAGGGGTTGTTTCCGCGGATGATACTGCGTCGGTTGAGAGGTCCGCATTCGCGGAAAGAGACTCCTCACCCGGCTTCGCTATCCGCGAAACCACCCTCTCCCGCAAGGGAAGAGGGTGCACTGAGCAAGCCGAGCGAACTACTGCAACGACACCAGCGAGAAGTCGATGAACCAGCTCTTCGGCTGCACGACGCCTATCACCTTCGGGCTGATGGCGCGCGGGCCAACGTCGTGGGCGACGTAGAGGAAGGCTGCGTCATCGACGGAGGCCGCGTGCAGTTCGGCGAGCGCGGCGTCACGAGCGGCGGGATCGAAGGTCTGCCGCGCCTTCTTCACCAGCTCGTCGAATTTGGGATTGTTGATGAAACCCCAATTGTTCGAGACCGGCGGGGCCATGCCCGATTGCAGGAAGCGCACCAGCGCGAAGAACGGATCCATCGCCGCGTAGGTGACGTTGGTTGCGTTCGAGCCGTTGGCGCTCGGATCCTTGGCGCCGCGGCGCCAATTGGTGAACAGCGTATTCCATTCGATCACGTCGAGCTGCACGTCAAAATAGCATTCGGCCAGCGCCTGCTGCAGATATTCGTTCATCGGCAGCGGCTGCATCTGGCCCGAGCCGGACGCCGAGGTCTGGGTCTTCACCGTCAGCTTCTTGTTCGGGCCGAAGCCTGCCTCCTGCATCAGCTTCTGCGCAGCCAACTTGTCGTACTTGATCTCGAAGGTCGGCTTGCCGCGCCAGGGATGGCCGGCCTCGAAGGTGCCGGTCGCGGGCACCATCAACCCCGCGAGCAGGCCGTCCTTGAGGCCTTCGCGATCGACGCAGAGGTTCGCGGCCTTGCGCACGCGGATATCGTTCCAGGGCGAGCCCTCGACGCGCGAGAACTGCCACGGCCAGACGTGCGGCTGCTCGTTGGCGTAGAGCTTGAAGCCGCGCTGCTTCAATTCGGGCAAAGCGTCCGGCGCCGGCGCCTCGACCCAATCGACCTGCCCGGAAAGCAGCGCCGCAGTGCGCGCATTCGCTTCCGGCATCGGCAACAGCACCATCTTGTCGACTTTTGGCACGCGGTCCTTGTTCCAGTAGCCCACATTCTTGACCAGTTCGAGCCGCTCGCGCGGGGTGAAGCCCGCCATCTTCCACGGGCCGGTGCCCGAAGCGTCCTTGGCGAACGCGGTCCATGCGGCCTGCGACTTGGCCTTGGCGTCAGCACCTTCCGCCTTGTCGAAGAAATGCTGCCACTTCGCCGGGCTCGCCATGAAGAGGTTGGTGAGGTTGATCGGCAAGAAGCTGTCGGGCTCCTTGGTGGTGAGCTCGACCGTCATGTCGTCAACCTTCTTCGCGGATGCCAGCGTCGGCATGCGCGAGGCCGTGACGCCGACCTGGCTGGCGTCGAATTGCGGCGCGTCCTGCTTCAGCACCTTCTCGACATTCCACACCACGGCGTCCGCATTGAACGGCGAGCCGTCATGGAAGGTGACGCCCGGCCGCAGCTTGAAAGTCCATTTGGTCTTGTCGGCATCGTCGACCTTCCACTCGGTGGCAAGGCCGGGGATCACCACGCTCGCCTTGTCGGCCGAGGACAGGTCCCAGCCGGTGAGCGCGTCATACATGGTGAGGCCGGTGAAGCGGTTGCCTTCAAAACCCTGATCGGGCTGGCCCAGCGTGCGCGGAATATCGGCAGCCGTCATGGCGATGCGCAACACGGTTTCGGCACTTGCAGAGCGCGGCCACGCAGCCGCGCTACTGAGCGCCAGCAACGCGATCAGCACCGCGCGGGTCTTGTTCTTATTGATAAGCATTGACTCAATCCTTTTCCGGCTTCGATGACTAATTTTGATGCAATCGTATGCAATGCCTATGCCAATGGGGAAACTTATTCTGCAAATTGCCCCTGCGACGACAAGTCCTTGTGATGACGCCTCGGTGAAAGCATCTTGCTGCCTATTCTGGCATCAAGATTGCAGGTTTGGCTCCGATTTCCTTGAAGCCTTCCCTGGAGCTTTGGCCCATGCGTATCCGACTATCGACCTGTTTCGCCGTGCTTGCACTGGCGTTGTCCGCGATTCCCGCGGGCGCCGAGACGGTGCTGCGCTACGGCATCTCGATGGCGGACATCCCGCTGACGACCGGTCAGCCCGATCGCGGCGCCGGCGCCTATCAGTTCACGGCCTACACCATCTACGATCCGCTCGTGGCGTGGGAGATGGACGTCGCCGACCGCCCGGGAAAGCTGGTGCCGGGACTGGCCACCGAGTGGAAAGTCGATGACGAGAACAAGACGAAATGGCGCTTCACCCTGCGCAAGGGCGTCAAGTTTCACGACGGCAGCGAGTTCGACGCCGATGCCGTGATCTGGAATCTGGACAAGGTGCTCAACGACAAGGCGCCGCAATTCGACAAGCGCCAGAGCGCGCAGGTCAAGACCCGCCTGCCTTCGGTCGCGAGCTACGCCAAGATCGACGACTCCACCGTGGAGATCACCACCAAGACGGTCGATTCCTTCTTTCCCTACCAGATGCTGTGGTTCCTGGTCTCGAGCCCAACGCAATACGAAAAGCTCGGCAAGGATTGGGACAAGTTCGCGAGCCAGCCTTCGGGGACGGGCCCGTTCAAATTGACCAAACTGGTGCCGCGCGAGCTCGCCGAGCTGACCAAGAATCCCGATTATTGGAACAAGAAGCGTATTCCCAAGGTCGACAAGCTCGTGCTGGTGCCGATGCCGGAAGCGCTGACGCGCACCAATGCGCTGCTCGCCGGACAAGTCGATCTGATCGAGACGCCGGCGCCGGATGCCGTGCCGCAGCTCAAGGCCGCCGGCATGAAGCTCGTCGACAACGTCACGCCGCATGTCTGGAATTATCATCTGAGCGTGCTGCCGGGTTCGCCGTGGACCGACATCCGCCTGCGCAAGGCGCTGAACCTCGCGATCGATCGTGAAGCCGTGGTGGGCCTGATGAATGGGCTTGCGAAACCCGCCAAGGGACAGGTCGATCCGTCGAGCCCCTGGTTCGGCAAGCCGAGCTTCGAGCTGAAATACGATGTCGCCGCGGCGAAGAAGCTGGTCGAGGAAGCCGGCTACTCCAAGGCGAAGCCGCTGAAGGCGACCTTCATCATCGCACAGGGCGGCACCGGCCAGATGCTGTCGCTGCCAATGAACGAATTTTTGCAGCAGAGCTTCAAGGAGATCGGCATCGACATCGATTTCAAGGTCGTCGAGCTCGAGACGTTATACACGCACTGGCGCAAGGGCGCGGCCGACGAGATGAACGCCGGCATCACCGCCAACAACATCGCCTATGTCACCTCCGATCCGCTCTACGCCATCGTCCGCTTCTTTCATTCGAGCCAGATCGCGCCGGTCGGCGTCAACTGGGGTGGCTACAAGAATCCGAAGGTCGACGCGCTGATCGACGAGGCCAAGCAGACCTTCGACAGCACCAAGCAGGACGAGCTGCTGGCGCAGGCGCACGCGCTGATCGTCGACGACGCCACGCTGGTGTGGGTGGTGCACGACACCAACCCGCATGCGCTGTCGCCCAAGGTCAAGCAATTCGTGCAGGCGCAGCACTGGTTCCAGGACCTCACGACGATCGGGGCGGAGTGAGGCTCAAGGCCGGCGGCACTCAGCTTCCGCAAACACACCGTCGTCCTGGCGAAAGCCAGGACCCATAACCACCGAATTTCGTTTGGCGAAGATTGGTGGTTGGCCGCTCGCCGTAACAACTTCTCCCTGGGGTAATGGGTTCTGGCGTCGCCAGGACGACAGCGAGTGTGTGGTTAGCTTCAAACCGCACATCTGCCCCCTACTTCGTCAGCAGCGCATACGCCCCGGTCCAACCCTCCGGCGGTGGATTGACCTGGAATTCCTTGATGCGCACTTCGTAGAGCTTGAACAGCTTTTCCAGAGTGTCGGCATCCTCGCTCCTGCGGCCGCGTTCGATCGCGTCCAGCGCGCCCTGCCAGTCGCGGCTGCGATAGCAGGCGAGCATTTCGATGGTGACGTTGCGCAGGCGCTGGAAGGCGCCCGAATGCATCACGTCCGCGCGGCCGGCGATGGCGTAGATCACTTCCGGCTCGGTCTTGCCCTTGACCATGATGAAGTCGAGCTCGAGAATTGCGAACTTATCCTTGGCGGCGAGCGCGGTGCGCGAGCCGACGATGATGGGAAAGCCGTACTCCTTCGACTGGCCTTCGAGACGCGAGGCCAGGTTGACGCTGTCGCCGAGCACCGAATAGTTCTTCTTCAGGTCGGAGCCCATGTTGCCGACCACGCCGATACCGGTGTTGAGACCGATACCGACGTTGAGCGGGATGTAGACGTGGCCGCCATCGACGGCTTCCTGCTCGCGGTCCTTGTTCACGGCGTCGATCCTCTCCAACATCTGGATCGCGGCCTCACAGGCGTTGACCTCGTGCTCGGCATCGTCGAGCGGCGCGTTCCAGAACGCCATGATGGCGTCGCCCATATATTTGTCGATATAGCCCTTCTGATCGATGATCACGTCGGTCAGCGGAGTCAGGAAGCGGTTCATCAGCGCGATCAGGCCCTGCGGATCGTGCTTGTAGGTTTCCGAGATGGTGGTGAAGCCGCGCACGTCGGAGAACATGATCGTCATTTCGCGCTCCTCGCCGCCGAGGACGAGCTTTTCCGGTGACTGCGCGAGTTGCTCGACCAGCACCGGCGACATGTATTGCGCAAACATGCCGCGAATCTGCACGCGCTGCCGCTGCTCGCGCACGAAGCTGGCAAAGATCAGCGTCAGATAGATCGCCGTGGTCGAGAGCAGCGGATAGGTGAAATCGATCAGATAGCGGTATTGCACGTAAAAGAACCAGGACACTCCGATCAGGATCGCGGCGAAGGTCGCGCCGGCAAGCACGAGGCGGACCGGTCCGAGGTTCGGCGTGAAGATGATGACGAGCAAGCCGATGATGAGCGCGGCGAGCAGCTCGACGCCGAGCGCGTAGTTCGGCTGGGATATTACCGCGCCGCTCAGCACGCTCTCCAGCACCTGCGCATGGATCTCGACGCCCGGCATGGTCGAGGACACCGGCGTGGTCTTGATGTCATTGAGCCCAACCGCGGAGGTGCCGATCAGCACCAGCTTGCCGGCGATCTTGTTCGGCGGCACGGTATTGTCGAGCACGTCGGCAGCCGAGACGTAGATCGAGGGATCCTGGCGCGCATAATGCACCCACAGCTGACCGTTCCTGTCGGTTGGGATCTCCACGCCCTTGAGACGCACGGCCCGCACGCCGGTCTTGTCGGTCCGAACCAGCAGCGTCGGCGTGCCCGTGACGACGCGCAAAATCTCGAGGCTGAGCGAGGGCATGACCATGCCCTGGGCGCGCATGATCATCGGCACGCGCCGGATCAGGCCGTCGCGCTCGGTCTTGATCGAGAACAGGCCGCGGCCGGCCGCGACCTTCTCGATCTCGGGCACGTTGCGCAACAGCCCGGGAAATTCGAACAGGAAGCGCTCGGCGCCCTCTTCGCCGACCGTTGCGACGCCCGTAAAGGGCAGCGTCTTGTCGACCTCGGACGAAATCGCCCGCTGCCCGGTCTCGCCCAGGATCACGCGCGAGCGCTTGACCGCTTCGGCGAGGATCTGGTCGTTGCTCGGCAGCTCGCGCAGCTTGGCGCGGGTGGCGTCGTCCAGATACCGCATTTGGCTGGCGACCAGATCCGGATTGAGCCGATCGGCTTCCGAGAATACGACGTCGAAGCCGATTGCGACCGCGCCGTGACTGGTGAGGTTCTGGATCAGGTCGGCGATCCGCGTCCGCGGCCACGGCCACTGGCCGAGCTTGGCGAGGCTCTTGTCGTCGATGTCGACGATGGTGACCGGCCGCACCGTCTTGTGACGCGGATCGATCAACTGAAACATGTCGAAGGTGCGCAGCCGCAGTTCCTGGATCGGCGGCGGATCCCAGAGGCGAGCGCCGGCAAACACGACGAGCAGCGCAAGGCACATCAGCCGCGCAAATCCCAACTTCCGCGCAAACCACCGCCGCAGGATCTTGAGACGTTTCATGTCAGTAGGGCTTCCTGCCTTGCATCACGCCATGCGCGCCGATCATGCAGCGCCGGAACGCGATTGGCCATTCCTCAGGCCGGAGGATTATGGATTTCTTGCCGCGGTCAAGCCGGGCGCGGGCCGCAGGCAAGGCCCGGCCGAGATCAGGTGATATGGAAGATGAAATCGCTGCCCTTGAGGTTGGCGGCAATCACGTTCTTCAGCAGCAGCGACTCGTGCTCGGTGATCGGCGCCCCCTCCAGAGCGTTTACCTGCTGCTGCCAGGTGACCAGCGTGTCGTCGGTGCCCTGCTGCTGGGCAATCGTGAGACTGCCGATGGAGCTGATATCCGAGAACTGCCTCAGGTCGATCTTGTCGAGGCCCTCGGTAAAATCGGTGATGCTGTGCGAGAAATCAGTGACGGGATGGCCGTTATCGTCATACCCGATCGCACCCGGCGCGAACACGAACTGATCCTTGGCGTCGCCGCCGGTCAGCGTGTCGTTGGTGTCAGTCGCGAAGATGACGTCCTTGCCGCTGGTGCCCTGCAGCGAGATGCCCTGGCTGGTGTCGCCAGCCTCGTTGAAGATGAAGTTGACGCTGTCGTAGCGGCCGGCGGAATCCGCAACCGTCAGCGTGATCTGGTCGGTCGCGGGCGGCTGCGGGGATTCATCGGTGCTGGCGCCGGTCGGATCGTAGGTGATGCCGGCGCCGTTCGCGAGACCCGCGTTGATATTGTCGAGCGAGCCGGCTGTCGGGGAAAGATCGGTGCTGCTGACATCGGGATGCGCGGTCGACAGCGTAACGGTGAATGTATCCGTCGCCGCACCTGAATCGGTATCGATGACCTGAAGATCGGTGATGATCTCGTTGCTGTTCTCGCGGATATGCTCGACCTGGAAGTGCTCGGTGTCGATCAGCGGGCCATTGGCGGGAGGCGCCGTCACTTCCGTATCGATGGCGGTGAGTTCGTGCGAGATCGGCGTGGCGCCGCCGGTGCCCGTCGCCGTGAGATCGATCGTCGCAGGCGTCAACACGTCAGTCGTGACATCGCCGGTGTAGGTGTTGTCGATCGCATGTACGCCCAACGAGGCTGGCATCCCGGTGAAGCCGTCGGCCGGCACGAACCGGATCAGCGTATCCGTGCTCAGCACGAGTGCAGCCGTGTCGCTGACGGATCCGATATCCACCCATTGATGGGTGCCGGCGATTTCGTACTGCCAGACGCCCTGATCGGAGGTGGTACTGTCGGCGCTGACCGCGACGGCCTGGAAGCTCGCGCCGTCGTCGGCGTCGTGGAACTTGCCGTCGAAGAGATCGCTGACCGTGGAGCCAGCCGGATCTCTGTTAGCTCCACTGACCGGGGCCAGCGTCGCGTCACCCAGAGTGGGTGCATCGTTGCTGCCGGCGATGTTGAAGATGAGGACGCCGTTGCCGGTACCGGTCGGCGTGTGGCTGTCGTCGGGCACGATCGTGTATTGTAGCGACAGCGTGTGGCCGGCGGCAAGGAAGTCGAAGGCCTCGCTGCCCGAATTGAAGTCCCACGTAAACGCGGCGTGGGTGGCTGCGCCATCGAGAATGTACCCGGGCTGCACGGCCAGATAGTTGAGCAGCGTCGGGCTCGAGGGCTCGCCGACATAATCGGTCTGGGGTACGCCGTCGAAATAGATATCGAGATGATCGACCACGACCGTCACGTGATCGGTGGCATCGGCATCCGAAACCGTCAGCGTACCATGCTTTACCAGTTGCGTATTCGTCTCGAGCAGGTCCGCGCCGGAATGGTCGTTCGTTTCCGCCGTGATCGCGGGCGCATCGTTCTTGCCGGTGATCGTGATCGTGACGTCGGTTGTGCCGGTCTTGCCCTGGTGGTCATCAAGGGTGACGGTGGAGACTACCTTGGCGCTCTGGTTCTCGCCGAGGAAATCCAGCGCGCCGTCGGCGATCGAATAGCTCCAGGTGGCCGTGCCGTTATTCTTGCCGGTCTGCGGCAGAAGCGTCAGTCCGCTCTTGAGCGCCGCGATCTCGTCAAGCGTGAGCGACGAGGTGAGATTAGTGCTGTGATCGGCGCCAAGCGAGGTCACGACCTGGCCGGTGATCTGTGCCATCGGCAGGTCGGTCAAGTCGATGTCGGTGAAGTCGATCGCGCCGGTCACGGGCGTTGACGTAACGAACGTGGCGAAGTCGCCGGTGGTGTCCGCCTGCTCGGAGACGCCCCCCGCCAGCACGGCGCCGGCGGTGAAGGCCGGCGCGTGGTCATCGGTCATCGTGATCAGCGTGTGGCCAGTGCCGTCGTCACTGCCGGCGAAATGGGCATTGCTGTAGTCGGCGCCGGCCAGGTTCAGGCTGATGTGATTGCCGTCCGTATCGGTCACCGTCAGCACGCCGCCAGTGGAGGGATTGCTGTTGGCGACATAGACTGCGCTGGTACCGAGCCCGTACTTGATGGTCGACAGGTCAATCGTGTCGTTCGTGGACAGCGCGCCGATAGAGCCGCCAAAGGCTGACGTATCGATCTGAAGATGGGCGCCGTCGCCGTCGAGTGTGATCGTCTGCGTGACCGTGCCGTCGAGCTTCAGCAACGCGCCGGCGTCGACGGTGACCGAGCCCGAGCCCGACACCGAGCCGAACAGCGTCAGCGCCCCGTCATGGACCTCGATGCTGCCGGCATTGGCGATTGTGCCCGTGATCGACGCCGTGCCCCAACTGTCGATGTCCTTGTAATTTTCGATACTCAGCCCGGTCCCGGAGATCGACGCGCCATGCAGATCGATGGCACCGTGGTTGACGATCGACGACGCGTTGCCGAAGACGCCACTGCCGGCGACCGTCCAGGTGCCGCCCAGCTCATTGTTGAAGGTCGCGCTGGCGACCGAGATATTACCGTTGATGTGGCCGGCATTGTTGATCGTGATGGCGCCGCCGGTCTCGACGATGGCGTAAGTCGCGGCGGTCACGGTCGAGGCGACGGCTGGTCCGATCGTTCCGGTGGCGGAATTGTCGATCTGCGCGGTGCCGGTCGCGTTCTCCTGGATGAAGATCGCCGCATGGGCGCTCGGGGCCACGATCGATCCGGTATTGGTGATATGGGTCGAGCCGGTCGCGCCCACTTCGTTCTGCGTCACGCTGATGCCGGCGAGGCTCGTGCTGGTGATAGCACCGTGATTGACGATGGTGACGTCGCCGCTGCCATTGGCGATGGCAGACACACCGACCGCGCCGCTGGCGGAGCCGTTATTGGTGACGCTGACGTCGCCGCCACCGTGATCGAAGGCGCCGATCGCGGTACCTGCGGCCGTAATCGAGGATGCCGCGCCGGTCGTGACCGTGAGGTTGCCGGCACCCCAGGTGAACGCCTCGATGCCGTAGCCCGCATCGGCGATAATCGTTGCATCGCTCGTGACGGTGACGTCGCCCTTGACCGCATTCGAGAACGTGCCGGACCCGCCGGGCTTGTAGCCGGCGATGATCCCGCCGGGAGTGCCGCCGTCGTTATTCAAGGTCGAGCCGGAGTGGATCGTGCCATGGGCCTCGACGGCGATCGTGCTGCCGATGCTGTCAGCGATCGCAGTGGCGTAGTTGACCGCCACGATGCCGGTGCTGCCGGACGTGATGCTGTCGCCGTTCGCCATGGTAACGCTGACGTCGCCCGCATCGATGCTGTAAGCCCTGATGCCGTAGCTCGTCGCACCCGAGATCGTAACATTTTCGCCAAGCGTGACCGTCACGTCGCCAGTGCCGCCGCTCAATGCCGAGGCGTTGATGCCGACGCTTTGCGTACCGCTGACCGAAATCGTGGTCCCGGCGAAGCTGGTCACCCTGACGTCGCCATTGCCGTAATTGTAGGCGTCGATGCCATAGCCCGCCGCGGCGGTGATGTTGGCGTGATTGCTGATGGTGACGGTGCCGTTGACGTTGGTATTGGCGCTGGATCCGGTCGTGGCACCGGTGTAGCCGGCCTGGATACCCGCCGGCGTGTTGCCGCTCTGGTTCAGGCTGCTGCCGGAATTGATCGTGCCGTAGGTCGTGACGGTGATGGTGCTCCCGTCCGACGCGTCGATCGAGTTTGCCCGATTGACCGCGATGATGGCGGAACTGCCCGACGTGACGGCGCTGCCGGCCTCGGTCGTGACGGTCTCGCTGCCACTGCCATAGCTCCGCGCGCGGATACCGTAGACGGAGCTGCCGGTGATGGTACCGCCGGCGTCAATGGCGATGTCGCCGTTGCCCTGCGTGGTCGCGTCGACGCCGTATGCGCCGCCGACAGCGCCGCCGAGCTGGGTGATCGAAATGCCGCCGGCGCTGGCGCTGTTCAAATTCTCGACGAGAACGCCGACCGAATTCGCGCCGGTGCCCGTCGCCTTGCCGGTGAGATTGTTGACAGTGATATCGCCAGCGCCGGTCGCGCTGTCGCGCAGCCAGATGCCGTGGCCGGCGAGGCCCTTGATGTCGCCGGTCGCCGTGAACGAGATATCGCCGGTACCGTTCTGGGTGACGGCGACGCCATTGGCCGCGCCAGTCAGTGCACCGGTGGGCGTGAGAATAGTGTCGGCGGGCGCTGCAGATGTGCCGCCCGATGCGGTGAAGTCGAGTGCATCGCCGCTCGATGTCGTGATATCGGCCGCGCCCTTGATCGTGAACGTGCCGGCTTTCGTCGACTGGCCGGTAATGGTGCCGGTGAAGCTCTGGCCCGCCACCTTGTCGAGTTGCAGCGTGTCGACGCCACCGGCGAAGGCAATGGTCTGCGCCGTCGCCCCCGCGAGCTCGAGTGTCGCGCCGTTATCGATGGTCACCGAGCCGACACCGCTGAGGCCGCCGGCGAGGTTGAGCGTGCCGGCCTGCACCTCGATGGTGCCGGTGTTCGTGACCATCGCCGAAACGGTATTGGAGCCGGATACGCCGTAGAGATTGCCGGCATTGCTCAGGCTGCCGCCATTGATCGAGACGTCGGTCAGATAGAGCTTCGAGGTACCGTCGACCGTGATCGTCCCGGCGGAATTGGTGACGATGACGCTCGCAAGCTTCAGCGTGCCGCCATGGACCGCCATGATATCGGCGGAGTTGACGATCAGCTCACCGGAAATATCGAGTTCACCACCATTCGCCTGAATCAGACCGTGGTTGGTGATGGTGTGGAGGATGGCGGGATCAATCGTCAGCGTGCCGCTGGTGACCGTGATCGTGCCGGTGTTGGTGATGTCTGCGTTGTTGATGGCGCTGGTGCCGGTCGATTCCAGCGTACCGGCAATCGTCACCGTACCGCCATCGATGGTCGCGCCCTGGAGATCGAGTGTCGAGCCGGACTCGACCGAGACATGACCGCTGCCGGTATCGGTCACCGTCATCCCGGTCAGCTTCAGTGTCCCGTGATTGATCGCTGCCAGCGTGCCGGTGTTTGCGATGGCTTCGCCGTTGATGTCGAGCTCGGCGCCATTGGCCCGGAGGATGCCGTCATTCGCGATCGAGCTTGCGGAGGTCGTCGCCAACAGGGTCAACGCGCCCAGGGTTGCCTCGATCAGATAGTTGTTCGAGATATTGGCGTCGGTAATCGCAGTCGTGCCGGTTGAATTCAGCGTGCCCGAAACGGTGAGGGCGCCGCCGGTCAGGCTCGCACCGTTCAATGTCAGCTTGCTGCTCGCATCGACCTTGACCGTGCCATGATTGGCGATTGCGGTGCCCGCAACTATCACGTCGTCCAGCGTCAGTATAACGCCGCTCTCAACCGTCACGGCAGTGGTGCTCAGCGTCGCTGATTTATCGATCTTGCTGCTGCCAATGACATCGATCGTGCCGGTGCCGTTGACGGCCCCGCCCGAAATCTCCGTGCCGGACAGTGTCAGCGTCTGGCCGCCGTCAACCGTCACCGTGCCGGTATTGGTCACGACGTCGTTGAGCAGCGTCGCAGCGCCGGCGATCTCCAGCAGGCCGGTATTGGCGACCGCGCCACCCTGGATGCTGGCGCCGTCCTTGAGCTTGACGGTGTTGTCGAGCTCGATGCCGCCATTGTCCGTGATCGCCGAGCCCGACACCGTGATGCCGTCCAGCGTCAACTGGGCATTGGCGCTAACTGTGGCCGTGCTCAGCGTCGCGCCGCCGTCGATCTTGCTGGCACCAGTGACGTCGATCGTGCCGAGACCGTCGATCGTACCGCCGCTGATCGTCGCGCCGTTGACCGTCAGCTTGCCATTGGCATCGACCGTGACGTTGCCGGCATTCGCAACCGTCGAGCCCTGATCGACAGTCAGCGCGCCATTCGCCAGCACCTCGATGGTGCCCGTCGTCGCATTCGTGATTGTCTCATGGTCCAGCGCGTTGCCGGTGCCGCTGACCTTGAAGGCCGCATTGTTGTTCAGGATGCCGCCGCTCAGCACCGCAGCGCCGGTCAGATCGATCTCGCCGTTGCCGGTGACCGTGCCGGTGCCGCTGATCGTGGCGCCGTTCACCGTCAGCTTGCCGTTGGCATCGACCGTGATGTTGCCGGTGTTGGCGACAGTTGAACTCTGGTC